>JAFLJS010000018.1 GCA_022712895.1 Desulfocapsa sp.
GGCGGAAAAATATCAGGAAAATATCTTCTTTCCCTTTTTTCAGGAACGGTTGGATGACCTTTTTGCAAAGGACGACCAGCAATTTGTTGGCATTTCCCTTAATTATCTCAGCCAGGCCCTTCCGGCCTTTGCCCTTGCTGGTTTACTAAAAAAACAATATCCGGCAGTCACTATAATTGTCGGTGGCGGGTTGGTCACTTCATGGTTGCGAAGTCCAACATGGAAAAATCCATTCACAGAGATTTTTGACCATATGGTTGCCGGGCAGGGTGAAATTCCACTGTTGGAAATTACGGGTACCCATTCGGCTCCCAAACATCAGCCGCCAGACTTTGAAGATCTGCCATTGGATCTTTATCTCTCTCCAGGGCTGATTCTCCCTTATAGTGCCTCCACAGGTTGCTATTGGAATCGCTGCTCTTTCTGTCCTGAAAAAGCAGAGGGCAGCCCATACACGAAATTTTCCACACAGCAGGTCCTGGATGACCTGCGCTATATGGTGAGTGTTTATAAACCACGTCTTATTCACCTGCTTGACAATGCGGTGGCTCCTTCTCTAATGAAGCAAATGATAGTGGAGCCCCCTGGAGCTGATTGGTATGGCTTTGCCCGGGTGAGTTCGGAACTGAGTGATCCGAAATTTTGCATGCAACTCCGAAAATCTGGCTGTGTGATGTTGAAACTTGGCATTGAGTCCGGGGCACAGGATGTTCTGGACGAGATGGATAAAGGAATCGATCTGAAACTTGTCGAACAGACTCTTGCCGCATTACGCTCAGCCGGTATTGCAACGTATGTCTATCTGCTCTTTGGTACACCAGCCGAAACCCTCAAAGAAGCAAGAAAGACCCTGGATTTCACAGTGCGCAATGCTGATGCCATAGGATTTTTAAATTTGGCCGTGTTTAATCTACCTAACAACAGTCAGGAGAAAGCCAATTTACAGATTCATGACTTTTCCGGCGGTGATTTAGGGTTCTATTCTGGTTTTGAACACCCCGCAGGATGGAACCGGAAGGAGGTGCGCAGGTTTTTGGCAGAGGAATTTAAGGTGCATCCGGCAATTCGCCCGATTCTGCAACGTGATCCGCCATTTTTTACATCTAATCACGCACCATTTATGGTGCAGCTATTGAACAGTCAGGAGAAAAGGAATGGTTAAAAAACGTGTTGTTGTCATTGGCGGAGGAGCCGCCGGCCTGATGGCAGCCGGGCAGGCTGCAGAAAAAGGTGCAGAGGTTATTCTTCTTGAAAAAATGAAACGACCGGGGCGTAAGATCTGTATCAGTGGCAAGGGACGTTGCAACCTTACCAACAGCGCATCTGTTCCAGACTTTATCGAACACTTCGGTGGAAATGGACGTTTTCTGCGGCAGGCATTTTCCCGGTTTTTTGCTCCTGAGCTGGTTGAATTTTTTCAGGAGAAAGGGCTTGGTGTGAGTCTTGAGCGGGGTGGGCGATATTTTCCTACCAGTGGTAAGGCTCCAGATATTCTCAAAGTGTTTCAAGCATGGCTTGATAGTCTTGATATCACAATCAAGACGAACAGTCCCGTTGACAGGATTATCTTCAATGATGATCGAATAGAGGGCGTAAAAGTTGGGAAAAAAATAATCAAGGCAGATGCGGTTATTATCGCAACCGGAGGAACATCCTATCCTGCCACCGGTTCCACTGGTGATGGCTACGCCCTGGCAAAAGCTGCAGGTCATTCCATCGTTCCTGTTCGACCAGCCCTTGTTCCGTTGGAGATTGTGGGAGGGGTTGAATCGCTATTAGCTGGACTTGAGATTAGAAACTGCGAAGTCAGGCTGCTTGTTGATGGTAAACAGAAACGAAGACTCTTTGGAGAGTTCCACTTCTTGAAAACCAGCATCAGTGGTCCTGTTATTTTAACACTCAGTGGCGAGGCCGTGGATGCATTGCGTGTAGAAAAAAAAGTAGAAATCATACTTGACTTAAAACCGGCATTAAGTGAACAAAAGCTTGATAGCAGGTTGATACGTGATTTTGAAAAACGTCATAAGGAAGTCTTTTCTGAAGTGCTTCGTGGTCTTCTGCCGGCAGCGTTAATCCCTCTCTGTTTGCAGCAGACGAATATTCCTGCAGAGCTACCAGCTGGCCAAATTTCAAAAAAAGAGCGAAAAAGACTGTTGCAATGGTTAAAACAGCAGCGAATGGAAGTGAGTGGGTACCGGTCGTTTCGTGAGGCCATTGTCACTGCAGGAGGTGTTAAGCTGGGTGAAGTAAATCCTAAAACCATGGAGTCTAAATTGGTTGCAGGATTGTATGTTGCCGGGGAAGTTCTGGATCTGAATGGCAATACTGGAGGCTATAACCTCCAGGCGGCTTTCTCGACTGGCTGGCTGGCGGGAAGGGATGCGGCAAGCGATACAACGAGTTAAAAAAACGAATATCGATTGTCGCCTTAGGCTTTAATCGTTGTGTGGTGCGCTGTAATTTTTCAACTTGAGATGCATGTTTGTGCTACGTGACTTAAGTTGAAAAATCACAGATACAGAAAAGGAAAAATAAGCTGCTACAGTTCTGCATTGACGCGACACTATTTACGCTATTGCAATCATCTCTATTGCAAAAGTCAGATTCTCACCGGCAAGGGGAGGGTTTGCGTCAAGTACGATGAAATCATCTGTGATATCTAAGACTGTAACAGTCATAACTTCACCGGCGGCTCCACCAACCTGCATTTTGTTGCCAATTTTAGGACTCATGTCTTCGGGGACTTGAGAGACTGGAATCTGCATAACCATTTCTGCATTATGTGGGCCGTAAGCCTTGTCGTAGGGGATGGTGACGGTTTTTTTTTCACCTACTTCCATTCCTGTGAGTGCTGCATCGAAACCTGGGATTACTGCTCCAGATCCTAATGTAACCTCAAGGGGATCTTTTCCTTCCGAGGAATCAAAAACTGTTCCGTCAGTAAGGGTTCCTGTGTAATGCACCTTGATGCTATCACCTTTTTTACTCTGTGCCATTTTTGTGCCTCTCTACTATAGGTTAAAGGTTGAATTTTTTTTGCAAAGGGAAACAGACTAGCATATCCGACTTATAAATGATAGAAGGTATCTGCAATCTGCGCCCTGATAAGTTGACAGATAGTCCCAACGGTTTTTTCTTCACAGGAAACGATACAATCCGCATGCTTTTGATAGAGCGGTAAACGTTCTGCAACCAGTTGCTCAAAGCTCTGGTTATCTGCCTTTACAAGCCCTCTGCTGCTGAAATTTCCAACACGTTGTTGTAGGATAGGCAGGGGGACATCCAGTAAAACAAGAATGGAAGATTGTTTCAGGTGTGCCATGCTTGCCTCACTGTAGATGGCGCTGCCTCCTGTTGCGATAACATGATTTTGCTGCTGCATGGCAAGGATCACCTTTTCTTCCAGTTTGCGAAAACCTGGAATGCCATGATTCTCCAGCGCTTGCTGAAGTGATGTGTCCTGATCTTCTTCAATCAGTGTATCTACGTCGACGAAATTAAGCTGTAGGGTTTTTGCCAGCATTACGCCAACAGAGCTTTTGCCAGCACCAGCCATGCCAATGAGGACGAGATTGTTTTTCTTTTTTTGCATAATACGAGTTACTCGTAAAGTGAGTATGAGGATGTCATGTTTCGAATTTCAAATAGTGTAAGTATTCCTGAGCAGGAAATCGAGGTAAAATTTATTCGTGCCCAGGGAGCAGGTGGCCAGAATGTGAATAAAGTCGCGTCAGCAGTGCATTTACGCTTTGATATCCGTAGCTCATCTTTACCAGAAAAAATAAAAAGCAGGCTTTTCTTACTGAAAGATAATCGTTTAAGTAAAGATGGTACCCTTGTTATCAAAGCTCAGCAATACAGGAGCCAGGAGAAAAACAGGGAAGATGCACTACAGCGTCTGCGTGCAATTCTCTGGCAGGCGACGCAGGAACAGAAAAAGAGAAAACCCACCCGGCCAGGAATTTCTGCAAAACGAAAACGAATGGAAGGAAAAAAACAACGCGGACAATTAAAGGCCAATCGTAAGAAAGTTAATTATTGAATTAAAAGCATAGGAGAAAAAAGATGTTTAAGCATAATGAGTATTTTGATGGGAACGTAAAATCAATCGCTTTTACTGCAGCAAATGGACCAGCCACTGTTGGTGTGATGGCTGCTGGAGAATATGAATTTGGTACAGATACTGTGGAGATTATGACTGTTGTAACAGGTGCTATGGAGATAAAACTGCCGGGTAGTGATGCGTGGCAGCTTTTTGTGGCGGGAGATCAGTTTGAAGTAGAAAAAAATGTTCGTTTCGGGGTGCGCATCAAGGCTGACACAAGTTACTTATGTTTATATAAATAAATCTGCACTCAGATGGAAACGCCAGATTTGGAGTAAGACTGTGACAGTCTCGGTGAGACGCAAGAAGTCGGAACTCAGTACAGTACCCTTTTGATGGGGGCTAGGATTATGCAAGGATGGGTTACAGAATAATCTCGCTTCTCTCTGTTGCAAAAACAATTTCAGTATCCCCGTATTTACCAGGTTCACAGTACGTTTTTGAAAGTTCATCGATCTGGTCGTCCGTTCGGTCGGGATCGTGATGGAATAGAATGAGTTTTTTCACACCAGCACGATTTGCCGATGCAATGGCATGTTCAAAGGTAGAATGTCCCCAGCCTATCTTGCTTTGATATTCGTCTTTTGTGTATTGTGAATCATGAACCAGAAGATCGGCCCCCCTGAAAAAGTCCTCAATGGCCAGGTTCTGTTCTTTGGCCACTTCTTCTCCCTCGTACGCCATGGCTTCATCATATTCCGGATGTTCAGGGTCTGTAATGAACAGGTTACGATAAGGCTCATGGTCATAGCAAGTGCAGAAAGTTTTCCCTTTGTATTCGAAGCGATAGCCAAGTGCAGTAATGGGGTGGTTGAGAATTTTGGTGGTCATTATCAGGCCACCACCAAGGTCAATCTTCGGCTCTTCCCGTAAACGCTCATATTCGATTTCTGCCGCAAGTTCACCTATATTGATAGGGAAGTAGCGATACTTCATCTGTCCGCCAACCACATCCTTCAGAGGCTCATCCTCAAAACTTACGGGTCCGAAGACCTTGAGCTTACTGCCGGGGATATAAATCGGTACAAAGTAGGGGAAGCCCATTATGTGATCCCAATGGGTGTGGGAGAGATAAATACTTATTTTAAGTGGCCCCTTGGGCAGTTCATGTTTTATGAGGCTGTTTCCAAGTTCTCTTACTCCAGAACCAGCATCAATGATAATAATTTCGTTTCTGTTATCAACTGTTAATTGAATACAGGCACCATTGCCACCGTACTTCATGGTTCGAGGTCCGGGACAGGGGATGGAGCCACGTACACCCCAGAATTTGATTTTTATCATATTACATGGCTCTTTCTTATGTTTGCAGGAAAACTTGTGCTTTTTCGATTTCTGCCTCCACATCATCGGCTATTTCGCTGAGCATTTCCCACTTCAAACCTGCTATTGCAATAAGCTTTTCAGCTTCTTCTTCCCGTGGGAAAGGATCACCAGCATAGCCAAGATCGTGAATGTTGGCATACATATTGGCAAGCGCTATGTAGGCTACAAGTACTTTCTGCTGTTCGGGTGCTGAATCCACGTCATGGTGATAACAGATGGCGTTGGTCATAACCTCATTGAGCTTCCATTTTTCGGCTATAAGCCGGCCCACTTGTTGATGATCTGTTCCTATGAGTTCCTGCTCAAGCTCTATCAGTGGTCGCTGCTCATCTCTTGCTGAATGCAGTACTTCGATATATTCATCTCCAAAGGGCATTTTCCCCAGATCATGGAGTAGGCCTGCCACAAAAAACTCCTCACATTCCATTATAGGAACACCATTTGCTTTGGCCAGTAACTTGGCACACACGCCGGTAGCAATGGAATGGGCCCAGAATTTTTTCGTAGGAAGTGCCTTGGATTTTTTTGCTCTTGTTACGGAGCGGATAATGGCAGTACTGAGTGCCATGTTCTTCACGGTATTCATGCCTAACATGGTGATTGCCCTGGTGAGTGAGGTCACTTTATTCATCAGGGAATAATAGGCTGAGTTGATCAGTTTTAAGACCTGTCCAGTGAGGACAGGATCCAGGGATATCACTCTGTTTAATTCATTGGGAGAAGCATCAGTACGGCTGCAGATCTCCATGACTTTGCCAACGGTAGTGGAAAGACTGGGCATCTTTTTGATGAACCTTTGAATGGATTTATTATTTTTTTCTTTATCTAGGCTCATCGTATCTATTAAATGTAAACAGAATTTTTCACTATACTTACAGGCAGAAACCTTTCCTTACGACGTATTGTATAGCAAGCAAATTGACAGGTCAAGAAAAGAGCGAAATATGCTTAAATAGCAAAAACTATTATCCTGTTGCTCAACAGAGGTGAGATGTGGTAACCACAGCCCATGGAACGATTTTCACGAACGCGCTGTTTTTTAGGCAAAGAAAAATTTGAAGCTCTACAAAGAGCGATGGTCACCATTGTTGGCCTGGGTGCAGTTGGGGGATATGCTGCCGAAGGGTTGGCGAGAGCAGGTGTCGGGCGCTTGCGTCTTGTTGATTTTGATACCATTCAGAAATCAAATATTAACAGACAGATTCTGGCTCTCGATGACAACCTGGGGCGGCTCAAGGTTGAAGTTGCCAAGGAACGTATAGCACGCATCAATCCGGAATGCCAGGTGGAGGCATTACCCCTTTTTGCCGCAGAAGAAACACTGGATGAAATATTTTCACCAGAACCTGATATATTGATAGACGCCATCGATTCACTCAATCCGAAAATCCAGCTGCTGGTGGGTGCCCACAGAAGAAATATCAGGACGTATTCTTCCATGGGGGCGGCTTTACGCACAGATCCGGGGAAAATTAAAACCGGTGATATAATGCGTTCCAGTCACTGTCCACTTGCTAAAACCGTCCGAAATCGTCTGCGGCGGCGGGATGTCACCAGTGGTATACAGTGTGTGTATTCAACGGAGCAGGTTACATTTGACTACCAGGGGCCCGAAGAAACAGATCAGCCCGCATCGGTTTATGAAGACCGGGGCAGAAAACGGAACGTACTGGGTTCGCTGCCGACGATCACCGGAATATTTGGTCTGATCCTGGCTAATTCTGTAATCTTAGAACTTAGCGAAATGCGCAAATCGGATAGTAAAAGGTCAGAAGGGGAAGAGGGACGGGGAAATTGAGCATGACTGAGATAACGTGGAGTGATTTTCAAAAAGTAGAGTTGCGGGTGGGGACGATTGTTGAGGTGCATGATTTCCCTGAGGCAAGGAATCCAGCTTATAAAGTAACTGTAGATTTTGGTTCTGAAATTGGTGTCAAAAAATCCAGCGCACAGATCACAGATCTGTATTCAAAAGAAAGCTTGGTTGGTAAGCAGGTTTTGGCGGTTGTGAATTTTCCAGTAAAACAGATTGGCCCGATGATGTCTGAATGTTTGATTACCGGTTTTCAACGAGAAGATGGAGCCATTGTGTTGGCAATGCCGGAAGGGGATGTCCCGAATGGAGCTCGTCTACTGTGAGAGAGATTTCAGAAGCCCGCTTCATCTGATACGATCCCATCCAATACAGCAATATATTCTTTTTCCACAGTTCGTTGATCAAATTGTTTAGAAATATTCCTGTGACTTTCACTGTTTCTTGCCAGCAGCATAATGCCGGAAGTGTACATATCCAGGCGATGAACGGCAGGTTGCTGATGCCGTTGGGGTACATGCTTTTGATGCGATTCATAACACAGTCCTGTTTGTCAGGGCCTCGTCCGGGAAAGGAAAGCAGCCCTCCCGGTATGTTTACCACTAGAAAATCCGGATCTCTATGGATTATGTGTACTGTTTGCATGGTTATAACTCTTTAATTCCGCAGAGTAAAAAACCAAGAATAGGTCCGCATTTACTTGTGCATGCCGGGTAAAATATTCCTTGTGAGCGTGTTGCCGATCTGTTCGATTTCCCCCAGTAGAATTCTGCAAGGCCGATGGGTTTGAGCTGGTTCCGGGCTGCATAATTTAAGAGCTTAGGGGCACAACAATCCCCTGTTCCTGTGGGGATTCCCTGCTTTTGTGGAAACAGATCTGTAAGTGAGCATTGTTGCTTTTTAAAGTTGTGGAGGCGGTAGAGTTCGTGGATTTTTTTCATCAGTGTTTGTGATAGCTCTTTTCGTAATTGCTTTACTCTTCCCTGTTCCGTAGATCCATCCGCCATGTTTTCCAGTCTTCTACCCAGTTCTTTGATCTTTTTTTCGATTGGATTGAGCAGTTGCCAGAAATCATGGACGTCAAAAAGTGGTGGTACCCAGCCTACAACGTCCCATAAACCGTTGTACTGCCCGGAAAAGGCTTTTATTGTCAGCTGTTCACCGTCTGTTTTTTCACAAACAAGCACACCAAACATTTTGCCTCGGGCTTCTCCGTAGAGGAAATCCGTACAGATTTTCTCAGGATTTATTGTCTGGCCGTCAAAATCGATCTGTTTATGTGCGTCCAGTAGTTGCATTAACTTTTGGGCCTCTGCGATGGCGGGGTCTACCGCAAGCGAATGCACGCTTCCGCAATGTCTGCAAAATCCACGACAAAGGGCATCAGAGCAAGGCATGGTTTCGTTTTGCGGCAAAAAGTTGTGAGATAAGCATGCCTGTCAGCATAAATAAACATCCTGCAAAAGCCCGTAGAGAAAGGATTTCATTTAAAAAGAGCCAGCCACCAAGTACGGCAAAAACAGATTCAAGGCTTAGAAGAATGGCGGCGTGAGCCGGGTGAGCATCTTTTTGTGCCACTGTTTGCAGGGTGTAGGCAACTCCTACCGAGAGAACACCTGTTACAAAAATTGGAATTTTGGCTGCCAGGATATTCTCGAAGACGATGGTTTCCCAGTTAATTGCAACTGCAAAACTAAACAGTGCACAGAAGAAAAACTGGTAAAGAGAGAGTAGTAAAACATCGTATCGTTTGCTGAAACGTGCGATAAGCTGTACATGAGTGGCCCAGAATAAAGCACTGCATAAAACCAGCAGGTCGCCTTTAGAGATACTGAAATCTTCTGTCACACTTAATAGGAACATACCCATGGCGGCAAGCAATGCACCGACCCAGATACTCCAGTTTGTTCGCTGTTTCCAAAAAAGACCAAGCAGAGGGACAATAATGACGTACAGGCCGGTGATAAATCCAGCTTTGCCGGCAGTGGTGTAGAGTAGTCCAACTTGTTGCAAGGAGGCACCGAGAAAAAGTGCGGTTCCCAGAAAAAAGCCACCCCAAAATCCAGCTTTACAAAAAACAGGTGCCCGGGTTGATTTTTCCTGTCTGGCTCGTAAAAGTAAAACGACTGGCAGCAGGGAGAGCGCTCCCACTGTAAATCGCACCCCATTGAAGGTGAAGGGCTGCATGTACTCCATACCCATACGTTGGGCAACGAAGGAAAATCCCCAGATCAGGGCAGTTATGAGAAGGAGGAAGTTCGACTTCCAGTGCTTGTTTGCTTGCATCGTGCGACTCGGTTTAGGGTTCTTTCAATAATAATTTCGTAATTATGAGGTGTGAGATGAATGTTTAAAAAAGCGATCTGTGATTATTTAACCGCAGGTGTAGCAGGGCTACGTTGAGGATTAAATAATTGCTTAGCGTTTCTCTAAATGTTTATATTGCACCTCAGAATACTAAGTTATCATTGAACGATCCCTTATAAAATCATTTCGGGGAGCGGAAAGATACCATGTATGAAAGGAAACACAATACGAATCCATTGAGGAGATTAGATTTTTTGGAAACCATTGCGCTTGATATGAAGAGCACTCAGAAAAAAATCGAATTGTTGGCCCCCGGCGGGGATCTTGATTCGATAAAAGCCGCAATTATAGCCGGGGCAGATGCCGTATATTGTGGTTTGAACAGGTTTAATGCACGGAATCGCGCGGAAAATATAGCTGTTGAAGATTTGCCCGGAATTGTCAGGCTTGCACATAAGAACAATTGTGAAGTTTTTATAACCCTCAATGTTATTATCGTTGAGAGTGAAATCCCTGCCCTGATTACCTTGCTCAACAGGTTGGTTAATACGAATATTGATGGGGTTATTGTACAGGATTTAGGGCTGCTGCACCTGCTTGCCACCTATTATACCAGCCTTCCAATTCACGCTTCCACACAACTGACAACACATAATGAGGGGCAGATACAGTTCTTAAGTAAATTGACTGCCACCCGGGTAAATCTTTCCAGGGAGTTAAGTCTTCCTGAGATAAAGGAGTTAACAACAGTTGCCCATGAGAATAATCTGCTCACAGAAGTGTTTGTGCATGGTTCTAATTGCCTCTCTTTCTCAGGGCTCTGCTATTTGAGTTCGGTACATGGAGGTAATTCGGGCAATCGCGGCAGGTGTAGTCAACCTTGCAGGAATCAATATGTGAAGACTGTTGCCGGGAATAATTTCCCTCTTAATCTAAAAGATAATTCAGCATATGCTGATCTTGGTGAGCTGGCTGCAACCGGAGTCGATTCCGTAAAGATTGAAGGGCGAATCAAAAAATTTCACTACGTCTATACGGTGGTAAATGTTTTTCGCAAACAACTAGAGCGCCTGTATCAACAAGAGGCACTGCAGATAGAAGACGGTGATTTACGCAGGGTGTTTAACCGGGATTTTACAAACTCTTTCTTGCAGGGAGTTATCAGCAAAAATATGTTTATTGATACTCCACGGGATTACTCTGCAATCTATCGCTCCCATTCGTATGGTGGCCTCACGGAGGCAAATATTGAGAGAGCGAAAAGAGAGCTTTATGATGAAAAGACAGTAATAATAAATGCGGTGCAAGAAGAGATAGGGAAGCTAAACATCAAAAGAGTACCTTTGCAAATTACTGTTTCCGGAAAGCTCGATACACCTTTATCTCTCTCTGTGCAAACTCCAGAAGGTACGTTTATTGTGCATTCGGATACTGATCTTGCAACCATGCACAGGGCTTCTGCTGACAAAAAGAGCAATGCGGAATGTCTCAGTGCTAAAATGTTGTCAGTACGACTTCAAGGTATCAACGATACAGAATATTTTGTTGAAACTCTGACAGTGGATGATCTAGCGGGGGATCTGTTTCTGTCATTTAGAGAGATTACGTTATTAAAAAAGGAAATATGCTTCATTCTTAATGGCTCAAAAGATGTAATTGCTCCGGTCGATGTGCCGCTCTTGTGTGAACAGAAACGGGTAGACAGTACGCCTGCACTGTCACTCCTTATCTCTGCAAAGGATCAATTGTATCTTTGTAGTACTACTTCTGCAGAAATCTATTTTCAGCTTCCTGATAGTCTTGCAGATACGGGTGCTACGTATGTGGCTCTTTTTGCGAAAAACAGGAAGTTGATCCCGTGGTTTCCCTCCATTATAATTGGAGACGATTACCGCGCGGCAGTGGATTTCCTACAACAACTCCGACCCCGGAAAATTGTTACAAACAATAGCGGAATAGCATACACCGCTTCTCAACTGGGAATCTCCTGGATAGCTGGCCCGTACCTGAACAGCGTTAATTCTTTTAGTTTGCTCTGCCTGAAGGAACAATGTAACTGTTCCGGTGCTTTTCTTTCCAATGAGCTCAACAAAAATCAGATAAAGAGAATTAAAAAACCAGATGATTTTGATCTCTATTACAGTATCTATCATCCAATTCCATTGCTCACCAGTAGGCAATGCCTGTTTCATCAGGTTACAGGATGTAAAAAGAATGAGATTGATGCGACCTGTATCCAGCAGTGTGAAAGAACTTCTTCCATTACAAATTTGAAAGAAGAGACGCTCTTTCTGTCTAAGACAAAGGGCAATTATCACTGTCTTTATAATGAATCTAATTATTTAAATACGGATATTGTCACTGATATGCAAGGGGCCTTTTCTGTTTTCCTTATTGATCTACGGGATGTTATACCTAAAACAAACAATGAAATGGATCGCTTTGAGCTGGTGAGTCTTTTTGAAGAATTATTGGGCGGCAATGGTGCAGCAGCTCATGAAATTAAACAGCGTTTACAACCTACAACGAATACTCAGTATGCAAAAGGGATCTAAGCTAACCGTTCTCACCTGCTTTGCGGTAAACCGTTTAATGATTATTGTGCTGTTTTACGGAACAACTATTTAGAAAAACAATGATTTTAGATGGAGAGTTTTTACCCTAACTATGGGTATAAATACGACGCCATCAAATAATACTATCGACAAAGTAACATGAAACAAACCTGGCGGATTCCCGATTTTCTTGACCTTGAATATTTTTTTGAAGGTGATAAGCAGCTTGTAGAAGAGCATGGAGAGGCATCTCTTCGTAAACGGGATAGAGATATGTATCTCAGTACCATTGGCGGAGAGGATGGTGACAGTAATCCTGATCGGGAATGGTTGATATATCGTTGGCTGCAAGAACGTCGTAGTTGTGAAAATGAAGAACAGGGCGGGCAGGCATTACTGCCAGGGCGTATGTGGTATGAATTGTATGGATTGTTCTGGGCACTGTTGTCTTTTCTGGCATTTGCTGCCGGCGGTGGGATCTGCTATTCATATCTAAGCTATTCCGGCGAGCAACCGGTGAATGTGTCGCTCTTTCTTCTGGTTTTTGTGGGTTTTCAGCTCTTACTCTTATTCGTGCTGCCTGTGGCATGGTTGCTGCGGAAAATACGGGGCCTTGATTTACGCGATTCTCTTCTTCTTTCCCTGGTTAATAACGGATTAAACCGTTTTTTATTCAGAATTCGGAAAAGTGGATTCGATCAGCTGGGTAGCCAGCGCAAACAGCAGTTTGCAGCGTCCCTTGCAGCAGTGCAAATGAGAGGTAAAGGCTATGGCTCGTTGTTTTTCTGGCCACTATTTCTCCTTTTTCAGCTTTTTGGTATTGCCTTTAATTTCGGAGCACTTGGTGCACTCCTGGTGAAAGTGGCAAGTTCTGACCTTGCTTTTGGCTGGCAATCCACCATTCAGCTCTCTTCAGAATTCGTTGCCAGGTGGGTGCAAATAATTGCTCTGCCCTGGTCCTGGCTTTTAGAGGGGGCGTATCCCAGCTTTGAGCAGATTGAAGGCAGCAGAATGGTATTAAAAGATGGTTTTTACCATCTTACAAGTGCTGACCTTGTCTCCTGGTGGCCTTTTCTCTGTCTGGCTATCTGCTGTTACTGCCTGCTCCCTCGCATTCTCCTCTTTGTCTTTGGCAGTATGGCCAGAAAAAGAAGTCTTGCTGCTATTTCATTCTCTCGTGCTGAACATAATCAGTTGCAGCATCGTTTGCTGACCCCTCGTTTGAAAACACAAGTAATACAAGTGGTCGGGGAGGAGCAGGTTGAGGATGTGAATGCAGTAATGAAAGCCAATGCTATCCAGCGGGAAGAGGAGTTCGTTGCCCGTGTCACTGAGACAGCCGTTAATGGTAGTCTAGTGGCCCTTGTCCCTGATGAACTCTTTGATGATTGTAGCCAGAAGGAACTGTCCAAGTACTGTGAACAGCGTTTTGGTTACACTGTTCGAGAAACTGTACGTATCCATGGGCAATATGAGAATCAGCAGGGTTCTTCAGTCCCTCTCCTGCTTCTACAGGAAGCCTGGCAACCTCCAATTCTAGAGCTGATAAGTTTTCTTAAGCAATTGCGGGGAAACTGCGAAGAGCAGACCCATATTATTGTGGCCTTAATCGGCAAGCCAACGCCGGAAACACTGTTCACTGCTGTCAGTAAACAGGATCTGCAAATCTGGCAGCAGAAGATAGTGTTGCTTGCTGATCCATGTTTGCAACTTGCTGTACTTGTGGAGGACTCATGATGCCAGCTGTTCCTGAATTTGCAGTGGTCGGGCATCCCAATGAAGGGAAATCGTCGGTTCTGTCCACCCTCGCAGAAGATGATTCTGTACGCATCAGTCCCATACCCGGAGAAACAAAAGAGTGCCAGATTTTTCCGGTGAGCATTGACGGGCGAGAGATTATCCGTTTCGTGGATACTCCCGGTTTTCAAAATCCGCAAAAAACCCTGCAATGGATGCAAAGCTATAAGGGGGGCGATGAAATGCTGATTCAGGCTTTTATTGATGCGCATCGTGATAAGCCGGATTTTCATGATGACTGTAGTCTTCTACAGCCTCTTTTACGAGGGGCCGGAATTATCTTTGTGGTTGATGGCTCAAGGCCTTTGCGTAATATGGATAAGGCGGAAATGGAAATCCTGCGCCTGACAGGTTGTCCGCGAATGGCCATAATCAATTGCAAAGACGATGAGATGGCCTGGCTTTCCAAATGGCAGCAGGAATTCCGTAAACATTTCAACTCCATTCGTCTTTTTAATTCTTGCAAGGCAACGTATGGGGAACGTATTGCTCTGCTTGAAAGTCTGAAAGCCATTGATCAGGATTTGCAGCCTGTGCTTGATAAAGTGGTTACAGCCTTTAAGGAAGACTGGCGTAGCAGGAATAAGCAGGTAGCCGAATTTGTGACATCATTTTTGGAGATAGGCCTTGGCTATAGCCGAAGTGTCAGTGTGAGTCCGGAAACAGATGAGGTAGCTGCTAAGGTACGATTGCATAACGAGTATGAAGAGTATTTGAGAAAGCTTGAACGCAAATGCCAGGCGCAGATCCGTTCTCTTTACAAGCATAATATCTTTAATGTGGAGTTACCAGCGCAGTCAATTTTGCAGGAAGATCTCTTCTCTGATAAAACCTGGGAATTTCTGGGGCTGAATTCATCACAGCTGATTTTGGCTGGTGCTCTTGGTGGTGCGGCTGTGGGTGCAAGTGTTGATATTGCTGCTGCCGGGCTTTCTTTTGGTATCTTCTCTGCAATTGGTGGACTTGTAGGAGCGGCTGGAACAGCCTTGAAAGGAAAAGAATTTCTCTCTGATAAACGTTTGCTTGGCATGCGTTTGCAAAACGAACAGCTGCAGGTGGGGCCGGTAAAAAACATGCAGTTACTGTTTGTTCTTCTTGATCGGCAGTTATTATTCTACCGCCATATAATAAACTGGTCGCATGGTCGCAGGGACTATGCAAGTGCTTTGAGCTCCAGTAAAAAGAAAGCTTTTACTGCTAGTTGGGGAAAGGGGGATCTTGATGTCTGCACCCGGTTTTTTACGATTTTACAGAAGAATACATTGGCAGAAAAGCAGTCTTGCCGTGATGCATTATCCGGGGTGCTGGGCAAGGCTTTGGAGAAAATCTCATGCGAAGATGCATGATTTAGGAAAAATTGTTTATACAAACTCCATTTAAATGATATCCTGTCTAAGAAGGTTCACCGAGTGAAACTAGAAGCCGACATTCGGTAGGCAATCTGAAATGATTGGTATTCTCCCCAGTTTCCGGGGCAGGAGTAAGGGGTTTGTGATCCAAGTAAAGATATTTTATAAATCAATGCTGGCAGTGAGCGTCATTATTCTTGCTTACACCCTTGCCCTATTGCTCGTCGTCCTCCCAAATGTAGAAAGAAGCACACAATCCCTTGAAGAAAAAACCGGAAAAGAGGTTCTTGATAAAGTCACACTTGTCACAAAAAATATGCAGGCGGATCTTGTCGTTTTTCAGAAAAATGCATTGCAGCATCATAAAACAGAACTGAAAAGTCTGACAGATTCCTTCTGGTCGATTGTGCAGACCAAATATGAGCAGTCACAGTTGGGAAATATTGGTGCGATACTTGAGAAAAGAGGAAATGATCTTAAAAATGAACTCTCACTCTTTTACAACAAGAATAAAGACAGGATGAGTCCTGAGGAACTCAAGCAAGCCATCATCAGTTATATGGATATCGTTCGATACGATAATGGCTCAGGATATTTTTTTATTCATTCGGGAACGACGGTGGTTGAACACCCCATATATCCAGATTTTAAAGGGAGGGATTTTGGCCACCTGCAAGATTCACAGGGCGTTTTTTTTATCCGGGAGTTTCATAATCTATGTAAGGGGAATGGCTCCGGTACACTGCATTACAAGTGGAAACATGCAAAAACAAAAGAAATTGAGGATAAAGTTGCTTTTGTGTTTGCTTTTGAACCATTTGACTGGATAATCGGTACTACTGCCTCAGTGAATGATTTACAGGAAGGACTCAAAGAGGACATTATCTACCTCGCCAATAAGATTCGTTACGATGTGGATAACTATTTTTTCATTTACGGCTACGATCATAAAGTGGTGGCCCATCCTCATCTTGAAAAAGGGTTTGATTTCAGTCTAGTGCGTGATTCTCATGGGGCACTGATTGTGCCACCAATGGTTACGGTCGCTAGAGAGCATGGGGAAGGGTATACACAATACTGGTGGAAGAAGGATATCAATAAGGATGAAACGTTTGAAAAATTAACTTTCTCAAAAGATTTCCCGAATTGGCAGATGGTAATTAGTACCGGGACTTATATTGACGATATCAAAAAAGAGGTCGCTAAACGAAAGGCAGAACTTATAGAAGAGCTTCGTCTAATCATGAAGCAGACAAAGATAGGTAAAAGTGGTTACCTGTTCATTGTTGATAACGAGTCAACGATGATTATTCATCCGAACGAGTATATGCAGGGAAAACATACTGGAGGAATGAAAAATCCAGTTACTGGCAATTTTATTTTTGATGATACAAAAAATGCTGGCCACACAGGCCAGCCAATGTATGGCAAATGGGACAGGCCTGACGATAAAGGGAACTACGTTTACGATAAAGTATTCTGGGTTAATTATGTTCCTGGGTTTCAGTGGTATATTGTTGCCTCCACATATACAAGTGACTTTCAGGAGACATCCAAAGAGTTAAGATATGAGATATGGGTTTTGGGTTTCAGTATCCTTCTCCTCGCTTTCTTTGTGAGTTTTTTGTTCTTTAAATATTTGCTGAGACCTGTTTCCACTCTTTCTGTCCTGGCCAGTCAGGTAACGAAAGGTGATTACTCTGTAAGATCTCATCTACAGCGTAATGATGAGTTTGGCGTGTTGTCCAATGAGTTTAATGCAATGGTTGATACCATTGAGGATAATATTCGTAATCTTGATAAGAATATTGCTGAAAAGACACAGGAAATCGAGGAGCACAATAAGGTTTTTGAAACACTTTTTTATGAGAGTAATGATGGCATCCTGCTGATTCAGGATGGGCAGTTTATCGATTGCAACAGGGCCGCGTATCAGATGCTTCAATTTGATAGTAAAAGCGAATTAATTGCTGCTCACCCATCCGATATTTCACCTGATCGGCAACCGGACGGGCAAAATTCTAAAGAAAAAGCTGATAGTGTGATGGCTCTCGCCCTGCAAAACGGCACCAATCGTTTTGAGTGGGTACATCAGTGTAAAGATGGAAGTGAAACCTGGTTTGAAGTAGTGCTTACTCGCATCTCTATTGAGGACAACACTGTAATCCATGCCGTTTGGCGCGATATCAATGAAAAGAAGGCCGCAGAAAAAATCCTTCAAAAAACTCTTGATGAGCTCAGCGCGATCATGGATGCCATCGACTATGGTGTGCTTTTTATGGATGATCATCTACGAGTAAGAGTTGCTAATCAGGCTTTTCGTGATATCTGGAAGATTCCCGAGACCTTTATTGTTGAGCATCCCAGTTTTCGGGAGTTAATGGAATTTAATCGACATAATGAACTGTATGTCGTCGCGGCTGATGATTTTGAGCAGTATATGGATGCTCGTGAAGCGGCTGTTCGTAGAGGGACTATCGCTCCCGTTTCACTTGAACGCAGAGATGGAAGCGTTCTCCAGTATCAGTGTGTGGTGTTGCCTGATGGCTGGCGAATGCTGACGTATTTTGATATTACAGAACTGAAAAATACCCAGGAGCAATTAGCCCGGGCCCAAAAAATGGAAGCAATTGGGGTGATGGCAGGCGGAGTCGCACATGATCTCAATAATATCCTTTCGGGAATTGTAAGTTATCCTGAACTGCTTCTCATGCAGTTGCCTAAGTCCAGTAAGTTTAGAAAACCCATAGAAGAAATTAAAGAATCCGGTGAAAGGGCGGCAACAGTGGTTGCTGATCTTCTGACAGTTGCCAGGGGAGTTGCCAGTATACGGGAACCGCATGATATGCATGTATTGGTTCAGGAATATTTTGAATCTCCTGAATATAAAAAATTGCTGACATTACACTCTGATGTGACTTGCACAGAATGCTTTGAAGCAACTGATTCTGTTATTTCCTGTTCTCCCATACACATTAAAAAAGCAGTAATGAATCTGATCACTAATGCTATGGAGGCCATTAAGGGGAAAGGGCAGGTACAGGTTTTAACTTCCAATCTGATTCTTGAACGTGAGGCGGATAATCTTGCCGAAGGTCACTATGTTGTCTTGGTCGTGCAGGATAATGGTCCCGGAATTAGTGATGATGATATTAAGCATATCTTTGAACCATTTTACAGTAAAAAAATAATGGGTAGAAGCGGTACTGGTCTAGGTCTTACTGTTGTCTGGAATACTGTGGAAGACCACAGTGGACAGATACGTGTGGAAAGCAGTGACAGTGGAACACGTTTTATCCTCTTTTTCCCGGTCAGCACAGAAAGTGTGAGTTGTGATGAAAATCACCAGGCAGAGAGTGTGAAAACAACGAAAGGCGAGCACATTTTAGTGGTGGACGATGAGCTGTTACTGCGAAAAATAGCTAGTCGAATACTTCTGGAATTGGGATACGAGGTTAGTGCAGTAGCCTCCGGTGAGGAGGCTATTATGTTTGTAAAAGACAAACCAGTGGATCTACTCGTTATTGATATGCTGATGACCCCGGGAATCACAGGACGTAAAACGTATGAGCAGATCTTGGACATGTATCCAGAGCAGAAGGCGATTGTTACCAGTGGCTACTCTGAGAGTGACGATGTCAAGAGTACGTTGAAACTTGGTGCCAGCGGATTTATTAAAAAACCATATTCAATTGATCAGCTTGGGAACGCTGTTAAGGACGCCCTTGAAAGGTAAAGAAAAGTTTTCATTTTCATTTTCATTTTCTTTTTGGCTTTGATATTTTCATGTGATAGAGTTGTGTAGCAGGACAAAACGAAGATAAACCCTTATTTTAATTTCGATCCTTTTTTATTCCAGCAGGAGGAATATCCCATGAAACTACTCAAAAACCAATCTGGACAGGGAATGACAGAGTACATCATTATCGTCGCTGTCATCGCTTTGGCTGGTATTGCCGCTTTTTCATATTTTGGCAAGACAGTTCGCAACCAGACAGCTGCCATGAGTGAATCCCTGGCTGGTGACGCAACAAAAGCCGACGCATCAACCAAAGATGCCGGAAAAAGTGCCGATGCTGCTCAGACAGAAGGAGGGGCAGATGTAAACCTGAAGGATTATGTTGATCGTCAGAAAAAATAATAATTATTCCGCATTCCTCGGCAGATAGGGACGTACCTGCCATTCATTACTACTAACCTCAGGTACGATCGAAGATAATGAAATCTGTTAACCAGTCAGGGCAAGCATCTGTGTTTGTAATTGCCTTGATTGGTATTGTCCTTGTCAGTACCATTTTTCTCTATCAGTCCGGACGCCTTACCAGTGAAAAGATGCAGCTTCAAAACGCTGCTGATGCCGCTGCCTTTGGTGCTTCTACTCTAGAAGCACGCTCTCTCAACTTTGCTGCATATACCAACCGTGCCATGGTCGCCAATGAAGTGGCTGTGGGGCAGATGGTCGGTATGCTCTCCTTTGTCGATGAACTTAAAACCACGGGGGAATATATAGACGTCTATGCTGGTATCCTGGAAGTTGCCACAAGCTGGTTATTTTTAATAATTGGTCCTGGAGATGTAATAGAAGGAATTATCACTGTCATAGTTGAAATCATGGAAAATATCGGTACAACTATCACGGAGGTAGGGGAGGAGGCTGAACAGGCCATGGCTCTAATTGCCTCTCCGGTCATTCGCGGTCTCTCCATGATCAACACTGTTTATAGTATCAGCCAGACTGCTTATCATGGGGCAACCATTGTTCTGGTAACCACGAATATTTTCCAGAGTATTGAGGACAATGTCCCCGGTACCACTTCTTTCAATATGATCAATCTCTTTGATCCCGATAAACCCGGCGCGCATCTTTCCGACCTTGGAGTTCTTGCGCTCGTCGGGCACATCCCCTCTTATTGGCAGGGTTATACAAAAAGATACACGCCATCAAAACAGAAGAAAAAAAAGAAATCAGAAGAGGATAAAGAGAAAGAAAAAGAAGATCAGGAGTTGTTATCCAAATATGAAAGGCTGATAAAACAAGATAGAGAAAGGATTGCAAAAGATCAGAAAGTTTTAGGAAAAGATGAGGGGAAATATAATGTTGCCCTTAAAAAAGTGAAGACAGACCAAGAAAAAGTTGAGACTGAAAAGAAAAAATGCGCTGTACTCAAGCAGAAATGGCAGGGGAATGAGACCAAGGAAAACTTAGATAATTATAATAACTGTGAACAGCGATTGACAGAAGACAAGCTCACTCTGAAAGAGGACGAAGATGCTTTGAAAGAAGCAGAGCAAACCCGAGAAACACATAGGGTAAAGCTAAAGAAAGACCAGGCAACACTGGCACGTCACCAAAAACAACTTTCCGACGAAGAGGCATATGAAGCGGACGAGGAGAAAGAGGAGCAGAAAAAGGAGACCGGAGGACAAGGTAAAAATCCGGGGATGAAGCGAATGGCAGCCACTATCAGGGAAGCGCGTGACCCATTCAGTAGTGGCGGCCCTCCGATTTGGGATAAAGATATCTTCAATATGAACTATAAATTCAGTAATCGTGACTGGAAGTTCGGCATTGGATTTGATAAGGATATCCATGTTGGGCCCATCCATTTTGGACATTTAGGGTTTTTCACCGGTCTGGATAGTAAAGGAGGTTCCGAATTACGCTATAAAGGTGATAACTACGGCTGGTCCGGGCTGGATACTTCTGTTATTGAAGCCAAACTGACCATCATAGGCTATCCTATTGAACTGGCCATCCCTACCGGAGGCGGTGGCTATCAGGCTGCCAGCAGTCCCAAAGATGAGGCACTGGGGCTTGGCAATGTACTCACCGTTCTTGATATGCCCCCCACCCTTGGCTACTACGGGCAACCCAAAATATATGGAGAGGCAGGATACCCGTACGGTCGTTGGCTTTCTTGGGAAGGTGCGGCCGTTGAGCTTGAAGAAAATGTCATAGAAGGCAGCCCCTATTCTGGCCTTAAGCCATATAGGGATATGGCGAAAATGGATCAAAAAAAATCTAAATACACCATGCCTTTTGCCGCACCTTTTTTTCTTGTGGGAGTGGTCAGGACATATAAGGACATTAACAAAACAGGCCCTAAATTCAGTGGTAACCTTAACCTTCTTACAGAGAACTCCGATATTGATCGCATCGGAGCCATAGCCAAATCAGAGCTCTATTTTGACCGTCCTACTGACTTGAATTATTTTTTACGCCACGATAAAAAAACTGAAAAAGCGAATGTGTTCAGTCCATTCTGGCAAGCAAGGCTTGCCAAAACAAGTGATCTGGATCGTTTCCTTGCCATGGCTATACAACATAAAAAAATATGGCTTGCCAACCATGATGCTGAAAAAGTTCCAGGACTGGAAGCACTCAAAAAAGAACTGGAGAAGATACTGAATCTTTTTTGATAATGTCCCTATACCAAAACAGAACTATAAGGAGCCAGCGAGGCCAGGCAGCGACAGAATTTATTATCGCTTCGGTCTTTCTCCTCGTTCCTCTTTTTCTCACTATTCCGATACTGGGAAAATATATAGACATCAAACATGCCGCCATTAATCAGGCGCGTTTTGAAGCGTGGGAGTATACGGTATGGGACGGCCCCAATGAATACATCAAAAATGATATCAAAAGCAACCAAAGTGCAGGGAAACGACAATACCTGGATACTCGGAATAGGGGGCTGAAATATTATTTCAGTGACCCGACCTCTGCCACGTACGGCACATCACAGGCACGTTTTGAGTTAAATCCTCTGTGGGTAGACCATAGGGGGGATTCTCTCTTTACTTCAAGCAATATTCTCAGCGGGGCAATCACAGAAGAGAAAACTCCCGATGGCCTAAGGGGGGTTTTAGACTTTGTCCTTGAAGCTATAAGCTTTGTTTTTAAAATATTTGGTGACCTCATGAAACTTGTACATGTCGATGCAAAGTTTGATGCACTGTACACAAAGGGTTATTTCACGTCCAACGTGGATATTAAACTCCGTTCCCTCGACAACATTCTGCCGCAGTATTCTCTGGCTGAAGTTAAGCCTAGCGACAGCATTACTCCTCTTGAAATGCATGCCCAAGCTGCTGTGCTCACCAATGGCTGGAACGCAGGAAGTTCTGAAAATGCTACTGCTGAAAGTCGTGGGCTGGTTGTTACCGCAGTCCTCAAACCTGTTTCAGATACCATTAATGGTGTTGTCAGCGGATTAAACGACTTGGCGTCCCGTGTTCCTGGGCTTGAAATAAAAGTTCCTTCCCTTCCTGATTTTGGCTATGTGGAAGATGATCTGATCCCCTACGAACACCTGGAAGGTAACGGTAAGGAATTACGGGATAAGTTAGGGGTGTACTATTATGAATAGTAGTCTCAGCAAGAGAAGTAATTTCTGGAGATTACAGGTGCCTCTATTGTTTTCGATTCTCTTTGCAATCAGTAACGCAGCCCAGGCAGCACCTGAAGAATTTCCCGTTCCAAGTTGGCTGCGCGTGGTTCCTGTAAGTGACAAAATGATCATCAACGGGATTCCATCACGGGTGCAGCATTTTGAAGCCTACAAGAAAGTAGATGAACTTCTGGAGTTCTATCAAAAACAGTGGAACGATAGTACCTCAGAAACCCCGGGGTACAGGACGGCTCAGGTTGCTCCCTGGCATATTATCTCAAGACTGGACGGCTCTTACCTCTACACTGTTCAGGTCCAGCAGGATGGTGCGTTTAGTATTCGAGGGTACCTGGCCATTGCTGACTTGAAGGCAATGAAGAATACTCTGAAAAATGGCAAGGTGGTACCTCGAATGAGTGGCAGTGAAATTATCAATGATGTTACGAGCTTTGATCCCGGGAAAAAAGGACGTACCCTGATGCTCGTTAATAGATATTCTGCTACCAGCAACAGCAGCTTTTATCGGAACTATTATCTTGAAAGAGGCTGGGCAGCAATAATGGACACGAGTAGTGAAGAGGCATTTATTCTGGTGTTTAGAAAGCAAAAAGAAGAGACCCATCTGGTTATTAACAGTATTCAGGGTTCAACTCAGATCGTCATGAATATTATTGAAGGAATATGAGTTCCATGAAAACACTTATAAACATGCTACCAGCCGATGTTTTTCACAATGAAGAGGGCCAGTCTGCAGTTGAATACCTGGTGATTTGTACAGCATTGGTAACCATGCTCCTGATTTCATCATCCCAGGATAGTCTGTATAATATTATGAGTCACACCATGCAGGATAAGTACAAAAGTTATGCATTCGGTGTGTCGATTTCTGATCCGCCAAGTAAACAATTTGATGATACGGTAAAAGAGGACGCTGATAAAGTAAAAGAAGTACTCAATATCCTAGGAGAGATTAGGGCACTCGTTTCACATATGATCCTTCCTGACATCTTGCATGGAAAGATGCCTTCCACGGACTCAATAAAGCAATTTGCTTCCCTGGTAAAGTCTCTTTTTTGAGTTGTAATGGATTTATGCCAGAAGATTATTTTTGCGAAACGGTAACTAATATTTGTAATTTTGCCAGATATATGCATCATAATTAAAAACTATTTTTAAACTTCACTCTAAAAAAAATGACTCCTGACCATGGTAAATACGGAACAGAACAAAATAAAAACTAAAACATGGAAACTCTTTACGGCCGCAGTGGTTTTTGCAATGCTGGCTGGATTGGGAACAATGATCTATCTCAATGTTCTTGAGCGTAGGCTGACAAAACGGTTGACCCCTCCCCAGAAAGAGATGGTTCAGGTGGTTGTCGCCAGCAGGGATCTTCCCACTGGGAGTGTGATCAACAGTTCAACAATGTCCGTTCGACATGTTCCTAAGGCCTATGTTAATAGCGATATTTTTACTCCCAATCAATTCGAGTCCATCCAGGGGGCTATCCTTATAAAACCCTTGCAGCAGGGAAAAATGCTGGCCCAGGACTATATCGATTTGAAAATTCCAAAGGATTTTTCAGGAACCATCCAAAGTGGACACCGGGCTATTACCATTCAGGTTGATGAAATAAATTCAATTTCCGGCATGATCAGACCAGGGAATGCCATCGATCTTTTCACACGAATGTCTCTTGGTAAATCCTCTCGCAACAGTTCTACAAGCTCAGGAGAAGCGATTATCCCAGTGCTTGAGGATGTACTCGTCCTCGCCACGGATAAACACTCTGCACGTCCCAATGAGGATGAATTTAAGCATCTTAGTGCGGATGATCGGCGGCGGGCTTATAATACGCTAACCCTGGAAGTGACCCCCAAGGAAGCGGCCCTTGTTGCAATTGCCGAGTCCCGTGGAGAACTTATTTCCATTCTCCGTAACAGCAGTGATACTGGTGGAATACTGTTTAGTCAGGTCACACTTACCGACCTGCTTGCACACTCCGGTGAAATGCTCGAATCTGCCATCAATAAACAACACAACAGAAACATTGATGGGATTCATCGCAATATAAACGGGCAACTTGTTACACGAGACGGTGTGATTATCAAAGATCCCAATGTCCATTTAAATAAAAATGGACTGCTGGTCACAACAAACGGCACTGTTCTCTCCGGAAGAAATCTGATGGTTGACAGCGATGGAAATATCCGAACAAAGAATGGAAAATTGATTGATACTGCAAGCCTGACCCCAGGTAAAAATGGGACTCTTGTGGATAAAAATGGGAACGTCATTAACAGTAACGGATACACAACAACCAAAGGCGGTTTTTTGGTGGATAAAAACGGGAATGTCATCACTCCCGATGGACATATTCTTTCAGGACTTACCGTGGGTAAAGATGGTCAGGTTCGGACCATAGATGGCCAGGTCGTGACAGCTGATCAGCTCACCATAGGGGAAGATGGAAGAGTTCGTTTGAAAGGAACCGAACTTTCCACCATGAGAATTGACAAAGATGGTAATTTGCGAACTGCCAACGGAAAACTGGTTCAGGCAAGAGACCTTGTTACAGTCGGGCCCGATGGGATTGTTCGCAGCCAAGATGGAAAGATCCTAAAAGGCATACATGTAGGAACAGACGGTAAGCTCTACAATGCAGATGGCAAAGAGATGAGTGCTGCCGACATCCTTGCTGCAACGGAAGGTTTTAAAGAAAATAAAGACGGCACAGTAACCGATGCCAATGGCAAGGTCTATACGGCAAAAGATCTTGTAAGCGTTGATAAAGACGGAACGGTTCGCACCAGGGACGGTACTATTTTACACGGTGTATATCTGGATAAAGATGGGAAACTAAGGAATAAAGACGGCAAGCTGCTGACAGCTGCTGATATTATCAATGCGAGTCAGATCGCAAAGGCGCAGCAGAAAGCCGCACAAGCTTTGATGAGTTCTGAGGGATTCACAACAAATAGTGATGGCACTGTAACGGATAAAAACGGGAAAGTGTTCACAGCGCAAGATCTTGTAACTGTCGGAAACGACGGGAAGGTGCGAACAAAAGACGGTACCATTCTTAGAGGTGTCTATGTGGATAAGGATGGTACGCTACGCAATAAAGACGGTTCTCTCCTTACGGCACAGGATGTCTTCACCCAGGATGCACTTGCCAAAGCAATACAGAAAGGTGGCAGCATTCTCAAAGGAGTAAGCGGCAAGCATGATCCTGCCTTTGCAGAGAGTATCCGTAAAGGAGCGAAGGGGGCAAAAAGCATGACTCCGTTCATTCCCTATGAAGTTGAATACATTATCGGCGGGAGCAGTGACGGGTCTGCTAAAACTTTTAAAGTGCAGATTGCTACCAAAAAAATTCAGGCTACAAAGTAGTGAATCTGTAAAACAACGTTAGTATGCTAAACTTTTTTTATACGGACAGAAACAATGATATTATCTGCTACACATAAACCATCACTGAAAAAGCAACCCATATCTCTACTTCTGCTTTTTTGCACTTTTTTCCTTTTCCTCAGCATTCCACTTGAATGCATCGCTCGCGAATCTATAACCATGTTTCTCGGTGAAGTGAAGGTTCTGGAAATTGATATGATTGAACGTGTGGCCATCGGAAACCCTGCGGTAGCCAGTAACTCCATCTTGCCTCAAGGTCAGTTGGTACTCCTTGCTGATTCCGTGGGAGCCACCACCATGCATCTCTGGCTGAAGGATGGTAAGGAAAAAGACTTTGATATCATTGTGGATGAAAAAAGAGTTTTTGATGATTACGAAGAACTAGTTTCTCTACTCAGTACTTTTCAGGGGGTCAAAACTATAAAAATCGGTGATTTAACCGTTATTAAGGGCAAGGTTAACAAAAAAGATAAATCCCAATTTGACCGTATTCTCAAAAGGTATGATGATGTGCTTGACCTGGTCACCGCCAGGGATATTCAGTCCGAAGTTTCTTTGTTACTTAAAGATATTCCCAATCTGATTATTCGTGAAATCGGTGGCTACACTGTTCTCTCGGGGGAAATAAGCAAAGAGTTCTCTCCACTCATTGCTATTATTGAGCAGAGATATAAGAACATCATGAATTTGACCAGGGTGCATGCTGCTGTGGCAGGACAAATGATTTACATGAAGGTCAAAATCATGGAACTCAGTAAGAGTATAACTCAAAAGCTGGGAATCAACTGGGGAAACCTTATGACCGGTCTTACCGGGCCTTCACTCGAATTCGGACTGGAAACATCGCGAAACGGTGGAACCCTTTTAAATGCTGACGGTACTTCACCGGTTCTTACCAAACCGGGTGGTACAGATCTTACAGTATCCAGGGGATATTTTGGTATAGCCACAAGTATCACTTCAGTAATTAATCTTTCTCTACAAAATGGCGATGGTGTTATCCTTGCAGAGCCACAACTGAGTACTCGGTCCGGCGGCAAAGCAAAATTTCATGCGGGCGGTGAATATCCAATTGCCACAACCTCCAGTATGGGGCAGGTAAACGTTGAGTACAAGAAATATGGTATTATGCTGAATATTGAGCCGATAGTTGACGACAATAATAATATTCTCGCTCATATTGAAACGGAGATCAGTAATATCGATTATGGCCAGAATTTTGGAGATTATGTGGGCATACTCACTCGCAACACCTCAACAGATGTTAGTCTCAAGGTTGGGGAAACTCTTGTTATGGCAGGACTCGTTCAGAATGTTGCCCATAATGACTTCAATAAGGTTAAATGGCTGGGTGATACCCCCATCCTTGGGCCACTATTTCGCTCTCAGGATTTTCAAAATCAGCTAACAGAACTTGTTATCTTTGTGACACCTTATATTTACGACGCTTCTTCCACATTAAACTCAAAAAAACTGGCTGAAGCTGCAAGTATACAGAAACAGTTTGATGAAATTGTTAAAGGCCATGAGCTTGTAGATTAAATCAACCGTCAATACCAGCCACAATCTGAAAACATGTTTAATATTATAATTCATGACGATAAGGGCAGCGCCCTTGAGACCCTGCAATGTACAAGTCCGGAGTGCAGCATCGGTCGTTCCGGTAAAAACCTGGTGCAACTCAGTGGCTGGCGAATTGCCGGAATTCACGCAAAACTGATTGAAAAAGAGGACGGAATCTATGTCACTGATAACTCAGCTGGCATTGGAACACTGGTCAATGGGGAGGCAGTAACAACATTTGGTCCACTCCTGGCCAACAGTAATATCGCCATTGGTGCCTACAGATTGTCCGTAGAGTCAGAAAAACAACCTGTTGACGTGATTCTACCACCAGAGCAGAAGGAATTACATGCAGACGATGAGTTAGAATCGGAGGAATTAAAGCAGAAAGAAGTAGAACTATCCGAACCGACTCACTCTCTCAATAAAACGTTCGGAGTCCGACAAGGGCCTGACGATCTTTTTGTGGAAGCAGATAGAGATGATAGTCGTTTTATATGGCACAAACGTATCCATGACAAACTTGTGAGTGCCATGGATTTACGCCGCACCGATGTTCAGGCCATGAATGATGATGAACTCAGTGAAACTGTCAAATCACTGGTAAATGATATTATACAAAAAATGGCAAGAAACCTACCTCCTGAGGTTGACCGTGCAAAACTTGCCAAAGAAGTCATTGATGAGGCCATAGGGCTCGGGCCCCTTGAAGATTTTCTCGCCGAAGAGTCAATCACTGAGATTATGGTGAACAGATATGATTCCATCTACTATGAAACCCATGGAAAACTCCATAAATCAAAGGTGACATTCAGCAGTGATAATGCTGTACTTTCGGTTATTGAACGTATTGTTTCCCCTTTAGGCAGACGAATTGACGAGAGTTCTCCCATGGTTGACGGCAGGTTGAAAGATGGTTCCAGAATTAATGCCATTATTCCACCTCTTGCCATAAACGGACCCTGTTTAACTATTCGAAAATTCTCCAAAAAGAAGCTAAGTATTGATGACTTTGTCCAGTTTGGATCAATTTCTCATGAAATGACCCTTTTTCTGGAAAAAGCTGTCCACTATCGAAAGAATATTATTATTTCAGGAGGAACCGGCAGCGGTAAAACCACCTTCCTCAATGTCCTTTCAGACTTTATTTCTCACGATGAACGGATTATCACGGTGGAGGATTCGGCAGAATTAAAACTTGGTCAACCCCATGTGGTGTCCCTTGAAGCCAGACCGCCAAATATGGAAGGAAAGGGTGCCATTGGCATCCGTGACCTGGTGAAGAACTGTCTTCGTATGCGTCCTGATCGTATTGTCGTCGGAGAGTGTCGTGGCGGAGAAACACTGGATATGCTTCAGGCCATGAATACAGGGCACGACGGTTCCCTGACAACTGTTCATGCTAATTCGCCACGAGATCTTATTTCTCGTTTGGAAGTAATGGTGATGATGGCAGGAATGGAGCTTCCCGAAAAGGCCATCCGTGAGCAAATTTCCTCGGCTGTTCATGTCATTGTGCAACAATCACGATTCTCGGACGGAACACGTAAAATAACGCATATTACAGAGATTACCGGAATGGAAACCGGAGTGGTACAGATGCAGAACCTTTTTGTTTACAAACAGAATGGCATTGATGCTGATGGCAACGTTCTTGGAGAGTACCAGCCCACGGGACGCATTCCAGAATTTTACGAAGTGCTACGGCAACAAGGCTTAACTGTTGACATTAGTATCTTCGGGTGAGTACGACTATGATTGCAAATATTATTATTGCCTCTCTTGTGGCTGTTTCAGCAGGACTTTTTGCCTGGCTATTTTTTCTGAAAATGTACGATAAATTGACTTACTACAAGGACACCGTCGAAGAAATAACAACAAACAAATTTTCTGAACTCTTCCTCTTTGTCGATATTTCAAACTATTTTTATTATTACATTGCAGCACTGCTTATTTTTCCAATTATTGCAGCGAGTCTTTCAGGGGATATTTCACTGGGAATATTAATATTTTTTGCCGTGTTGTTCTCGCCCTACCTTATCCTCAAGACCATGATCAAAAAGCGCTTGAAAAAGTTTGAACAGCAACTACCGGATGCACTTGTCATGATTTCCGGGTCTCTAAGGTCTGGATCTAGTCTGCCTATTGCCATCGATAGCCTTATTGAGGAAAGCTCCCCTCCACTTTCTCAGGAGTTTGGTCTCTATGTCCGTGAACGAAAACTTGGACTTGGTCAAGACACAGCATTTGAGAATCTGGAACGCAGAGTGCCTCTCGAAGACCTGGCGCTTGCTCTCTCAGCCGTGCGCATATCCAGTGAAATTGGTGGGGATCTTGCCGAAACACTGGAGTCTCTGGCACAAACGCTTCGTAAAAAACTGATCATGGAAGGTAAAATAGACAGTCTTACTTCGCAGGGTAAACTACAGGGAATTGTGATGAGCTCACTTCCTCTCTTTCTCATTATTGCTCTAATGAAGTTGGAACCAGCTGCCATGGGTCAGATGTTTACCACCAAGATAGGATGGATGGTTCTGGCAACGATTTTATGCATGCAGGTACTGGGGTTTATTGCTATCAGAAAAATCACAGCAATTGACGTGTAATGACCAACAATTTATATAACATAATACTGGCCTTAAGCGTATCGGCGTCAATACTCTGCATATTTTTGGGGGTTCTGCAACTGAGCAGACTGGTTCCTGAAGAAGATCGTGAATTCATGGATTCACTCCCTCCATTTCTTGATTTTTTCTGGCCTCTTACTCGGATTATTGCCTATTATGGCTGTTCCAAGATTCCATTTTCCTACCTGAAGAGTGTTGAAGGACGCCTGAAACGCAACGGGCTTTCTCATATGATGATTGCTGAAGAGTTCATAGCTCTTCGTCTGATTGCTGCGTTTTTTGCATTCATTTTTGGGTATTTCCTGATAACACTCATCGGAGAATGGAATGGTATTCTCTATGTCGTTCTTCCCGCATTGGGATTTTTTTATCCGGATATCTGGCTCCGGGATATCAGAAAAAAACAGGTGGATGCCGTCCTCCGAACGCTGCCTGCTTATTTGGATTTTATCACCATGGCAGTGGAAGCAGGGCTGAATTTCTCGGGCGCCATTGCGCAGGCAAGAAAAAAAGGTCCGGCGGGACCTTTGGTGATAGAGTTTGGTGTTGTGCTTCGTGATATGCGTTCGGGAGTGCCTCGGGCCAAAGCTTTAAAGCGAATGGCCAGTCGACTCGATATTCATGAAATCAGCAGTTTTGTAAATGCGGTGATTCAGGCTGAAAAAATGGGGTCGAGTATGGCTGGTGTGCTGCGAATTCAGGCAGAACAACGCCGAAATGAACGTTTCCAGAGAGCAGAAAAAAAAGCAATGGAAGCTCCGGTCAAGCTTATTGGCCCACTGGTTCTTTTTATTTTTCCGACAACTTTTATCGTGCTGGCTTTTCCCATTGCCATTAAATTTATTCAGGGGGGATATTTTTGATTGTTGGAAAGATCATCATTAACTCATCTCCTGATAAATCCCTTTGTCATATCAGAAAGACTGAAACCTTTTTTGAACGTGGTCGAGGCCTACTTGGATGTAAAGGGCTTGAACAAGGGGATGGGATGCTCATCACCCCATGTAATTCTATCCATACTTTTTTTATGAAGATTTCAATAGATGTTATTTATTTAAGTAAAAGCAACCAGATTCTAGCCATTAAACACAGTATGAAACCTCAACGTTTTTGGAGATCCTGGAATGCTTCATCAGTTTTAGAACTGATGGCTGGCCAGGCCCGTATTTCAGAACTCCAGAATGGTGACACTCTTGTGTGGGAGCCACTGCAATGATTACCTTGAACAGCTTTTTCCGGCTGGGAATTCTCCTGTTTCTTATTCTTTCAGGTTGTGCCGGTGGAAAAGATCTGACAGTTGTGCGGGCAGAGGCATACCTGGCGTACAACAATAAAGACTATAATATTGCCGCAGATAAATTTGCAGTCCTGGTTGAAAATGCCCCGGAAGATGTTGAGTTCTGGTTTCGTCTGGCAAATTCATATGCCAGATCTCAAAATCCACAACTGGCAATATCTGCTTATCAGAACGCACTGCTGCGCGACCCGAGACATACGAAATCCTGGTATAATATGGGGCTCATTCAGACGCAGGTAGCATTAAAAACATTTGTTGATATGCAGACCTACACGGAAAAGACTAATCCTCTAGGCAAACAAGGGGGAAACATGCGGGAAGGATTGTTTCTTCTGCTCGAACGTAAAGATGAACGAACAGAAAAGAAGTAGATACACACCTTATCGTTGTATTCAGCGAAGGCTCTTCTCACAGTCAGGGCAGAGTATGGCGGAGTTTCTGATTATCCTGCCTGTTATGCTCCTCCTGATTTTTGGTGCCATTCAATTCGCACTTATATATCATGCCAAGATAACCCTCAATTATGCCGCTTTTGAAGCGGTACGTGCCGGAACATTGGGGCAGGGGAAATTTGATGAAGTAAAGGAAGGGTTTGCCAGAGGGCTTGCTCCATTGTACAGCTACTTTGAATCCGACTCAAATCGTAGAAAGAATCGAGATCCAAACACCACTGCTCAGGGGCAGGTTGAAGCCTTTCAAATGGCACGTGACAAGATTTACAAAGAGTTTGACTCGCCCAATAAACTGATTCGGATCGAACGTCTCAACCCTAATGACAAAACGTTCCTCACTTTTGCTTCCGATACGACACTGCCCAATGAGAATCTCAAGTACCGTTCCTCAAAAGCCAAAGGAAAGGCCCAGGTAACAGTACAGGATGCTAATCTTCTCCATCTCCGTGTGACCTATTGGTATCCTCTGTATGTCCCCTTTGTGAACAAATTAATTTTTAACACTTTTATCTGTCACAAGCAGTCGGCAGGTTTTTCAGGTAAATGGGATGACGATCCTGTTTGTATGGATAAAGGGCAAGATCCGGTTATCCCACTGACTGCCACAGCAATTATGCGAATGCAGACACCACTGGTAAAAAGCGTTGGTTATTTTGATGTCAATCAACTGCATTAGATAAACTGCCTGCTCGCTCGTTTTATTGACGCTTGGCAATTCCATTCCTGAAGGTATCAAACCGTTTCGTTTCCCTGGTCAGCTTTTGAGTATATGGTTGTAAATTCTATCTCCTATCCTACTAAAGTGGCAGTTTGTTTTTTGCAGAAAAGTAGTGTTTTTGTTTGCGTAATCCGCGCAAAAATTGCGAGAATAAAGAGTGGGCAGTACTGTTGTCTAGGAGATGGAGAGTTTTCACCCTAACTACGGGCATAAATACGACGCCATCAAACTTTATGAATGAAAAGAAGTGCGAAGAGCAGATTCAAACGCCTTTCAGTTTATGGAAAGGTTTGTGCCGACATTCTCAATTCGAATTTGCAGTAAAGGAATTTTCTATGCATCGTATGTGGTTTTGTTTACTCCTTGTTTTTTTACTCAGTCCTTCAGTGTCTTATGGAAGGTCGCTCTTCTGGCAGGATGTCACTGTTCAGGCAAATCTCGATGGTTCAGGGCGTCTGCATATTCGTGAGCAGCAGACCATCGTTTTTTCGGGAAAATGGAATGGTGGGGAACGTAAGTTTTTCCTGCGTCCGGGCCACAAAATGCAGTTTGAGTCTCTTTCCAGACTGTCGGACGATGGCCAGGAGGTTAAACTGACCCGCGGCTCTCTGGGGCTCGTTGATCGATGGAATCATAATGGGAAAACTTCGATTCGCTGGAGGTCACGTCTGCCCTCTGACCCACCATTTAGCAATACTTCAATCAGTTACGTACTACGGTATAGTATAGGTAATATTCTTATAAAAAGTGACAATAGTTATCTGCTGAATCATGACTTTTGCTTTACCGATCGTGCTGGAGTAGTGAAGAATTACAGTCTGAGCCTTACCTTCGATCCCGTCTGGAACAGTGAGCCTGTGAATATTGTTCATCGTAATATCCCTCCAGGGCAAGGTGCCATTTATAAGCAAACGCTCTTGTTTTCTGGTTTGACCGCCCCCGATGTGTATATTGCTCCCAAAGGTGTTTCGAGTCTGCCCGGACGATCTGCTGTGACTCCTGCTCCACTCTGGCTTACCACGGCTATCTTCGCATTTCTTATTCTCTTTATTTTGTGGCGTGGAATGTTGTTTTTTCGCTGGGAAAAGCGTGTTAATCGATTTATCCCGCTTCCTGCAAATGAAGAGGTGACTCCTGATTGGCTGGAGCATGAAATTCTGTGTCATAAGCCGGAGGTGGTTGGTGCTACCTGGGACAAAACGACCTCAACACCGGAAGTTGCAGCAGTTCTGGCGCGACTTGTATTGGAAGGGAAGATGACGAGTAGGCTGACTCCCTATCGCTTGCCCTTTTTTGATATTGTCCTTCCTTTTGTTCCTGCAGAACTACATCTGGAGCTTCTTGTTGAGAGGGAATCCTTGCATGGGTATGAGTATAAATTGATAGAGGGACTGTTTGTGGATGAAAGCCACGTTACCAGTACCAAAAAAATACGGGAACATTACCGCAAAAGTCGTAAGTCATTCGATCCGGTGAGTAAGCTGACAGCCCCCCTCAAGAGGCAGATGAAAAAACTCACAGCAGATGGTGTCAGCTTGCCGGGGCATAGTTGGCTGCCAACAGTTTTCCTGTCGACAATCGGTTTTTTTATACTTCTCATCAATGCATTTTACCACCAGGATGAATTTATTCCAGTCCAGGTGGTCGGTATGGTTTTTATCATTTTTTGCTGGGTTATAGCTGTAGTTAATGCCCTTAATTATCGACGCTCGGTGGTTTATCTTGGTTGGTTGCTGACCATGTTGTTTGTTGCGGTGTCACTGTTGTTAGCAGGTTTTGCCGTTCTTTTTCTTTTGCCTGTTTCTTCTCTTTTACTCGTTGGTTTCTTCTGTATGGCAGTCGCTGCTGCTAATAATGCTATTAACCTCGCCAGATCAGCAGAAAGCAAGGAAGGTGTGGCATTTAGGCGCAGGCTAGCTGCTGCCCGTAACTATTTTATCACTGAATTGCAAGGGGAACAGCCAGCAATAAAAGATGAATGGTTTCCGTATTTGCTGGCTTTTGGCCTTGGGTCAAATGTGGATCACTGGTTTCATCGTTTTGATATGGGCTCGACATCTGCGCATTCTGGAGCTGGGCCGACAGGAACGTCTGCTTCAACTGGGAGTGGAGCCTTCACGGGTGGTGGCGGATCTTTTGGTGGTGCAGGTTCTTCAGGTTCCTGGAATGCTGCTGTGGGCTCATTTGCCAGTAGTAGCAGTAGCTCCTCGTCTGGCGGTGGCGGTTCAAGTGGAGGTGGCGGAGGCGGTGGCTGGTAATGACATTATCCCGATTACACAGATAAAAAAAATGGGTGAGATCAGTATAACTCCAATTAAACCCTGTCCAGTGTGGCCCGTTGATATCTGCATATAACTTTCGTAAATAAAGAGAGCAAAAAAGGACCATGAAAAGTAGAGCATCGATATTCTTGCCCGGTTTTTCAGTAAAAACAGTGGAACCGTTATAAGCAACATAAAGAGCCCGCAGAGACTGTAGAGCAAGCATGAGTAAAAATCACTGCAACCGTTTTCAGTGGGAAAGAAGAAAAACAGTGCGTAGGCTCCTGTGGTTCCCGTCAACACTGAATAAGATTTTATAATCAGAGCTCTTGTCATTGAGTACCTAACTCCCTAAAAATTAACCTATTTGTCGGCTGGATATTTGACTGCATTTAATTTCATTTTATCTTTGGCGCAGGTTAGCGGGTCAAGGTCGAATTTGTCTGCCAGCATGCTAAGGTAGATCATCACGTCACCCACCTCTTCTGCGATATGTTTTCTGGTTGTAGTATCCACCTGGAGGCTGTCTGCCGTCTCCAGCCATTGGAAAATTTCAACCAGTTCTGCGGTCTCCACACTTAAGGCCATAGCCAGATTTTTGGGGCTGTGGTATCTGATCCAGTTTCGCTCCTTGGCGAAATTACGCAGGTCTGAAATAAGTTTTTCCATGATTTCCCTGATTCTATTGGTATTTATCGCTAATTTCTGGTAATTCTTCTCGAAATGTGCATAATAAAATACCAGTGTAACACTAACATCGAATATCCTACAACGGTTAGTAACACCACTGATAATCGGTGAACCGATACAGATACCTTGAATAATATTTCCTTCTTCACGCCATAAGAGGCATAGATGAATACTTTTCGTAATAGTCTTTTACCAGTAGCGTTATTTCTTTCTCTGCTTGTCGCTCCACTCGCTTTAGCAAAAACAGATGTCTCGGAAATTGACAGTTCCCGAAATAAACTGATAGGTTATATGCTCAGTAAGCAGCTTCCGGTGATGCATTTTTCCGATAAAGTGATGAACGATGATCTAGCTTTTGCCGCTTTTGACCTCTATCTCAAACAACTCGATTATCAGAAGCGTTTTCTGTTGCAGAGTGATGTGGATAAACTGTCGATTATAGCCCCTGCCATTGATAATAATCTGCTGAAGGGAGATATTGTACTTCCCGATGTGGGCTATGAGATACTCACTGGGCGTCTAAAAGAGACGAAAAAGATGAGTGAAGAGCTGCTAAGGGCAGGGTTTGATTATAACCGGGATGAGGGGTACGAGACGGACTCGGACAAATTGAAATATGCCATAACCATGTCCGATCTTCGGGAACGCTGGAGGAAGTTGTTGAAGGCCCAGATCATATCCCGATTCCTCGATCTTAGTGAAGAACAGGAAAAGGGTACGGCTGAGGAAAAAAAGGATGAGAAGGAGTTGTGGAAAGAGGCGGAAGAAAAAATTGTTAAACGCAATCTGAATTTTTTCAACCGCATGGATCAGGAAACCCAACAAGATCATTATGATCGCTTTTTCAATGCTATCACCCGTGCCTTTGATCCCCATACCAACTATATGCCTCCCGCAAACAAGGAGGATTTTGATATTCATATGCGTGGTAGCCTTGAAGGAATCGGAGCATTGCTGCGTGAGGAAGATGGATATATCAAGGTAGTGCGTATTATTCCAGGTTCAGCGTCAGCCCGGCAGGGATTGTTGCAGGCAGAAGATATCATACTTCGTGTTGGACAGGGTGATGAAGAACCCGTGGAAATCACCGATATGCGCCTTCGTGATGCCGTGAGGCTTATCCGTGGTCCCAAAGGATCAGTGGTACGTTTAACCGTTAAGAAACCAGATGCCACCAAGGTAGTCATCCCCATTCAGCGTGATGTGGTGCAGATTGAAGAAACCTTTGTGAAGTCCACTCTTCTCAGCAGTCCGGATGGAACAAAGGTCGGATACGTGCTGATCCCCAGCTTTTATCGTGATTTTGAGAAAACCCGAAATGGATCCGGTGCCAGAAACTCCACCGACGATACCCGTAAAGAGATAGAGAAACTTAAAAAAGAAAGAATCTCCGGTCTGATCCTCGATCTTCGAAATAATGGTGGAGGGTCACTTATGGATGCCGTAGACACTTCAGGGCTCTTTATGAAGACTGGTCCCATTGTTCAGGTAAAAAACAGTTATGGCAATAGGCGGGTGTTGAGTGATGATGATCCTTCCGTCAGCTGGGATGGTCCTCTACTGGTTCTGGTCAACCAGTTCTCGGCTTCCGCGTCAGAAATTCTGGCCGCTGCTTTACAGGATTATGGTCGAGCTGTAATTGTGGGTGGTGCTCATACCCATGGCAAGGGGACGGTGCAGACTCTTATCGATATGAACGAGAATATACCTCTGCTCCATCTCAAGAAATATGATGATCTTGGTGCCTTGAAAGTCACCATTCAGAAATTCTATCGTGTTAATGGTGGTTCCACACAGTACAAGGGCGTGGAACCAGACATTGTCCTCCCCAGTCTCTTTCAGCATTTGGAATCTGGTGAACAGTACCTGGATAACTCCCTTCCCTGGGATCAGGTAGATCCTGTACCTTTTAGCCGTTATGCTCCCAATAGTTATGATTTGGAATCTCTGCGTGAAAAATCAGCGAAACGGGTGAAAGGAAACGACGGCCTACAGGTGATTGCTGATGAAGCTGAAAAAGCAACTGAGCGCTCGCAGCAGACTTCTATTTCTTTGAAACTTTCAGATATGAAAGTCAAGCGGGACGAGGCTGAGATCGCCAGGAATAAAATCGGTGCCCACTATATGAAGTATCGCCAGGAGAAAGACAGTGATAAGGGCGAAGGGGCTGATAAGGGACCTAATGGTGACAAAGATAAATGGAAAGAGGAAATTAAAGAAGATCCTTATATCCGTGAATCTTTGCTGATTCTCGAGGATATGCGTTAGCGCAAACAACTGAAAAACAGACAGGAAATGCCGGCTAGTAAAGGTACAGATATTCAGCAATCCGACATTTCCTGGTTGGCATTTATTCTTCTTTTCGGTCTTTTGTTTTTCCCTTGAGACTTCTCCATTCCTTCCCATCTGTGACTGCAATTCGTAATTTAATTCTCCGTCCCAATCTATTTCAAAAATTTCTTGATTAACAGGTCAAATGATGCTAAGTCTCCAGCCTATGAATGGTCATTCATTCAATCTGGGTTTGTTGTGGAAAGACGTGGTACCCCGGTTGTTACATGAATATTTTGTAACCATATAGTTTATTGGGAATTGAGGATTAAATGGATCTTGATCTTGCAGAAGCATTTCGTAATTACGAAGATAAAATAGTTAATAAGTGGGTCGATTATACCCTGTCGTCCTATAAGTCGTCTGTATTCTTTAAGAAATCTCCCGACAAGTTTTCTAACCCTGTCGGTGGAAACACCCGGGAGGCTTTGTCGGCCCTTTTTAAACTCCTGGCGAAAAATGCAGACCCGACAGAATTTGCTGCACCCTTAGAACAGATTATGCGAATTCGTTCCATTCAGGAGTTCACTGCTTCTGAGGCAGCGGGACCTGTTTTTGCTGTAAAACATATCACCCGCGCATTGTTTGAAAAAGATTCGGAACGTAAACATCTGATCAGTGAACTCTATGATTTTGAATTTGCCGTAGATTTAGCTGCCCTGCAGGCATTTGATTTGTACATGCAGTGCCGTGAGCAGTTGTATCTGGTTCGTATCAAAGAGATCAAAACAGGGACGTACATTCTTACAGACAGCAGGTGTCCGTCAAACTTGCTGAAAAAAGATACTGGTACTCCGGCCAATTTTCCAGTTTAGCAGAAAGTAAACACGGAGATTGGTGGAGAGCCAATAAGGTTGTTTTTTTTATTTAACAGGTTCTTTATTGGGAGAGGGGAGTTTCCCGGTAGAATCTAAACAGTTCAATTTGAAGCGAGGTTAGAAGAAATGAAGTATGCCTTCTCATTCCTGGCAGTCTTAGCGCTGGTTTTGATTGCGTGGCTGGGATCCCAAATACCGGGTATGCAGTACCTGTTCGGTGTGGCGATTCCATATCTGGCGATCATGATCTTTCTGGGTGGCTTTGTATACAGAGTCGTGCAATGGGCTAAATCGCCCGTTCCGTTTTCCATTCCAACCACTTGTGGTCAGGGGAAATCACTGGATTTCATTAAACAGGATAAGCTAGACTGTCCGACCAAGACATCGGAAGTTGTCGCCAGAATGTTTCTGGAGATTTTTGCTTTCAGGTCACTGTTTCGGAATACCAAGTCCGAACTCCACGAAGGACCAAAGATCACCCACGAGTCATCAAGATGGCTGTGGATTGCTGCTCTGCTCTTTCATTACTCTTTTCTGGTGATTGCGATCAGGCATATGCGTCTGTTCTTGAATCCTGTCCCAGAATGGTTGCAGTTTCTGGATTTTTTGGATTCCGGAGCCATGCTGCAGATTGGATCACCACTCCTTTATGCCTCAAGTCTCGGACTTCTCGGTGGCGTGGCATTTCTCTTTGGACGTCGTCTGGTGAATCGCAATGTACGTTACATTTCCCTTGCCAACGATTACTTTCCACTCTTTTTGATCTTCGCTATCGCGGTTACCGGAATGCTTATGCGTTACATTCTCCGTACCGATATTGATATCATTAGTATTAAAGAGTTGCTGGTTGGTTTGGTGACATTGTCGCCTGTGATCAATGTGAAAATCGGTTCCATTTTCTACATCCATGTTTTTCTGGTCTCCGCTCTTCTTGTGTATTTTCCATTCTCCAAGTTGATGCATGCGGGCGGCGTATTTATGAGCCCCACTAGAAATATGGCTAATGACAGTCGTGAAAAACGACATATCAATCCATGGAATGATCCTACCATCAAGCCTCACTCCTATGCTGGATATGAGGATGATTTTAGAGAATTTATGGTTGAAGCTGGTCTCCCGGTTGAAAAAGAGTTACCTCCCAAGAAAGACGAGGAATAACGGGATCTGCCACCAAACAATTATAAGGATAATAGAATAATGGCACTTGCAAAATTAGAACAATTATCAAAAAGCGTAGTGCAGGGTCCTTCCCTGTCGACGGGGGCCGTTCCAGCGAAAGACTGGATGGACACCCCGGCGATTTTTAAAGAGGGGAACTTTGCCTACCCTGCAAAACAGGAAAAGGTCGAATATCTTGACAGCCAGGACGGAATTGATTTTCCAAATGCCCGTATCTGGTCACCGGATGAAGATGACTGGAAACTACCTGAAAACTGGCAGGAGATCATCCTCAAAGGACTTGCAGAGCGTCTGGAAAAGTTCAGATCGCTAAAAATCTTCATGGACTGTTGTGTGCGTTGCGGCGCATGCGCAGATAAATGTCACTTTTTCCTTGGTACCGGTGATCCAAAAAATATGCCGGTTCTTCGAGCAGAACTTCTTCGTTCAGTCTATCGAAATGATTTTACCTTAGCTGGTAAACTCTTCGGCAAGATGGCTGGTGGTCGTGAAATGACCGTTGGCGTACTGAAAGAATGGTTCATGTACTCCTATCAATGTACAGAATGTCGTAGATGTTCTGTTTTCTGCCCATACGGAATTGATACTGCTGAAATCACCATGATGCTTCGTGAGTTATTGCATCTCGTTGGTATCGGTATCAACTGGATTTTGGAGCCTGCCTCAAATTCCAACCGTACTGGTAACCATATGGGGCTTCAGCCTCATACATTCAAAGACAACGTCGATTTCCTTGCTGAAGATGTTGAAGCCCTTACTGGTGTGAAGGTTAATCACAGCTTTAATAGAAAAGGTGCTGAAGTTCTCTTCATCACTCCATCTGCTGATGTTTTTGCTGAGCCTGGTTTGTACACAGCCATGGGGTACCTTGCACTCTTTGAGCAGATTGGCCTTGATTACACCTGGTCAACTTATGCTTCTGAAGGTGGTAACTTCGGGCTCTTTACCAATAATGAGTTGATGAAGAAACTGAACGGTAAGATGTATGCTGAAGCCAAGCGCCTCGGTGTTAAATACATCATCGGTGGTGAGTGTGGACATATGTGGCGTGTTGTCCATCAGTATATGGATACCATGAATGGCCCTGCTGACTTTATGGAGGTTCCAAAATCCTCAATTACCGGAACTGTTTTTGACAATGCCAAATCAAGTAAGATGATTCACATCAGTGAGTTTACTGCTGACCTGATTAAACATGGTAAAATCAAACTTGATCCATCTCGTAATGCAAATGTGTTACCTACCTTTCATGATTCTTGCAATCCTGCAAGGGCCATGGGGCTGCTGGATGAGCCACGTTACATTTTGGATCATGTTGTTCCGAAATGGCATGAAATGCCTGAAAATACCATCCGCGAGCAGACTTTCTGCTGTGGGTCTGGAACAGGACTTAACACCGATGAGATCATGGAACTGCGTATGCGTGGGGGGCTGCCACGTGCAAATGCTGTGAAACACGTTATTGAAAAACATGGTGTTAATATGCTCTCCACTGTATGTGCTATTGATCGTGCAACCCTGACTTCACTCATGGATTACTGGAATCCTGGTTGCGGTGTTTGTGGTCTTTCCGAACTTGTCGGAAATGCACTGGTCATGGATAACGAGAAACGAGCCATGGGTTATGGCGCCGACGGGACTGAGTCTGAACTTCCCGATGGCCTCAGAACCATGCTTTAATGGAACCGGAACGGAGGAAATCTAAATGTATAATAAAGGAACAATCATACCGGGGCTGATTATTTTTATAGCCTTTGTGACCTTTCCAGTCTGGTTCAACGGGTTGACAACGGCAGGTGATCTGCCGAAACCCGAGTTGCCACCAGGTGGAGAAAAAGAGTGTGTTATGCCGGCTGATTATATGCGGGCTAATCACATGCAGCTACTCAATGAATGGCGTGATAACGTGCTTCGTGATGGAAATCGCGAAATACTTGAGATTGGCGGGAAAAAATATCCTAAAGGTCTGCAGATGGCTTGTATGCAATGTCACAGTGTGAAAGAGAAATTCTGTGATAGTTGTCATACCTATGCGGCAGTAACACCTTATTGCTGGGATTGTCATCTGACTCCCAAAGATGCAAAATCGAAGGAGGCGACCCACTAATGGATAAGGCAAGAAGAACATTTCTAAAAATTGCAGGTGCATCAGTGGTTGCAGGAATGGCAGCACCAGCCGTTATGAAGCTGACTGCAACTCCAGCCCTAGCGTCATCCGAAGGTCATGCTGCACCCGCTGCGCATGCGCCAGTTGGTGGCGGACATGCTGAAGAGACACCTACTGTGATGCGTCTTGGCATGGTCATTGATACACGTAAGCTCAATGCAAAAGAAGGGCTCATTGATGAGGCTATCGCAGCTTGTATCGCAGCCCATAATATTCCACAGTTTCCAGACAAGAAAAGTGAGATTAAGTGGATATGGAAGGCTCCTTTTGAAAACGTGTTTACCGATCATTCTGTTCGGCTTGGTTCTAAAAAGATTACCGATAATGATTTTCCTGTGTTGTGTAATCATTGCGATGAACCGCCATGTTGTAAAGCATGCCCCACCCAAGCGACATTTAAAGTTGAGGCTACAGGAATCGTCGCCATGGACTTCCATCGCTGTATCGGTTGTCGTTTCTGTATGGCAGCTTGCCCATACGGTGCGAGATCTTTCAACTGGCAGGATCCACGGCCTTATGTCAAGTCGTACAATCCTGACTTCCCCACACGTATGAAAGGTGTTGTTGAAAAATGCAACTTCTGTGGTGAGCGTCTTGCCCTTGGTCAGGAACCAGCCTGTGTTGAAGCTTGCAAAGGAACAGGGGCCATTACATTTGGTGACCTGAACGATCCGAAATCAGAAATTCGTGCGGTACTGGATAAAGATTTTACTATCCAGAGAAGGCCAACAACGGGTACTAATCCATCAGTCTTTTACATAGTGTGAGGTAGTCATGATTGAAAAAACTCTCAAAGGCAAGCCGGCGTATTGGGTCTGGCTTGCATTTTTAGGAATGCTCATGGCTATTGGTGCTGCCTGTTATATCAGGCAGTACAATTTTGGTCTGGGCATGACCGGCATGAGCCGTGATGTTTCATGGGGATTGTATATTTCCCAGTTTACCTTTCTGGTCGGAGTTGCGGCTGGAGGTGTGATGCTGGTACTTCCCTACTATATTCATAATTACAAAGAGTTCGGACGTATTACAATTCTTGGTGAGTTCCTTGCCATTGGTGCCATCGTCATGTGTTTGATGTTTATCATGGCGGATCTTGGACAGCCAATGCGTGCACTCAACGTTGTTTTGTATCCATCTCCCCGTTCCATGCTGTTCTACGATGCTATCGTATTGAATGGTTATCTTTTCTTAAATATTCTTTGTGGTTGGGTGATCCTTACTGCTGAGAAGAAACAGGTTAAACCGCCGAAGTGGATTTATTTCTTTGTGTACCTCTCTATCCCCTTTGCTGTTTCCATTCATACTGTAACCGCTATGCTCTACTGTGGTCTGCCTGGTCGTCATTTCTGGCTTTCCGCAATTATTGCACCGCGCTTCCTGGCGTCAGCGTTTGCCGCAGGACCAGCACTTATCATTATTGCATGTCTTGTTTTAAAACGCGTTGCAGGTTTCGATGCAGGACGTAAGGCAATGAATAAGCTTGTTACCATTATTATTTATGCCGCAATGTTGAATATGTTCTTTGTCGGTCTTGAGTTTTTTGTTGGATACTACTCCAACATTCCAGGCCACAAGTATGCACTTGAGTATCTGTTCTTTGGTCTTGAACATCATGGCCAAGTGTATAATAACTTGGTTCCATTTATGTGGGCTTTTGTGATCCTTGCCTTCGGTGCTATTGCAGTTCTTGCTACCCCAGCAGCAAAAAAGAATGATTTCGTTCTTGGGCTTGGTTGCGTAGCATTATTTATTGCATTCTGGCTGGATAAAGGAATTGGCTTTGTAATTGCTGGTTTTATTCCATCCCCTCTGCATGAAATCACAGAGTACGTTCCAACAGTCAACGAGCTTGGTATCACAGTTGGCATCTGGGCAACAGGTTTTCTGGTTGTCACTCTGCTTTACAAAATCGCCATTGGTGTTGAGCACGAAATAGAGGGATAGTAGTTAGATTCACTCTGTTTGTAGTTTTCGAGCCCCCGAGTAATCGGGGGCTTTTTTTTTGCATTTTTCTAGGCTATAGTATCGCCTAGTGAACACAGAAGAAAAGTCAAAATGGCTGTATTTACCTAAAATCGTTAATTTCCAATGAGTTGAGAATCGTGGCCAATAAAAGAGTACTAATACTTTCCTATTCTTATAGTCATCAGACCCGTAACCTGTTGAAGACAATGGTGGCTGGTATGGAAGAAGAAGGTGTCGAAATAGTCTGGGAACGAATATTTACAGTTGAAAAGTTACGTTTTCCAATCGGTACCATTCCGTCTACTTTTATTATGATGTTGCAAACTTTTTTCAGGAAGCGATATCCGATAAATCCTTTGAACGAGTCAGCCTTTCAGGATTGGGATATGATTATCCTGGCAGGACCCACTTGGTCCTATAATCCTTCGGGACCCGTTCTTTCATTGCTTGACGATGAAGGGAAGAAGTTGTTCAAAAATCAGACAGTACTTCCCATGATTTCTTGTCGCGGATATTGGCGTGTGCATTACTGGGGCCTTAAATCGTTGCTCAACAAATGTGATGTGAAAACTGTTCTTTCTCCCATAGTGTTTTCACACCCTACCCCTGAGCCATGGCGTACAATAGGGGTATTTTTAAAACTTGCCGGAAGAACGCCCGAAGCTGGAACAAGTTGGTTTAGGAGAGTGTACCCAAAATATGGACACAGCAGAAAACAAGTGGAAAAAGCTGGCTACCTTGGCAAAGAACTGGGGCATGATATTCAATCAGGGATGGAGCTGACAGGGCTCAGCTTTGAAACCCCGATTCGTACAGAGACAGCCTGAGGTCAAGTATTGATTCAGGATGGGAAACTGTAGTTGAGATAAATCTGGTAGAGGTTAAATATCTCGTTCTGAAAGAAGAGATAAAGAAGTGCTGTAATTGATAAAAAAGGTCCAAAAGGGATGCGTGTCTGGCCGCCTTTTTTCTGTTTGATCATTGCCAGCAGGCCGACAAAGGTTCCACTGAGCGAACTTGCAAAAATTACAAAAGGCAATGCCTGCCAGCCTAAAAAAGCACCAATCATGGCTAGAAGTTTGATGTCTCCACCACCCATACCATCGACTTTTCGCCACCAAAAGTAGAGCAGGGCAATGGCATAGAGGACTCCTCCTCCTGCCAGAATTCCAATAAGGGAAGATTGCCAGGTTAGTGTTGGGCTGATGCAAGCGAAGAGAAATCCCAGGATAATTCCCGGTAGTGAGATAACGTCAGGAATGATTTGCAGGTAAATATCAATCCAGATAATAACAAGCAGTGCTGCCGTAAAAATGAAGTAGCCAGCTGTATCGATGCTGAATCCAAATTTATTAACAAGGGCAGCAGACAACAGGGCCATGCTGAGTTCCACCACTGGATATTGAAGCGAAATCTTTTCTTTGCAGTGTTTGCATCTACCACGCAGAACGAGATAGCTTAGTACCGGAATGTTTTCATACCAGTGGAGGTCAGTGTTGCAGCTGGTGCAGTGTGATGCTGGAAAGGCAATAGATTCGTCATTTTTCGGCAGACGAAGGATGACAACATTTAAAAAACTTCCGATGATACCACCGAAAAGTAGCGCGATAATTAAGTAGAGTGTATTAATATCCATTATATAGTCTTTGGTGACGGCAGGTGATGATTATTTGAATGCATTTGTCATTCCCAGCGAAATCCTAAATGAGTAATTACATTAGTCAATCTCAATACTAGCCCTAACTATGTCACAATTCCAGGAAAAAACAGAGATTACCCGTATCGAGCGCTTAACGCCGGATGTCTTTCGCATAACTCTTGAGTCTTCGGAAATTGCCTCACGAGCCAGGCCGGGGCAGTTTGTCATGGTTCGTACTGGCGACGGAAAAGATCCACTGTTACGCAGACCTTTTTCTATCTCACAAACAAGCAGTGGGAAGTACTTCCAGATTCTTTTCAAGGTCATAGGCCGGGGGACTTCAATGCTAGCGCATTGTCGGGAGGGTGAATATCTCTCTATTCTTGGTCCGCTTGGTAGTGGGTTTACATTTGATTGTAAGGCTGATAATTGCCTGGTTGGTGGTGGAATGGGAATCGCACCTCTCTTGTTTCTCGGGAAATCCATGCTCCGTAATTGTACCTTAAAACCTCCAACGATTGTGCTAGGTGCTAGAAACAAAGAGGAACTTGCACCTCTTATAAAAGATTTCAAAGAGCTAGGCCTTTCTGTCTATCCGGCAACCGATGATGGTTCTCTTGGAACACATGGGTTGGTAACGGATATTTTGAAAGGATTGGATCTTGCGCCGACATGTAAGATGTCTGTTTGCGGGCCAACTCCAATGATGACAGCAGTCCATTTGTTCTGTAAAAAGAAAGAAATCTCTTGCCAGGTGTCGATGGAAACCGCAATGGCTTGTGGTATGGGTGCATGTCTTGGTTGTATCGTACCTCTTGCCAAGGGTGGCTATGCTCATGCCTGCTCTGATGGGCCTGTTTTTGATGCAAAGGAGTTGCTATGGCAAGTTCGCTAAAGGCTGATTTACGTGTTTCCATAGGATCGTTGAAACTCAAGAATCCGGTGATGACTGCATCCGGTACCTTTGGCTATGCCAAAGAATTTGAGCCATATGTCAACCTGCATCGATTGGGTGCCGTGGTCGTCAAAGGTATCTCCCTTGAACCACGGGCCGGAAATCCACCACCACGGATAGTTGAAACGTCATGTGGAATGCTCAATGCCATAGGCCTTGAAAATGTTGGTGTCGAGCGCTTCGTTAAGGAAAAAATGGTATTTCTACAGGACGTCAATGTCCCGGTTTTTGTGAATATCCTTGGCGACAGCATAGATGAATATAGAGTAATCGCAAAACGGTTGAAGGATGTTCCTGGAATTGCAGGTATTGAAGTGAACATCTCCTGCCCCAACGTAAAAAAAGGCGGTGTTGCCTTTGGTACCATCCCTGAAATGGCAGCATTGGTCACAGCGGCTGTAAAAGAAGAAAGCTCAGTCCCCGTTGTTGTGAAGCTCTCTCCAAATGTCAGCGATATTACCGTTATTGCAAGAGCTGTGGAAGATGCCGGTGCTGATGCGGTATCCCTTATTAATACGCTTATCGGCATGGCTATTGATCATAAAAGTAGAAGGCCCTGTATTGCCAATGTGATTGGTGGATTATCAGGGCCTGCCATAAAACCGGTGGCTTTGCGTATGGTGTATCAGGTGGCGCAGGCCGTTTCCATCCCGGTAATAGGTATTGGTGGAATAGAGACTTACGAGGATGTCCTGGAATTCATGCTGGCAGGAGCCACGGCTGTGCAGATAGGAACGGCGAATTTCATCAATCCGCGAGCAAGCGAAGAAGCTGTTGAGGGCTTAACTCGTTACGTGGTTGATGAAAAGTTGAGCTCCATAAGAGATGTTATCGGTGGTCTTATTCTTCCCTGATTCAGTCAATGGATACTCAAGATAAATCAACAAAGATCCATATCTGGCAACGTATAGAATCCTGGGCCAAGCTTCTTTTTCACAGGGATACACCTTTACGGGCAAAGGCGATGATTGCCTTTGCCATACTCTACCTGCTGTCCCCTTTTGATCTGGTACCCGATTGGATTGTAGGGCTAGGTTTGCTGGATGATCTGACCATCGTCTCACTTCTGGTAGCCTGGGCTTTGCGAATTGCTGAAAAAAATAAAAAACAAGATTAACGTATGTCACCTTCCCCCCGTATTTGTGTAGCCGTAGGTCGAGAAAATATAGACGACGCCGTTGCTGTTGCCGAGTCTGTGGCTTCATTGGCCGATGTGGTTGAGATTCGTCTTGATTGCCTGGCAACTCCCAATATTACGCCCTTCATTGAAAAAATAAAACAGCCCCTGCTGTTCACCAATCGTCCGCAGTGGGAAGGAGGGGAGTTTGTTGGGAATGAGGAACAACGCCTCGTTCCACTGTTACAAGCGGTATCAGAAAAAGTTGCCTATGTTGATTTGGAACTACTGGCTCCCGCGGAATCGCAACAACGTATGCGCAGTGCATTGTTAAGTTCCACTACTCAGTTGATTCTCTCCTGGCATAACTTTACGAATACACCAAGTCGTGAAGAGCTGATTGGCCGGATGGCGATGATGCAAGATAATGGCGCTGATATTGGTAAAATCATCACTACTGCCCATGATTATGAAGATGTGCTGCGGGTTCTACAATTACAGGAAGTCGCTGCCAAACTGGATTTTCCACTTATCGCTTTTTGTATGGGGAAACCCGGTATCATCAGCAGGGTAGCAACTTGTGGGCTTGGCGGATATATGACCTACTGTGCAGTAAATGAGCAAGAGGCCACCGCACCAGGGCAGTTGTCTGTGACTGCAATACGTGAAATTTATGCACTTATGGGGAGTTGAGCATGGCCATTAGTGGAAAAACAAAAGTTTACGGTATACTCGGAAACCCCGTAAGTCATTCCCTCAGCCCTGTGATGCATAATGCTGCCTTTGCTGCAACCGGAATTAATGGCGCTTACCTGCCTTTTCCTGCGCCTGATATCGTAGCAGCAGTTACCGGGATTCGTGGTCTTGGAGTGCAGGGAGCAAGCGTGACTATCCCCCATAAAGAACAAGTCATGGAATTGCTTGATACCATCGATCCAGTTGCGCAAAAAATTGGGGCGGTAAACACCATCGTAAGGGATGGGGATACACTTTCAGGATTGAATACCGATTGGCTGGGAGCTACCAGTGCTCTTGAAGAAAAGATTTCACTTTCAGGGCGTAAGGTTGTGATTCTTGGAGCTGGTGGATCTGCACGGGCAATTGGATTTGGTATGCAGGAGAAAAACGCGGATTTTATTCTTGCCAGTCGTACGGAGTCCCGCGGTAGGGCCCTGGCCGATGAGCTTGATTGTCCATGGATATCACTGAACGAAACAGAAAAGATGAGTGGAGATATTTTAATTAACGCAACGTCTGTCGGGATGGTGCCGAAAGTTGAAAATAGTCCGGTACCAGATTTCATTCCGAAAAAATTTCAAGTTGTGATGGATATTGTTTACGCACCCTTAAAGACTCATTTACTGGCAACAGCTGAAAAGGCAGGCTGTGAGACAATAAACGGTCTTGAAATGTTGTTGTACCAGGGAGTTGCTCAGTTTGAAATGTGGACGGGTGAGAAAGCACCTGTGGATATTATGCGAAAGGCTCTACTAGAAGCCATAGAGAAGAAGAAATGATAGAGATAAAAACAGTATCAACAGTAGATGCCACAGTTACAGTTCCAGGTTCTAAAAGCCTCACTCAGCGAGCATTAATTGCAGCTGCTCTTGGCGATGGCAGTAGTAAACTGATTGGTCCTCTTGCCAGTGAGGATACTAGCTATACATCAGAAGCTCTTGAACAGATGGGCATCAAGGTGGAACGTGGTGACGATGTGTGGACGGTGCACGGCGGTGGTGGAAAACTCGTCACCCCTGAAAGTGAAATTTTCCTTGGTAATAATGGTACGGCCACACGTTTTCTGACTTCTGTGGTCGCCCTTGGCAATGGCTCCTTTGAGATTAATGGCGAAGAACGAATGCGCGAACGTCCCATAGGTCCTCTGATGGAAGCCTTGCAGGGATGGGGCGTTGATATAAAATCCATTGAAAATACGGGTTGTCCTCCGCTAAGAATTGAAAGTAAAGGTCTGACAGGAGGAGCAACGATCCTGCCCGAAGGAAAATCCAGCCAGTACCTGTCTTCACTATTACTTGTTGCACCCTATGCTGCGCAAGCTGCGACCCTCAAAGTGGAAGGCGAAGTCTTCTCCAAACCCTATGTGGCCATGACGTTGTCTGTGATGGCTGATTTTGGTATTGATGTGGACTGTAATGAAGAATTTACCGATTTTATGATTCCTCAGGGACGATACAGAGCCATGGAGTACCAGATAGAAGGGGATGCCTCAAATGCTTCCTACTTCTGGGCCGCAGCAGCAGTTACCGGTGGCCGGGTAACGGTTGCCAATGTACCTGTTCCATCATTACAGGGCGATTCCGGACTGGTTCCGCTACTGGCCAGAATGGGATGTAATATAACCCGCGATGGTGGAGGAATAACTGTGCAGGGATGTGAACGTCTTGAGGGGATCACTGTTGATATGGGAGATATGCCAGATGTTGTGCCCACTCTTGCTGTGGTAGCAGCTTTTGCCCACGGAAAAACAGAAATCAGGAATATAGAACATCTGCGAATTAAAGAATGTGACCGCTTGACTGCCACGCTTACAGAACTTGCGCGGATGGGTGCTAAAGTCGAAGAGGGGCGGGATTATATGATTATTCATGGTGACGGTGGAGAATGTTTGCACGGAGCAGAGATCGAAACCTATAACGATCACCGTATGGCCATGAGTTTTGCAGTTGCAGGTCTGCGTATTCCTGGCGTAAAGATAACCGGTGAGAGTTGCGTAGCCAAATCATTCCCTGATTTTTGGGAACGCTTTGGATTGTTGTTCTAGTTTGCCTTTAATGCCGTACTCCATAAAAGCTGTACTAAGTGCCAAGAAAATAAGGATTGTTTTTTATATCAAAATGTTATAACAACTGACAAAGTACTTATCTCAACCTCACTAACCATTTGCTGGTGTTAGTTCCTTATGAAATCTTTTCCTGTTTTTTTGAAAAGAATCTGGTTAGAACACGCGATACCCTCTTCATGGGGAGATAGTGTACTGGGAGTGTATGTATGGTTTCCCCTCATCAACAATTATTTGTACGATATCCAATGTAGAGTGTACAACCAAATTTTCAACAAAAAGAGGAAAAGAATGAATCGTAATTTCTTGGCTGTTTTGTGTGTCGGATTTGTGATGCTTTTTGTAGGAACTCTGGCGATAGCTGAAAGCACCATTCCGGCCCCCCCCACTGGCAACCTGCGTTATTCTATAACTGTTACCAAATTTAAAAATGAAGCTGGCTGGAGTGGCCGCTGGAGTGTTGGCGATGGCATGAAAACCTCCATGACCAACCTTCTCTATAAATCCGGTTGGTTTATTGTGCTTGGTGATGGTGAAATGCGCAAGGAGGCCATGAAAGAACAAGACTTTGTCGCATCCGGGCGTACAGCCGGAGGGAAAAAATCGGCGAAGATTGGTCGTATGACACCAGCTCAGCTCCTGGTTCGGGGCTCAATCACTCACGTTCAGGATGATACCGGTAGTGGTGGTGGTGGATTCAGTTTTCAGGGGATTAGCATAGGTGGATCTGCCGGCAAAGCAGAGATGAATATTAGTATCTATCTTGTTGACTCGGAGACCGGGCAGGTTAGAGCTTCCACTGATGTCGTTGGTGTTTCGGGTAGGAGAGGATTTACAGTCGGGTATCATGGAAGTGCTCTTGGGGGCTTAGGAGGTAACTTTGGCGGGCAGCAGAGTGACAATGTTGGCAAAGCAATGGAAGATGCTGTTGGACAGGCAGTACTGTTTCTTATCGACCAGCTTGGCTCTATTCCATGGGAAGGTTCCCTGCTTCTGGTGAAGGGCGATAAAGTTATTATCAATCGTGGTAGTCGTGAAGGTGTAGAAGTTGGCCGTCAATTCAAGGTTGGTGGTGTTGAAGAACTGGTTGATCCGGATACCGGCGAAGTGCTTGATTCCGAAATGACCGAAGTAGGTGTCATCAAGGTAACAAAAGTTAAAGAAAAAATAGCCTATTGCACACCCGTCTCAGGAAGTGGTATGCGGAAGGGAATGTCTGTATTTCCCATGAATTGATAGACACGAAAACAGGTGCTGATGACTTTCGGCACCTGTTTTTAACCAAGCTTAGTGACTGATAATCACAGCCTCAGAACGATCCAAAATACCTTTCCTCGACTTCATATATTCCTTCAATTCCATCATCACATTTCGTGCTTCATCCTGTGTCAGATTATATACCTTATAGCTACCACTACCATCATGAACTAGCAGTTGTTTTAAGCGTTTTGCAGGATCATTCGGATCAGTGCAGTCGCCATTGTTCATCTTGTAGATTTCATCAGCACCCACAGTAGCAAATCCTGTATTGCCACTGCAGTCCATGGTTTCAAAAATCACTTTGTAATCGTCTCCTGCGTGGGCAGAGGAGGAAAGAAAAAAAAGCATGAGGAGAGTGGAGATCAGCATTGGGATTTTCATAAAGCCTCCTGAGTGTAAGAGTATACTGTTTGTACGCCAATGTCTTTTGTGGAGACACCATTGTGGTATTTAACGTATTTTTTTCCGAATGTATCACCGTAGTGGGAAAAAGTCTGATTTTCAGCTCGGTGGTGTCTCTATATCTTTTGTACATCCAATGCAATAAAGCCAGCTTTTTTATCTCTCTTAAAGCAGGGCGTTTCCATGGTACTCACTTCACCCGGTTTCTGATAGAGACTGGAGCTACTGTTTATAATTGAAAAACCGACATTCCGAATAAGATCCTCACATTTTTTAACACTGAAGAAATGAGCGTGTTCATAAAAGGGGTGCCCTGTTTCTTTCTTTTTGAGGAGTGCTTTTCCCCATAGGCTGGTGGCTGGAACAAAGCCAAGTATGAGGTGTCCATCTTTCTTTAGGATACGATGACATTCACCAAGTACCTGGGCAGGATTCTGCACAAAACAGAGGGTGAATAAGATGGATACCCTGGTAAAGCAGTTACTGGGAAATGGCAAAGATTCACCTATGGCCTGGCACACCTTGATATCCCTGCTTGCTGCGAGATGGAGTGGTGCCATAGCTGGGTCGATGCCAAAATCTGATCCAAGTTCACGCGCAAAACGTCCGGGGCCGACGCCGATTTCAAGGGCTGGGGAGGAGGCAGGGACTGCCAGGGCTCTGATGGTTGCAGCTTCGATATCAAAGAGTAAGCTGTCTTCAAACCAGCTATCATATTCGTCTGCGCGTTCATGGAAAACCGATGAACTTTTACGCCAGTGACTGGCCGGGGTGTTCATTGCTTCTCTTTTTCAAAATTGTTTTTGATCAGAAAGTAGAGTTCTCCTTTCTCTTTCATGCTGCCGGCTGCCGTTTTTGCGTAGCTACCACTTCCCCAATAAAGATCAGCACGTCCCGCACCCTTAATTGCAGACCCCGTATCCTGGGGGAAAACAAAACGTTGCATGGGAACCCATCTAAGGATATTCCCTTTACTGTCCAATTCTGGTTTTGAACTTATAAGGAAGGCAAGAGTCTGCTGGGGCAGTACGTCTGGGTCAATGGCAATGGAACGCCCGGCAACCAGAGGCTCCCCAATACTTCCAACAGGATCTCCCGCAGGTGCCCAGTTGAAGAAAATGAATTTACTGTTGTGATGTAATATCGCAGTCTGTTCTTCAGGGTGTCCGACAAGATAGGCCCTAATAGTGGGGATTGATGCTTCTTCCAGAGTGATTTTACCCTGGTCAACTAGCAGCTTTCCGATGGACAAATACTCGAGTCCATTAGAGGCGGCATAGTGGATAGAACGAATAGAACCATCTGTGAGCTGAATTTTTCCAGAGCCTTGAACATGTAGGATAAAGGCATCGACCGGATCTTTCACGTATACCAGTTCACTGCCTGCGGCCTGTCCGTTTTCTTCAATTTCCTTGCGTGTCCAGAAGGGTTGTAATTGATTGTATTGATCCCTTCTCTTGAAAAGAGTCTTTCCAGTCTTAGGATCTTTTATCCAGAGAAGGGTTGATGGAGGAGAATACAGGGGATACAGATAAGGAGTTTCTTTGTTGAGGCTGCCCTGTAAAAAAGGTTCATAATAGCCGGTAAAAAGCATTTCACCTTGTGCAAAATCTTCACGCCCAACAGCTTGATAAACCGTGTAGTTCTCCGTCACAATGCGAGCCAACTCGTCACGGTTCGGATCTTGTTTCAGGATATCGATAAAAGAATTCATCGATTCTCGTAACCAGGAAATGGGGTAGGTGTCGGTTCCCAATGAGTAAGATGCGTCACTTGGCAGTTTGTTTAAATAGTGCAGGTGGCGTACCGCCGCAGTGAGCAGTGTTGCAATTTGTGCGTCATCATTGAACGTGGGAGCCTCTCCTTGAGAAACTTTGGTTAGTGGTGCCTTGGCACAGCCATTGAAAAGCATTAGCAGACCGGCAAGTAAGAGAAGAAAGGTACGATGCTTTAATAGATTCATGATTGTTCACATTTGATGGAGTGAGGCGTACACTTAGTACGTCGTAGCGACAGTAAATTTGTAGTGACGATGCAGATGAAGAGTTTTTCCGACGCTATCATTTTCGGATGGCCTCAGCCAGCTCACTCACCACCATCGCGTAACGATTTGAGTGATTCCACTGGGTGATGGCTTGGAAGTTTGGATACCCTGCGACATAACGTTTTCCACCTCCCTGGGCGGGATCAATTTCCAGTCCGACAACAGTTAATGGTCTCTGCTCTGGTGGCGGGCTGAGTGCAACGTTCTGTTCCTCAGCAACTATTGCATAATCAACTAGGCCCTTGCGACCTTTTTTGTTGGCTTCTTTTACTGCATGGCCCATGAGTTTTGATCCAATATCTACATAATACGGGGCGTTCAGACTCCAGTGATAAAAATGCAGATAGTTGGCTATGGATGCAAGAATATCAGGAACTGAGTTAAAGACATCTCGACGACTGTCGCCATCAAAACTTAGTGCATATTCACGAAAGCTTGATGGAATAAACTGTGTTTGACCAAAGGCACCAGCGTAAGAGCCTTTGATCTTGAGCGGGTCGTAGTTGTTTTCTTTGCAAAGGATAAGAAAGTGTAATAGCTGTTTGCCAAAGAATTCAGACCTTCGTGGATAAGCACTGAAGAGAGTGTTTAAGGCTCTAAAAACATTGAATCCGCCGCCATATTTACCAAAACGGGACTCAACTCCCCAAATGGCAATAATCACTTCACGATTAACTCCCAGCTCTTTTTCAATCCTATCAAGGATTGTTTTGTATTCCAGGAGCTTCCTGGCTGCAGTTGCTATAACCTTGTTGGTGATAAAGAGTGGACGGTACTGGTAATAGGGCTTGGACTCCCACTGCTTATCCATAAGAACGAGTACACGTCGCTTAATTGTTACATCACGGAAAATGTTATCAAGTTCAGTTTGACTGAAGCCATGGTCGTGGATGAGTTCATCAAAAAGATTCTGGTATTTTTTTTGATTGATGTCTATCCGCTGTCCGTCCTGGACACAGTCGGCAGCTGCGATTTGATCATCGGCAAGACTATACTGGTAAATGAAAAGGAAAAATATGAGAAGGAGGAGGCTGATACTGCGTGAGTGGAAGTTATGTCTCATGGAGAGCCCCCCTTCACTGTTCAGCTTGAAGAAGGATAGGTGGAATGGAAGCGGCCAATAAAATCATCAAGCATATCTGCCGGTAACTGATTAATGCCAGCTGCTGCTTTTCGTCCACCGCCAGTGGGAAAAGAGAGGCATAACTTATCAGCATCTCTTCTGTCATGTAACGGTGCTCGAACGCTTATCCGCAGGCTTTTGTCGTTGTTTTTTACAATAAGAGCATGGGCGGCGTTTTTTCTCTCTCGTGCCCGTAGGTTGGAAAAGATTCCGGCTACACGCCGTGCCCATGGAGCGTCGGGGAAAAGGTACATTCTGTTGTGTGTTGTTGCATCCATTTCAGGTTGTTCCATGGCTTTTGTCATATCTTCCTGAAAGCCCTTTCGCAAAATTGTTAAATCTGAGGACTCTTCCAAAAATGTGAAAGGATTATCGTAGTTGTGCAGGGCGTGAAAAAGTGCGTCGGGGGTGAAGTGGAGATCCTTGAGGTCAGCACCGTATCCGTTGTAGTTCAACAATTCTCCAAGTTCCTGAAGGGCAGCAAGTTGTTCTGTCGTCAGATTGAGTTTAATGGCAGCCTGCGCAGCTGAATCGTGCAGGTTGTCTCCAAAGGCTGCAGCAACGGCCCAAGCACGATATTTTCCTTTAAGCAGTTTGTCTACAATGAGTGAAGTACAGGTCGCTGGGGAGGGGTCGAGGTGACAGGTTAGGTGACTACTGTCCGGGATATCTCCTGCGAAATGGTGGTCGATATAGGTTATCTCATTGTCTGCCTGGAGAAGTCGCAGGAGTGTATTCCGGTTGGAATCAAGAGAAACGTCAAGCACAGTAATAGTACTTTTTTGTACGTCATTAATTTTATTGAGAAGCTGGATATCACGTTTAACGCCTGTAATCAGGGTAACGTCAGATTTGGGACTGTGGAGACGAAGCTGATGCAGAGCGATTATACCGTCTGCATCACCGTTAAATACGTCATAGTGCATAGTATTATGATTTACAGCCGGAAGCCCAGTGGGTTTCCAATGTTGGCAAGGTTAAACAATATGCTGAAGGTGGTGTCTCCTGGAGTGTATTTCGACTGTAATTCCACAGACCAGCACGTGGGTTGATACATCAGTGAAATATTCTGTTCGATAATCTGGGATTCTGAAATCGAG
>JAFLJS010000035.1 GCA_022712895.1 Desulfocapsa sp.
CAGTAATGGTTCAAGTTCAGGCGCGGTAACTGCCGCCGCCGCAGCCGGTCAGGACACAGCAGCAATCGCCCAGGCATCCAGTAGCGGTTCAAGTTCAGGTGCAGTAACCGCCGCAGCCGCCGCGGGTGAAGATGTGGCTGCGGTATCCCAGGCATCCAGTAGTGGTGCAAGTTCCGGAGCCGTCGGGGCCGCAGCCGCTACCGGTCAGGATACAGAAGCCGTTGCCGCCGCTGCCAGCAGTGGTTCCTCAGAAGGTGCGGCGCAAGGTGCAAGCGATGCAGGCCAGGATGTTGCAGTGGTGGTCGCAGCAGCCCAAATCGGATCCGCCCAGGGGGCAGCAACCCCTGCAGAGCCGGAAGCATTTGAGCCGGCAGAAGATACACCGGCCGATACCCCTGTAGCCGATACACCCCTGGAACCGGAAGCCATAGAGGTTCCTCCCACCCAGGATGATACAGAACCAGCAAGCCCGGTTTGATGGAATTTGAATTGCAAACTAATCTGGAGAGCTCGAAATGATATTCAAGAAAAGCACATCTGCACTAAGCTTTACCATATTAATTTTATTGATTTCCCTTTACGCCGTCACAATTGCCTTTGCCGGAAGAAGCATCATTAAACCCTATGTTGAAACCGGATATCAAAGGGACACCAACTTTTACAAGTCAACAGATGATACCAAAACAGTGGACACCTTCAATGCCAAAGGCGGTGTTGTACTGGGCTATACCACGGACAAAAGCAATGTCAATCTGGACTATTATTTTAATGTCCTCAGGTACAATGACAGGGATTATATCGCACCCACTCAGTTTGAGGCCGATTCATTTGACTACACGGAACAACGGGCCAGTTTCACTTCTCAAATCCAGGCGACGGATCGACTGCTCCTCGGGCTTGACGATCTGTTCTGGAGAACCCGTGACCCGGCCAACTCCGATGACACTAATAATGGAACTGACCGGTTCATGTATGATATGAACCGGTTCACGCCGAGATTAACCTATAAGCTGGGTGAAAAATTCGGTCTGGGATTGAAATACGATAACCTGCTTCTGGATTACAAGGATGATGCAGTGGGACAGGGAGAGGACTCCATTGAAAACCGGGGAACACTTGTCCTGTCCTACTACTTAAATTCCAAAACCTTCTTTGACCTGGACTACCAGATCTGGGCCATGGATTATGATAAACAATCTGTGGATTATACCTCAAACCAGGTCATGGCCCGTATAAACCATCAGTTCAACTATATCATCCTGGCGGCTGGCGCCGGTTATCAGAGCAGGGATTTTGACAGTCCCGGCGTGGATGACCTGGATAAGTTTGTTTGGCAGTTGTCTGCTTCGGGTGAAAAACCCTCGGAGACAGGTAGTATCCCGAGAAGTTCCATGTTAATCACCTTTGGCAGTAAAGTGAATGATAACGGTGCCGGCAACTCCTACTACGATGCCCTGCGACTGGATGTCCGGTTGACCTATCTTTTTATCGAAAAAATCAATTGCACCCTGGGCGGGTATTACCAGAATTCCGATTATGAAACCTCCACCCGAAAAGATAACCGGTATTACATTTCCATGGCCGCTGATTATCTGATCACCGATTGGCTCAGCCTGGGACTTGAGGGCGGGAGAGAAGACCGGAATTCCAATTTTGCTGCCAAGGATTTTACCAATAATTTTATCCAGATCAACGCCAAGTTTAATTATAATCTGGGAGCCAAATAACAAACATCCATTAAGATTGCAGACGCAACAAAATAATGGTACAAAAATATTTTTTGTACCATTATTTTTGCCTAAACCCCTAGCTGCTGGGAAAATTATGTTACGATTTTCAAATAAATGTTCCGCCTCTTTTTTGTACCTGTCTTTTTTGTTTCTATCGTTGTTTGTGACCAGCACATGCTTTAATCTGGGAGTTAGCCAGGCAAGCTCAAAAGAGTCTGACTACCGGCTGGGGGCGGACGATGTATTGACCATCACCATTTTTGTGGGGGGAGAAAAACAGGTGGAAACCGAAATGGTGGTCGGTGGTAACGGCAGTGTGAATGTGCCCTTTATCGGGAAAGTTCAGGCGGCAGGATTGACCATGGAAGCGTTTGAAAAAGTGATAACCCTTCCCCTGGAGCAGGACTATTTTGTAAACCCCCAGATTCATCTTCAGATAAAAGAATACCACAGCCTCCAGTTTTTTATCTCCGGCGCGGTTAAGAACCCGGGAAAGTACGAACTGGATTTTATACCCACGGTCATGGATCTGGTGGCCAATGCCGGCGGTGTGCTGCCGGAAAGGGGAAATCTTGCCTATATTCTTCGGGGTGCGGCAGCCGAGAAAATTAAAGATGCTGATTTAAAAGATGCTGAGATAACAGACACCCTGTCCAGGACAGAACCCATTCGGGTGGATCTGATAAAGCTGCTGGATGAAGGGGATATGTCGGAAAATATCCGCCTTCAATCCGGTGATACGATTTACATCCCCCTTGGTACCAAGTTGAACCAGACAGCCACCAACGTCTACGTCCAGGGAAAGGTCAAAAAACCCGGGGTTTTTGAGTATCAACCGGGTCTCACCGCGCTGTCCGCCTGTATCATGGCCGGGGGATTCGCCAAATTTGCCGCTCCCAACCGGGCCAAGGTGATCCGCCAGACAAAAGAGGGCCCGGAAACCATTAAAATCAATCTTGAAAAGGTCATATCCGGCGATATGGCCGACCTTCCCCTGAAACCCGGTGACCGTATCCACATTCCTGAATCCTGGCTCTAAAATAAGGAGTAAACATGCAAGATTCCCCCATGGACGAATCGTTTCAGGAAAAAGAGATCCATCTTTCCGAGTACCTGATGGTCCTTCTGAAAAGAAAAAGACTGATCCTTCTTGTCTTTATCCTGACAGTTTCAGCCACCCTGTTTTATACATTCGCATCTGATCCCATATACGAATCCTCTGCCAAGCTGATCATTGACAAAGAAAACTCATCCTCCCCCATTACAGGAGAACGGACCGACTACGAGAGCTACCACTCCCAAACCATGACCTTTAATACCAGTATCAAAATGATCACCTCCATCCCGGTCATCCGGGAGGTGATCACCGCCCTGAAACTGGATGCAGAAAACAATGATTTGGAGGTGAATTTTGTCCGGGAGATTATTTCCCAGTTCAAGGCCAATATCAAGCTTTTGCTCAACTCGGATGAGGCCGGGAAATTTTCCCCTGAAGAGTTGAAAAACCGGGAAATGCAGGAGCTCATTGCCACCATCCAGGAAAAAATCAATGTCCAACAGATCCGGGACACAAGGCTTTTGAAGATGTCGGTCAAAGATAAGGACCCCGAGCGCGCCACCAATATGGTTAACATGCTGGCAAAAAAATACATGGAGTTCAACCTGACAAATAAAATGGAGTCTTCCAAACAAACCCTGGAATGGCTCAATAATGAACTTTATGAACTGAGAAAAAAGCTGGAAGATGACGAGAGAAAATTCTTTGAATACAAACAGCAGAACAAGGTGTTTTCCATTGAGGGCAAACAGAAGCTGGCAGAACAGAAAATCCAGGAATTTAACAACAAATACCTGGAAACCCGAAACAAGCGGTTGGAACTGGATGCCAAAATTAATGAACTGAGCAAAAATATCAACGGGATCAAAGGGGTGGCCAATGTCCGCTCCCTGATCAACAATCCCATGATTGAAAATATTTATGGCAAGATGGTGGATATTGAGATCGAGCTAACCCGCCTGTCAAAAGTTTATAAATCCAAACACCCCAAGATTGTTCAGGCAAAAAGTGAGCTGGAGAAAACTGAAAAACGCCTGGCCCTGGAAATCCAGAAAGAACGGGCAAATTTAAAATCCGAGCGCAAGGTGCTGCATGCAAGGGAAGCCACTCTGGAAAAGACCATTTCCGAATTTGAGACCGATGCTCTTGATACCTCGGGTAAGGAACTTAAATTTACGATTCTTCAGAGAAACATGAATACCAGCCAGAACCTCTACGATCTCATGGTCTCCCGGGTAAAGGAATCCGACATCCTCCAGACCAGCAGCAGCTCCAATATCCGCCTGGTGGAAACCGCACAGGTTCCCTTATTTCCCGTATCCCCCAAAAAGAAAAGAAATCTCCTGCTGGGCATTGTCCTGGGGCTTTTTGCCGGCGCAGGCCTTGCGTTTTTCTTCGAATACCTGGATCAGACCGTCCGGACCGAAGAAGATATCCAGAACCATTTCAACCTTCCCGTTCTTTCTGTCATCCCTAAAGCTGACAGATCCGCTTCCTATGGAGACAACTATTGATTTTTAGAAAAAAAGAAAAAAGATCCGCAGAAAAAGACAGGGAACATTTGCTGTTAACATTTCCCGGCAACTCAAGATATGCAGAATCCTACAGAACCTTGAGAACCAATCTTTTCTTCGCTCAAACGGACGAGGAAGTGAAATCAGTGGTCGTCACAAGCTCTGTGGAAAAAGAAGGCAAAACCACCACGGCGGTCAACCTTGCCTACACCATCGCCCAGACAGACCGGAAGGTGCTGCTCATGGATTGTGACCTTCGTCGCCCCCACCTGAGCAAGTTGTTTTCCAATGAACAGGAAACTGGAGTCTCAGAACTGGTGACCGATGTGTTCGGCACCCGGCTGACCAACGGCAGCCTGGACATCTTTTCGATCAGCGATCTTGTGCTGCTGACCAAACTGCAGAGAAGATCATGCCGGCTGGACATTGAGAACCAGAATACCCAGGTGGCCATCTATTTTGACCGGGGTGTGATGACCGACATCTACTGGAAAAATCGGCCCGACGCCAAAAAACTGGCTAACATCCTGATCCGGGATAAACTGCTAACGGAAAAAGAGGCCTACCTGGCCCTGGGCCACCAGAAAAAATCGATTCAGCGGTTGGGCACCATCCTCTACACCATGGGATTTGTCTCGAAAAAAGATGTTTCCAAAGCCCTGTCCGTCCATACCATAGAGGCGATCCGGGCGGTTTCCTCCATGGAAGCGGGGCAGTTTATCTTTTATCCCCTTGCCAATGGGGAAGGTAAATCGGCCATCAGCCAGAACATCGATTTTGAAAGGCTCTATGGGGAATTCTCCTCCAGTGAAGACAGCCTGAAATACATCAAAACCGCCATTGACAAAGCAGTAAAGGAAACGGAAACCCCCAATTTGTTTATCCTGCCCGGCGGCAAGGTGCCTCCCAATCCATCGGAAATGATCGGATCAAAGCGGATGGAGTTTTTAATTCAATACCTGAAAAACAGCTTTGATTTCATTGTCATTGATACCCCGCCGGTCATGCCAGCCACCGACGCCATTCTCCTGGCCCCGAGCACCGACGGCACCATCTTTGTCATTAAATCCGGCAACACGGACCGTAAAATTATCCAGGACGTCATTGACCAGTTCAAAGCCGCTAACCAGCCCATCATCGGCTCTGTCCTGAACCTGGTGGACATGAAAAAAGAAGGGTATTACCGGTATTACAGCAAATATTATTCTTCTTACTATGGACAATAAGGTTTCGACACCCCTTAAACTCATTCTGATCGGCATTTTATCCGCCCTGCTCATTATCTGCGGTTCTCTTTTTTGGCCCAGATTCCTCTACCAGGAAGGAATCACTCAGCGTAAACTGAAACACTATGAAAAGGCCACCCTTTATTTTAAGAAAGCGGAACAGGCCATGCCAAAATCCATTGCCTCCTGGTTTGCCCGGGCAGATCTGTTCAGGATTTATACAAACCACGGCCAGGCACTATACCATCTGGGTGCTGGCGACTGGAAGGAAAACGGCTTGTCCCTTTCATCCTATGGCCTGTTGGTCCGGTCAAAATATTATCTTACCCAGGCCTCAATAATAGAACCCGCTCATTACATAAACGCGTATTGGCTGAGTCAAACCGAAGAAGGACTGGAAAAAGCCTATCCATGGCTTTACCCTAAAAAAAGCAATCAGTTCAATGCAGACACCTATTATCAGAAAGCCATTTCCCTGCGACCCTCTGGGATCACTGTCCGGTATGCATACCTGAAATATCTCCACTACAAAGGCCAAAACTCAAAAATTCCGGAACTGGTTCAATACATGATGGAAATTCACCCCCCTACATACCGGCATCTGAAAAAAGAATCCTTTTATACCAAGGATCTGATACCCTATGTCGAAAAGGGGCTTCATCTGGCAGTTGAACAGGAGACCCTTTCAAGGGATTCTTTCAAAGCCCTCTCGGATATCTATTTTAACCAGAATGATTTTGAAACTGCCATCTCCTATTACAAGAAGCTTCTCGAGTATAAGCCATCCTTAAACGGATCAAATGAATATATCCACATGGCAAGCCTGTATTTAAAGGGGCAGCAAACCGAAAACAGTTTTAAATATTTTGAACAAGCGCTTCTGGAATCGAAAAATACCTCATCAACCATCCATCGCATTTATAATATATTTAAACGGGAAAAACGGTTCTCGGAATTTATCGGGCTGTATGTTCACATCCAGGCAAAGGGGATGGAAACCCAGGAGATTGAGATGGCCCTGGCAAAAAACTGGATGGAGATGGGAAGACCTGCCCTTGCAAAAGCCAGACTTACCCGGATAAATGCCGCCAACCCCCATGCCCCTGCCTATTATCTTCTGGCAAAAATAGCCCAAAAAGAAAAAAACTGGGATCAGATGGAAACATCCATCCAGAAGGCCACCCGGCTGGACCCTTCAAACCCGGGTTACTACTATCTGTTTTCCCAGGCCCTTAATTATCAGAAAAAATACACCCATGCCGAAGAAGCCGCCACAAAAGCCATCCAGCATGCTCCCAAAGAAAACCCCTGGTATTTCAATCACCGGGCCTGGATCAGATGGCGCCAGAAAAAATATGGTCAATCCGCCGAAGACTGGCAAAAGGCCTTTGCCATAAAGCCGGACAGAAGTGATTTTCCCTATAGGATCGCGCTGGCCCAGGAGCAGGAAGGAAAGTTTGAAAAGGGGCTTGCCTATATCCAAAAGGCCATTGCCCTGGACCCGGATAACCCAAAATATAAAGAGCTCAAAATCAGACTGAGCACCCATAAATAGGACGCAGATGAACGCAGATTATCAGGATTTTAAGCATACAGTGCTGACCCAGAAGATCATTGAAATCTTCTATCGGGTTTATAACAAGGTGATTGTGGAAATAAAGGCAATACAAATTTAACACCGGAAAATAACCTATCTGCGTTCATCCGCGAAAATCTGCGTCCCATAAAAAAATGACCCCATGAACATACCCTTTTACATAATCTGCACCCTGATAGTTTTTACCCCTAATTCACGCAATTCCCATACCGGCCCTTAGAATGCCGTTTTTGACCCCGAAAAGTGGTGTCTAAGAGATAAAAGATAGGTTTTTCAAAGCAATTTACCTTTAATAACATATTAGGTCAGCGGGGTCAGACCCCACCTATGAAACAGCAAATTATGAAAGTCAATGTTTCTGATTTAACCTGGGATCCATTCATTTACCCCAGGGGGGCGAGAAGCCAAAAAACCATCACTGCCTATGGTGAAGCCTTTGCAGTCGGCGCTATATTTCCACCAATAATGATTCAAAGGGTCTTCAACTACCCGGGTATAGAGACCCTGGTAACCATTGTCGTAGATGGGATTCATCGCTGGTCCACCTTTCAGGAAAATGGGATCAAAGAGATTTGTGCAGTTGAATTCAAGGATACCCCCCTTGATTACGAGGAGAATAAAACCATGCTTCTCCTTGAATCTGCTCAATGCAACACCAGCCATGGAGATCGTTTAAGTTCAAACGATAAAAAACGAGTCGCCCGGGATATCGCATCAACGGACCCGGAGTGCAACTATACTGAAGATGCCCTTGCCCAAAAATTAGGGGTTACCCGGCAAACCATCAACACCTGGATTTCAGATATCCGTGCCCGGCAGAAAACAAACAGAAATTCTATTATCATCCGCTTAAGCCGCCTTGGATGGACCCAGGAAAAAATTGCACAAATAACGGAGATGACCCAGGGTAGAGTGGCTCAAATTATTAATAATGCAAATCTTTGCGAAATTAATAATTTGCTCACCCAGGGCCGTAACATGGAATACATAGCCGCCCATTACCAGATGGACCTCGCCCTTACCTGGGCCATAAGATTACAGGGAAAGACTGATCAGGAAAAATTTAAAGAGCTTGGCTGGGGCCTTCGCACCTGGGACCAGTGGAATTTTAACGAATGCGATGAACGATTCGGGGACGACTGGCCCGGCCGTATCCCGGCCCAGCTCATTGCCCACACCTTGTACTATTTCACAAAACCCAACGACCTTGTCCTTGACCCAATGGCCGGCGGAGGCGTAGTCCCGGACACATGCCTCCTCTTTGAGCGGAAATGCCAGGCCTTTGATCTGGCGGCCCAAGACAAGCAAGGCAAGCGCCCGGAAATAGAATACCACCACTGGGATCCCAAAACAGAAACATGGCCCGTTACAAAAAAACCAGACCTGATCTTTTTTGATCCCCCTTATTACACCAAGAAAAAAAAGGAATACGAACAAAAAACAAATAAGGATACCAGTTCCATATCCTCTTACACAAAAAAGGACTATAAACAATTTTTTAAAAATTTTTTCACCCTGGCCCATAAAAACGCAAAACCATCGACAACCCTGGCTTTCCTCAATGCTGACTGGCGTGATTTTGAATCCACACCCGCTGCAGAAGAAAAATCCGATAAAGCCATCACCATATTTGACTACCACAGCCTTTTATCAGAAACGGGATGGAAAACAATCTTTCGCATAGAATGCCCCCTGTCCTCTGAACGCCTGACCGGGAACCAGGTGCAGAAAATGCAGGACAAACGGATCCTCGGAACCATCGGAAGAACACTGCTGATTGCAAAAATTAAATAAACCATCTGAGTCAAAGGAGGAGTATGAAATTAATAGAATGGGAAGTAAACGAAGACAACTACCAGGAACAAATCCTCATTCCCGAGGCCCAGAGAAAGCTTGCTGCAACCGAGGGAATCAGCACTGAAAACAAACAGAAAATCGCTGCCCGGATACAAAACCTGAACACAGGAGAGATCTACACAGCAAGGCTTGCCATCACAGGAAACCATCAGCTCTACCTGCCAACAGAAATTCAAAAGATGCTGGAAGACGCCGGCCGGATAAGAATACAGCTCCTGTAAAAAGATGCTGAACAACAGACTTATCAAGGTCATGAACTTTGCCTTGCCATCCGATGGGAAGGCAAAGGCATTGATGAAAAAGGCATTAACCCGGCCAACGGCAAAACCATTGTTGCCGTGGACAAAAGATATTTTCGCCCAACAGAAGTGGAAACCCTTCTGGGGTCATCCTGCATTTATTAGTTCTGACCCCAATTTCATGGACAATATTACCCAGGGCGAAGATCGCCTTGAGGATTATGCACTCCATGAATTACAAAATGCTTACAATGCTGTTTTGACCCCTGAAAAGTGGGTTTTAAGGGATGAAAATAGATTTTTTTGGAGCGATTCTGCTTTAACAACAAATACTTAGTGGGGCTTAGTGGGGTCAGACCCCGCTCCCTTCAGACCCCACTTGCACTTGCGTGATAGCATATCAGTAATAATAACAATCAGTTACCAATGGCGGTCAACCGCCAAAGCCCAGACAGGCCCCTTATATGACAACTATTTTATTCGCATTTATCCTGGCCCTGTTCCTCTCCCTTTGCATTACGCCCCTGGCCCGGTTCCTCGGCCGGCGCTGGGGTGCCATGGACCTTCCCAGCGGCAGAAAGATGCACACCCTGCCCGTCCCCAGGATCGGCGGGGTCGGCATCTTCCTGGCCTTTGCTATTACTCTGCCAGCTTTCAGTCTTTTCCTTGCCACGGATATCTCCCGGCTGCTTGTTCTTGACACCCGGGCCACGGCCCTTATAGCCGGGGCCGTTATCTGTTTTCTGACCGGGTTTGTGGACGATTTCAAGGGCTTGCCTGCCTGGGTCAAATTACTGTTTCAGATTCTGGCCGCTTCCTTGGCTTACTACGGGGGGGTAAGGATCGATAAAGTGTTCATTGGTGTCGGAGAGTTGAAACTTGGTTATTTCGGCCTTCCCCTCACAGTTCTCTGGTTCCTGGTCTTTATCAATGCCATCAACCTGATCGACGGTTTGGACGGTCTGGCCGGTGGCATTACCTTCATTGCCGCCATGCTCATGGTGCTGCTCTCCCTTATGGGGGAAAATTACCTGATTGCCCTGCTCTTTGCTGTACTGGCCGGCAGTATCATGGGGTTTCTCTACTACAATTATAACCCGGCCAGCATCTTTCTCGGTGACGGGGGCAGTTATTTCCTCGGCTTTGCCTTTGCCGGCCTCTCCCTCTACGGCAGCATGAAAGGCCAGATGGGATCGGTCATGCTGATTCCCATAATTGCCCTGGGAATCCCTTTGTTTGATGTCATCCTCTCCAGTATGCGCCGGTTCCTAGAAGGGAAAAAAATATTCAGTGCGGACAAGGATCATATCCACCATCGCCTTGTCAGTTTGGGCCTCAGCACCCGGCGGGTCGTCCTGCTGATGTACGGAATCAGCATAGGGCTTTGCCTGACGTGCCTGCTGCTGGTCAATGTCCGGAATGAACGGGTTGCCGTCATCCTGTTGCTGCTGGCCGTGGGGGCAGTGTTCTTTGCCCGCAAGCTGGGATACTTTGATTATATCGGTTCCCAGCAGATTTATAACTGGATGAAGGATCTGACGGAGGAGACAGGCCTTTCCCGCGAACGACGAAGTTTCTTAAGTCTGTTGTTTCAGATATCCCGAACACAGAGTCTGGAAGAATTATGGGAAAAAATGGGCCAGGTTTTTGTATTGTTGGAGGTAGATCACTGTATGCTCTACCTCAGTAACGGCTGGGCACCTGGGTCTTTAAACCAGGATAATCCTCTCGAAAACAATAATCGCCGAAGCAGCCCATTGGAAATAAGCAGCATCTGCCTCCGGAAAAACCCGCCGGACTATAAATGGTTTGGTCCCGGTTTTGTGATGTCCAATAATTTGTCCGGTCGTTTTCTTTACCGGTTGGAATTGCCCCTGACCGCCGCAAAGGGTCATCAACTCTACGGAACCCTGGTCATGATCAAGGACGGCTCTCAGGGTGACATAAGCCATTATTCATTGAAACGGATCGAACATCTGCGTCGTTCAGTGGCACTGAAGCTGTCAGTCCTGGCGGGGCAAACCACAGCTGCCAACCTGAATCTGTCGGCAAATAGAACTTAAAAAGGTAAAAAAACATTGAGTACAGGCATAAATAGAGAGCTTTGCACAGCCCTTAAAACACCCTTAGAAAACAAACTGATTTTTATTTAAAGTTCTCACAGGATATTTCATACATGAATTCGTTAGACATTAAAACCTATCGGAAAGATATAGATGGCCTAAGAGCAATTGCAGTAATTGCAGTAATTGCTTTCCATTTTGGTCTCCTTCCTAATGGATTCCTGGGTGTTGATGTTTTTTTTGTTATTAGTGGATATTTAATAACCGGAATCATTTTTAGAGAGCTAAAAAACAATCGATTTTCAATTCTCAATTTCTATATGCGTCGCACAAGACGAATATTACCGTTAACTTTATTTGTGGTTTTTTGTTCGTTGCTGATTGGGATGGTTTTTATGCTGCCAGATGACCTGGAAAATTTGGCTCAATCAGTAGTTGCTACAAATTTATTTGGGAATAATGTGCTACAAGCTATTACAACAAAAAATTACTGGGATGTTGTCAACGAATATAAGCCATTGATGCATACTTGGAGTTTAGGTGTTGAAGAGCAGTATTATATAATATATCCTTTACTGTTGTTATTTATTGGAAAATATAATCGTAGATGGTTATTACCGATGATTTCTATTCTCGGAATTACATCGCTATTATTGTACTTCTCTCCGTTCAACGAGTATAAAAAATTTTATTATCTTCCTTTTCGATTCTTCGAGTTAGCATTAGGTAGTATTGCGGCATTATATTTAAAAGATAAGCGTCTTATTCACAATTATGCGGCAATTTTAGTTAGCGCTTTAATTGTGATTTTATTGGTAGATCCGAAATTTCTTCCTGGGCAATTTACGCTGCCTATCACGGCATTACTAACCGTAGCTGTAATAATTACAAATAATGAGAAAAGTAAGGTCGCTGTGTTTTTATTGCAAAACAAGCTATCTGTTGCGATAGGACTACTAAGTTTTAGTCTATACATATGGCATCAAGTCATCTTCGCTTATTTTAAATATTTTGTACTTCAAAAGCCAGAACTAATGCATATGGTTTTAATGTTTCTTTTTACTCTAATTCTATCGGTACTTAGCTATTATGTTATTGAACGGCCATTTCGAAATAAAAATAGAATTAGTAATCGTGTACTATTCTCGGTTTTAGGATTGTTTTTTGTTGTTACCACACTACCTTCGCTCTATATATATTGGAAGGGCGGAGTTATAAGAGATATACCAGAACTGGGCATCACTAAGGAGAACGCGACCAGGGGGCTCCATAAAAAATACAACGCTCGCATTTATGGTTATGATAAACCTTTCAGCAATAGGCTAAATAAAATAAAAGTGCTTGTGATAGGGAATAGCTTTGGCAGAGACTGGGCAAATGTTTTGCTTGAGTCAAAATACAGTAACTTGATCAACCTATCTTATATTTATAACCCATTTAAACATCCTGAATTGCAGTCAAGAGCAGTTTCAGCGGATATTGTTTTCTATTCAACCGCTAAAAGAAAAGATGTGGAGCAACTCAAGTTATATAGTTCTAAGTTTTTTGTTATTGGTACAAAAAACTTTGGAATAAATAGTGGGTATTTTTTTAATTTCTCTGGAGACAATTATTTCAGACAAAGAACATTGATGGAAGACGGCTATCTGGAGATAAATAAGAAATTAAGGCAGGAATGGGGAAGCAGGTATATTGATTTGATTTCAAAAGTAATAGATGGAGAAAATACAGTTCCCGTTTTTACACCAGGAAAAATGTTTATTAGTCAAGATTGTCGGCACTTAACAGAATCTGGCGCAAAATATTTTGCTTATTTATTTGAAGACACTTTATGGAAATTATTCGATAGTGTCAAATCATTCACTTAACCCAAATACTTCAAGTCGCAAACGAACGCACCTGAAAGTCAATGCCTTTCCTTAACATGAGATTGCATAAACCTCTGACATCGATCAAAATTTTGTATTGACCTCAAAATAAATGTTTTTAGTTGGTGTTTTAACGAACTTTTTGACGAAATATCGGAATTTTAGATGTAAAACCCGTTCGTGCAAAGGTTTCATTTGATAGGTGTTGCTGGGAAGAAAAAATGGGGAGTCTGAGTAAAATCAATAAGCGAGTTGTTTAGATGACCAAGGAAATTAAATATATTTATGTACAGGTCTTGCATTGTGTGGTTGGCTCCTCTCAGAAATTTGTATGGGAAGATTGAGTTTTTTTACTATTTGCATTTTACTACAACAAAAAAGGAATTGTCATTAGTTGGTGCGATTTATTTGTAATTTTATATGGTTATAATTCTGGATGGAGACTAAGTATGAGTGTTGAGGGAATGCATATTTCTTTTTTTCAATTTGTTCCAAGATACGGCGGCGCAGATCGATGTACCGTTGAGTTCGCGGCTAGACTTAGCAAGTATGTTAAGGTCTCTATCGTGGATCCTTTTGGCTCCTGTGAAGCATATCGCCGAGCAGTTGAGGATGCGGGGCTTGATTATTTTGTATTATTCCCCCAAGATGAAGTTGGTGATATCGGTGGCAAACGCAACGTTGTAAAAAGAGTTGTTGCACTGGCTAAATTTCTTCCTCAAATGATGAAGATCAGCAGATTGACTAGACAACTATATATGAGAATCAAACCTGATATCATACTAACGCATAATTTCAAAAGTGGAATGGTTTTAATGATGAATAGGGTGCTACGTATGATTCCGTGTTGCTACTATCTCCATAACTGGTATAGGCCCCCGCAAATGACAGTAGTTGGTAAATGGTTACTAAATAATCATGCCTCTGGGGTTTTAGGCGTTTCATATGCAACCATGCAGGCATGTATATGTGCTGGGATACCAATGAATAAACTCAAGGCATTGTATAATCCAATTGATGTTGAAGAATATCAGCAACGTTCAGAGGGAAATCTGGATGATCCGTTGCCGCAAATTAATAGGAGTCTAAAAATATTATTACCTGCCGGTTTGAGGCGAGTAAAAGGACATAAGATTGCGATTCAAGCGATGTCAAAAATTTTAAAATGGCAGGATGACGCAGTATTATGGATACCGGGTGAGTATAAAGGAGATAATGCAGATCTCGAATATGTTTCTCATTTAAAGAGGGAAATCTCACTTGAAGGAGTCTCCGATCATGTCGAATTTATAGGGCACCGTAATGATTTGCCCCAAGTAATGAAAAATGCAGATGTTTTAATCTTACCCAGCCTTTACGAGGGGCACCCAAGGGTGATCTTAGAAGGAATGGCAATAAAAAAACCATTTATCGGGACCCCTGCCGGTGGCACATTAGATATGCTGAGCCCAGGGTTAACCGGAGAGTTAATAAGGTTTGAAAATTCAGTGGACCTGGCAGAGGCCATTATCAAAGTTATAACAAACCCAGAAAGAACTTCAAAAATGGTAGAACGTTCGCACGAATGGGTTTGTAACTGTTTTACCCCTGAAGCTCACACAAAGAATATGCTCAAGTATTGTAACGAGATCGTATCAAAAAAGTAAGTTTTTAATGACCCTTTTTAAAAAATACAGCCTCCGGGTAAACTTCAGTATGATGTTTAGTTCATCATTTTTAAGCGCTTTTTTGCGTTGGGGAATAGTATGTGTGATTGTCAAATTAGGAGGGAAGCAGGGACCAGAAATGCTTGGATTGTGGACATTGGCACAAGCTCTTACCATGCCTGTAATGTACATTACTGATCTGAATTTGCGAACTGTTCTGATAACTGATTCTAAACGTACGTATCCGCTTAACCATTTTTTTGCACTTAGATTGATAACAAATTTTGTGCTAGTCACCATCGTAACTATTATTTGCATAATCATGGGAATTGATCTTTATAGAACGATATGTATCGTTCTATTTTCTATTAGTACAGGGGTATTCTCCTTTCGCGAGTTGTTCATGGCAATATCCATTAGGAATGAATCGACAAAAATTAATGCGATCTCAACATTTTTAGTTTCTTTGCTTTCTTTTGTCACGTTTGCTATAGCTTTATATTATACAAATTTACTTTTATGGGGCATAATTTCCATAGTAGTTTCAAGACTTCTAATAATGCTTTTTTACGATTTCCCTGTTGTTATGAGAATGGAAAATTTTTTTAACAACCAAAAAATGATAGATTTCATCCCTCACTTTTCAAAAGATACTCTTAATCTTTTGATAATATCGATTCCAGCCGGTCTAAGCGTTTCAATATTATCGTTGTGCAATAACGTCCCAATCTATCTTTTGGACTATTATAGTGGCCCAGAAAAAACAGGTCTTTATGGAGGGCTAAATTTTTTTTTCCTTGCGTTGAATATCGCATTGACCCCATTGTTTTCCACAATTGGTCCCCGACTATCTCGTTCATTTAATAATGATATAGCAGATTTTATCAAAATTGTTTCATTGCTTAGCGGGTGTATTATTTTTTCATCAGTAATTATAGCAGTATTAGCGAAATATTTTGGAGCATACGTTTTAACAATAGCACTATCTAAAGAATTCTCCGGACTTGCAGACCAGTTCTCATTGCTTATGATAGCCGCAGGATTTTGGTTCAACTGGGCTTTTATGAATTTCGTGATCCAAGCGGCACGTTATTATTGGTTACTTGCATCGTTTAATTTATTCATGTTGGCAATTTCAATTTGTATTGGACTGTATTGGATACCAGGGAAATCGCTTGATGGCGCAATATTGTGTCGGTTAATGACTACAGTTTTAGGCGCATTGTTTAGTGTCCCATTAATTTGGTGGATAGTGAGAAAAAAAAGAACTGAGGTTTTAGAAAATAAGTAACTATGAATTATCGTTTCATGCAAGGTATATTTTATGGATTTTAAAAATCGACTATTTGAAGATTATCATATGATGTCCGTATACAGGAAGGAAGCTAATTGGGGGCGAATTATATGGTTTTATATAAAAAGATTGAATTTTCGTATTCTTGTTTGGCACAGGTTTGGCAATTTTTTTAGAAAAAAAGGGTATAGATTTTTAGCAGCATGGATGGATAGAAGAATATGGAAGTATGGAGTAGATATCTGTTCTTCTGCGAAGATTGGAAAAGGAATTAGAATGGCTCATCCTCATGGCGTTGTTATCGGTGAGGCGGTTCAGTTAGGAGAATATAATTACATTCAGCAAGGTGTCACACTTGGTGGGAATAGTGGTAAAGTTCGCTCGGAAGACAGTTCTTGGTCTATGCCTAGAACCGGTAATTTCGTTTTTATAGGACCTGGCGCAAAAGTTTTGGGGCCGATAAGGATAGGGAATCACGCTATGATTGGAGCGAACGCAGTCGTAACTAATGATATCCCTGATTTTGGTCTTGTAGCGGGAAACCCCTGTAAACTAATTAGAATTATGAGTTTAGAAGAGTCATTAAAAGTGAAACCTTGGATTGATATATCGATAATACGGTCTATAGAAGAAAAGGAATAGTCGTTTTGAAAAATGATTTAAATTACTACCCCAGAAGAGTTCTGTTAGTTCGTATGGCCCCATTTAATACGACACCTGCTATACCAAGAATGGTTTCACTTTTGAAAAAAGGAGGAACAAAAATAAACATTTTGGCAGTGGATCGATATAATGAACATGAACCTAACGAAGAATATGAGGGTTGTAACGTTTTTTGGTATAAAAAGCCTTATACTTCTGGAAATAAGATCTCTTTTCTTTCTACCTGGATTAATTGGTGGATTTGGGTTATTGGGCACTTATTTAAAAGGCAATATGATATTGTTCATATGTACAATTTGGAATCGGTCATTCCAGGAATTATCGGCCGATGGATTTTTCGAAAAAAATACAAGTTGATATTCGATGTCCGTGATCCATGGGGGATGACACAGACCAACCCACAAGCGTTATTAATGAGGCTCTTCAAAGTTCTTGAACGGTGGGCCGCAAGCAACGTAGATGGGCTTTTGCTGAGTCAAGGGCGATTGGGTCGCACTGGTAAATATTTCGGTTCGAAAATTTGTCGATCCATACCAACTGTTCAGGTATTGAATGTACCCGATACTGACTTAGGGAAAGATACTAAACGAATTAAAACAAATAAAATTCGAATAAATTTTAGCGGACATATATCATATGCTCGTAATGCTCAAGCAATATTAGATTTAGCACATCGCAGACCAGAAACAGTAGAAGTGGATGTCGTTGGACATGTAAGGGACAAAAAACTGTTAAAAGAGTTATCTGCCTGCCAAAATGTTAAGCTCTATGGTTATTTACCTTTTGATCAGGCAATGAATCTTATTGTACAAGCAAATTTGGTATCAATCCTTTATGATACAAAAACTGAGATTGCAATAGTTGCAAGTGCAAATAAAATGTTTGAGGCAATGATGTTGTCACGACCCTATATAGCTTCTCAAGGTGGATTTCCGGGAGCAATAGCAACAAAACATTGTGTCGGTTTCTCAGTCCCTTACGGTGATTCTGAAGCATTAATTGCTATGATTGATGAGATTCATGACAATCCTTTCTTGATAGAAAGGGTTTCTGATAATGCCAGGAAATGCTACTTGCAGTATTTTCGGTGGGAAGTGCAGCGTCAGAACATAGCTATATTATATGAATACTTGAAAAATCCAGAAAGAATTCAATTTCAAAAATATGAAAAATGGTCCAAGCTGATTGGAACATTTATTAAGAGAATATAGAAGTATTTTAAGGCCAAATAATTATCATAGCGTACAAAGTTTGAATTGCCTGGAGCAACGAATGATATTTAATAAATCGTATACCACTGTCAGATGCTACAATCCGCTTCTTAAAATGAATAGGCGAAAACAAATCTCCTTAAAAATAAAAACGGATATTAGTAGATATTCATTGATATGCATTAGCGGTTTGGGCGTATTGCTTTTTTTAGAATTTGTTCCTTTTGGGGTGAAGGCTCTTATCTTCGGTAGCTTTTGTATTTTGTCAGCGATATATCCGACTGTCGGATTTTTTACGATTGCAACTACACAAGTAATACCTGATATTTTTTATTCAAGCAATGTTGGGAATTTTGAGGTCTTAACTCCATTTCTTATTCTTTCAATTATCAGATGGTATAAACCAATGGTAATTATTTCGGAAAAAATTGGTATCGGTTCTAAAACACTCATTATATATTTTTTGTGGACGGTAATTATTTATATAGTCAAGGATAATTTTCGCTTGATAATCCAAACTTCTTCTATCTTGATAATTTTTTTATATACAACTCTTGCATTCTATAGGGCCAACAATGAAAATATAATTAAGGAATATATGTTTGCCTTGGGTATAGGGTTGTTAATTTTGGCCGTTACTTATTATTTATGGAAAATTGGATTTGGGATAGTGTCTCAAGGGCGTATGGCAGATCTTAATGAGCTGGTTATAATGCGACAAGGTGTTCAGCGTTTAGCATTTGGCCGAGGAGATTTTAATTTTGTTGCCGGTGCTATGATTTTTGGGCTCTCTATGGTGTTATTTTCGATGTCGACTAAAAATATCTGGATCCAAGCTGCATTAATTTTTTTTTGCGCCTATCCTGTGTTGTCAACAATGTCTAGAATGGGCATTATTATGTATATTTCTACTGCGTTTTTTTGGATGGTTTGGTTATTTAAACAAAGAAAAATTTCATTTCATCTTCCTTTGGTATTTATGGCAACCATCATTGCTGTGATTTATATAAATTATGAGTATTTCGAAGCTTTTAGGGACGCTTTGAGATATTCAGCCTTATCGGGTTATGAAAGTCGCTCTGACACTTTTGGGTTTCTCTTCTATAAAATATTAAATAACCCACTGTTAGGGTTACAACAGGATTATGGGTATAAAATTTATGCACATAACGCTTTTTTAGAATTTGCTATGTCAGTTGGCTTACCTGGTCTTTTTTTGATTTGTTTTTGGATATTTTATCCATTTTTATATGTTAAAACAATGTATGTAAAACATTCAGCTTGGCCATATTTTGTTATGACTGTTTTAGGGATGATGATGTTTAGCTTGTCTTGTAGTGGCTTTAAAACAATATTTGTATTTGTTGGTATTTGTTATTGCTCTATTACCGAAAAGGACACTAGGATTAGATCATGATTCTTTTTTGTGGGGATACCTTCCTCAAAACTAAAAATAATGTGGCACCTTTTGAATATGTGAATCATTATTTCAAAAATTTCACAGTCTGTATAAACTTAGAAACATCCTTAAAAACAGATGTTCAAGTCAAGAAACATGTCTGTTTAAGTATTTCGAAAAACGCTGTTAGAAACATTCCCAAAGCGATTAAAATTATTTCTTTTGTTAATAATCATGTATCTGATAGTGGAAGTCCTGATGAATTAGTTCAAGAGTTAAAAAATGCAAAGAGATGTGTGGTGGGACCAAATAATCCAACCAAACTTTCCGCGAATATCAATGGAAGTTCTGTTGACTTTTTTAGTGTTTTTTTGGGGCTTCCACGGCTACGATTGAGTTATAATGGGCTAAAAGTAGATAGATTAATAAAGTTGCTAAAACAATCAACAGCCCAGACCAAAATAGTTAACATGCATTGGGGGTATGAGCATACAACTATCCCTGCTCCCTTCCAGGTAAAATTGGCAAGAACTTTGGTCGATAATGGGGCCTCTCTTATCATTGGGCATCATCCACATGTTGCGCAAGGATGGGAATGCTATAGAAACAAATACATTTTTTATTCTTTAGGTAATTTTAATTTTTGGCAGTTTGATACCAAGATGACAGAGAAAAATCGTTGGGGATTCATGGTGAAGTATGACCATATCAATAGCACAGTTAACCCGATTTATTATCGAATTAATGAAAACTATCAGCCTTATATTATAGACGAAATTGCCAAGAAGAATTATGATGAGAAGATGAAGCATTTATCTATAGCGCTTCCTGAAAGTGATGAGAATACATGGTTTAAAGAGGTGTATTCAGGATGGTACAATCGTGAGTTGACAGTTTGGAAAAAAAGGTGCCTTAATACAAGCTCTTTTCTATTGTGGATAAAATTTTGTATTTGGTTAATACTTCCAATACAATTGCGATACTATTTTATTCGCTTTATTTCAAGTCTTAGAAAGTGAAATTAAAAAATAGATTCTTACTGGGTTATGAATTGTACCCATTTACGGGGTTAGAGTAGTTAGATACCGATTAATTTTTAAACTTTGAAGCTCATTTAGGATGGAAAGGGAATATTGAGATGAAAAGTAAGGTAGATCTTGAATCGCTTTATTTAAAAATGCCTGTTTGTATTCAAAACCTATTGGTGTCGGTAGAAGGTTATCGAATTCATAAACGCCGCTATGATGATCATTTTTTTTCATTATTTAACAACAGATTGGGAAATGAAATAACTTTTGAGGGTTCATATCATTCTGAATATCAAAATAAGAGGCTACGGAATTTTTTAAAGCATTCTCAGAAATTTGATTTTTGGAGAAAACGTTGTGATGTCTATGGTGTGGATATCAAAGCTGATATTATTTTTGAAGAATTAGAAAAACTACCCGTTTTAAGAAAAGATGAGGTTAAAAACAAGAACTGCGATCTCTACCTGTCGGGTCAAGAAGGGTTGGAAACAATAACCTGCCATACCAGCGGTACAACAGGTAGTGGAATGGTCTTTCCTGTTTCCAGAGATGCCGAAAGGGAACAGTGGGCAACGTGGTGGAGGTATCGGTCATGGCATGGCATTCTACTTGATACTTGGTGTGGATATTTCGGCGGGAGATCCTTGGTTGCTCTTGGGCAAGAGAGTCCTCCTTTTTGGCGGATTAATCGACCTGGCCATCAAGTTATGTTCAGTGCTTATCATTTGAGTACACAAACTGCAAAACATTATATTGATGCTTTAAACCGATACCAAGTGCCTTGGATTCATGGTTATCCATCGACCTTAGCTTATTTGGCTGGATTAAAACGTGACCTTTGCTTGCCAGGTATCCCAAGCCTTAAAATGATTACAGTGGGAGCAGAAAGTCTTCTTCCCCATCAAAAAAAAATGATGGAAAGTGTTTTTGGAGTAGCCGTTCGAGAGCATTATGGAATGGCAGAAGGCGTTGCCAATATTTCTGAATGCTCAGAGGGTTGCCTCCATGTGGATGAAGATTTTTCATATGTAGAATTTCTTAAAATACCCGGAGAAGAAAATTTATATAAAATTATTGGTACAAATTGGGCAAATACGGCCTTTCCTTTATTGCGTTACGACACCGGGGACATTGCAACAATTGAGGAAAGAAAGTGTTCATGTGGAAATATGGGCCGGATAGTATCTAATATTGATGGGCGTAAAGAGGATTTTGTAATTTTACCATCCGGTGCAAAAATTGGTCGATTGGATCATATTTTTAAAGATATGGTTGAAATTAATGCTGCCCAGATTTACCAACCAGATGAGAGTAAAATTATTTTAAAAATTGTACCCGGTAATGGATATGACAAATCAAAAGATGAGATAGCTTTATTGAGTGAAACCCGGAAGCGTCTGGGGCATGAGATTAAAATTGACGTGAACTATGTGGATGATTTGCCAAGAACGAAAAATGGCAAACTTCGTTTTGTGGTTTCCGACATAGAAACAAATAAGGTTGCTTGATATGAAACAAATCCTACAGTCTTATAAAACCGGTGAGCTTTGGCTTGCTGAAGTTCCTGTACCTATCTGCAAATCCGGTGGTATTGTTGTCCAAACCAGAAGCTCCTTTGTTTCTGCTGGAACCGAGCGGATGCTGGTGGATTTTGCCAGGAAAAATATACTTGGTAAAGCCCTGGCTATGCCGGATCAGGTTAAAAAAGTCCTGCGGAAAATGAAGACAGAAGGGATAATATCCACCCTTGAGAAAGTTCAGACTAAACTGGACCAGCCTATTCCTCTTGGGTATTCCTGTGCTGGTATTGTTGAGGAAGTGGGCAGGCAGACAATGGGATTGTCCGTGGGGGACCGGGTGGCCTGCGCCGGGGCTGGCTATGCCAACCATTCTGATTATAATTACGTGCCGAAAAATCTGGTGGTAAAAATTCCAGAGTCTGTTTCCTTTGAAGATGCGTCCTGTGCCACGGTGGGCAGTATTGCCCTTCAAGGTATCCGTCAATGTGATTTGCGGTTGGGGGAGACGGTTTGTGTCATGGGGCTTGGGCTGCTGGGTATTCTGGCGGTTCAGATGTTCAAGGCAAGCGGTGTACGGGTGATCGGGTTTGATCCTGATGCGGGGCGCTGCGAGCTGGCCCGGGAGCTGGGTGCAGATGTGGTGGTCTCTTCCGATTTGGAAGCGGCGTGTGATGAGTTCTCCCAGGGATATGGGGTGGATGCTGTTTTGATCACGGCCGCCACAAAATCCAATGAACCGGTTACTGTGGCCGGAGAGATATGCCGGATGAAGGGCAAGGTGGTGGTGACAGGTGTGGTGGGTATGGATGTGCCCAGGGATATGTACTATAAAAAGGAGCTTGATTTTAAACTCAGCCTTTCCTATGGGCCAGGTCGTTATGATTCCAATTATGAGGAAGGAGGGCATGATTATCCATTCGGGTATGTGCGCTGGACAGAGCAGCGGAATATTCAGGCGTTTCTGGATTTGGTTGAATCAGGGGCGGTGACGCCTTCAAAGTTGGTTACCCACAGGTTTGCCATGGATGATGCTTTGGATGCTTATCAATTGATTTTGGGTAAAACCCAGGAGTCCTATCTTGGTATTGTTCTTAATTATCCTGAAAAATCCCCGGGGATTACACCGGAATTAAGGACAACTGAGATCCGGCAGGTATCAAAAAGGGTATCCGAGAACACTACTGGATCTTTGGGGGTTGGTTTTATCGGGGCGGGTAATTTTACCAAGGCTGTTTTGTTTCCTGTCCTTAAAAAACAAAAAGATATCTGCCTGAAAACAATCTGTACGGCAACAGGAATGAATGCCGGGCAGACAGCAGAAAAACAAGGGTTTGCCTGTGCTACTACAGATTATAAAGAGTTGCTCAATGATCCGGAAATCAATACGGTTTTTATCACCACCCAGCACAACAACCATGCGCATTTTGTAAAAGAGGCCATGGAGGCAGGCAAGCATGTGTTTGTGGAAAAGCCCTTGTGTTTGACCCCTGAGGATTTAACTGATCTGAGGTCTGTGTATAATGATTCTGGTCAGCATCTTTTGGTGGGATTCAACCGCAGATTTTCTCCCCATGCTAAATTGATTAAGGATTATTTTAAGGAGCGCAGAACCCCCATGATGGTCAATTACCGGGTGAATGCCGGAATTATACCGCCTGATGTGTGGATTCAGGATCCTGAGGTGGGCGGGGGGCGTATTATCGGGGAGGTCTGTCACTTTATTGATTTTGCCTCCTTTGCTATTGGCAGTGACCCGGTTGAAGTCCAGGCCATGTGTGCGGCAAGCTCCAATGCATCCCTGGTGGATGAGGATAATGTGACCATCTCCATAAAATACAGGGACGGATCTGTGGCCCAGATTTTTTATGCGGCAGTGGGGGCAGCGGATCTGTCCAAGGAATATTGTGAAATATTTGCTGATGAATCAACCGCTGTGATGGATAATTATTGTTCAACTATGTGTATGGGTAAAAGGGGGAAGAAAAAACTTACGGGGAGTCAGGAAAAGGGATTTACAGAGGAGGTGTCGGCATTTTTGACCGCTGTCAGGCAGGGGGGTAAAACGCCTATTGATTTTCAATCCATTGTGGATACGACTGCCTGTACCTTTGCTGTTTTGGAATCCTTGAAGACAAAAAGGGCCGTAAAAATTTAATGCATGCATCCAGTTTAAAATTGGTGTTGTTTTGGGGATTTTTGCTTGTCATGATCCCGACCAGTGCCGGGCTTTACGGGTCAAGGGCGATTGGCGGGAAAGATGCCTTGAGCGTGATGACCTGCAATGTAGGGGATATCGAGGGGAGTCAGGAACCAGTACGCGAGGCGGTTGTTGATTTTTTAAAAAAGCTTGGTGATTTTGACCTGCTGTTTTTGCAGGAGGTTGGGAGTAAAGACGACACAGAGTATTTTTCAAAAGAATTGGGGCTGCCCTACTTTGTTTTTCTAAATGATTTTCAGCGAACCTATGGTATTGCAATCCTGTCTAAAATACCCTTGTTAAATGATGATTGGATTTATTTTAAGGCCGGTAAACGGGGAAGCGGAGCGATAAGTGCCGAAATCATGGCAGGGGATAAGAGAGTGCAGGTGGTGAATGTCCATATGGAAAGTGTTGACCCTGTCTCCATTGAAAATGGAAAAGTAGCGGTTAATTTAAAGGCTGTAATCGGGTTTGTTAAAACTGAAATCTGTGGGGAGTCTATTCGTAGCCAATCTGCCAGGGAGCTGATTCAATGGCTTGGGGAGAAAAAAGCAGAGAGGGTTATCATTGGCGGTGATTTTAACACGGTTCCGTTTTCAAAAACCATACAAATCATGGGGGCTGCTTTTGATGATGCACTGTGGCCGTCATTGGCCTATTTTACCGGGACCTATAAAAAACTGGATTTCCCCCTGTCACCCAGGATTGATTTTTTTTTTATTTCTGCAAATCTGTCTTGCAGGGATGCCTATGTGCTGGCCCGGGGCATGGGTGACCATCTGCCTGTGAGAGCTGTCATCGGCGTATGAACATCCCCCGCCTTTTTCATACGATCCGATATCTTAAACCCATTCAGATCTATGGTCGGCTGTGGTTTAAGTTATATCAGCCCAAAGTGGACTTGTCCCTGGCTCCGGCCAGGAGGGCGATAACAGGGGATTGGTCAGGGCCCTGTAAAAAACCAGTTTCTCTTGCTGCCCCTTTTCAATTTAAATTTTTAAATGAGGTTCATGATCTCAGGTCAGTGGAAGACTGGAACAACCTTGAATGGGAAAAACTCTGGCTGTATAATCTGCATTACTTTGATGATTTGCAGGCCTGGGATGCGAGCAGTAAAAAGAAACTGCATTCGGATCTGGTTGACAAGTGGATCCGGGAGAATCCGCCCGGCATGGGCAATGGGTGGGAACCCTACCCAAGTTCTTTGCGAATTGTTAACTGGATCAAATGGGGTCTGGCAGGGAATAGTTTGTCTGATGAGGCCTTGCACAGTCTGGCTGTTCAGGCCCGGTGTTTGTTTAAAAAACTTGAGTATCATTTACTTGGCAATCATTTGTTTGCCAATGCCAAAGCCCTGATTTTTGCAGGGCTTTTTTTTGATGGACCCGAAGCCGGGTCTTGGCTGAATAAAGGGTTGCAGATATTAGACAAACAAGTGGGCGAACAGATTCTGGCAGATGGCGGGCATTTTGAATTAAGCCCCATGTATCATTCGATTATTCTTGAGGATCTGCTGGATCTTGTGAACCTCATGAATACCTATGGCATGGAGGTTCCTGGCATATGGCTCAATTCGATTCCCAGGATGACCTATTGGCTGGAAGGGATGTGTCATCCGGATGGGGATATCTCTTTTTTTAATGATGCGGCATTGGGGATTGCCTCAACGTTAAAGGATCTAAAAGCGTATTCCCGGCGCCTGGGTTTTGTGGAAACAGCGTTGTCAAGGAAAGGTCTTTCTGAATTCCGGGAATCCGGGTATGTGAGGCTGGAAAACAGGGGGGCTGTTTTAATTGCGGATGTGGGTAAGATCGGGCCTGACTATCTGCCGGGCCATGCCCATGCAGACACCTTGAGTTTTGAATTGTCTGTTCAAGGGCAGCGGATCTTTGTGAATTCCGGGATTTCATGTTACGGAAATTCTCAGGAACGGCTTGCCCAGCGGGGAACTGAAAGTCACAATACCATGTCCCTTGACCACAAAAATTCTTCCCAGGTTTGGTCAGGGTTTAGGGTGGCTAAAAGAGCCTATCCCCTTGGGTTGGAAGTGGAGGCCATGTCTGATAAGAGTTTTCGGATACGATGCGGACATGATGGGTATACACGGCTTGCTGGCAAACCGGTTCACTGGCGGGAGTGGCTGTTAACACAGGCCGTTCTTGAAATCAAAGATTGTGTGACAGGAGGCGGGTTGCGGGGTCGGGCTTCCTATTATCTTTATCCCGGGGCAACAGTGAGTATAGAAAGAAAGGAAATCAGTCTGGATGATATCCGCATTAAATTCCAGACAGGGGATGAGATTCGTGTCAAAGACACATTTTATTACCCTGAATTTGGCAAGGCCATTGCCAATAAATGCCTTGTGCTTGAATCCATGAGCGACGTGTGTTCCATTAAATTTATTTACAGGGATTGATATGAAAATACTTTTTATAACGGATAATTTTCCACCTGAGGTGAATGCACCTGCCAGCAGGACATTTGAGCATTGCCGGGAATGGGTGAAATCAGGTCACGAGGTTACGGTGATTACCTGTGCGCCTAATTTCCCAAAGGGCAGGGTATACGAGGGATATAAAAACAGGCTTTATCAGACAGAAATACTTGACGGCATTCATGTGGTCAGGGTCTGGAGCTATATCACGGCCAATGAAGGGTTTGCAAAAAGGATTCTGGACTATGTCAGTTTTATGGTCTCTGCTGTTATTTTATCCCCTGTGGTTAAGTCCCCTGATCTTGTGATCAGTACATCCCCCCAGTTTTTTTCTGCCTGTGCTGCCTGGATGATCAGTTTTATGAAAAAGAAACCCTATGTATTTGAACTGCGTGATATCTGGCCGGAATCCATCAAGGCGGTGGGGGCAATGAAAGATTCTTTGGTAATCCGGCTGCTTGAAAAAATTGAAATCTTTTTATACAACAGAGCGGTTAAAATTATATCTGTGACCCACTCCTTTAAACAGACCCTGGTTAAAAGAGGGATTGAACCGGATAAAATATCAGTGATCACCAACGGGGTTGATTTAAGCCGGTTCCAGCCCCGGGAAAAGGATGCCGGGCTTGTTAAAAAATATGGTCTGGAGAATAAATTCATTGCCGGATATATCGGCACCCACGGCATGGCCCATAGTCTTGAAACCATTCTGGATGCAGCCCAGAAGATAAGTAAGCAGGATGGGGGAGATGATTTCCGGTTTGTATTTCTTGGCAATGGGGCCAGGAAAAGGGTATTGATGGAACGGGCGGAGGCAATGGGGCTTGAAAATGTTATTTTTATTGATTCAGTTCCCAAGGCCGAGGTGGTTCAATATTGGTCTTTGCTTGATGTCTCTGTGATTCATTTGAGAAAAACAAAGCTGTTTACCACGGTGATTCCCTCAAAGTTGTTTGAATGCATGGGAATGGGGATCCCTGTCCTCCATGGAGTGCTCGGGGAATCCGCTGGTATTGTGGAAAAAGAAGGGGTGGGCCTGTTGTTTGAACCGGAGAATTCAGATGCCCTATGTGAGGGACTTTGGAAATTGCGGGATGATAGAAAGCTTTACATGAAACTAAAAGCAAATTGTCTGGACAATGCCCCCAAATATGAGCGCCGGGTGCTGGCCCAAAATATGCTGGCGTTGCTTAAGGACTGTGTGTTGAAATAAATGGATAAAAACCGGCTGATATACAAGAATCCTGTTTTTCTGATGGTCTGTACCCTGATTGTCATGACACCCTTATTCAGGGGATCTGTCCATGCATGGGCACAAACCCTGATTCAGATTGCAGCCGTTGCAGGGGTGATCGTCCTTGTAATAAACAAGGACAGGGCGGAACATGGGTCCTCTTTTGCTGAATCAGATCATGTTTTTATTCTTCTTTCCTGTATGCTGCCTGTGCTGACAGTCACCATGGCCTCTGCTGTATTTTCTCCCGGGACAAACCTGCCAGTGGACGGGGTTCTCATGTTTTTAACCTATCTGGCCGTTTTTTATATGACGGTTCATACTGTCAACACCAGGGCTGAACAGCGGACCCTTGTGTCTGTGATTGTTTGTACTGCTATTTTTATCTCTGTCATTGGGGTGCTCAAGCGATTTGGAATAAATTTTTTGTGGCTGTGGGAATACCCGGATATAAATTGGGCGTATTATAAATCTTTGACAGGGCCCTATGTGAATCGCAACCACATGGCAGGCTTCCTTGATATGGCGATTCCCTTACTATTGGGATTATTTTTGACAAAAGAGAGGACCAGGGAAAAAAATCTGGGCATGGTGTGTATGGTTCTTTTTTTGATCGTTACCCAGGGGCTTACCTTGTCCCGGGGGGGATGGACTGCCACTGCCTGTGCCTTGGTCTTTATGATGGTTGTTTTGCTTTTTCAGAAGAGTTTTAAGAGAAAGGTTTTTTTGATTGCCATGGCAGCCTTTATAATTGTGGGGCTGGTTCTGCTGGTGAATACCCCGGTGGTTAAACGTATAATGACATTGACTCAGCAGGATACAGCAGACAATTTGAAAAACCGTGTCATTGTGTGGGAAGGAACCATGAAAATTATTCAGGACCATTTGGCCTGGGGTACCGGACCCGGAACCTTTTCAAAAGTTTACCCGGCCTATCAGAAGCCAGGTCTTTCCAAAATGGCCGTGTATGCCCACAATGATTACCTGCAGTTTGTTTCTGATACAGGGATATTTTTTATTCCGGTGATGTTCTGGCTGCTTTATTTATTTTTTAAGACAGGATTTAAAAAACTCAAAAGCCGCAGCCGCCAGAAAAGGGGGTTAACACTGGGTGCCATGGGGGGTGTCGTCGCAATCCTGGTCCACAGCTTTAGCGATTTCAATCTTCACATTCCTGCAAATATAATTCTCTTTACCGTACTATCCGCCATTGTAATGACCCCTGATAGGAAACGATGACACATAATGGTGTCAGGCTTGGCTTGTTGGCCTTTTACTAAAATAATCTGAAGGTGAAAAATGAAAGGTAAAATTTTGAAAATACATTTGATTGCTGCGGCAAGGCCTAACTTTATGAAGATAGCCCCTCTTTACCATGAGTTGAAAAGAAGAGAGTGGGCAGACCCTATGATTGTACACACAGGCCAGCATTATGATCTGAATATGTCGGATGTTTTTTTTAAGAATTTCGGGCTTCCTGAATCCCATATTCACCTGGGGGTGGGAAGTGGGACCCATGCTCAACAGACCGGTAATGTGATGATTGAATATGAGAAAATTCTTTTTGAAAGCCCCCCGGATCTGGTGGTGGTTGTGGGGGATGTGAATTCCACTGTTGCAGCTACTTTGGCAGCAGTTAAACTGGGGGTTAAGGTGGCACATCTGGAGGCCGGATTGAGATCGTTTGACCGGACTATGCCCGAAGAGATCAACCGGCTTGTAACCGATGCGATTGCCGATTATTTGTGGACCCCTTCTGTGGACGGAAATCAAAATCTTGAAAATGAAGGCGTCAGTCCTGAAAAAATTACCCTGGTTGGCAATATTATGATTGATTCCTTTGTCATGGCAAGAAAGAATATTGAGATGCTGGATGTCTATTCAGGGCTTGGATGTAAAAAGGGTGAATTTGGTCTTGTTACGCTTCATCGGCCTTCAAATGTTGATAACGGAGACGGGCTTGCTCGGTTGTGTGAACATCTTGTGGCGATTTCTAAAAAAATACCCTTGATATTTCCGGTTCACCCAAGGACATTAGGCAAATTAAAGGCGTTTGGCATCGTGTCTTTGAATGAAGCTGAAAATATCCATTTGACAGACCCCCTGGGGTATAATGATTTTATGAATCTTGTATTTAATAGCAAGCTGATCATTACAGATTCGGGTGGCGTTCAGGAAGAGACTACCTATCTCAAAATCCCTTGTATAACACTTCGAGCCAATACAGAGCGGCCGGTAACCGTTACCCAGGGCACGAACCAATTGTGTAAGCCTGAAGAACTTTGTAAAAAAGTTGATTCAATTCTGGAAGGTAGTTTTAAGAAAGGGAGCATCCCTGAATTCTGGGATGGGAAAACAGCCGGGAGGATTGCGGATTTGATTAAGACCTATAAATTATGAGGATAATGAATTTCAGAGGATTTAAGGTTTTTTCCCTTTGTATGGTCCTGGTGTTGATCGGGGTGTGTGGTTCCCTGGTCTGGCCACGGATTCAATACGAACGCGGGCTGACACAGCTGCGCCTGAAAGAATATGGCCCGGCCGTGATCCATCTTGAAACGGCGGAAAAGGGACTGTCCGGTATTGTGGGAAGGTGGTTTGCCCTGGCGGATATGTTCCGGGTTCAGTCCAACCTGGGCAATGCCAGATATCACCTGGGGATAAACGAGTGGCAGGAAAAGGGGGTTACCCCAAGGGCGCTGGCGTTTTTTAAACAGGGGAAATTAAACCTTGCCAGGGCATTTGACATCGAATCCGAAGACTATATCAACGCGTACTGGTTGGCCCGGACAGAGGAATCATTGGAAATAGTCTATCCGGTACTGCACCCCCATCAAAAAAATCCCTATGATGCCCTTTCATATTTTCAGAGAGCTCTTGGGTTGAGACCCTCGGGTATCTCGGTCCGGTATGTTTATGCCCGGTATCTTTACCGAAAAGGGATGCGGGGAAAAATCCCCCCTATTGTCCAGGAGATGATTGCAGTTTATCCCCTGGCGTATAAGGATTTGAAGGAGGAGGCGTTCTTTAATGCGGCCTTGATTCCCTATGTAGAGCAGGGGCTTCAAACCGCCCTGAAAAATAAGATTTTGGCCCGGGATGCCCTGAAATCGCTTTCCCGGGTGTATTGGGATCAAAAAGTTTATGGCCAGGCCATTCAGTTATACAATGATCTGCTGTCCGGAGAGGTGAATCAAAACACGGATGCGGATTATATTTACATGGGGTCGCTGCTGGTGGCGGCGGGACAGAAGTCCGAGGGGTTTGGGTCTTTTGAGAAGGTCTTGGGTTCAAAAACAATTACCGATGAAAAGATCAATACGATTTATGAATTTTTTGAGAAGGCCGGGCAATTGGACGAATTTCTTGAGTTTTCATTTCATGCCAGGGACAAGGGGCTTTCCTCTGTCGGGCTGGACCTGTGTGTGGCCAAAAGCCTGATCAAGGCAGACCGACTGCCGTTTGCCAGGGCCAAACTGATACAGATCAATGCGAAAAAAGAAGACCCCAGGGCCTATTTTCTCCTGGCCGAAATCGCCGAACAAGAAAAGGACTGGGAGGATATGAAGGATATGGTACAGATCGCGCAGGTATTTGCACCCGAGTCGGCCCGGGTGCAGTATCTGCTGTCAAAGGCCTTTGAGGGAATGGGGCAGTTTGCTAAGGCCAAGGCCTCTGCGACCAAAGCGGTCCGGCTGGATCCTTTTAACAGACAATACAAACACCAGGAAAGAAAATTTGGAAAAATTCGATAATAATTCCGATCTTTATAAGATTTCTTTGTTTGTGGTTATCAGCTGTTTGCTCATCTTTGCCCCCCTTGCAAGGGGATCGGTCCAGTCATGGGCCGGCACCATTATCCAAATTCTCACGCTGACGGGGCTGGGGGTGATGATACTCAACAGTCTGAAAACTAACAGGCCTGTTTTCCGGCAAACCATTTTGTCCAGAGGCATTGCAGGGCTTATGGTTCTGGTCATTCTTTCCTTTCTGTTCTCTTCCCACAAGCCGTTTGCCCTTGAGGGATTTCTTATGTTTTTAACCTATGTGGTGATTTATTATGCGGTTGTTTGGATTTCCCGGAACCGCAGCCTGGAAAGGGCACTGGTGTATGTGATCGTTGGCGTGGCCTTTCTGGTCTCTTTGATCGGCATTCTCAAGCGGGTGGATATGAATCCGTTTTTCTGGTGGATTTATCCGGAGATGGAGGGGTATAAGGAAGGGTTTCTCACCGGGGTATATGTCAACCCGAACCATCTGGCCGGTTACCTTGAAATGGTGATCCCCCTGGTTATGGTGTTGTTTATTACCAAATTCCGAAGCCTGGAACAAAAATTTATCCTGACCTGTATTGTGCTGGTTCTGATGATCACCCAGGTGCTGACCTTGTCCAGGGGCGGGTGGATCTCCTGCTTTGGGGGAGTGGTATTTTTGTCGGTCATCTTGGCTAGTGGCAAACAATTTGATCAAAAACGGATGGTGATCATCATTGCGATCTGCGCCGCCTTCATCGGGGTGACCATTCTGGCGGCAACCCCCGTGGTCAAAACGGTATCCGACCTAACCCGGGCCTATCCCGAGGAAAGTTTGTCCGCCAGGATTCGAACCTGGCAGGGAACGGTACATATGATCCGGGAGAACCCTTGGACCGGAACAGGACCCAACACTTTTGCCATTGTCTATCCTTCTTACCAGGTTCCGGGGTTGCCTCTGTTGAGCCGCAGGGCCCATAACGATTATCTTCAGTTTATATCCGAGATTGGTATCCTGTGTCTGCCAGTGATTTTATTGATTTTGTTTACATTTTATAAATTTGGTTTTAAAACATTAAAAATCCCCAGCCGTCAAAAGCAGGGGTTTACATTGGGCGGCATGGCTGGAGTGTTTGCCATTGTCATTCACAGTTTTTATGATTTTAATTTGTTTGTGCCGGCCAATGCGGTTTTGTTCACGGTAATTGCTGCCATTGCTTCGGGCCGGGAACCGGGAAATTGATGGGGAAAAAATGGAAGTAAATAACATAGATTTTATTACAAGCAAACTTACAAAGAACTCCTATGGATGGCTGGTGACCGGGTGCGCCGGATTCATCGGGTCCAACCTTGTGGAAACCCTTTTGAGAATGGGGCAGCAGGTCACAGGGCTTGATAATTTTTCCACGGGGTTCCAGTACAATCTGG
>JAFLJS010000040.1 GCA_022712895.1 Desulfocapsa sp.
TGAATTGAGGTTTTTCCCATTTGTTCATACATCTATTAATGATTTTCTCAATGGCATTTCCAGTGGGAGATGCGGATAAATTACCATTTTTTACTAACTCGTTTTCTTCTGCAATAGCAAATAATTCTTGATTACCTTCTACTTGTTGATTTTCACAATGCTCACGCATTTGGTAATCACTCGGCCACTTGTTAGCGCAAAATCCTTTGATGCCAGAAGGTTGGCCTTCTGAATTAGAATCTACCGTACTACGATATGAATCAAACTGTTGTTTTACGCAATGAGTAACCATTGTAAAATCATAAGTTTGAAATCGTTTTTGCTCCCATTTATTCATGCAGCGGTTAATGATTTTTTCATGATCACTACCAGAAGCAGAAGTTGAGAGAGTACCATTTGAGACAAGCCCATGCTCTTTTGCAATAGCAAATAATTCTTGGTTGCCTTCTATTTGTTGATTTTCACAATGCTCACGCATTTGATAATCATTTGGCCATTTATTGGCACAATAAGAACTAGTATCAGCACTGACTGATTGGCCAAGTAATAGGAAACATATTGAGACTAATGAGCATTTTATTTTTTGTTTCATTGTATTGAGTACCATTTAGATTTATGCACGATCCATGATATAGCCACATTTGATACATTTAAAGACTTTCTTTTTCATCAGCAGGAGCCACCCAATTAAACCGCCAACGAGTGAACTGAAACCTATAAATGCTGACAACCCAAAACCAATAGTTGCCCCAATGGCTGCACCGGCAGCTTCTGCATCACTTTGTGCTGATGACATTACTTCGTTTGTAGCGCTACCTGTTGAAAAAAGCATGAGAATAGCAAACAACACGCCAAGAACTGAGGGAATGGCAATTAAGAATCCTATAAAACGAATAAAGCCGGAAAACTTTGGGATTTTTGTTGCTTCCATTGCTTTATCTGTTTTGCAAGCACTACAATCTAATTTCATTTTTTTCATTTGCTTCACCTTGGTTAAATTGTTTCGGTTTTATCAAATCACTATATTTTGTAAAACATAACGGTCAGCATCACCCGCCGGCCACAGAATTACCGTGAACTTTGAGCGAGGCAAGTAGTTTGATTAACAACCGAAAATAGGACGTGTGAGCCGGTCGGTGTGTATGCTTTTGTTCGGCGTCTTTTTGCCGTTTTCATTTTTGTGGTTTAGCAATTAAGTAAACTGTCCACGGAACTGCATATTAGTTTCTGTTTCTTATCAACCACTGTTTACCTTTAGGTGTAATTGTGTATAGCGATGGCGAGTCGAGATATGGTTTTACAAAATCAATATCTTTTAAAAAATCAATTGAAATACGGATATCGCTATCACTGTGAACTTGATTTTGTGTTCCGTATGGGTTTACGCCATGTTTTATAACCCTAAAATCTGCTACTCGATCATTCGATACGTTGATTGTGCGTAGTATTTTAATATCTAATTCAGATAAATTTTGGCTGGTTGGCTGATCTTCGTCAACGGTGGGTTTTAGGCCTTCACGTATTTCTTTTTCTTGTTTTTTTAAACGCGCTTCATGCTCTTCAAGGGTTATTCCTGAATTTATGTTAAACTGTTTATTAACCTGTTGGTTTTTCTGATTATAAGTTGACATATATTTCACCTAGAAGAGAAGTTGAACCTTGTCATAGGCTTGGCCGAGCACGTCAGCTAAGCCGGAAATACCTGTTACTAAGTTTTTTGCTTTAGTTATATGGCTAAGAATAGTTGTTTTATCTGGAGCAGATTTTTCTGATTGCAGGATAGCGTCTTGCAAAGCCAGATTAGCCTCCACAGTTTTTTCATCTTCTAGAGAATTTTGGGAAATTGTGTAGTCAAATTCTGACTTTAGCTTTTTTAGTTCTTCAATTAATGCTCCTTTTTCATGTATAGCCCCGAAATTTACATTACCGGAAACATTGAAGTTATATTGGTGGGTCACTGTTTGATTGCTTTGATCAAAAACAGACATGATATTTCTCCAATTTATTTTGTGTACTGCCGAACGGCCGAGCTGTGCGGAGCCAGCGGCCTGGTTGTTGAAAGCTTGCTTTCGACACCCAGGTTGCTGGGTACCGTTCGAGCGATTTGTTCTCGGTGTACGCTTCAGCGTGCCGGGAACTAATCAGGTCGGTCGGTGTACTGCACAGCTCGGCCGTTCTAGGATGCACGCAGTGCATCCTAGAACGGCCTGTTTCACCTGCTGGCCATAGCATTACCTGCCAACTTGATGCGTAGTAATATGTCGGAATAATATCCGAAGATCGCGCGTGTGAGCCAGTCAGTGTGTAAACTTTTGTTATCTTTTTTATTATTTTATGTGTTACACCGTTAAAGTTTCAATACCAATCTTATTCCACTATCAATTTGTTCCATAACTTTGTTGGATAAAGTATGAACCTTTTCTGTAAGAAATGATTTGTTAATGGTGATTAATTGGGAAATGTTAATCACACTCTTTTTCGGTAATTTTGATTTCTTAGCCGGAAGCAAGATATTACCAGGTGCTGCTGCCAAATGTAAATTGGTTGTGATGACTGCCGCAATTATGGTGTTAATATTACTGTTGTTGAATTCATTTGATTGAATAATGACTAACGGTCTTTTGTAACCTGGCTCTGACCCAACAGGTTCTGGTAGTTCTGCCCACCATATCTCACCACGTTTTATTACCATTTTTCTTTCTCAATAGAATTAAATTGCATGGTTGAAAGATTTTTGTTTAATTTCGAAGATTCAGGCGGATAGACTTCGTTAAGTTTTTTGGTAATATGGTCAGCAGGATGTTGCTCAAGAAATTGAGCAACAGCTTTTGCGTAGAGATTGCTACGAGAAAAGCCATGACTTTTGGCATATTGATCAGCAGCAAGAAATAATTGGTCAGGAATTGAAATTGCAGTTTTCATAAGAATATTATCGTTTCTATGATGTGTTTTTTTTGAATAAGCTATTTCCCTTTTTTATTTCTTTGTAATGTTTGTTTTGCATCACAAAGATAATGTTACACGTATAAAAGTATAACCAAGGTGATACTTTTTGTCAATTTGATTTTTCTTGAAGATAACGGCCGAGCTGTGCGGAGCCAGCGGCCTGGTTGTTGAAAGCTTGCTTTCGACAACCAGGTTGCTGGGTACAGTTCGAGCGATTTGTTCTCGGTGTACGCTTCAGCGTGCCGGGAACTAATCAGGTCGGTCGGTGTACTGCACAGCTCGGCCGTTCTAGGATGCACGCAGTGCATCCTAGAACGTTTAAAATAAGGGGAAACAAGCGGGGGTTACCGACCAGAGTGGAACGTAGGTACAAACTCGACAATACCGAGCTGATGGCCTGAAAACCGGGCTGCTTGTTTTCCCTCTTAATTGTTTTGTTAAAAATCATTTATCTCTTTGTTTCTTTTGTCTTTTGCTTTTAATGCAGTTATTTTGTTTCTAACGGCCGAGCTGTGCGGAAAAATGAAACACGTAGCAAGGAATGTTGATTTACCACAAACCTTGGAGCGTGACGGAAAGGGCCCCATACCCCAGACCTCATTTTTTCCGCTGAAGTGACTTGTTATATGATTTTGTTGCCTTTTTTTCGGTTACAAGTTTGGCACAATAGCTCAATATTTCTGGCTGTATTCGCTCCCCCCTTCGATACTGGAATGATATGATCATATTCTAAATTTTCTCGACTCCCACACCTTACGCAAGAGCCCGAATCTCGTCGCCACACCATTATTTTTACTTCATCAGGAATTCTTTTACGTTTTGCCGAATGAACAGAATCACGTATAGGATTAATTAATCTATCAATCATATCTATCATCAAAAGATAAAACATCTTCGATGTGGTAGCACTCTTAAAGTAACAACTTATATTGTCTCCTCTGTTTCTCAGAATTTCTACCTTATATGCTGATTTATCTTTATTGTGCTCTGGGACTTTAACAGCAATTATAGACCCTAAGTTCACTGTCATCAAAGATCCGTTTATGACCATATTTTCTGGAGACTGATCATATGATTCCAATGGAGTTATATTTGCCAATTTCATTATTTTTTTACTCATCAAATGAAAATGGAATGGTATTTCTATCTCAATAAAACCCTTAGGTTTTTTTTCTTTAAATATTCTCTCAACAAGCAACCTTTTATTTGTCAACAAAATTGATACTGGATAGAATCCACTTGACCAATTTCCTGCAACGAAGAACATCTCTTCATTTTTTTAATTATTAACAGCTTCCTATCCAATACAATCGGCGTTGCATCGTGACTAGATAGGTCATCTGATGTTATATTAACCTGATTCTTTCGTGGTTTATTCCCTTCTCTCTTGTAAGTCTCTTGAAACACCTCTTCTATCTCATTAACAGCCTTCTTTAGCTCTTTTGCCATTTACTCTTCTCTAATTTTGGTATGAGATGGGGATTTGATATTATCCCACAGCTCGGCCGTTCTAGGATGCACGCAGTGCATCCTAGAACGTTCAAGCTCAGGGGCAAGCGGGATTGGCATCACTGAGCTTTGATTAATTTGTGAACTTGATTGTAAGGCTGAGTTCCAGAAAACTGCGTTGCCCGCTTGTCCCTTGCAGCGCTTTGTTATGTCACTATTTTAATTATTATTTTTTGTAAGTACCGCCTGTGTTTTCTGGTGTTAATGTTCCATCTTTTTCAATTAATAAGCAGATAACTTCGGATGTACAAATTGGCCTATGTTCAACCCCTTTTGGCACAACACACATCTCACCTTCTTTAAGGTGAATCGTTTTCTCTCTAAGTTCCAGTTTCATTTCACCTGATACTACAAAAAACACTTCATCTGAATCTGGATGGGTGTGAAAATCGAGAGTCCTTTCTTTAACCCTCACAAGAGTGAATATGTGATCGTTAACACGCGTAAACTCTTCGTATTGATATAATCTTGGTATTGATTTTCCAATTGTTTTTAAATCATATTTTTCAATCAAGACCTCACCATATTTTTGATTATTTTTGAAGACATAACGGCCGAGCTGTGCGGAGCCAGCGGCCTGGTTGTTGAAAGCTTGCTTTCGGCACCCAGGTTGCTGGCTCCGTTCGAGCGATTTGTTCTCGGTGTACGCTTCAGCGTGCCGGGAACTAATCAGGTCGGTCGGTGTACCGCACAGCTCGGCCGTTCTAGGATGCACGCAGTGCATCCTAGAACGTTCGGTATCACTGGAAACAAGCGGGATTACCGACCAGCTTGATACGGAGATAGAAACTTAAACGTACCTGGAAACTTGGCTTGAAAACTGGCGTGCTTGTTTTCCATGTGCATACAATTGTTATGCAGTTTCATGTAGTTATTTTGTAGAAACGCTTTAGATTGCCAAATAGCTTATAATATGGATCTAAGTAATCATCCTTTTCCAATCTGGTTAAAGAGGGAACAAGTGCTTCTTCTTGGGACTGATCCAATTCATACTTTTCTGCGAAATGTAAGTCTAACTGAAAGCCTTTTGCTGGTTCCCATAAATGAACAATAAATTCTCCATAGTAATCATCATATTCGGCTGGCATATCCAGAGTTAGCTTGTTATTAAAGTATGGTCTTTTTATCAAAGTACCATCTGGCGAATTTAATGAGACTAACGCTGATGTATCATTAACTTTTTTGATTTCAATTCGATAGTTATCTTTTGATAACCAAGTTCCAGTAAATTTATCAATGCCAAATATCATTATTATACCTGATTGTCATTGTTTCCCGATAATTCGATTGCCTTCAACAGATCACTTGCAACAACAATTCTGTCATATGCAGTAATAAAATCCATATCTACGTCGCGATGGGAACATGGATTTTTATAAAAGCCAAAGGCACCAGCAATATAGTTACAGAATGCTTCACGTTCTGCCTTGGGCAAGTTCTGATTAGCTAGCGGCCCATTTTCAGGGTTGAATGCGTTTCTGATAAGTCTAACACCAACAACTTCTGGGTTGGCGTTGATTTTTTTTCGAATACTAACTTCTATTGCTTTGAATGCTTGTAATACGGCGCTTTCGAATTGGTTGGTGTTTAGTAGAGAGAAGCATTTTTTTACTATTATTGGGTGGACGTATGTTTCTGGCATTAAGGTATATTCTTTAACGACTCTTTTGAATTCCCGTTCAGGAAAACGAAAACCTACTTTTGTTGGATAGAATTCTTCTTCACCTTCTTCATCATAGCCTCTTTGAAATCGCCGTATGTCTATATGTGCGGTAGGGCTGGCTTTATATTTACTCTTGAAAAACGAACAGGCTGGTAGCCACCAGGATTAGCTTCTCCAATTACTTCCTGATATTCAATTTTTGCTTTAATCTCACTTTTCATTGTGATTCATCCTTAAAGCATAACGGCCGGTATCACTGGAAACGAGCGGGATTACCGACCAAGGTAATACGTAGTGATGAGTTTGGATAACCGATGAAGGTCATTTGAAAAACCGCTCTGCTCGTTTTCCAGTGTATACCATTGTTATGTGATAGATTTTTTCCATTCAGCTAAAGCAATTGTTATACTACTTTCTAACCATTCTCTAAACCTTTGTTCAATGTTTTCCGGTGATTCTGCATAGTTGAATTGAAACAAATCAAGACAGGCAGGATTTGTATTAGCAAGTTCATTGCCACCTTCCTCTTTTGGCACCCGCATTGATGTGAAAGCAGAGGCAACCATGATCCCATTATTTCCATGTCCATATCCATGAAAGCTTACAACAAATTCAAAGCATTCTTTTGTTTGTATTAAAAGCCTTGACCATGAACGATGTCTATTGAGATTTGCATAATAATCAAACTTTCTTGCGATATCTACTATTTGACCATGAAAATAGTGTCTTTCATTTGATTCATTATCTGCGCTATTGGAACGAGCGTGATAGGGTGGCTGATTAGGAGGTGTAACACCTCTTAGACTTTCATTTAAACTTTTTGAAATAGAATTGATTCGCTCATTTGAAATATCACGGAGTCTTTCTGAGTATTGGAATACTTCATTAAGCTGATCTGCTTTAGCGATAGCTTTTTGCTTTAATACGGTAATTGCAGACGAAATAATATCATCAGCATATTTTGCTTGTTGTACTTGTTGTTCAAGTCCTAGTGCAGCAAGAATTGACACTCTTTGACGGGCGGAAAACAATTTTACTAATTTCGTCAGGTTATTGTTGTCTGAATCTTCCAGTGCCTCGATATATGTTTTCCGGTCAGAATCTCTAACGACTAATGGAAACAGTCCAGCTCGAAGAAAAATAAGAGTTGCAAGTGCTCTGGCTACTCTACCATTACCATCTTGAAAGGGATGGATCTGTGTAAAACGGTGATGGAGCCAAGCTGAGACGATTTCAGGTGGAAATACATTCTCTATGTCTTGATAAAACTTAATTAGATTACCCATTTCATCCTGAACAAATTCAGGTGGGCAATATTCATGAATTTCCCCGTCTGGCCTTCTAGGATTATTGGGTAATTTTTTGTATACTCCTTTCTCTAATTTGACCTCTATCCTTGCTCCATCGTCAATTATCGCTTCAATGCAATCTTGATGGGCAGTAAATTGTGCTTGAAGTCCTCTTATGAAGTGTTCAGTTAAAGGTTGTTCCCCTTTTACAAAAGAAAAAAGGCCTTCAACGATGCCTAATTGATCGTCAATAATATTTTTAACATGACTAGCTTTCTCAGGTTGCAACCCACCCCTGTGAGAAATTATGGATGAGTCAATTCCTTGCTCAATAAGGACTTCAGTTACACCTCTGTCCCAAGTGTACAATCTTTCGATTATTCCTGTTTCTATTGCCCATTCACGTTGTAATTTTTTTATGAATTCTTGATATTCACCACTTTCTTCAAGTTCACCTTTGCGTTCATGCCATATTTTTGTTAAAGCATCCAACTCATCGCTATGATACTCATAAAGATCCTTACTTAAAGCGGTAATATGTTTATACATAAATTATTTCCTAGTTGTTTTTATTTCGCACATAACGGCCGAGCTGTGCGGAGCCAGCGGCCTGGTTGTTGAAAGCTTGCTTTCGGCACCCAGGTTGCTGGGTACCGTTCGAGCGATTTGTTCTCGGTGTACGCTTCAGCGTGCCGGGAACTAATCAGGTCGGTCGGTGT
>JAFLJS010000069.1 GCA_022712895.1 Desulfocapsa sp.
CAGGTATTTGATTTCTTCTGTCAGTTTGATGGCTTTTGGCTTGTTTAAATGGCGTTCTCCAGCAAAACGGTCAGCTTGCTTATGCCGATAGCCCCGCCGACCTGTCTTGCGGCGTATTTCTCGATAAATAGAGCTTTGGGAACGCCCCATAGCTTTGGCTATTTTACTGATTGATTCTTCCATTTTTAGCTCTGTCTCGATATAGTATCTTTCTGCAAGGCTTAGGTGGTGGTAACTCATTTGGAACCTCCGGAAAATCGTTTGGTAGCTTTTTTCCAGAATACACCTAAGCCTTGTTTTACTCAAAGGTGTTTGGAGCTCTACTACCTACAGAGGGTATGCACTTATTATACGAATTCAGCACGTGCTTAATAGGGTAGAAGCCTGAGTAAATCAAAGCCTTGTTGCATTGAATATGATATGTCTGAATTGAGTAAGATTCATTTTAAAAATTGATTTATTGGAGTGTTATGCGTGTAATATCACTGTTTAGTGGTGCTGGTGGTTTAGATCTCGGTCTTGTTCAGGCTGGTCATCAAGTGATCTGGGCTAATGATTTTGATAATGACTGTGTTGAAACATACAAGAATAACATTGGTAACCATATCGTATCAGGAAGTATCGAAAATATTCGAAGTGAAGATATTCCGAATGGAGATGTTGTTGTCGGTGGTTTTCCTTGTCAGGGGTTCTCTCAAGCAAATAGATTGCGTTTTGAAGAAGATGAGAGAAATCGTTTATATCTTGAATTTCTTAGAGTTGTAAAAGACAAACAGCCAAAGTGGTTTTTGGCAGAAAATGTTAGGGGAATACTCAGCCTTGGTGGTGGTAAGGCCATTGATAAGATAGAGAAGGATTTTGCATCTACAGGTTATCGTGTTCAAAAGCAATTGTTTAATACGGCAAATTATGGGGTACCTCAATCGCGCTGGCGAGTCATCATTGCAGGTACCCGAATAGATTTAGGTGATGAACAGTCCTATATCTATCCTATGCCGACACATTCAAAGAAACCAGAAGATGGTTTGCAGCCATGGGTAAGTATCGGTGTGGCTTTACAATGCATACCGGACCCTGAAGAACCACATGATTTGTTAAATCATATTTGTTCCAAATATAAAGTTACAAATCGTAATTTTACTGGTCATCGTACTACCGACCCAAATAAGCCATCTCCCACCATTTTAGCAAGAGGAAATGGAAAAGGTGGTGTGTGCGCTATTCAACACCCACGGAATCATCGTAGAATGTCAATAAGGGAGCAAGCGATAGTACAAACATTTCCAAATAATTTTGAATTTTATGGAAAATTGAACTCCTGTTACAGGCAGGTTGGTAATGCTGTTCCGGTATTGTTTGCCAAGCATCTTGGCAATATGCTGTGTGAAGCTGAAGAGATTAGGAGAGTAGCATAATGAATGTTATATCACTTTTTAGTGGAGCTGGAGGATTGGACCTTGGGCTAGTACATGCGGGACATGATATTGTTTGGGCAAATGATATATATGAAGATGCTGTAGAGACTTATAGAAAAAACATTGGTGATCATGTCGATGTTAGAGACATTGTGAATATTCCTTCAAGCGATATTCCAGATGCAGATGTTGTAGTTGGTGGTTTTCCATGCCAAGGTTTCTCAGTGGCAAACTGGGCAAGAACTGTGGGGGATGAGAGAAATTCTTTATATCGTGAAATGGTACGAGTGATACGCGATAAAAATCCAAAGTTCTTTATCGCAGAGAATGTTAAGGGTATTGTTTCTCTTGGTAAGGGAGAAGTTCTGAATAAAATCATCGAAGATTTTAGAGGAACTGGTTACAGGACTCAATGGAAAGTATTAAATAGTGCAGATTATGGAGTTCCTCAGAAGCGAATGCGTTTTGTAATGCTAGGTATTAGAGAAGATCTTACATTGAACAGTGTGCCGTTTCCTCCAATATCAACACATAGAGATCCAAGTAAAAACGAGTCCAAAAGCTTACCGGATTGGGTAACAGTGGGAGATGCTCTTGCCCATTTTCCAGAACCCGAAGATGCACCCAATATTCCTAATCACAGTTATTCAAAGTATAAACTTCGTTTTAATGGTCACCTTGGTCATCGGTTTATTGATCCTTTAAAGCCCGCTCCCACGGTTACAGGTCGTGGTGATGATAAAGGTGGAGTTGTTGTTCTTCATCATCCTGGAAATCATCGCAGAATGTCTGCGCGTGAGCTTGCTGCGGTACAATCTTTTCCGGATGACTTTATATTTGAAGGTACTCGAACATCTGCATATCGACAGATAGCAAATGCAGTACCGCCTAAACTGGGTCACTCAATTGGAATAATGCTAAATGAAGTTGAACGTGCTGTTAACTATACAACGTGTGAGACACTATGATCGCTCCTAAAAAACCTTTCGATAGTTATAAATGGCGTTGGTTAAGCGTACAACCGACAGAAGGGTTGCTTAAGGCTCCAGTCTTCTTGGGTGTGTTAAGAGCATTACAGCAGTTTGAGGGACAACCTTTTAGCTCTGAAGATTTGCGTGATGAACTACAAATTGTCCAGGATGAGACAAAGACCACTGTGACATTGGCAAGACCAGAGCTAGAGAGGAATTTATTTCGCAATTCTGGACAATACTGGAAGGGTACTGGCCTTTTAGAGCCTGTTACAGGAAAGATACAATTAACCAGTCTCGGCCATAATGTTGCAAATGGTGCAATTACTCATGATGAGTTCGCAGCATTAATGATCAGAAATACAGTTCTTCCAAATCCAATTACTTACAAAGAAGATGAAATCAATCAGTGGAGAAAAGCAGATCTTAGAATAAAGCCTTTCGAGTTATTGTTGTCTATTATGAACATTCTTGGAAAGGCGTATGCCCCAAACCAAGCAAGCCTTTCTCCAAACGAACTGATAGGTATAGTTATTCCATTAGCAGGTGCAAAAACTCCAATTGAATTTATTGCTGATGCCGTAATACAAGTACGTATAGGCAAGTTAGATGTGTCAGCATGGCCCAATTGTGCTCCTGCTGCCAATGACCGTCGATTAGCGAGAGAGTTTTTGTTGTTTTTGGAAAATTTCGAGATTTGCAGAACTGATTATAGTGTTGATAGTTATCAACAAAGGTTTATTCTTGATGAACTATTACAGGACATCGTTGAAGTCGAAGCGGATGATTCTTTTCTTGAGAATGAAGCTAATATAGAGAAGGAGATTGAAGCATCTAAGCAATCAATTTTTCCAGTGATGATAGAACGGAGAAGAGTGGCAACCACAGTGCTAGCACGTTCTGGTCAGACGAAATTTCGAAAAGATGTTCTTGATGCTGCGGGAGGGGAATGTCTTTTGACTGGTGAGATGACACCTGATGTTTTAGAGGCAGCACATATTATACCTATTAGCCATGGTGGAGATGATGATGTTGGAAATGGTTTCTGTCTCCGAATGGATGTTCATAGGCTGTTTGATGCGGGTAAGCTAAGGATTAAAGCTGACGGTAATGTTTCTTTAGGTGATCAAATTAAGAAAGCTGTTAGTTATTCTGGATTACCGACGAACATTGCTTTTCCTGCGCCTGTCATGTTGGCAAATATTGACTGGAGAAGTAAATATTTATAAAAAATTTTCTTTGTGGTGGTAGAAAAGCCTTTACCAAAAAAAAAGCAAAGTGTGATTATGAGTGCAAGATGTGATGTACAGCAGTATGTTTATCCACAAAGCCCGTAACCAGCAATGGTTAACGGGCTTTGTGGTGTCCAGAGAAGTCCATTAAAAGCCATTGACACCCGAGAAAATACACGGTGCTCTTCACAACTCCATCCCAATCTTCACAACACAGGTACTGCAAATGCCGCTCACCCTTCATTGATGAACTGTCGCAATCACAATAAACATAAGTATTCCATACATTGCAACATTCTCTCAAGCGTGGTTTTATTGTCTGGAATACGCAATAAGCTAAAATCACAGGAACCTCGATATCCCAGGTAATTTGATGAGCGGAAAGAACTGATGACCAAAGATCTCGCCACATCTCAGCATAAACGTCAAAACATTCTAAACAACCGTTATGCACTCCAACAGGCAGAAAAGCATCTAGCCCTTGGTGGTCTTCACCATAAGGAAGAGGTTGTTTTTACTAAATTACAAGTCGCTGAATTATTTAAAGTTAGTGAGAGTACCATAGAAAAATATTTATCATTCCATGGTGATGAACTAAAAACTAATGGATACCATGTATTAAAAGGGATAAAACTTCGTGACTTCAAATCATTACAAGATGGTACCGTAAATCTTTACGGTACCAAAACTACCGTACTAGGGCTTTTTACTTTTCGATCAGTACTGAACTTGGCCATGCTAATTACTGAGAGTCCACAGGCTAAGATTATTCGCTCTCGATTACTGGATATCGTGCTTGACGTTATCGCTGAGCATGCCGGTGGACATACGAAATATATTAATCAGCGCGATGATGAATACCTCATAGCTTCATTTCAAGAAGAGAACTATCGCAAACAATTTACGGACGCATTGAACAAATATGTTGAAGGTAACAAGTGGAAGTATGCGCGTTTCACTAACCTTATATATCAAAGTATTTTTCAGGAAAATGCTACTGAATATAGAAAAGTACTTAAGTTAGCAAATAAAGCCAAGATTCGAGAAACCATCTATTCTGAGATGTTAACCTTGATCGCGAGTTATGAATCAGGTATTGCACACGAACTTGAGAAAGAATCAAATACATTGGGCCGTAAACTCACCAATAAAGAAGCAGAAACTATGTTTAGCGGCTTTGGGCAACATCCCTTGTTCAAGCCTCTTATTATGGATGCTCGCACTAAAATGGCGAGTCGTGATTTATGTTTTCGAGACGCTTTGCACGACAAATTAGAAAAGTATATCCAATCAGTACCAGAAGCTGACTTTGATAGGTTTTTAGGAGAAACCAGTAAATCACTAGAAAAACGATTAAGTGACCCTGAAACTCTGGCAGTATTTAAACGGTTAAAGGATCGCTAAGATGCCGAGGGTGCAAAAGATTTTCTATTTTGATGTTACTCACGCCATAAATGCGCACGATTGGATTATTAGAAATTCAGGCGGCTTGGAAGGTATGAACAATATAGGTAATTTAGAAAGCCCATTGGGGCATATCAAAAATGATGACTACTATCCAAACATTGAGAACAAGCTTACTCACTTAGTCTTTGCAGTCAATAAAAACCATGCCTTTACAGATGGCAACAAACGCTCGTCTATAGTTTTAGGAGCATATTTTCTAGAACTTAACGGTTACGACTATGCTGTAACTAGATTTGTCCGTCAGATGGAGAATATTGCTGTTTGGGTAGCGAAAAACACCATCGGTAAAGAGTTATTAGGTCAGATAGTATACTCATTAGTTTTTGAAGATGATTATTCAGAAGAACTAAAATTGGAAATTGTGTCGAGGGTGGAGGCAACGGAGGATCAGCGACAAAATGATTAAAATCTCCTCTTTATACTGACTGAAGTGATATTTTATTTTTGCTTCAGAACTTATCGCGTAAGCTGTTCCCCTACACTCTTTGCAGTCCTCAGGAGGCGTTGTCGCCTTACCTGCCGGAGCCACGTAAGGCGTGTTTGAGACAATGAATGGGAAAGTAGCATCGGATCATCTGCTTTCAACAAGGAATTGATTAGGAAAGGACACAACTGGAAAGGATATGTTACAATTTCTTAATAAAAACAGTTTGTTTCTTAACTTCTTTGTAACCAATATTTCTATAAAAAGAATGCGCATTAGTACGGATTTCATTAGCTCTTATTCGAATTTTCTCCACCCGCGTACCAAGCCACTTTTCACTGGTTTCGACAAGACTTCTTCCGACTCCAGCCCCTCTGGATTTGTCAGAGACAATGAGACTTGCAATCTCTCCAGACACTCCTTCAGCGAGCCTGACATCAATCACGGCACAAATACATCCCACCAACTGATTGTTCAATTTAGCTACAAAAACAACACCATCACGTTGCTTGATTTCCTTAATATTTAAGCACAACGCCTCTTCGGCAACGGAATATCCCAACTCATGCATCAGTGATTTCACATATGACAAATCGGATTGTTCATACTCACGACAATGAATTTTTGCTGAGATTTTCTCGGGTGTTTGCTGGTTATTGCCATCTTTCATAGGGTTATTCCAGTGGGCAAGAGTAGGTAATGTGTTTATGTGGTACTTTATGCTATATTCCCAACATATTCAAATAGGAACGATAGACATCCATTCCTCTTACCACAAAGGTACTCTATGAGAACTCCTGACTCCATACAATTCGACACCCGTAAACAGTTCCAGGTGAACGATAAAAAGTACGTCTTTTACTCGCTCAAGGCACTACACAAATACGGTTTTAACAATATAGAACGTCTTCCCTTTTCCATTCGTATTTTACTTGAGAACCTGCTTCGACATGTCGATACCGACATGGTAACCGAAGAAGACATTGTCAATCTGGCTTCCTGGAAACCGACAATGCAAAAGCCGCAATCCATTCCTTTTATGCCCGGCCGGGTTGTTCTCCAGGATTTTACTGGAGTTCCAGCGCTTGTAGACTTGGCAGCTCTACGTTCTGCAGTTGCTAGGGCTGGTGGAAATCCGGAAACAATGAACCCCTTTATTCCTGCAGATCTCGTTATAGATCATTCCATTCAGGTCGATCATCATGCCAGTGCAGACGCTTTTTCCAAGAACGTAGATCGTGAATTTGAGCGAAACCACGAACGTTATACCATGCTGCGTTGGGGACAGAAAGCCTTTGCAAACTTCCGAGTCATACCACCCAGTACTGGAATCGTGCATCAGGTGAACCTGGAATACCTGGCCACAGTTGTTAGAACAATCGAAAAAGAGACAGAAACATTCATCTATCCAGATACCCTCATAGGTACGGACTCACACACAACCATGATTAACGGTCTGGGAGTACTCGGTTGGGGCGTTGGTGGTATTGAAGCAGAGGCAGTGCTCCTTGGACAACCTTATTCCATGCAGATTCCCGAAGTTGTGGGAGTCAAACTCATTGGTAAACTCGAAGAAGGAATAACCGCCACTGATCTGGTGTTAAGTATTACCGAATTTTTACGCAGTAAAGGGGTGGTTGGTCGATTTGTCGAATTTTTCGGCCCTGGCATTCGAGAACTGAGCCTGCCAGATCGGGCAACCATTGCCAATATGGCACCTGAGTATGGTGCTACCATGGGATTTTTTCCGGTGGACAAAACGACACTCGACTATCTCCATGAGAGCGGCAGAGATAGCGAACTGATTCACCTGGTGGAACAGTATAACAAAGCGCAGGGACTTTTCCTGACTGAAGACACCCCCGAACCGATATACAGTGTCACCTATGCAATCCATCTTGACCAGATTGAGGCAAGTCTTGCCGGCCCCACAAAACCTCAGGATCGCATCCCTTTGTCGGATATGCACCATGTGTTTACAGAGCAGCTTACAAGAAGAAACGTTCAGAAAATGCCTGGACAGACGTCACGAAAAGGCTGCTTTGAACTCGGCGGCGAGAAAATACAGATCAAAGACGGCTCCGTTGTTATTGCTGCCATTACAAGCTGCACCAACACCTCAAACCCTGCTGTTATGATCGGAGCCGGACTTCTAGCCCGTAAGGCTGTTGAATATGGACTGCTGACAAAACCATGGGTCAAAACCAGTATGGCACCTGGTTCCAAAGTCGTTACTCTTTATCTTGAGAAAACCGGCCTTATGGCACCATTGGAAAGTTTAGGATTTCATATTATCGCCTACGGCTGCACCACCTGCATTGGTAACAGTGGTCCTTTGCATCCTTCCTTAGCCACACTCATTGAACAAGAGCAATTACTGACAAGTGCTGTTCTCAGTGGTAATCGTAACTTTGAAGCCCGTATCCATCCTCTGGTACATGCAAACTACCTCTGCTCCCCCCAATTGGTTGTTGCCTATGCCATTGCCGGTACCGTCGATATTGACCTACTCAATGATGCATTGGGGACGGATCCAGATGGCAAACCAGTATATCTGAGAGATATCTGGCCAACAGCCGAAGAAATCCAGACTGTCATCAAAAACACCCTCACACCCGAATTATTTACGACAAGCTATGCAGATGTGTTTGCCGGGAATGATGCCTGGAAAGCCCTTAAAACTCCTGACAGTAACCTGTTTGACTGGGATGAAGACTCTTCCTATATCAAAGAACCACCGTTCTTTAAAAATCTACCAGTAGAACCGGCACCACTCTCTGATATACACAATGCTGCAATACTGGCAATCTTCGGCGACACCATAACCACCGACCATATTTCTCCGGCAGGAACAATCCCGGCAGACAGCCCGGCAGGGATGTATCTGCAAGAACTGGGTGTTACCCCGGAAAACTTCAACAGTTATGGCTCACGTCGTGGCAATCATCGAGTGATGATTCGTGGTACCTTTGCCAATATTCGAATCCGTAACCGGATGGCAGACAGAGAAGGTGGTTTCACCCGTTTGCGACCGGAAGGTGAATTGATAAGTATCTACGATGCGGCCATGCAATACAAAAAAATGGAGAAGCCACTGGTCATTTTTGCTGGTGAAGATTACGGCACCGGAAGTTCAAGAGATTGGGCGGCCAAGGGAACATCTCTCCTTGGAGTAAAAGCAGTCTTTGCAAAATCCTTTGAACGGATTCATCGGAGCAATCTTGTTGGTATGGGAGTGCTGCCACTCCAGTTTGAGGCGGAAGAGGATGCGACTTCACTGGGTATAAATGGCAGTGAACAGATAACAATCAAGGGGATTAATAAGGGGTTGAAGCCAGGCGGACAAGTGACCGTGACGATCCGGCCAGCAAAAGGAAAAGACTCCACGTCTTTTACAGCTTTGGTACGCTTAGATAACCTCGTGGAATTGGAATATTATCGGCATGGTGGTATTCTCCACAAAGTTCTTCGTCAGACACTGGCTGCAAAATAACCACAGCTCATGTTCTCTTCTGCAGATAAGAGAAGATATCAGCCACACTCTGATCTGAAAGACGCTCAGCTGAATAGGAAGGCATAATGGCCGATTTTGGTTTTCTCACTTTACGGAGTACTTCATGGTAGCTTAATTCTGTCTTCTGGATTTTTGGAGCTTTCCCCCCTAATCCACCATCGCCATGACAACCATCGCAATGCTGCATACCGAACCAGCGTTCACCATTCGAGCTATTTCCCTCGGGAACGCTACTACAGGAGACCAAGAGCAGACAACTGCCCACAAGGAGATATCCTAGGCCCTTCGCAAGGGATTCCTTACTGCTGTTCTTCATAATAATCCTTCACAAAAGGCAGGATAAAAAACCAATATTACTATTCCCAATGAGTAAGCACTTGCTGACCAATCCAGATCAAATCAAATACGCCGAACTTGGCTCTCTCCTGAGAATAGCATGTCGTTTTATCCAAATGAATTTTCTATAACAAGCTTATCCAGGGATAGTTGTCCAGGCCGGGGCCATGGCTCCTGAGTCCCTTTTCCAATAGCTACGAACATGGTGATCACATGATCACCGGGAAGCTTAATTAATTCTGCAACCTTCTCAAAATCAAAACCATCCATCGGACAAGAATCATAGCCCATGGACTTGGCTGCCAGCATCAGCGTTTGAGCGGCAACACCACAGGATCTCATGGCTTCATCTCTTTGAACCTGATCTTTATCCCGATAATAGGCATCAATGGCTGGGACCATAAACTCCTGAACTTCCTTGGGTGCATTACCCCAATAGCGACTAGGATCCTCCCATGCTTTTAGATTTGCGCAAAGTACAATAAACAGTGATGTATCCGTTACCTGTGATTGATCCCAGGCAACTTCCCTGATCTGTTTTCTCAATACCGGATCAGAGACAACAACAAAACGCCAGTTTTGAATATTGAATGCAGTGGGAGAAAGTATTGCTAAGGAGAGGAGCTTTTTGATCTCATCATCGCTCATCTGGTGATCTGGATCGAAATGTTTAACAGATCTTCGGCTTGTAATTGCGTCTTCCGTTTTCATGAATTTCCTCCGTTGAAAGGATGTTCATTATAGATTATGGCACGTTGTAGAACACGTCAAGCTCTTCCAGGAATATTTCATTTCTCTCTGGGGAAAACCATCTCCTCAGGAACGATGAATTGATCGAATTGTTCGGCACTTACAAAACCGAGTTTTACAGCGGCTTCTTTTAAAGAACAGTTATCACTATGGGCAGTTTTTGCGATTTTTGCGCTCTTTTCATATCCGATATGCGGACTTAATGCTGTGACCAGCATTAATGAATTCATAAGGTGCTTTTTGATTTGTTCTGGCTCTGGCGCTATTCCTACTGCACAATTATCGTTAAAAGAGCGCATAGTATCGGCAAGAAGAGTGGTGGATTGGAGAAAATTATAGATTATCACCGGCTTAAAAACGTTCAGTTGAAAATTCCCCTGGCTGGCCGCAAAAGCAATAGTGCTATCGTTTCCAAATACCTGGCAAGCAACCATGGTCATGGCTTCGGCCTGGGTTGGATTCACTTTTCCCGGCATAATTGAACTCCCAGGTTCATTTGCAGGAATTGTCAGCTCTCCAATCCCGCAGCGCGGGCCACTGGCAAGCCATCGAATATCATTGGCTATTTTCATCAGGTTTGCCGCAAGAGCCTTTAATGCGCCACTTGCCGTGACCAGGGCATCATGGGACGTGAGTGCCTGAAACTTGTTGGACGCAGAAAAAAAGCGCTTCCCTGTATATTTCATAATTTTTGCAGCCACCCTGTCACCAAACTCAGGATGGGCATTGATTCCGGTTCCGACAGCAGTACCACCAATTGCCAACGCACGTATATATTCCAATGTATCCTGCAACTGGCTTCGGTTGCTGTCCAGCATTGCGACCCAGCCACTGATCTCCTGGCCCAGAGAAAGAGGAGTTGCATCCATCAGATGGGTGCGGCCAATTTTGACAATATCCTTATACTGCTCTGCCTTTTCAGCCAGTGTATCATGTAGATGCGAGAGAGCAGGAAGCAACATGTCTTCCATTTCAACAACAACAGCAATATGCATGGCTGTTGGAAAAGTATCGTTGGAACTCTGCGACATATTAACGTCATCATTGGGATGAATCTGTTTTTCGGAACTAAAATCACCAGAAAAAAACTGCGAGGCACGGTGAGCAATCACCTCATTGCAATTCATATTCGTCTGCGTTCCGCTACCTGTCTGCCACACAGAAAGAGGAAATTCGTCATCATGCTTTCCTGCAAGAATCTCGTCACACGCCCTGACAATACTTTTTTCCTTTTTAGCCTCAAGTTGACCAAGATCATGATTTACCGAGGCACAGGCTTTTTTTAACTGTGCAAATGCATGCAGAAGAGCAGATGGCATTTTTTCTATGCCAATTCGAAAATTTTGCAAACTCCGCTCAGTCTGTGCTCCCCACAAGTGATCGGCAGGAACCTTGATCTCACCCATGGTATCTCTTTCAATACGATAGTTCATAAACTCTCCACAAATTTATCAGCCCAGATAATCATTATCACCCGTCTTGACATTCAGTAATACACTCCATATTCGTTTACTACAGGGTGATACTCGTATTTTACTCTACTTATCCCCTACAAACAGAAGAATAGTGATAAACTCTTAAAAACCCAGAATTTAGATGGTTAAGTATTTATGCCCTTTGTTCGGGTGAAAAACTTCATATCCGAGGCGCAAATATTTTCTATCATTTCGGCGTGCTAAGGTACGTCGTAATGATAGAAAATGTGCAGCAACGAAGGAGATGGAGAGTTTTTACGACGCCATCATAGTGATAAACCCAAACCATGAGGTCCAAAATGATACAACAGGATTCCCAAACACTGTCCGCTCCGGTATGTAGTCGTCCAGATCCGAAGTTATCGGGAATAACACTTGTCGAATTAATCCCGAAAGTACCACTGAAAGACTACCTTGAAGCAATGGAACTCGCTAAAAAAGAAGCTGGTCAACACCTTGAAGATTTTATGCTTATGTCATGGTATGACCGGGATCGTGATTATGAATCCCCTCAACATGCCACTGAAAGCGATGAAGCGTGTGCCGTACCAGGTTATGTGGAATATGGTATAAGTCACGGTGCCAGCCTCAAGATAGACATTGAAAAAGGCAGATTCATTTTCTTTTTTACCCCAGTGGAGTGGTAAGAAGAACAGAACTGATATGGATAAGTAAACGCACCTAAAGAATGGTACACAGGCTTTCTGCCTTAATCTGAACTATCCAGTAATTGCCCGGATCTTGTTTAATCTTCAGATGCAGGGAATCACTAATCTGATGAGAATCATCTACCAGATTATAAAATGATGAATCCATCCCTACAAAGCCATCAAGAAGATGGGCAAGGGTATGAAAAACTTTTGACTCATACCCCTGCTTCATTTTGGTAAGATCAAGAAGCTGACTGTAACCACTCTTTCGCAACTCATCGATCAGGCCGATCATGCTCTGCCGGTTTTTTTCAAGGCCACTGTCCACCAGCTCCCAAAAGTTCTGATCCAGAGCAGAGCAAGACAAATCGAAGTTAAACTCAACCTGATCATAGCTTACAAGGACTGTATCTTCCAGAAAATGAACGACTCTCTTGCAGCCCTCCGTGTAGCTGTCCACCTCTAGCAAAAAAACCGGAGCCACAATTGTTTTACTGTTTTCACTTTTCAAAGACTTTAAACTCCCAGGGGAAGGAAAGAGAATCCCACAACTCACGTCTCAATCGAACATGCATTCAACATAGGTTGTTTGGATATTATCGGTTGATTACAAACGAGATGCAATGAAAAAAAAGAAAACCGCCGGAGAGAACACTCCGGCGGTGATTTGGATTAGTGAACAATCCCCATACGCTGAACTTCGCTTTCTGACAGCGACAGGTTCCAACTGGCATCATCTTTTTCAAAAAATTTGAGCGTACGATTAAACAACTCCTCGGAAAGAATGTTCTCTTCTATAAATTCACCAAGCTCAACATCCCGGAGGACATGGCTATCATGAATATCTTTTGCTGCTTTGCCTCTACGGCCAAGAGCGTAATAAGCAAGTCCACGCGCCAGATAAGTGGCTCCTCTATCCGGATTAAAGGCAATCGATTCATCCAAATCACGAATCGCCTCTTCGTTCCTGCCCAGATTCAGGTTGGCAAGCCCTCTATAAAAAAGAGCCCGTGGTTGAATATCATCATTTTCAATAATCACATCAAAGTCTTCAATGGCACGAACAAACTGCCCGACTTTGAAATAGGCAATACCACGATTGAGGTGGGAGTCAAAGGAGTGCACTCCCTGTTCCAGAGCATCAGAAAAAGCTTCTATACTCTCTTCCAGATCTCCACCTAAAAAGGCCTTCTGTCCCTGTAGAAATGTTTTTGTATTTGTCATGATGCACCTCCATATGAAATATTTTCGGTGATGCCTTTATGTAGTACACTAATCATTCACACACGCTGCGCAAGAAAGGAGAGTCAAAGCTATTCCTTGTTAAGCAACATATACAATCAGAATTTTGACAGAAGGGAGAAAAGAAATATAGTTTAGCAATAGGGATATTGAATATTCGACAAAATTGAAATGAAAGAACTCCTTTCAATTACTGATACCGTGAGGCTAAACCATGACAAATATAAAAAATATCATCGCCAGACAGATTATTGATTCTCGAGGTAATCCAACAGTGGAAACCGATTGTTTTCTCACAGACGGCTCTATGGGCCGTGCTGCAGTACCATCCGGAGCCTCTACAGGATCTCGTGAAGCCATTGAACTCCGCGACAATGATCCCACTCGCTTTTTAGGCAAGGGAGTGCTGCAAGCCGTCAATCATGTCAACGGGGAACTCAAAGAGGCACTCCTTGGAAGAGACGCCGCTGACCAGGTCGCTATCGACAAGTTAATGATCAATCTTGACGGTACCCCAAACAAAGGTCGCTTAGGCGCAAATGCTATCCTCAGCATCTCCATGGCTGCTGCCCATGCCGTTGCCGCCAGCCGTAACCAGTATCTTTTTGAATACCTGGCCACAGCCCCCCCACTGTTACCAATCCCCATGATGAATATCATTAATGGCGGTGCCCACGCCGACAACAATGTTGATTTTCAAGAATTTATGATCATGCCTGTGGGAGCACCTACTATTGCAGAGGCAATCCGCTATGGAGCAGAAATTTTTCACCATCTGAAAAAGGTTCTGTCAGAACGTGGCCTGAACACAGCCGTGGGTGATGAGGGCGGCTTTGCCCCCGATCTTACCTCCAATGAGGACGCCATTCTGGTTATCCTTGAGGCCATTGACAGGGCTGGCTACACAGCTGGAACTGATATCATGATTGCCATGGACGTGGCTGCTTCAGAGTTTTACGAAAAAGGACGCTATAATCTGGCCTCGGAAAACAGGACACTTTCAGCCACAGAAATGGTTGATTTATTCGAGGATTGGTGCGCCAAATATCCCATTATTTCCATTGAAGATGGCTGTGCTGAAGAAGACTGGGACGGTTGGAAAATTATGAGCCTGAGGCTAAATGATAAGGTGCAACTTGTGGGTGATGATCTTTTTGTCACCAATACCGAAATCTTACAACAGGGAATAGACAGAGGGATTGCCAATTCTATCCTTATTAAACTCAATCAAATCGGTACTGTCACCGAGACTCTAGCTGCTATAAAAATGGCCAAAGATGCCAACTACACCGCAGTAATTTCCCATCGCTCAGGGGAAACAGAAGATAGCACTATTGCTGATCTGGCCGTTGCTACAGCAGTGGGACAGATCAAAACCGGGTCAATGTCCCGTTCCGATCGAGTGGCCAAATATAACCAGTTATTGCGGATTGAAGAGGCATTAGGTGAACGGGCACAACTGGCCAGCCTGACCCGCTGGAAATAATACAAGTAATAGTTTTAACCACAGGGGGCCACAGATTATCCTGTATAACAATTCCAACAGTAGAGTTCCATCTTGAATTTCTGTTCCCGTTTTCTCTCCCTTTAGCCCGTATTTCGCCAGAATAACATCCTTTTGAAATATTCTGGCCTGTCTCCTGCGTAGATTGAGAAGAACAAAAGACAATGGTATTGTCTCATAATGATAAACACCCTGCCAACCCGACCTGTCAATAACGTCTTGCCCGAAGTCAAGAATAGAATATCATTTCACCTCCCACTGACGTAAAAAGCAGACAAACAGGGAATGATCGCCACGCTCTTCACCTGGGGCGTGACTGCTACAGTGGCTTTCTATCGACAATACATCTTTTTTCTTTCCTGGCGAAACATCCCATCAGATGGCAACGAATTACGCTTCCTCAAAATCCTCTACGCCGACACCGCACTCAGGACAGACCCAACCCTCCGGCAAGTCTTCAAATGCAGTACCCGGCTCAACACCGTTCTCAGGATCGCCATCAACCGGATCATAAACATAACCGCATACGCTACAAACATATTTTTTCATTTCACGTTACCCCCTTGGCAAATTTGCTTTTTAAAAACAGTATTCTACTTTACAGGTTCAGTAAACCCCGTTCCGTGACAGGTTGAGCACTCCTGATCGGGAGTACATCGGCAATCTTCCCATCCATTTTCTCCCTGAGTGCCACGCCACTCCATATTGCACTCACAGGTACCTTCCAGAACTTTTTTCCCCTGACATGTTGGGCATATCTTTTTTGGTTCTTGTTCCATGGTTATCACCTTCCAGCTGTCACAGTCGTAAGTAGTGGATTATACTTAACATATTGAATGTTGTTTTAAGATCACTCGCAATCAGTTTCCCACTTCTAAATTGTCATATACGATATCTTGGCTCTGTTTTTTTGGTGAGAAAGCCACTTTGCCATTTCCTATCGCTTGGATAGGATCTTGATTGGATTATTGTATAAGACGATAGGGATAAGCCCGCTTTGTCCATTGACTCTCCGGATATTTATCTTCTAATCGTTCATACGCTTTTTTGAGTGATTTTGGGTCATTGTTACTCTTATAAAGAGTAACCCCTCTTTGAAATATAGCCTCAGGGGCAGAATCACTTGCAGAATATTCAGCCAAAAGTTTTTCGTAGCAACTGAGTGCCGATTCAAATTCATCTCGAACAAAATGCGAATTGCCAATTCCAAGCCATATCGAAGGAATCAGCTCTTCAGCACCCATAAATCCGGTCGTCCGATAGTGCTCATGTCCTTCTTGATCAAGAATTAGCAAAGATGGTGTCCAATGTATGTTGAAATCTGTGGCTATTGGTTGCTGGTCTGCGGGGACACGTAAGGGGATAACATTCTTGTTTATAAAATTAATTACTGTCTCAATGGGATACGTAACTGCATCCATCTGTTGACAGCCAATTCATTGCGGATTGAAGAAATCCAGAAAAATTGGCTTCCCTTCGGTCTTAGATCGTTTCAGTGCTTTGTCAAAATCTGTTTCCCAATTAATTTGCATCTGCATAACTCATCCTCCTCTTACACTATTGTGTTTTAAGGTTAAGAATGCCCGTGGTTACAACACACAGACATTCGTGTTGTAAAGCGATGTTATTTTTAATTACTATGGGTACATATTGGAAATCAACAAAATAGACACATAACAGTAGGTCAGTCTTATATGTCTTAATTATTGTATGGGAAATATTTCAACTAATCAAATTATTTTTGGGTTCCCCTTATTGATTTCACGGCGAACCCAAATTATGCTCTGTCCACATATTGGGTTAGCAAACAATAATGAGAAAAGCCTGGATTCGCATAGAATTGGCGCTACCACACCGCGTTAAAGTCATTTCTCGTTTTCTAAGGTATGACCTAGATCGAAAACATTGTGGCAGGAAGGACAAATAAAAAGCCATTTAGTAATATCTCCTTCTTTTTTAAGCATAGTATGAAAACCATCATTATATCCACAAGATGGGCAAACTTTAAACTCACTTTCCATTGTTAATTTAATAATCTTATAATTCACCTAATACTCCTTACGTAAATTTCATGATTCGCTTCATTTTATCAAAAAGAATACCATGAAAATCACCGATTCAGCCGGTGCATTTTTTTAAATAAGTGAATTCTCAAGTTACTGTTCAGACCATTACTTGTCAATTCAATTGCCATTCCACCATGTTGCTAATAGCTCATATTTTTTTGGAATACCGACGCCCCTGAATGGAATCACTCCCTGTAATATGGCCTCGAAAAGCAGGACACTTTCGGCCATCGAAATGGTCAATTTATTCGAGGATTGGTGCGCCAAATATCCCATTATTTCCATTGAAGATGGCTGTGCTGAAAAAGACTGGGACGGTTGGAAAATCATGAGCTTGAGGTTAAATAACAAGGTGCAACTTGTGGGTGATGATCTCTTTGTCACCACTACTGCTATTTTACAACAGCAGAGGGGTTGCGAATTGAAGAAGGCATTGGGTGAACAGGCACAACTGGCCAGCCTGACCTGCTGGAAATAATAGTGCTAATGTTAGCGGATTTTGCTTTTGCTATTTCCCCAACAATAAGTATACTATTGATTTACCTATGTTATTGTGTAAGTATGTCTTAGAGTATTGATCTATTCCTTTCAATTCCAGTCCTCAAACAGCACTTCTTGAGTGATGAAATTGACTGACTTTATTCTACTGCATATTTCGTTTTGTTCGCCTCACTGTTTTTTTTATATTCTGTTATCCATTGTTCCTTTCATATAGAAAAGATTATTAACGAGTGGTGCCTTGCCTGACTCATCTCATTTATTTTTCATACGTTTTATTTTTACAAGTACATCTAAACAGGAGAAAACATGGTCGCTCAACCATCAATTAAGATCTTATCACTCATAAGTATATTATTGTTCTTGTCCGGTTGTGAAGGATTTAGAGCTTATAAATGGGTGGAGAACAACACATTATACTCATCAAGAGCCCCCAGTGTGGAAATACGTGTTAGCCAGCATCTTCAGGAAGGTACATTTGACTCTACAGAAACCATAGAAGAAGATTCTATAGGTTCACACCTGCTCTGGATTGAGAAAAAGAATTATTTGTTTTGGGACACAGAGGGTAAACAGCAGCTCATAATCAAGATTAGTAATCTAAACGAGAGAAGGTTCCAGATGCATGATTTGGACTTTTCCTCCAATTCCAACTTTATCACCCATGGTCAAAAAATAATGGCGGACTGGAGTTTTGATACCGCTGTTTTCGTAAGAGCTATGCCCCAGCAATCTTTCCTTGTTAAAATATTCGGAAGAAATTTCGGTACCCAAACACAGCTTATACTCTTGTATCTTGAACGGATAGACAGTTCCTGGGATAAACCCAATTTAGTATTGAGTAGCGAGCAGAAAACATTTCTTGAGGATTTTAACAAGCGAGCAGAAGAAAGTTTTACAATCCATCCGTACAGTGGCATCAAGCCTCCAGAGCAAAGGAATAAGGTTATCGTTTCCAAACAGTGACAGGCCAAGCCAAATAGTTTTTGCCAAGGGAGAATACAATAAAATCATATACGGATACATCCAATTGGATATTTTTAACGGTTCTTGTCTTTCTGTTTGCCGGTTGTGCCAGGTTACCGGATTACGCATCACCTCAACGAATTGACATTGGCACTAATGCAAGGGCCTCTACTGAGAGAGTGACTTATCGTGCTTTGAATATCGAGAATTTTCGAGCTAAAACTGATCCTGTGAAAACTAAAGATACCGATAAGCACATAGCGGCACGGATCTGTACTAATATCAGGTTGGCAAAAAGCACAAAATTTCATATCGAAGCCAAACCTCAATACTCTCAATTTGAGTATTACGGCAGAATTAAAAGGATTGCTTTTGAGGCAGTAATGCTGCCGGAATATTCATGGTGGAGTTCGACGCTCCCCCCCTTTCATTGGCCCTACACTCTTCAACACGAACAGATACATTTTGCTCTCACAGAACTTACAGCCAGGCGGCTTTCCAAAAAGATACAGAGAAAAATGCAAAACTTTGTTGTCAACGATACGTCAAGAGAGGGAGCAAAAGAACAATTAAAAAGGAAAGTGGCTGCCCTTCTTCAAGAGACTCATACTATCGAAACGGAAAGACAACTTGAGTTCGATCTGGAAACATCGTTGTATTTTGATCCTAAAAAGCAACAAGAGTGGTTTGACGATATCACTCTTCAACTTCAGGATATCAGTCTAGAACAATAACAGTGTGATAATAGCAGAACATGCTAATTTTATTACGAATAACAATTCGGTGAGATTGAGAACATAAATAAAATCACCAATGGGAATTTCACTCCAGGCAGCAATCGATTGAGAAGAACAAAAAGCAATGCTATTGTTGCAGAATGATAAACACCCTGCCAACCCTACCCATCAATACAGTTCTGCCTGACGTCAAGAATAGTCTTGAGAAACATAACTCCGTCATTCTCGCCGCAGAGCCGGGTTCCGGTAAAACGACCATCGTCCCCTTAACACTGCTGGGTGAGCCCTGGCTAAAAAATCAGAAAATCATCATGCTGGAACCAAGGCGTCTGGCAACACGAATGGCAGCAAAACGAATGAGTGAGCTAGCCGGGGATGTCCTCGGTGGACTGGTTGGCTATCGTATTCGATTTGACAACAAAACAAGTAACAAAACGCAGATTGAAGTAGTCACAGAAGGCATCTTTCTGCGTATGATTCAAAATGACCCGGAACTTTCAGGGGTCGGTCTCGTTATTTTCGACGAATTCCACGAACGATCCATACAATCTGATCTGGCCCTCGCCTTCTGTCTCGATATCCTGGATTTGCGCAATGATCTGAAAATCATGGTTATGTCCGCCACCATAGCCAGTGAACGAATAGCACAGCTATTGAATAATGCTCCTGTAATCACCGGGGAAGGACGCTGTTTCCCGGTGGAGGTACAATACCTCGCCAGGGAATCGAATGATTACCTAATCCCACAGGCAGTACGTGCCATTCAGCGGGCAGTGGAGCACGACGATGGTGATATCCTGGTATTTTTGCCAGGTGCTGGTGAAATCAGGGCTATTGAAAGACAGCTTGAAGGGGACTTTCAGGTTTTCCCACTCTATGGAGATCTTCCACAGCACAAACAGGATATGATTTTTGCACATGTCAAACAAAGACGGATCATTCTGGCCACACCCATTGCCGAAACCAGTCTCACCATTGAGGGCGTATCCGTGGTTATTGATTGCGGACTGATGAAAAAACCCTATTTTTCTCCAGCAAACAGTCTCAGCAGTCTGCGCACCATCCCCATCTCCAAAGCCTCAGCCAAACAGCGAAGTGGTCGAGCTGGCAGATTGGGACCGGGACGTTGTTACCGTTTGTGGACAAAAACGGAGCACTACTCAAAACCTGATTTTCTAACACCGGAAATACTTACTGCTGATCTCAGCCCTCTGCTCCTTGAGATCTTCCAATGGGGAGTAAAAGACCCAAGCGAACTCAAGTGGCTAGATCCTCCACGGCAAGGGCAGATCGAGCAAGCTCATACCCTCCTTGAGCAGCTTGGAGCAATTGACAGTAAAGGAACACTGACAGAATCCGGGAAAAGAATTGCCACACTGCCACTGCATCCTCGGTTAGCATTGATGATATTGCAGGGACACAAGCAGAAACAGTCCGCGCTGGCCTGCCGACTGGCCGCTCTTTTACAAAACCGTGATCTCTTTCGTGGAAACCGGGACGGATTCAGCTCAGATATTGAAGACAGGCTGGAGATTTTACGACTTTTTGAACAGAAAAAAACAGATCAGATTCGAGCCAGAGGAGCTGACAACACACTCTGCAAGCGTATCATGCGAGAAGCCACTCAGTACCAGAAGCTTGTGGGAAAATCTGGCAATAAACAATATAGTTTTGGTGATGCTGGTAATCTGCTGGCGCTTGCCTACCCGGAACGTATCGCCAAAAAGAAAGTAAACTCTTCCACGTACCTGCTTGCCTCAGGACGAGGCGTAACACTTCCTGCCGGTGACCATCTGCAAAAAACTGAGCTTCTGGTTGCAGCAAATGTGGATGGAGGGAAAAAACAGGGGCGTATCTTTCTGGCAGCAGCCATCACCCTTGATGATATTATCAAAGATCACAAACAGCTATTGAGAGAAGAAGAACGAATAGAGTGGAATGGACAGCAGGTGGAAACAGCGAGTGTACTTTCACTTGCCAGCCTGGAAATCAGACGAAAGCCATTATCTGACGCAAATCCTGAGAAAATCCTTCAATGCTTCCTGGCAGGCCTCAAGCAGAGTGGCCCAAGCTCTTTACACTGGTCGAAAAAAAGCCATGAATTGCGCGCAAGAATTGAGACTGCCCATACACTTGCCCCCGACAACTGGCCAGACGTTTCGGACAATGGACTTCTGGACGATCTCTCATGGCTCGAACCATATCTTACTTCCATCTCCAGCCTCAAACAGCTGAAGAAACTTGATTTACATTCAATACTACTGGCAAGATTCTCCTGGAAGCAGCAGCAGAATCTTGACACATTGCTTCCCACTCATTATCAGGCACCCAGTGGTTCAAAAATAAAACTGGAATATAATGCTGGCAAATCACCGGTTTTGCCAGTCAGACTACAGGAAATGTTCGGTGCCACGGAAACCCCTGTTTTCTTTAACGGCAAACTCACTGTACTCATTCACCTTCTCTCTCCTGCCAGACGTCCGGTGCAAGTTACAGCGGATCTGGCTTCATTCTGGAAGAACACCTATCCCGAGGTAAAAAAAGAGTTGGCTGGTCGCTACCCTAAACATTACTGGCCGGACAATCCGCTAATTGCTGAAGCTACAGCCCGTTGCAAACCCAGATAAGATTGTTATGAATTCTTCCGAACAACACTGCGTTTACGCATCAGGCAGATCCAATTTTTTGCAGGTGGCACCTGATTGCTGTCAAAATGCCCGGAATGCAGTGACAGAATTTCAAAGTACGGTTCCACTGCTGTCACTATCTGTGAGGCACTGATTTGGGGAGGACCCGGAGCATCTCTGGTTTCATCACAGCTTCCAGCCAAGGTCAACCACAGGCCTCCCTCCTTCAAATGAGTATAAACATTTTCGGCAAATGGCTGGAAATTCCCAGCTTCTGGAGGATGGTGGAAACAACCACGATCAAATGCAAAATCAAATGGAGCACCCGGCAGGGTATCTTTGAAGAAATCGAGGAGGTGAAATGAACATTCCACATTGGCCTCACGGGATTTCTCTTCAGCTTTCTGTACCGCAAACTCACTACTGTCAATACCTGTTACATTGAAGCCTTGTTCCTGTAACCAGATTGCATTATTTCCAGTTCCACACCCAATATCCAGGACATTACAGGGCTGGATTGGCAAAACGGTAACAACTTCAACAAGGTTGGAATCCACTCGGTTGATCTCCCAACCCGTCTCACCATTTATATATTTTTCCTGAAAATTCATGGTACGCTCCTATTCTTTTCACGCCATGCAATCCATCTAACAACGACTAATTGCTGTTAGGCTTATTTTGCTTCAACTGCTTTGCGTAACCCTCTTATTCTTACCAGCACCGGAGGGTGGCTGTAATGGAAAAAAACCATGGCCGGATGGGGAGTAAGATTTGACAAATTGGCAACACAGAGTTTCTTTAATCCACTAATCAAGAACGTTCCTTGCCCTGTTGACTCGGCAGCATATCGATCAGCCTCAAACTCATGCCTGCGTGAGAGAATATTCACTGCAATGCCAAGCAAAAGGCTTAAAGGGGAAAAAACAAAAGAAAAAAAGATCAGGCCGCCATAGATTGAAAGATTTTCCATCTGAAAAGCTGCAAACAGATTCTCATTGCCTAAAAAAAGTGACAGCAGAAAAAAAAGTAAGCCGGTATAGCAGGTAGAGATCACCATCATTTTAAAGATGTGCCGATGCTTATAATGTCCCATTTCATGAGCCAGCACTGCCACCACTTCATCGTCACCCAACTTCTCAAGGAGAGTATCGTAAAAAACGATCTTCCTGAACCTGCCAAATCCAGTAAAAAAAGCATTGAGCTTACTGGATCTTTTGGAACCATCCATGGTGTAAATTCCCTGAATGTTAAACGATGCATCCTTAGCAAAGGCCATTACTTTTTCTTTTAGTTCTCCGTCTTCCAAAGGGGTGAACTTGTTAAAAAGAGGCATTATCAGCACAGGTGCCAGAAATTGCAGCAGCAGGCTAATCAAGGTGAGACCACCCCAGCAGTAAAGCCAGGCCAGATCACCAGTTGTTTCGAAAAACCAGAGGATAAGATACAAAACTGGAAATCCGATTAGAACACTCAGGACAATACCTTTTACAAGATCAATACAGAATGTTTTCAGGGTAGTATTATTGAACCCGAATTTCTCTTCGATAACAAAGGTGGAGTAGAGGGTAAAAGGAAGGCTGAGTATTGAACTGAACAAAAGTAGTAAAGCAATGTAGAGCACGCCAGTGAGAACTGCCCCCAACTGAAAGCTGCGAATAAAAATATCCACACTATTGAATCCACCCATTAAAAGAAAGATGAGCAGCACAACTATACTGAATGTTGACTCCACCAGACCAAATTTTCCGGTGACTCTGGTGTAATTCTGGGATTTCTCATATTTCTCCCCATCAAACACATCTTGAAATTCGGCAGGAACCTTGCTGTCCAGTGCCTTAATGTTGAGATAAGACAGGATCTGCTCCAGCAGGTAACTGCCGAGAAGAACAATAAGTATAAAAAGTAGCCAGTTATTCATTACAGTTTAAGAACATCCTCTACTCGTTGCAGACTATCCGCCAGACTCAGAGTCAGGCGCACGATACACTTGGATTTCGCCAGCAGATCATGGGGAACGCCACCATCAAGGCTGAGAATATCACCCCGTTCCAGATGAAGAACCTTGCCTTCCACACCAAAATCAAGAGTTCCTTCCACCATCTCAACAGTTATGGGATGCGGTGTCTGATGCTCTTTCATCTGCTGATTTTCCACAAAAACGATACGGATTTCTTTGGATGTCGCAGTTTCCATCAAAACTGAGATGGCTGGTTTCTTTTCATTGTAGCGTACATCTTTTAAAATATTTGCTGATTTCATAGTAATCTCCTTTTGCTGTTACAACCTCACTTAGGCTGTAAAATTTCTTTCAGATAATAACCGGTGTAGGAGTCTTTCTCCTCACACAATTCTTCTGGTGTACCGGTGGCCACAATAGTTCCGCCAAGATCCCCGCCTTCCGGCCCCACATCAACCACATAATCGGCAGTTTTCACCACATCCAGATTATGCTCAATTACAACCACACTGTTGCCGTTATCCACCAGTCTACCCAATACTTTCAGAAGATGCTTTATATCTGCTGGATGCAAGCCAGTAGTCGGCTCATCAAGAATATAAAGCGTCTGGCCACTGGCCCTACCTGACAGTTCCTTGGCAAGCTTTACCCGCTGAGCCTCACCGCCTGACAGGGTCACCGACGATTGACCAAGACTGATATACGTCAGTCCCACATCAAAGAGGGTTTGCAGACGACTTTTCACAGGAGGAATGTTTTTAAAAAATTCCAGTGCTTCGACAACGGTCATGGCGAGTACTTCGTGAATATTCTTTCCCCGGTATTTAATTTCCAGAGTATCACGGTTATAACGTTTTCCCTTACAAGCCTCGCACACCACATAGATGTCAGGGAGGAAATGCATGGCAATCTTGTTCACGCCCTCCCCTTCACACGCCTCACAACGTCCACCTTTCACATTAAAACTAAACTGGCCAAGTTTATAGCCACGAAGGCGTGAATCAGGGAGCCGGGCAAACAGTTCACGGATGGGTGTAAAAACACCGGTGTACGTTGCAGGATTTGAGCGTGGTGTCCTGCCGATTGGGCTCTGATCAATATCAATGATCTTATCAATATGCTGCAAACCGGTGAGTTTTGTTTCCCCAATCTGAATACGTTCAAGTCTGCGGGCAAGCCCTTCTCTCACTAGTTTAAAGAGCGTTTCAATAACCAGAGAACTTTTTCCGGACCCCGAAACACCGGTGACACAACTCATCACGCCCAAAGGAAAGGCAACATCCACATGATGCAGATTGTTAGCTACACAATTTTTCAGGCGCAGATATTTTCCTCTCTCCGGCTTTCGTCTCTTTTCAGGAATTTCAATGCGCTTGATCCCGGCAAGATAGTTTCCGGTCAAAGATTCTTCACAGGCCAGTAAGCCTTGAACATCACCAGAGTAGACGACCTCTCCACCATTCACCCCGGCACCAGGCCCCATATCAAGGATATGATCAGCGGTAAGAATGGTATCTGTATCATGCTCAACCACAATCACGCTGTTTCCCATATCGCGCAGTTCAATCAGAGTATTAATCAACTTCTGATTATCCCGCTGATGGAGTCCAATACTTGGTTCATCAAGGATATACAGCACTCCAGCAAGGCGAGAACCAATTTGCGAAGCCAGACGAATCCGTTGCGCCTCCCCACCTGACAATGTTCCGGCACGCCGCTCAAGGGACAGATAACCAAGGCCAACATCTTCTAAAAAGGAGAGTCGGTCTACAATCTCTTTTAGAATTGGTTCACCAATCTGACGTTCCCGCGCCGTAAAATGTATCACGGGCAACTTTTCCATCAGCTGATCAATGGAAAAGCAGGTAAGCTCATTGATATTCCATTTACCGATCTTCACAGCCAGTGCTTCCGCTTTCAGGCGAGCGCCACTGCATTTTGGACAAGTCTGTTCATTCATAAACTTGCCCAGATCCTCCCGAATCATGGAAGACTGAGTCTCTAAAAAACGCCTGCTCAACTGCGGCATCACCCCTTCATAGGGTTTTTCCGTGGACATTTGTCGTCTTCCCTTTTCATAGTAAAAAGAGATTTCTTCATTTCCTGAGCCATGCAGTAGAATGTGCTGCACGTTCTTTGGAAGTTTAGCAAAGGGTGTGCTCATGGAAAAAGAATAATGTTTGGCCACAGCACTTAACATCTGACCGGAATAGGTCTTCATTCCACGCCTGCCCCACGGAGCAATTGCACCATTTTTGAGACTGAGCTTTGGATCAGGCACTATCAACTCTGGATCAAAGTACTGTTTTACTCCAAGTCCACTGCATTCCTCACAGGCACCTTGGGGGTTGTTAAAAGAAAAGAGTTGGGTGGAGAGCCGGGGCATGGAAATTCCACAACGGTGGCATGCTGCGAACTCACTAAAAAGCTGTTCATCACCACTGTCTGGAAAATGCACAAGAAGAAAACCTTCGGTGAGTTTCACCGCAGTTGTTACAGAATCACTGAGCCTGCGACGACCTTTTTCCTTAATGACAATTCTATCAACCACCACTTCGATGGAGTGACGTTTGTTTTTATCCAGCTCTTGTATGTCATCGGTATGGAGAATATCGCCATCCACCCGAACACGAACAAATCCCTCCTTACGAATGCGCGCCAGTAACTGTTCATGCCGCCCCTTTTTAGCAGTAACAAGGGGAGCCAGTAAAATTAATTTTGTTCCTTCCGCAAGAGCCGCTAGGTTGTTCACCATATCTTCGATGGACTGGGAACGGATCTCGTCGCCACATTCAGGGCAATACGGCCTGCCGCAACGGGCAAAAAGCAAGCGCAGATGGTCATAGATCTCCGTTACGGTACCGACTGTTGAGCGCGGATTTTTTGAGGTGGTTTTCTGTTCGATGGAAACGGCTGGAGATAGGCCTTCAAGAGCATCAACGTCAGGTTTATCCATCTGCCCCAGAAACTGCCTGGCATATGTGGAAAGAGATTCAACGTAGCGTCTTTGCCCTTCGGCATAGAGAGTATCAAAGGCCAGGGTTGACTTTCCGGACCCGGACAGACCTGTGAAAACCACAAGACTGTTTCTCGGGATATCCACATCTATATTTTTCAGATTATGCATCCGTGCGCCACGGACTATCAGACGTTGGGGTTCCATAATATAGCCTTTTAAATGCTTCCCATATTTTGGTGGTCAACCTTAATACAACGATCCATAATAACCTGAAGCCCAGCCTTCTCAGCTAAGTCCGCAGCTTCCTGATTAACGATACCCTGTTGCATCCAGATCACTTTTGCCTGAATTGCAATGGCCGCCTCAACAACGGACAATACATCTTCACTCTTCCTGAAAATATCCACAATATCGATCTTCTCAGGAAGAGACGCCAGATCTGGATAGGACGTGTGACCTAAAATCTCATCCACGCCTGGATTCACGGGATACACGTTATACCCGGCATCAATCAGGTACTTCCCCACCATATAACTTGGCCTGTTCTCTTTTGGCGAGAAACCGACCACCGCAATACTACTGGAGGAACGTAATATATCATTTACGGGTAAAACGGGTGATATTTCGAACATAAGTAACACCTAAAAAAATATTTTCATTCTTATTTCAAGACGTTCCGCAACATCAGAAAAAAAATAATTTACCATCGTTCTCAGGTATGGTAAAATGATGAATTGACCTTTTCTTTTTTCTTGAGCATCCTGCGTAGTACAAGAAAAACCAGAGAACAGAATGTGAAAGTAATCAGGATAGAACAAAAATCAACCTTTCGTCATCACAGGAACATTGAATGAATTTTCAGGATATCATTTTTGAGCTGAACCAATACTGGGCCGATCAAGGCTGTGTCATCCAGCAGCCTTACGATATGGAAGTAGGAGCCGGTACATTTCACCCAGCCACCCTGCTTCGATCTCTGGGGCCTGAACCTTGGAAAGCTGCATATGTACAACCCTCCAGACGACCCACCGATGGCCGTTACGGAAAAAATCCCAATCGTCTCCAGCATTATTATCAGTATCAGGTTGTCCTCAAACCTTCTCCCATCGAAGTACAGGAACTCTATCTTGGCAGCCTGAAACGTTTTGGCTTGGATCTTCTTGAGCACGATATCCGTTTTGTGGAAGATGACTGGGAATCCCCCACCCTCGGCGCCTGGGGACTGGGCTGGGAAGTATGGCTGGATGGTATGGAAATCACACAATTCACTTATTTCCAACAGGCTGGCTCAATCGACCTGGCCCCCACAACAGTGGAAATCACCTACGGATTGGAACGAATCGCCATGTATCTACAAGGTGTTGATTCAGTTTACGATATTGCCTGGAACGATTCTGTCAGTTACGGAGATATCTTCCATCGGGCTGAAGTTGAGTTTTCAACTTTTAATTTTGAAGAAGCAAATGTTGAAGAGATGATTACACTCTTTAACACTTGCGAGGCAGAAGGCATAAGACTTGTGGACAAGGGATTAATCCTACCCGCATACGACTACTGTCTGAAATGTTCCCACACTTTTAACCTGCTTGATGCAAGAAAAGCAATCAGTGTGGCGGAACGAACACGCTATATAGGAAGAATCAGAAATATTGCCAGAAAAGTGGCCAGCGGGTATGTGGCCCAGCGGGAAGAGATGGGGCATCCCCTTCTCAAGGAGACCGAAAAAGCGTAAATTGGCGGAAGTGCATGGGAATCGAACCCACCTAGCGAGTTATTAACCCGCTACACCGGATTTGAAGTCCGGGAGCGCCACCAGGGCACTATCCACTTCCACAACAAGATAACTAATTGTAATAACAATTCCAGCGGATGACAACTTTTTTTAAGTGTTTTTCCAATCACAACGATCGTAGAACTTGAACGATTCACTTCTTGTAAGGGATAAAAAACTACATTATTATGCAGTGTCAACGACTTCTGAAACAGACTAAAGCATGGTACGTCCATGTAACTAATGAAACCATGGCTCCGGCCCGAATGATTTCTTTCATCAAAGACCATGCCGCAGAGTGTGATATCTGCCTGGAAGATCCTGATCTTGAAGAAGAGATTGAGAAAATCACCGAAATGATTCTTCCCGAATCCAAAATTCCAAAAGCTGTTCGTATGCAACAGGAACAGGAGGAAATGGAAAAACAGGCCGCGGAAAGAGCTGAGGAAGTGACCGAGGAAGAGGATGAAGAAGATAATGATGATGACGATGATGACGATGATGATGAGGATGCCGTTGAGACCAATACGGAAGATCTTATAGATTGATTACCACGACATTCGACTTCTCGACATATGTGCTATTTCACACACCAGTAAATCCGCACGTGAGAGGGTTGTCCAGACACCTGCGGAAAGTCCAGCGCCGGGTTCAGCCTAAGAACCTGTGCAAAGTGAACACATAAGGAGTCATAGTAAAATGACTCCAAACCGGCTTGGTGATTGTTGGAAAACAGTGCCACCCCACCCGGAGCGGTTATTTCACTGATATGTCGCACCAGCTCCGGCCATTCTTTCTCCACATGAAAACTCTTCCCCTTACCTGCAGAGGCAAAAACGGGAGGATCACAAATTATCAGATCAAATAGAAGATAGTCGTCAGGGTCTTTCTGTTTTTTCCGGAGTTGCCTGGCCAGCCACTTACGAACATCTTCTTTAATAAATTTTGCATTCCCTGCAGCTGCCAGCTGATTTACAGCAACATTTTCCCGCCCACGGTTGAGACATCCAGCCGCAAGATCAACAGAAAAGACAACCTCTGCGCCAGCGGCCAATGCGTACACTGAGAAGGAGCAGGTGAAAGCAAACAGATTAGCCACCCGTTTTCCCTTCGCAATTCCTGCTATTCTGCTGCGAGAATCACGATGATCAAGAAAAAGCCCCACATGTTGCCTGTCATTTAAGCGTACGCCAAAAAATAAATCATGTTCACTGACCAAAAAAGAGTCAGGAGTTTTCTCTCCCCAACTGGCAATATCTGCAAAGAGTTTCCGCTTGTGCGGATCACGCAGGTTTGTTTTAACCACTCCTCCCCGAACGGAGCAAAGTGAAGCAAGTGAGGTCAACAATGCATCCACTCTCTCTAAAAGCTGCTTTGCCGGTAAAGACTCATCAAACCCGGTCACACAGAGCCACTCACCGTACTTATCAACTACCATATCCTCTGTGGGATACTCGCCACGGTGAATCAACCGACAGCAGTCGCTTACTGTCGCCAGAAACGGGTATCGTTTTTCGGCAAGGGCCAGCCCTGTCCCTTCAGGAGTGATTCCATCCAGGCACGTTACAAACCAAACAGGAAGATCCGTCTTGAGTACCTGATCAATTCCCGGCCACTGTAGCTCTCCACAATGTAGAGATAACCTGCAAAAGCGGTCTCCGCCATACTCCGCATCACCTAAAAGAGGAACACCCGATGCAGCTGCATGACGCCTGACCTGATGCGTTCGCCCACGATGAATGGTGGCTTTATAGAGGCAATAAGCAGATCCTTCCTCAATTTTTTCAAAGCGTGTTTGACATGCTTTACCATCCAGGGCAAGCGTACAGATCCATTCGGACTTACCACCTCTTCCTGCAAGAAAAAAATATGTTTTCCGAGCGCGCTCTTTTTCATGAATGATCTGTGCAGTAGCCACTGACACAGCATTAAGGGCAAAGGCCAGTAATCCACTCGTTCCCTTATCCAGGCGTGAACAGATATGCACATGTTCATCGTGATGCAATGCCAACCATTCCACCAGCCCAAGATCTCCCTTGTGGGCACTGTGGGTAGAGATACCCGATGGCTTCTCAACAACAAGCCAGTTTTTATCTTTGTAGAGATATTTCATGGTTCATGTACAATTAGGTACATATTTCTCCGCTGCACTGGCCTATTTATGACCCGAAGCAACTCAATGTTTTTTCGTAGAAGTCGCGTTGTTGATCCATAGATTATCCTGATGAAGGATCATTTCTTTTGCTGAAATTTTCGCGCTGTCTCCAAAACCAGGCGAATCAAGAACAAATTCTAAATATTCGATAAATTCGGCTTTTCCAAGTTGAGAAGAGATCACTCCAAGTAATATTTCAATTTGTCCCTTTTGGATAAGCAACATTGCTTCTATGGTCACAAGCCTGTCATTGAGCTCTGACATTTTTCCCGTTCCTTCTTGTTAACTTTTTCAGTGTTTGATGGCGTCGTATTTATGCCCGTAGTTAGGGTGAAAACTCTCCATCTAAATTCTGGGTTTTTACGAGTTTATCAGTGTTTATTTTTCACGTAAATGCACTAAACATCTCACTTGCAGCATAGACTCGTCCATGCTTACCATCAACAAATTCCCATAGATTAAATCCTGTGCCAATTGTCTCCCATACAGGTGGGGGCTTCAGGTATAGTCCGCCCTGATCAATCATATGTCTACGATCACTTGCAAAATGCCTGACATACTGATCTGCCTCCACGACACAGAATACGGGTTCTTCGGTTGGTGGAAATGATTCAGCAAGATATGTTTCAACAGGACAGGGGGAAGGAAGAAGAGTATCAAGATCAGCAATCTTCCAGCCACTATCTTCTAACAAAAGCACAACATGATAATCCCAATGAACCAACCCACCTGCCCTTTGATGCTGTATCGCGACACACCTGCTTTTATTTGAGATGAAAACCACTTTTCTTGTCTGCGACAGCAAAGATTTCTCCTGGCAGAGATGCCAGATATTCTCTTCGCAATAGTAAGGGCAGTATTTCATCTTTTTGCAAGGCAGGGAAAGTGTATAGTTTCAGAATACACCTGCATTCTTACTTGCAGGTATGGTAGTAGTATAGCAGTCCTTTTCTTAAAATACATTATGGAATATATGGATTGGTACAATAAATCCAGGTCGCAAGAATTTACGCTGGTCACCTTGATAATTCCACCACTGAATAAACTGAGTATCTGGGAGCTTTCTGGAGTGCTAAACTGAGTGAGGTTTCTGATGTTGTTGACAACAAAAATGCAAGGTAAGGAGTCGAGAAAAAGAAAAAGCCAAACACCATGTAAGTGTTCGGCTTTTGTACTAAAAAATGGTCGGGACAGGAGGATTCGAACCTCCGGCTTCCTGCTCCCAAGGCAGGCGCGCTACCAGGCTGCGCTATGCCCCGACTTATATCAAAATGGGAAAAGCCCGATCTAATCGGTGAAAAAGATCGGGCTTGGTATTTTTGGCTCCTCGAGCAAGACTCGAACTTGCGACAAGGTGGTTAACAGCCACCTGCTCTACCAACTGAGCTATCGAGGAACAACTTCCTCTGCAACCTGTTAAGATTACGTCCGATTTACAGAGAAAACGTACAAAATGATTTCTAACTTATCGATATTACGCTGCTGAAATCTTGTACTGGCGTGACTATAATCTCACCCGTTTTTACTGTCAATATCTTTTTACGGATTACGCTTCAATTAATTCATTTTACACTTTTTTTGATATTGATAAAAGAAAAACATCTCAAATATTTTGATCAGCCCCTGCGTATTATTGAATAGTGCTTTACGGCATGTACTAACTCATCTCTTAGCAATCTGGTATTGAAGTTTTTTATCAAGCCAGATAAAGATCTGGCTTCCCATTTTTAGCTATTTTTCATATGCCCATTTCATAAATGATTCAATGGGATTTTTACTCCAGAGATAGTGCATCAATGATTTTGCTCTGCATACCTACGGATAGATATTGATTACAGCGAGCAAACATTCCTTTGAAATACAGTCACTTACAACCTTACTTATCTCATGCTTTATCTGCAATCCTTTATTTTTTTAAGCATTTTTCTGATCTCCTCCGCCACTAATCAGTATATATGCGAAAATATAGTTGCTAAAAGTCCCTGCCCTCTGATAGGATCGTAACTAGCAGCAAATAAAGCTTTTATTTCGTTCAGAGAGCAAAAAAAGAGCTGGGAAACTTGAAATCATTGAGTCTTTGCTGCGTCTGATCAAAACGCTACCAAATCTTTCTTCACACTTGGGGAGATGGTTTTCTGCACCTTTTCTGCGCTCGAACCATTTGCCATTTCTTTCGAAATAACTCTGCTAATGGTGCATTTTGTAAAACCTTTAGCTTTAGCCTAAAGTTCCAGGGGCGGCATACTTACTCACGAAAAATGACAATTACATACACTGCCTTCCGAAATACTCTAAACAGTCGACTTAGATATGGATGTTCTTTTCACGGATACCAATGCCATTGTTGTCGCCCATGAAAGCTACATTGCTTTAAACGATGCCACCTTCTGCGGCAAAACAGGATCACCAAAGCCCTTCAAGGCAAGCTATCTATACAATAACTATAGAGGCATTAAGTTTGGATATCATATTATACAGATTGGATACTAATGTGCTGTTGGGGAATACTCAGACCCTGTTCTTTTTATGGAACAAATAAGGGAACAAAGAATAGATACTATTTATAACAAACCGATTTCCAAAACAGAGTATACGGACCAGCATTGGGCGAAATTTCGATTTTGATTTGAAGAACAATGGTGCCAGTAATTCAGTCTTTTTCTGTGAACAGTTGGCAAAAGAAGAATACAAGGAAATAGGGAGTATTGCCTTCTTACAACGACTAAAGGACTCAAATTATCGACAAATATTAATTTATATTCATGGCTTTTCGAATTTACCGGAAGAGGCGTTATCAGGGGCCAATGAGTTCCAAAAACTTTGTGACAAGAAAAAAAAGAAAGAAGTGCTGGTAATCCCCATTATATGGCCTTGTGACAATGATTTTGGAATTATCAAAGATTACTGGGATGATCAGAAAGCAGCCGACCAAAGTGCTTTTTCTTTTGCAAGAGTTCTGGAGAAGTTTTTGGCATGGAGAAGTTCAAAAAAACACAATCCTGACAAAGCCCCATGCCTAAAAAGAATTAATGTATTAGCTCACTCAATGGGAAACCGGGTGTTTCGAGGAACTTTGACGGCATGGAACAAATATGATCTTCCGAAAGGTTTACCGCTGATCTTTCGAAATACATTTTTAGTTGCCGCGGATGTTGTAAATGAAACTCTCCAAGAAGGAGAACCAGGAGAACTCATTTGTCATGCTTCACGGAATGTGATCGTTTACCATGCATCAGATGATCTGGCACTGCGGGCCAGCAAAGCATCCAACCTCAAGAACAAAATCGCATCCCGTAGATTAGGTCACACTGGCCCGGAAAACATGGCTAAAACTCCAAGAAATGTTTATCGGGTGGATTGTGACGATATCAACAATAGATATGACTACCCGAAAGGACACTCCTACTTTCGATCTGGAACCAAAAAAGGTACTCCAGGAATAGTATTTAAACATATTTTCGAATGCTTAGTCACTGGCCGGGTATTTCCAGAAGACGAACACCAGAGATCAACAATAATGAAGTTGAAGAGCAAGTCTAAGAAATAAGAGAGATATTGAAACTTGGCCATGTTTTTGGATCTTTTGGGATCTGACCACATTTTAATTATTTACATTGAAAACAGCGACATGGAAAGCTGTTTTTAGATTATTATTCTTTGCTCTAGTAGCTTTGAGCCTAATTATCGTCATCGGCCAAATGAGCACTAAGCCAATCCTCACTTCTCCAGTTTTGGGTGGTACTACTTGGTTTTCTCATAGCGAGCTTAACGCACACGCTAATATATTGAGTTGCCCTACAGGGAAAAAACACTAGCAAAGATAAAAAGTTTAAAATGACTGTCTGAGGAAAAACTCTATAAAAAACAAAAGGGGTAATAGCATGGACTTCATCGATCAGTTGAAAACATTGTCTGCAAGAATGGCCAAACAGATTGAAAACATCACCACTGAAGAAGCTACCAAGAATGCCTTTGTCATGCCGTTTATACAAGCTCTTGGATATGATGTTTTTGATCCAACAGAAGTCGTCCCAGAATTTACTGCCGATGTAGGCAGCAAAAAAGGTGAAAAAGTCGACTATGCCATTCTGACAAATGGTAAGCCAACCCTCCTGTTCGAATGTAAATGTTGCGCTTCAGACCTCAATGAATGTCATGCCGCCCAACTACGTAGATATTTCCATGTAACCTCGGCACGAATTGGCGTCCTTACTAATGGTTCAGTTTATAGATTTTATTCGGATCTGGAAGAAAAAAACATCATGGATGAAAAACCATTCATGGAAATTGACCTGCTTGACATCGACGAACAAATTGTTCCTGAACTCAAACGACTCACCAAATCATCATTTGAGTTGGACAAGATGCTCTCCACCGCAAATGACCTTAAATACACCCGAGAAGTAAAAAATTTCCTCGAAAAAGAAATGGCTGCCCCATCGGTTGATTTTGTCAGATTGATCCTGAATGATGTTTACTCAGGAAAAAAGACCCAAATCGTCATCGAGCAATTCACTCCTCTCATTAAAAAAGCGTTTTCTCATTTCGTGAATGATCAAATCAGCGATAGATTAAAATCTGCCATGACGGATCAAACAGAAGATGAGAACAATCAGATTGATGAAGATGCTGAAAATGAAACCCAAGCAAATGACAATGGAATAGAAACTACAGAAGAAGAAATGGATGGGTTTTATATTGTCAGAGCTATACTCCATGAGGTTGTTGACGTGAGCAGAGTCATCCACAGAGACACGAAGAGTTATTTTGGAGTCCTTCTCGACGATAACAACAGGAAGCCAATATGCCGGCTTCGTTTTAATACCAGCCAAAAATATATTGGTGTTTTTGACGACCAAAAAGCAGAAACTAAACACGCTATCCAGGGGCTTAATGACATTTATTCATTTGCCGACGAGATAAAACAGGCAATAACATACTACGAGTAGAGAGAAACGCTACTGGGGTCTGGCCCCCCTTTCCAACTCCAGGGACAGTATACCAAAAGATACAAAATCAAGGACGGTGAGCAATACCTTGTCAGCGACACCAGTAAAACCAAACGGTGACTTTCATATTGTTGGCAAGGTTATAAGTTCTGTTCTTCTCAAGAAGCACTAACGCAAAATATATGCCCAAAAAGTACAAAGACATCTGCAGGATAGACCAGGAGAGTAAATGCAGTCACGGCTGGTTCGTCCGTATCCGCTTCCAGGGGGAAACAAAATCAAAATTCTTCTCTGATAAAAAAATAAAGGCTCAGAAAAAGCTCTAGAATTAGCTGTCAACTGGCGAAATGCTACCGAAATTAAGATTGGTAAAACACGTACAGACAAGCATGTGACATGGATCGGAAAGAGTGGAAAGCCGAAAAGCACCACTGCTTCCGCCAAAAAACATGGAAAGGACGTAACATTCATGAAAGCAATAACCATACGACATGAGAAGGAACTGGAACGATTTAAAAGCTGAATGAGGAATAAATGAAATTACTGATCACCATCGTCTTACTCCTGTATCCTTTTTCACTGCAGGCATATACCAACGATATTTCGCAAAACATTCGAGAACTAGACAAACAAATTTCCGCAACAAATGACAAAACAAAACGTGCGCAATTTTACTCCTACAAGGCAAGACAGTACAGGAACAATGGAGAAGACGAACTTTCCATAAAATCATATTTAAATTCCTTACAACAACACGAAACAGGAGACACCTGGTCAGAACTAGGAAACATCTATTTCAAGGTTGGCCAATACGAAAAATCTGCAAAAGTAGCCAATCATATGCTCAAAAATTTCCCTGCATTCAAAGTAGACGCCACCGATTTACTTAAAAAATCAAAAACCAAGCTACATGCAATATATCTTAAAGAAAATCCTCCTACCATAATCGTTAATAGTGATTATTTCGGCCCCAAAGTATCACGGCTTGACATTCTCAAAGAACAAAAGGCTTCACGAACGATTGCCTCGAGTAGATCGAGAAACACAATATATTCAAACTGTAAAGAGAAATGGGGTAGTGATTATTCCATGGTCGAATATTGCATAAAGAAACAGAGCAAAGCAAATTCAAATGTGCAACGATACAGCGGTGGGATCAGATCAAGATGTCAGCAAAAGTGGGGCGATGATTATTCAATGGTTGAATACTGTATAAAAAAACAGACCAAATCCAGCTCAAATGTAAAAAGATACCGCGGTGATATAAAATCAAGATGTCAGCAAAAGTGGGGTAATGATTATTCGATGGTTGAATATTGTATAAAAAAACAGACCAAAGCTAGAAACAACATTAATCGTCAATGATATGAAAGCCAAACAAACATAAAAGAATAAGATGCGATTGAAAATATTTTTTACTATTTGCTTAATGTGGGCTACCAGTATTGCTGTTGCCGGAACATTCAAAGAATGTATAGACGGCAAAGGTCACTCCACCTTCACAAACAACGTCTGCCCTCCTGGTTACCATTTAAAGAACCCACCCAAGAATTCAGTTTGAAGTATATAACGGTAGAAAAGAGGAGATCAACAGATTTTACGTAGAAATCCTATATGTTGGAGAAGACAATCACATATTTGGAAAAGACACCGAAGCCATCCGAGATCTACCTGCAGGATACACCTCGCAATCAATTTTTATGCAACCTTCCATGGGATTTATTTTAAATGGATCTAACACAGAGACAATAACCAACAAAAAGTTCACGGTTAATATTTATGTAGAATACGATGGTGTCAGAAAAAAACTAACTATGAATATCAAGCAACTTCTCGGGATACTTGGCTCAGCGATTCTCTTTATTGGTGTTTTCTTGCCAATCTTAAGCCTACCAATTGTCGGTAATATTAATTATTTCAGAAATGGCGAAGGAGATGGTGTCTTTGTCTTAGTTCTCGCCGTCCTCTCCCTTATCCTCACAATAACAAAGAATTACAAATTTTTGTGGGCTACAGGCGGTGGATCTATCGGGATGATGCTTTTCACCTACTACACTTTCTATTCAGAGATGTCCAAGCAGCGTGCCTCACTGGAAACGGATCTTGCAGGAAACCCGTTTAAAGGTTTAGCCGAAGCAATGATGCAATCAGTACAAGTACAGTGGGGGGTTGCAGTTATGATAATCGGAGCTGCCTTAATCCTAGCTGCCGCAATAATAAAGAATGACACACAAATTATTCTTCAGTCTTCAGAGAAACTATCACAGGAAACAGGATCAGAAGTGATCCCAGAACCCATTGCCGTTCAAAAAATAACAAAACCCATTGCAAGCCCAGACTGGAAAAATATCGGAAAACAACATTTAAAAAAACAGGAATTTAAAGAAGCTGTTGCAGCACTATCTTACGCACTTAATGGTGAACCAAATAACGGTACTATTTATTACGCACGAGCCGTTGCTTACTCCAAACTTGCTGATAACCACAAATCTATTGAAGATATCAAAACAGCTGCCAGGCTTGGGCATCCAAAAGCTGTTGAGTATCTTCAGAAGAAGAATGGATGAAATAATGAATATCACTTCTTACAGCAGCTTATCAGAATCTTTTGGGGTCTGACCCCATTTTCAAACTCTGGATCAAACCATGGAACAACCCAAAAAAAAAGTAACCCCAGTAACACCCAAACCACTTTCACTCAAAAAAGATACACCAACTCAATTAATCAACTCAAGAAGGACTGACGAGTTAGTCATCGCCCTTTGTGGAGCCGTTGGTGCTGGTGTTTCAACAGTGGCACGCGAGGTGAAAAAGGTTCTTGAATTACGTGGCTACGAAACCAGAACCATTAAGATCAGTACCCTTATCGAATCCTTCCCTGGAACAGTAGCCCATGGAGAAAGTACCTTTGAAAGAACGGAATCTCTACAAACCACAGGGAATCAGCTCAGACAACAATATGGAAACGATATTCTTGCTCAACTTACCATCAGAGACATTTCAGGACACAGAAGCGAGTCAACCATAGAGAATAATCAAGAATCAGATACTTACGCAGAAGACTCCTTAAAGAAAAGAAGACACGCCACAATCATAGATAGCTTAAAAAGCCCTGACGAAGTTGAATTATTAAAAAAAGTCTACAGCAACATGTTCTATCTATTTGGGGTGCTCTGTAACGACACTCTTCGAAAGAAGAGACTCAAACTAAAAGGCAGTATGTCAGAGACAGATGCCTTACAATTGATGGAAAAAGATAAAAAAGACAAAGAAAATTATGGGCAACAACTACTAAAGACCTTACAACATGCCGATTTTTTCACAAGAAACAACAGACCGAACACTGACAGTCTCATAAAACCAATTACCAGATTTATTGATTTGATGTTAGGGCAAAATAATATCACTCCCACAATCAATGAATTCGGGATGTATATTGCAGAGTCAGCAGCTCGTCGATCAGGTTGTATTTCTAGACAAGTTGGTGCCGCAATCCTCACTCCTCCAGGAGACATCATTTCAACTGGAAGAAACGATGTTCCCAAACCATTAGGGGGATTATACGGAGAGGATGATGGAATAGATGATTGCAGATGTTTTAAGGTCCATGACAAAGCTTGCTCTAATGAAAAGAACAAACGCGACATATTTCACAATATCGAGCAGATAATAAAAAACACCTTAACGGCGAGCGAAGACTCAGAAAAAATCTCAGCAATCTCAGCAGAAATACAAGACAATAGTGAAATCAAAGATCTGCTCGAATATTCCAAAGCTGTCCATGCCGAAATGGATGCAATTACCAGTGCCGCCCGGATTGGACATTTCCCATTAAAAGGAACAATACTATTCTCAACTACATTCCCATGCCACCATTGTGCTAGACATATTGTTGCGTCAGGAATAAAAAAGGTTTACTATATCGAACCATACGAAAAAAGTTTGGCAACAAAATTACATGATGATGCCATTGAGTTGAACTCACAAGATGACGAAAATGACTCGAAAAAAGTTATCTTTTCACATTTTGAGGGCGTTGCTCCTAAGCAATACTTACACTTATTTTCTTGCAACAATAGAAAAAAAGACGGTAAACTAAACACTATAAAGTTAACTTCAAAATACCCGACTGTAACATCTTACTTAGATACGTTTCTTGACTATGAATCAAAAGTTACAGAATTAGTTGACGATTTATTTGGAAAAATGGGGGAAAGCGAGAATGGAAACTAAATCTAAAAACAACAACGATTATCAACAGATTTCTGTAATGGAGTTCATTGAGACTCTAGCGAACCTCAAAAGAAACGACCCAACCAAACAATCAAAAATCATTCAATTTCCCCCTCACAGGACCACAAAAAAAAGAAAACAAGCACTCAAGCGAGTTATCAGCTACTCAAAAAGCTTAAACTGGTAGCTGATTGATCAAGCAGTTTCACATCCCCAAGTCACAAATATCCACCATTAAGTTCTAGGCACAGCATATTTAATAACCGGGATTAACAATTGTATATACTGTCCCAGGAATCCACGAAACACAATTCTTTATTATACCCCCTGCCGCCTTTATCAGTTAATATTCATGGTGAATGTGCAAAATGACTTATTTTTTACAATGAACACTCTCCTATCGTACTAACAGATGATAATTGATGTAACACCATGAATATTGTTATTTTTTAAGGTGAAGCTATGGCAACAGCAGACCAGATAAAATCATTGATTAGATCGCGTTTTAGTAATGACCCTGAGCGATTTCATTCCATTGCGCTTCAAGTAGCAGCCCATGAAGCCCGGCAAGGGCATACTGCTCTGGCTCATGATATTCGTGACATTATCGATGGAGAACGTAAGAAAAAAGGTCCTCGGATTATTTCGTTCCCCAAAAACCTACAAGGGTTAGTGTTAACCGAAAAGCCATCGACACCATTAACAGCGATGGTTACTCCGACTAGTATTCGAGATCGTTTAAATCGGATAGTACATGAATACCGTCAGCAAGAAAAACTAAAATCTCATGGACTGAAACATCGCCGTAAGATACTACTGATTGGCCCTCCCGGAACGGGGAAGACCATGAGTGCGATGGTACTAGCCAAAGAACTCCACCTTCAATTACATACGATCCAGGTGGATCGGCTAGTTACCAAATTCATGGGAGAAACCAGTGCTAAATTACGTCTGATTTTTGATTTAATACAACAAGAACACGGAGTCTATCTCTTTGATGAGTTCGATGCCATTGGTGGTGATCGTTCCATTGAGAATGAGGTGGGTGAGATGCGGCGTGTCCTCAATGCTTTCCTCCAATTCATTGAGCAGGATACTTCTGATAGTTTGATTATTGCGGCGACAAACAATCCCAAACTTTTGGATCGGGCTTTATTCAGACGTTTTGATGATGTACTCTATTACGAAAACCCAGAAACAGAAGAACGAAAATCATTAATTGCCAACGTGTTGGGAACCTTTATAGCTTCTCGTTTTTCTTGGAAACAAGTTATAAAAGTAAGTGCAGGGCTCAGCCACGCTGAAATAGATCACGCATGCCGTGATGCTATTAAAAATGCGATCCTTGCCGATCAAAACAAGATCTCTGCCAGTCAACTTCTAGTTACCATCAAAGAACGACAAGGAACACACCAGGGAATTAAAGGGTAACCGAGAATGCCCACAAACGTACCCCATCTTGTTGTAACAGAATTTGATCAAGTAGCTTTTACCGGAACAGGCGGTGGCCAGCCTCCCCACCGCCCTGTTAGGATCCGAAATACACATAGCACCTTTTTGAGACAGCAGTTGAAACAGGCTTGGATCGATGCAGAAAATGATAGTGTAGTTTATCATTCCCAACGCAAAGGAGTTTATCTCGAATTTAAGGGGGAACAAGGCTACGAACTCGTTACCAAAAGTCTTGAAAATTTGCGAGGAGCCAATCAGGATAATTGGACCCGCCTTCTCAATGTCCGTAAAGAGAGGGTGCCAGTAGAAGGTGAAGTAGAGACAAAAGAGATTGTATTCGCAACCATCTACGTACCAAATTCTAAGAAAGAGCTGCTTTTAAAGCAAATTGAAAGGTACGCAGATGAGGACAGTCCCTCAGGTCAACCTAAAAATGCCAACTTACTCGAAAGTATTTCCAATATTCGTAAAGCCCTTGAGGTTGAATCATTCTGGCAGGATGCTGAAGATCTGATTCCGGAAGCTGAACCGGAGTGGTGTGAGGTCTGGCTCAGCTCTGACCGGGCTGAAGTGGTTCAGCGCTTCAAGGGTATGCTTGACCAACAACAGATAAGTTACAAATCTGGTGAGGTTCGTTTCCCCGAGCGGATAGTCAAAATTATTCATGCCGACCGCAGCCAATTGGAAACCATCACCAGGCTATCAGATGATATTGCCGAGTATCGGCGGGCCAAAGAGACCGCCGCATTCTGGCTAGACCAGGAAAATAAGGAACAGGCCGAATGGGTAGCAGATATCCTTGAACGACTGGAAGCTCCACAGGATTCTGAGGTCGCTATTTGCATTTTGGATACCGGGGTGAATCACGGGCACCCTCTTCTTGCGCCATGCCTTAAGGGTGAGGATTGTCAAACAGTAGATCCTAACTGGGGCAGCGATGACCATGATAAACATGGCACCTTGATGGCGGGTGTTTCCGCCTATGGAAATCTCCAGGAAGTTTTGGATCATAATGAGCTGATCCGTCTTCGACATTGCCTAGAGTCAGTCAAAATTTTACCACCGAATAGATCAACAGAACCTGAGTTATGGGGATATATAACATCTCAAGCTGTGTCCAAGGCTGTGATACAAGCTGCCGACATGAAACGTATAACCTGTATGGCAATAACTGCAAATGACACTAGGGATAAGGGAAGACCTTCGTCTTGGTCTGCGGAACTGGATCAAATATGCTCAGGGGCTGAAGGCGACGAGGAGCAAAAACTCTTTATTGTTAGTGCGGGCAATTGCAATGAGACAAAAAGTTTGGAAGAGTGCAGTGATTATCCTGAAACACAGTTAGAGGAATCCATTCACGACCCAGCCCAATCCTGGAATGCCCTAACCGTAGGGGCATTTACCGAGCTTACCCATATCACAGACATTACTCTTGCGGGGTATGACCCAATAGCACCAATAGGTGGCCTCTCTCCTTTTTCTACAACGTCTTTAACCTGGGATAATAAATGGCCAATTAAACCAGAAATTGTAATGGAGGGTGGTAATCTTGCAAAAAACACTTCCGGCTTTGTCACTGAGTGTGATGACCTTTCTTTGCTTTCCACCTTTTTCGATCCCCAGCAGGCCCACTTTTATCCTTTCAATATGACCAGCGCTGCTACAGCTCAAGCTGCATGGTTTGCAGCACAAATTCAAACAGAGTATCCAGATTATTGGCCAGAGACTATTCGTGGTCTCCTGGTTCATTCAGCTGAATGGACTGATGCATTAAAGAGGCGGTTTCTGCCTGATGAGACAAAAACTTCCTACAAAAGGTTAATCCGGATTTGCGGATACGGTGTACCCAACCTTGAGAAAGCACGTTTCTCTGCGAGTAATAACCTTACTTTAATTGCCCAGTCTGATTTGCAGCCGTTCGACAAGAAAGATAGTGGCAGTGGCTACTGCACAAAAGACATGCATTTATATGAACTTCCATGGCCTAAAGAAGCCCTTCAGTCTCTTCCAGCCACAACTGAAGTTCAAATGAAAATTACACTCTCATATTTCATTGAGCCTGGGCCTGGTGAAATTGGTTGGCAGGATCGATACCGCTACCCATCACATGGATTGCGCTTTGACATCAATTCGCCCACGGAATCTAAAGACCAATTTCTCAGGCGAATCAATGTTGGAGCTAGGGACGAAGAAAACGGTCACCCTGGGACATCCAGCGCTTCAGATCATTGGATGCTTGGGCTAGTGCGTAATAAAGGATCTATTCATTCAGACACTTGGCAAGGATATGCCTCAGATCTGGCTATGTCGAATTTGATAGCTATTTATCCGACAATTGGCTGGTGGCGTGAACGAGCTCATCTTCAAAAATGGAACAAGAAAACTCGTTATGGACTCATTGTCAGTATAACTACAGCTGACCAGAGTATCGATATTTATACACCGGTTGCTGTCCAACTAGGCATTCCGATTCCTGTGGAAATAAATGTTTGAGTCGCATGACTTATCACAACCAGCTTTATGGTACGGGAAACACTATGAACGCCGCAATTTACATAAAAAAACCCCACGAAGATGATAGTAAACAAGGACACTGGTTAACTGTCCAACGGGAACGGCTCCCCGAATACGCAAAAGAACAAAGCTGAAATACCACACATCTACGATGATGGCCACGCCTCAGCGACCAGGGTTAAGGCTGCAATTCCTGAACGCACAAAACTTAAAAATGATACCACGCAGGACTATATCGCATAGCTCACCCTCCGCCGATCACAACATAAAGGTCACAACTAGGCATTTAACGCCAGAAGATTCCTTGGCGGTACGACTCCCATAACTTACCGATACGACAAAGCGCTGCAAAAACCTGTGGTGAACCAGTTGCTCCTGGACGAGAAGAAAAGTCCGTGAGAAAAGGTAGAAACCATCAGCACCAACAACACTCAACCTGTACGGGTAAACGAGTACGACTAAAATTATTTTTTTGCAGGCGGAAAATCTTTTAAAATCGCTGTAACGGCTTCATTCATTTTTTTGGTGGTCTTCTCAGGACTTGATTCACCACTGATCATCTTACTGCCACTTCCACGCCAAATTAACTTGTGCTTTACCGGATCAAGAATATCAATGATCAATGTTCCCACTTCGTATTCCCGCACTGTACTGGTGCGCATGGAGCTTCCAGCCCAGAATGGATCCCGGTATAAAGCGCCATAACCGTACGGACTGTAAAAATGGTCAATGGTATCAACCTGTAGCTTTTTTTCAATGCCACCATGCCAACTCACCTGAAAATCAGCTGGTTGCCCACTTGCTTTAACAAATCCACGAGCCGTAAGGGTGGATTCCACCGCACGGCGCACCCTGTCAACAATAAGATCGTTATTGATTCTGGTATCAGTGGAAGGCAATTTTCCATTATCGACCCAGCTATAGGTCCTGAGCTGAGTAAAATCGTAGATAGGATTAAAATCAGTATCCACGCTGATAGTGGAGCAGGCTGTATTGATAAATAACAAAAGAAAAGCGAGTATACACTTTTTCATAACCGGAATCCCTATTGTTGTTTTTGACCACCAAACAGCCCCTGCATCATTTGCATGGCCTGTTCCATCTGTTGCTGTTGCTCAGGAGTTATCTGCTCTTCAGCTTCCATCCGCTCTTGTTTTGCTTCGGATCGGAGTTTTTCGGCTCCCTCCGGATCCTTCAACATAGCAATAGTTTCTTGTGCCAGGCTACGTGCAATGGCATCGGATTGCGGATCAAGATATGGATCAATACCTGCTGGCAACTTGAAATATTTATCAGCAACCTTTCCTTTTTTCACGGAAGTAGCTTCAATCTTCATGTTCATTCCCATCATATTACTTTCCACACGAAGCGGTATATCGGTACCGTGGATAGAATATGCGACTGTACCCATCATGTCTACCCGGTCACAGTTATAACCCAGGATTTTTTCAGCATTCTGCTGCACCTTACCACCAAGCCCTTCAGCAACAGAGGATCCCATCTGCTCAACATTTTTATGAACCTGTTTCTTCTCCGCTTTAGAGAGTTTGTTGTACTCCTCAATCATATATTTTTCAGGATTCACGCTTTTACTGCCACTACGATTGGTAAGATCAAAACTGTATTCCCACTCAGGAGTTGTGATATCCACAGTTTCATTGACAATGGTCATGCCCATCATACTTGTTTTCGTGGTATGATAGCTAGCCACTTCACGCCCTGAATCACGTATATAAGTAGTCTCAGTTCCGTTTTCAACTCCGCTGATAGCGTATTCAATTGTTGCATTTTTAAATGGCAGTTTCATTTCCCAAGGGCTTTTACTTCCAGCCATCGCACTTACAGGGAAAACTAATAACAGTATACAACTCAATAAAATCTTCTTGTTCATGGACTCTCTCCAACCACTTTTTAGACCCAAGGTCATCTTTTTAAAACCAATATTTATGAATAATTTAGCAACTGTTGTCTATTTCTTCAATACTTTCCTGTTTTTATCCTTTTCGGTGGATGGCAAAAGGCCCCCAGGTCTGGCATACCGGCATTATCTCCAGCCTGTTAATATTGACGTGGGCTGGTTGTGTTGCGATCCAATACACTGTCTTGGCAATATCTTCTGGTGTTAAAGGCTCCGTGCCCTCATAAACAGCGTCTGCTTTTTGCTGATCTCCCTGAAAACGTACCACTGAAAATTCAGATTCTGCGAGCCCCGGTTCAACATTTGAAACCCTTACTCCACTGCCATGAACATCTGCACGCAAGTTATTGGAAAACTGCTCCACAAAGGCTTTGGTGGCACCATAAGCGTTGGCTCCCGGATATGGCCAGGAGCCTGCGACGGACCCCATATTAATAATATGCCCCTGTCCACGTTCCACCATGGATGGCAAAACGGCTCTGGTCATATACATAAGCCCTTTGATATTGGTATCAACCATCGTTTCCCAGTCGACAAGATCCGCTTCATAAGCAGGGGATAAACCGAGAGCGAGTCCCGCATTATTCAGTAACAGATCTATCTGAGCATGGGAACTGGGTAAACCAGCTATCAGTTGTTTCACCTCGCTTCCATTCCGAACATCACAAACTGCTGTATATACGGAAACATTTTTCAATTGTGCCTCAAGTTCCTGCAAACGCTCCTGCCGTCTGCCGCACAAGACAAGATTCCATCCATTTTTAGCCAACAATTCAGCGCAGGCCTTTCCAAAACCGGACGTGGCTCCTGTTATCAACGCAACTTTTGTCATTTGTTTTTCTCCGGAAAAATGATGCTTTCGCAAGAATCTCAATTAGCAGATGGATTCGTATACGAGGCGTATGAATAGTATATCATTCCGATGTGCCAGAGGAGATCACAACTTATAGAATATTTGCAGCAACGAAGTAAATAAAGAATTTTTCCGAAGCCATCAAAAATAAGACGCCATAACTAAATCAGCACATTGATTGCCTAAATGGGCGAAATCATAAACCAACTCTTTTTTGCGTATCCCATCAGCATCCACAAGGTTTGGGTAGATATTGATAAATGGAACCTGCAACTCCTCGCAATGTGCAGCATAGGCGGCATTCAGGAGTTCCGTATACGTTTTACGTTCTTCATCACTGGCAGTAAATGGATACTGCAAACCTTTTTTCCACTTCTCTGCATCAACTCCCAGGAAATCTCCAGTGGGAACAACATTGAAGACATGTATTCGATAGCCTTGATTTCGCAATTTCGCAACATATGCAATATACTTTCTTGCAGTGACATCAATCAATCGTTCAATGGGTATTCCCAGCTGCTGATGCTTGTATTTGATATGGAGCCGTACATCCACTTCGCCGAAACAGAAGATCAGCTCTTTATCCTGTAGCGGAAACAGGATACGCATGAGTTTTTTTTCGTGCCGCTCAATATTGAAGGCCGTTTTACCATCCAGCTTGTTATGACCTATAAGCACTCTGGAATCAGCAATTTGCGCATGGTTCTCAAAACATCGCCGTGAGTGGCTATCGCCTACTGCAAAAATTTTTCTGTACATGGAATATAGTGTATCCCTTCATATGACTCTTCACAATAACAACATGACTCCCTGGCAAAAATGTTGTCGCCTACTCCTTCTGATTCACCTTTTCTCCAGGTGTGATGATTTCCCCATCCAGGATACAGTTGTTACAAGAGTCGATTGCTGAACAAACAAAAAGCACACAGGGACAAATGATCCAACTCTATATTGATACAAAGAGGATCTTTCGCGTTTTGAGTTTTCCGCTGACTTCAGGAACCTATTCGGGGGCTATATCAAGCTGCGGTACATGGTCTGCCGACGGGCGTAAGATGCGTCGCTGGACCAAACATTTAGTAAACCAAGGCTTGTTACGATGGCAGGAGTTGGTGGCGTGAGTACAGAGGCCGGATTAGCCAATACGACGGCGACCCACAAAAGGGTAAATTACATGTGGATGTTTTTCACTTTGAGAGGACTGTTTCCATGCATGGTACAAAAGAAATACTTATCAATTAAATCTGACCTGACAGTTACAACCTGAAAACACTGTATCTGCCAGATCGTGAGACTAGAGGTTATTTGTAATTGGAGACATAATCTTTCATTTCAAAACTACCAAACATGTTTGATACCTGATGTCCTTCTTTGATCCAGTTGAGGATTCCGCCTTTCAGATTATAAACATTGGTATATCCGATATCTTTCAGGGCCTTGGTGGAAAGAGCTCCACGACCTCCTTTGAGGCAATAAATAACCAGAGTTGTGTCCAGCTCTTCAATTTTACGAGACATTGTTATCTCAAGAACTCCACGTGGAACTGTCATGTACTCATCTGCCTGAATTTTTATGGCTGCGACTTCCTTCGCTTCACGCACATCAACTAAAATAAAGTCATTATCATCTTTAATCCAAGTGGCAAGCGTTGCATGATCGATAGACTTTATCTCTGGCATGATAGCTTTAATGCTTTTCTTAAAACGTTGTTCTGGTGTTATTTTGTCCTCAGCAAAAGCTGGAGCTGCAAGAAGAGTGACGGCGACCAAGAAAACAATTACTTTTTGAAACATACTGTTACCTCCCGAAAAGGTGTTAGGATGAACCGGATCATAAACTCGGCTTGAAATATTTCAAAGCGGTTGTGATCCGTTAAATGAAGCCGATACATTTGGCCTCTGATTACTTGATTATGCTAGATGGCTCTTGTGTTGAATGAACGGGGATATTGAATTTTTCATTACCTCCTGCCTGCCCGAAAATGAGATTGCCATTACATTTATGCATCTCTGCCTTCGTGACAGCCTTTAGGAAGAGACAATAAAAGATTAGGTGAAGTCCTAGATGCTCGGAGTCATAACTCCTGGATACATACCTCCTTGTTTATCATGGCACGAATAGTGCGATAGAGGACTATGGCTATAACGAGGCAAGTGAGTGCGAGCAGAAGTGCAGAGAGATATTTAAAAAAGATGATGCCGGTAAGTTTGTAGTACAGAACTGTGCTGATAGTGGCTGCTCCCAGAGGAAAGGTGTATGCCCACCAGGAAATAAAGAACGGCACTTTCCGAAACTGGTCTGTCATGGTGAGCAGTTGAAGCAGAGTAAATATCCCGAAATAATAAAGTACCCTGCTGAAGTTATCGAAACCGCCAGTGAGCGCAGTATAGGATACAAAGCCAATGGCAGGTGGTGCGATCAGTATGAAAAGAGTGGGTAACAGCTTGCTGGGAATAGGATGATTAAAGATCATACGGTTGATGACTATGGTGAAAAGTACTATCCAGTAGATTATGCCTATACTGAAGAAAAACCAGGATATCTCTGGTGATGCGTGGACGACGCCTGATATGGGAACCAGGATTGTTCCCACAACAGGGATGAACCACGCAGGATTGATCATCTTTATATCAAACTCTTTATGAAACCAGACAGATATTATTTTCAGCAGTAAAAACAAATGAATAGGTGTTGCGACATACCAGAGCACGGCGGATATCTCTTTATTTATGTCGAGATAACCTATGGAAAGCAGTAAAAGGCTTATGGTATATGCCGGGAAGAAGTTCATCCGAACAGGATGCTTGAATTCCATCACGACTTCGTCGGGGTAGCGAATAAATTTTAATACATAAAAAATAGTAAGAGTGATGAATAGGAGAGTGACTGCGTAGAGAAGGTAAACGCCTGCACCGAACAGATTGACCTCTATAATAGCCTCAAAACGCATAAGAGCGATGGCAAATCCACAAAGCCCCATGACCGATCCAAAAAGGGTGATGGGCAAAAATTTCAGGCGGGAGAGTTCAGCATTTGTTTCTTTAGTACTCACAGTTATTCCTTTTGCTTTTGGACGGTTCCGAGGCAAATATCCTCAGAGGTATCTCGTGGGGAAAAAACAATATTATCATCGCCTCAAGGTCGTCGACCTGTAAAGCGATTACATACCACTCCAATAGCCGCCCAATTAGGCAACGCTTGCAACTTTCTGGGCTAAACGTTTGGTCAACAGTTGTCCCAATTCTTGTGCTTCAATAATTTTTTCCGCTTGTTTTGACAGATCTGGGATAATATCGTCGGTAATCTTCGTTCCGGGCCCGTACATCATCTGAACTGCGCCAACATCGCACCCTTCTCCATGGCCGCAGGTAAAACATGATGCTGCTCCATGCACTGCAATGGTCCCCACATGGTCTATCTGATAGTAACTGAAAATCGTTTCGATCTGCTGCCCTGGAATTTCAGGCTGGACCCCACCAGTGCTGACAACAACCCCTAACTTTCCGGCCAAGATCCTGCACGACTGGTGCCTAAACTGACAAAATCGCTCTAGAAAATTATGCGTGATGCCGTTTAACATGGAAAAATAATTCGGTGCCCCGATAATAAACGCATCAGCGGCAACAATTTTTTCCCGCAAAGTGACCATGTCATCCTTTATCTTACATACGTTATCTGTGACACAGCCCAGACATGCGTTGCATGGTGAAATTTTTAAGGGCGCCAAGCGAATAAACTCAGTTTCGCAACCCTCTACTCCTTTGAGTACTTCTTCGATAACTCTATCCGTCGTTTTACCCTTTCTCGGACTTCCCGAAATAGCAAGAACCTTCATAACTTATCTCCGTGTACCGACCGGACGGTACATTTTTTTAAATTCTTATAATGTTTTCTATCTGTTTTTTACATTGAATCAATAATATCTCATTATTGAGCAGCTAAGTAACCGCTGCTGATGCTTCTCACAGGAGAACGTGGCGGAACCATAAACAAGAACATTGATATCAGTAGGTCTATTTGATGATTTGTTTCGAACCTCTCCTGTCGAACGCTCGCTCTATTTTATGGTAATTTCATTTACCGAGAAACAGAGCGCCATGCGCACTGCCAACATTCATCCAGGCATTCAGCTAACTCTCTTCCCAACACGCCATCCAAATGGAGATGAATGAGCCGGATAGCACCGCCAAAAACACTTGTTGCTGCAATATCCGGGTCAAGTTGACGAATCTCGCCATTTTCCATGCCCTGAACGACCATATCTTTCATTAATTCAAACGGACGGGAAGAGCAGACCGGTTTTTGATCCGGCAGGAATTCTTTATGTTTGGCATACAATATGTAGTTCATGGTCTGGGGACTATCTTCTGTTATTTTAAAAATGTAAGATATCACTTCTCGACAACGATCATGAGCAGTGGAGTAATTCACCATGATATCACTCATAGCTTTAGCCATTGTGTCTGCCAGGTCATCAAAAAGGGCTTTGGCTATGGCTTCTTTGTTTTTAAAATGATGGTATATAGATCCGATACTGACATTGGCCTGTTTTTGGATATCGTGAACCGAGGTATTAAAATATCCACGCTTGGTAAAAAGCTCCAATGCCGTATCAAGAATTAACTGATGCTTATTAGATGTCATATTGTCCCTACTCCTCATCACTAGAACGAACGTTCATTCTAGTGTAGGTTATGTAATGATGAGAGTCAAGATTTTATTTCATGGGTAGTGTTTCTGGAAAAGGGTACGTGACAAAATAGTTTCTATCATTACGGAGTACTAAGGTACGTCGTAATGATAGAAAACGTGTAGAGAGATACTGAGGAGAAGAGGTTACTCAAAAAGCGGAATGAAAAAACTACAAAAACAATACAACTTCAATCAGGAAACCATTGCCCTTGCCTTAGCGGCCACTTCAGTTTTTGTTATTCTGTTGTGGTGGCGCTACCAGAGCCTAAGCTGAGGTTATAATGCGAATGGCTTAAGGCTATCCAGTCGCCAGCCAGACTCCAACACCAATCATCAATGTTCCCGCAATCCTGTTCATTGTTTTAAGCGTACTTTTTTTTTGGAGCAGCCTTCGAAGGCTCCTGCCGCCGGCCGCATAGCCAACAAGACAGCAAAATTCAATGGTCAAGATGATAACAAGCAAAACCATCATTTGTGGTGCAAGTGAATATTCCGAATTTATGAATGGCGGCAAGAGAGAGACCATAAAAGCCCATCCTTTGGGATTGGCAACGGCCGTTACAAAACCCTGAGTAAGTAGTTCCTTTGCACTGAATTCAAGATTTTCAGCATTTGATTCAGAAAGGGCCATCTTCCCCTTTGAACACCACATTTGAATCCCAAGATAGAAAAGGTACGCACCACCTATATATTTCAATACAAGAAAAACAGCAGGGTAATTGAACATAACAGTTGCTACTCCGGCAACGGCAGCAATGGAGACAAGACCGACACCAAGCAGTTCACCCCACATCATCCAAAATGTACGGCGAAGGCCAATGCTCATCCCCAGGGTCATTGACAGAGTCATGCACATACCGGGAGTTGCAGAAACAAAAAGAAATGTGGGGATAAAGACAGTGAGAACAGAAGGGTCAATTGCAATATTCATTGGTCTAATCTTTTTTACTTTTTTTCGACTGGTACATCAAATGATCTGCCGCTTTTATCAACTCCTCTACAGAAACAGGGGCATTGCCATCAAACATGGCAATTCCATGACTGATGCACAATTCAAATGGTAAATTAGTGCTATTGTTTAGCTCAGCGAGTTTTTCTTCAAAACGCTCCACAAGTCGTGGAACAGGATTTTTACCAGTATCGTCATCACAGGCAAACAAAATAGTAAATTCATCACCACCAACCCGTCCAATAATATCAGCTTCTCTAAAAACTGTCTGAAACAACTTTCCCGTTTCGATAATGGCAGAATCCCCAATGTCATGGCCCAGATTGTCATTAATGGGCTTAAGGTCATCAAGATCAGCATACATTAAGAACAGATTACACCCTTTGCGTTTTGCAATTTCAAGTTGTTTTTGGGCTAATAACAAAAACCCCCGTCTGTTAAGCAACTCAGTAAGCTCATCAGTAATAGAAATACGGGCTAACTTGTCGGCATAGGCTTTTCTGGAAGTTATGTCGATAACAGTTTTGATTACCTGGACAACGTTACCCGCCCCATCAAAGATGGGGTAGCCATGTACTTCTACATATTGTTCCCTGCCATTACTGTCATAGTGAGTATGTTCCACTCTTACAGGCTTTTTACTTGATTTAACCATCACCACAGGACAGCTATGACCAGCATCCGGACAACAGAGATCCCCCCTCCCTTTTGAATGTGCCAAAGCGGAACATTTATTAGCAGAATTTACTAATCCCCCTCGGATTGCGTGCTGGTTCGCCAGAGAAATGTAGTGATCATCGGTACTGATAACACAAAACGGGAAAGGCAGTGACTCGATAACATCATTGAGGAATATATTTTGCCTTTTGATTTTTCGCTCGGCTTTTCGGCGCTCAGCAGCCTCAGTCACAAGCTTATTATTTGTTGTAGTGAGTTGAGTTGTTCGTTGTTGAACAGTCTGCTCCAGTTGATCATTTTGCTGCTGTAACAATGCCTCGGCTTTTCTTCGACGTTTATCATTAACGATACTCTGCCTGGCAATGTATAACGAAAGGACTGCCAGCAACAACAGAGCCAAGAAGGCGAAGGTACTTAATTTGGCAGTAAGAGTAGCAATCTCCTTTTTTGTATCATCAAGGTAAAGTCCGGTACCTATTACCCATTGCCATTGAGGAAAAAGTTTAACATATGATAATTTGGGGGCAATAGTCTTCTGGTTGACCTTTTGTTTCCACATGTAATTCACAAACCCAGCGCCTTCCCTGCTTACAATGTCAGCCATTTTCTGGAAAACAGATTTAATGTTTTTGTCCACAAGCATGGCTGTATTTTCACCTTCAAGCTCAGGTCGGTATGGATGCATAATTACCATAGGCTCCAAATCACTGATCCAAAAATAGCCATTGAGCTCTTTTCCATATCTTAATGCACGGATTGCTGAAATTGCCTGGTTTTTTGCCTCTGTCTGACTGATAACACCACGAGATGCCTGATGCTCAAAATGATCCAGAACCCCAATGGCCATGTCAATTAATTGCATGGTAGTTTCTTTTTTTCGCTCCATAATACTGGAATTAAAGGAGGGAAGAATAACAGCGAAGACGGTTCCAACGAAAAGGCAGAGAGCCAAAGTTGGAGGGATGATCATTTTAAAAGCTGAAATGGGAAGTATTTTTCTATTCATATTTCCATATCTAGCAAAACAATGCTTTGGAGGTATTGAAATGATTGAAAACAAAGAAGAACACCTTAACACAAAACCTTGTATTCTCCACGTTGTAAATGAGAATGAGCCGTACTAAAATTTATTGGTATGTTGTGTTATATTGTACAAAAAGGTGGCCTAACACATGCAGGACAGATAGTCCATTGAGTACCGGTTACTTTTATTCTATAATTATATCAAACACATCCAGCAGTGATAATGCCTCAGGTAATGAGAATCTCGTTTTGCATAATTTATTGCCATGCGGATGGATGGAATAATTGGTGGCATTGGCGAAATTGGTACGCGTAAGATTTGTATTCATAAACCTGGTACCCGAAAAGTCGGAGTAAGTACAATTTGCTTTTGACAAATCAGCTTCCGAAAAATCCGCCTCCCTCACCTGGCATTCAACTATTTCAGTATTTCGGAGGTCGACGCCAATAAACCCTGAATAATTTAGCAAACACTTGTTGAAATTCACATCCAGAGGAATGGAGGCGGCGGCCCATTGAATTCCTGTGAGTTTTGAATCAATAAATTTCACATCACTGAAGGACGTATATTGTATGAAGGCTGATGCCAGATCACAGTTTTCAAACACGCAATTTTCGAATGTACAGTCAAAAAAAGAAATTTGAAAAAATTTGCAATTCTTAAATGTACAATCCAAAAATTCCGAATCAACTATCTTTAAACCATCATCTTTTTTAAGATCTGAAAATACCTTATCTTCGTAAAGTAAGTTGCTTTCAATGGCTACTAACATATTTTTGGAAAGTGAGTTAAGCGATTATTCATTCTATCCTTCAAAAGAATCACGGAAATTCTCAACACCAGTGATGAATGGTAAGCCAGCACTCTTTTCAGCGCCGCCTTAAGAGACTGATTCTTTTAAAGTAAAACAACTAATTACCCATCATTACGAATTGCCCGTCTTTAACGGTAAACATGGCAAAAGCATCAATTCCCAGACCATTGTGATCCGTCTCAGAAAAGTTAAATTCCCCTGCTGTCCCGGTAAACCCTTTTATTCCTTCTATGGCAGCCCGTGCTTTGGTACTGTCAGGCCCGGCTACATCAATCGCTTTGGCAAGAATAAGCATGGCATCGTAAGAATGGCCGCCAAAGGAGGAAATATCTTCCCCATATTTCGATTCATAGGCAGTTTTGTAAGACATCAGGAAATCCCTGACTGGGCCGGGCTCCAATTTTTGTGCTGCAATTACTGTACTGGCAGGAAAAATAATCCCTTCAGCGGCAGCACCAGCGGCCTGGACATACTTGATGTTAGCAAAACCATGGCTTTGAAAAAGAGGGATATCCCACCCGGCCTGACGGATATTCTTAGCAATAATTGATTGCGCAGGTACAATCGACCAGTTCAGCACTGCCTGGATTTCAGGATTAGACTTTATTTTGGTTACAAGAGCTGTTAAATCAGTGGCCTTTTTATCATAGGTTTCCGCTTCTACAATTGTAATGCCGTATTCAGGAGCTAATTTTTTCAGCTGTCCTTTTCCAGCCTTTCCAAAACCGGTATTGCCGGTTACCACTGCGATTTTTGATATATTCATATCGTTCATGGTCATGAATATCTTCCGAGCGGCGTACGAGTCACTGGGAGCCGTTTTAAAAACGTAGGATAATACAGGATTCACAATTAATTCGGCCGAAGCACAGGAGATAAGAATTGTTTTACTTTTTTCACAAATGGATTTGATCTTTAACGTTTCTCCGCTGGTTGAGGGGCCGATAATAGCAAAGACTCTGTCCTCTTCAATAAGCTGTCGGGTAAAAGAAATTGCTTTTGCAGGATCAGCTGCTGAATCCTTGACGATCAATTTAATAGTATGTCCATTGATGCCACCTTTTGCGTTGATTGATTCAACTAACATGCGAAGTGACTTTTCCTCCGGGCCACCAAGAAAAGCTGCCGGTCCTGTTTGTGCAAGGATTGCCCCAATTTTAATTTCCGCAGCATTTCCGGTACCGGGAAGAATGGAAAGGCATACAAATGCCAGAATAAGAGAAGAAAAACCGTTCACCAGAGACAAGCACATTTTTTTCATTATTAACCCCGTAGTTTGAAAAACAATATTGAAGAAAAATCAATAAAAGTTGATTCCCACAAGGAAACCAGCTGGCTTTTTATTGCAATAAAGGAGTGGGATAACTTACTCCCTTCTAACCATACAGGCAATCATTGAAAATGATGTGGTACTAATTGCTCAGATTTGTTGCTTAAATGAATGCCGGGTGATTCAAGGGAGGAATCCTTATAAAAAAGGATTTTAAAGGGAGTTTTAAGTGGAATGATTTTCTTAAGGCAATGAGGAATCCATGTTGAACTTTTCAATATTCATTGCTTCCTAATAATGAAGGGTGGCAGTATCTTCATGTTTAAATCGGTCTTGCTCAACTTGCAGTGCATAGGAGTTTATCATTATTGAGTATAATGATAACTACTTAACGTATCTTAACTTAGACGGATATAATAAGGGGATTGCCTATTTTCATTGTTGTGGCACAAAGCCACCCCACAAGCTCTTTTTATGAATAGGTACACCAATAACTCCAACAAAATTCGTCATATGTAGATTTGCATAGAAAAAAAGTACCACAATTAGTAAAGCATTGAGTCAATTGCTGCTACCTTTGCGGCACGTGGTGTCAAACTTGCGACGACTGAGCAGTACGCAGAGCTCTCAGGAAATGGAATACTTTAAAGGACAATAAAATGACCATCGAATCATGGGCGATATATCTGGCGTTGGCAATTGCAGCTACCGCAACACCCGGGCCAGCAGTTCTGTTCATTGTAAGCAGTTCAACACGATACGGATGGAAAAAAGCTACCTATGCAGCACTTGGAAATATTACCGGGCTGTTTTGCATGAGCATTGTCGCTGTTGCAGGGCTAGGAGCAATTTTGAACACTTCCGTAACCTGTTTCAATATTCTCAAATACTGCGGGGCTGTGTATCTATTTTACCTTGGACTCAAGTTAATTTTTCAAAAAAATGCCAGTTTTTCTTCTTTCAAGGAACAGGGTTCTTTGGTTGAAATTTCATCTCACAAATTATTTTTCCAAGCCCTGCTTGTTGCAATTAGTAACCCTAAAGCAATAGTCTTTCTCACTGCTCTACTTCCTCAATTTATCAATATTGAGACTGCGCTATTTCCACAATTTGTCATTCTTATAACTACGTTGATGTTCTTCTCATTTTTCTTTCTAATGATCTATTCCATATTGGTGCAAAGATTTAAAGGATGGCTCAACAAATCCCGCAGAATGAGAAACTTTAACCGGGCAAGTGGTGCAGTATTTATTAGCTTCGGCTTTTTACTGGCAACATCCTCCAACAGATAATTTTTGCTGACCTTGTTCAGCATTTCTGCTGATATTTGTAGTTATCCCAGTTGGGATTTACGAGTACGTCAGAAAAAAGTAAATGGCAGAAAATGCATAGTACTCATGTAGTCTCGAGATTTTGCTGAATTGATCGTCATCCTTCTGGAATAGGAAATTCAACTGGGAGTTGTCCCCATGTTTGTACATTGAAAAACCTTTTATCTAATAATCGAAAATGATACCTTATAAATACAGGGCGTTTTCATAGTGAAATTAAAAAGAGAGATCTCTCTTATGCAAGCTGCTTCTCACGATAACAAGACAACAAAACCCTTTCAGCAAAACAGACCGGTTTTTTATCGTCTGATGGTTCCTCTCTGTGTAATTGTTCTTCTTCTGGTCTTCGCCCTCTCCGCTGCTCTGCTTATTGCCAATCAACAGAAAATGGAACGGTTCAACCGGCATATAGTTGCGGATGCGACCCACAGTCTGGAGATTTCTCTAAAAAGAAAAGCCCGTATGCTCAATGCTCTGGAAGATGTTCTTCTTGAAAACCCTAGTCTCTATGAAGCCTTGCAAGCTAAAGACCGCGAACAATTGTTTGAACTCTACGAACCGATTTTCCGTAACCTTCAAAAAAACTACTCCATTAGTCATTTTTACTTCCACCTTCCCGAACGGGTAAACTTATTACGCATCCACAAGCCAACAGTGTATGGCGATGTTATCGACCGTTTTACTGCCCGGGAAGCGGAACGAAGTGGGAAGATAGCTCACGGAATTGAACTTGGTCCCTTGGGCACCTTCACGCTGCGGGTAGTTCAACCGGTTTACATTGAGGATACCCTTATTGGATATCTTGAGCTGGGGCAGGAAATTGAAGGTCTGCTGAAATTTATCCAGAACCGTCTGGGTGTTGAACTGGCAGTTTCTATTCGTAAAAACCTACTCGAACGGAAAAAATGGCAGGATGGCATGGCTATGCTTGGAAGAGAGGCCAACTGGGACAGGTATAAAAATGAAGTATTGATATACTATTCCTTGCCAGTTTTTCCTTCTGCCATCGATCCCTTTATCCATGGAAGCGAGGTACATTTACACAATAACTTGACAGAAGAATTGTTAATCGACAACAGGTTGAGAAGAATATTTTCCCATTCGCTTCGCGATGTATCCGGTGCTGAGATCGGAGACTTGCTCGTATTTATTGATATTACAGAGAGTAAGGCAGCATTTTTTCGACTTACTATCATAACTGCAACCTTGGCATTACTCCTGTTAAGTGCCTTATTTATCTTCTTTTATATCATGCTTCGACAAGTTGATAAGAGTATTCTGACCCAGCACAGTCAACTCATCGAAAGTGAAGGTCGGCAACGCTCTTTGCTTGATGCCATTAACCGTTCCGGTATCTTTCTCTTTGTGGTTGATAGTGGGTACCGTATTCGCTATATGAACGAATCCATGGCAAAAAGCCTTGGTAATGAAGTCGGTGGACTCTGTTATCGTGATGTGAGCGGTTATGATTCACCCTGTTCCCATTGTCGAATTGCAGAAGTAATAGAGAAACAGCAGATAGTCCATTATCACTCCACACTGAAAAATAATCGTTCTTTTAACATGATTGCCGTACCCTATATCGATATTGACGGTGTCCCCTGTAAACTAGAGGTAATGCAAGATATTACCCAACAGCAAAAAATGGAGCATGATAAAAAAATCCTCGAACAGAAACTGCAGCGTGCCCAAAAGATGGAAGCACTTGGTTTATTGGCTGGCGGGGTAGCCCATGACCTGAATAATATTCTATCAGGGATCGTCTCCTATCCTGAATTGTTACTGTTACAATTACCAAAAGACAGCAATCTGAGAGAAGCGCTTGAAGCTATCCAAGAGTCAGGCAGCAGGGCCGCTGCCGTGGTTGAAGATTTGCTCACCGTAGCCAGGGGCGTTGCCAGCACTAAAGAGCCACAGGATCTAAACCTGTTGGTCCAGGAATATTTCAATTCTCCTGAATGTAAAAAACTACAATCGCTGTATCCCAATGTCAGCTGCCAGCAGCAACTTGAAGCGACTCACTCCACCATTATCTGCTCATCCGTCCATATCAAAAAAAGCCTGATGAATCTGGTTACCAATGCGGCAGAAGCTATTGTTGAAGAGGAAAAAATTCTGGTCTCCACCTCTAATCAGTATATAGATGAGCTTGAAGCAGCCAGACATAAAATAAGTCCTGGAGAATATATTATACTCAGTGTACGGGATGACGGGACTGGCATTTGCGATGAAGATTTGACTCATATTTTTGAGCCATTTTACACGAAGAAGGTAATGGGCCGGAGTGGAACCGGCCTGGGGCTTGCCGTGGTTTGGAATACCATGGAAGAACATGATGGTACAGTTACCGTGGAAAGCAGCTCCAAAGGAACATGTTTTCAGCTCTACTTTCCAGTCAGTGTGGAGGAGAATATTATTCAACCCCCAGACAGGCCACAAGAAAATTTCCGAGGCAATGGTGAGTATATACTGGTTGTGGATGACGAACCGCAACTTCGGGATATAGCCAGTCAAATACTGCTGAATTTAGGTTACAATGTTGATTCGGTCTGCTCCGGTGAGTTAGCCGTAAAATTTTTAAAAATGAACTCTGTCGATTTGATTGTGATGGATATGTTAATGGAACCCGGCATGAATGGACGGCAGGCATATGCGGAAATACTTGAACTGTATCCCAAGCAGAAGGCAATCATTGCCAGTGGTTTTTCTGAGAGTGATGATGTCAAAGCAGCACTTCAACTTGGAGCCAGTGGATTTATCAAAAAACCTTACTCGATAATACAGCTCAGCCGTGCAGTGCGAGAGGCATTGACCACCTGAGAAGAGATGTCGTTTTCAATTTTGTATCTGATCCGTGCTTCCGTAAATGGCAATAAATTTCGAGAAAAAGGGGAACAAAACATGGGTACCAATCAGTTTGACTGCTCCCCAAGAAAAGGCAATAACGACTCACCAGTTGCAGTTTTCAAACTTTGACGATTAGTGTACAAGCCTACCAGGGAAAGTGCCAACCGGGACTGGGTACGAACAAGATCCCGCTGCACTTCATTAAAGCGGGCAAGGGATTCCTGCCCGGCTTTGTAGCCCTCTTCCACAAGATCTCTTGTCTGTGATACCAGCTTAACAGACGCACGTTGCAGGACAAGTTGTGCTCTTGCCTGTTCCAGTCTGGTTATTGCTTGCCGCACCTCACTCTGCACCCGGTTTTTTTGTTGTTCGAGAGTTCTCGCAGCCTCACGCTTGACTGCCTTTGCCTCAGCAATTCTGGCAGCATCTCCCTTACCCCGAAAGAGATTATAACTCAAATTGACAGCAACGGATGTTCCAAAATCATCATTTTCAAAAGCAAAATCATCCTGACGAGTTCCATCAACCCCACCATTTAAGGCAAGTACAGGATAGTAGGCTGCCTGTTTGGCTCCGATTGTTGACTCTGCCCGTTGAAAACTGAGTTGTCGCCCAAGGAGATCAGGTCGATTACTGCTAGCCTCCTGTAGCAGTTCTTCCTGTACGATCTCAAAAAATTCATCCTCTTCCACCATCTCAACTTTGGCAAGTTTAAGCCCTTCCGGCATTTCACCTGATTTTCTTCCAAGCAACAGAGCCAAACCATAGAGAGCAAGGTCATAATCTCTTTCAGCCACCAGTTGTTCGGTGGAGGCGTTGTTCATCTGTACCTGGAAGTTGAGGACAGCCGACAATGAGCCCGCACCGGCATCCATACTGATTTTTGCATCATCCGCCTGTTTGGAATTAAAGGAAAAATCCGCTTCGGCTATGGTCTTATTGTACAACGCCAGCTGGGCACCATAATAGCTTTCGGCCACACTTTGCAAAAGCAGACGTTGGGCATCACGTCTGGCCTGCTCATTTTCCTCTTTGCCATATTCGGCAATCATATTGGAAAATTTCCTGGAGAATCCGTCGAATAACAACCATGATGCGGCAAGAGACAGTTTATAGTTTTCGCTGCTGCGATCAACACTCTGTCCATTGTTGGCAAGAGCCAGAATATCGGCACTATTTTGAGAGATTTTATTATAACCTACAGATCCTCCGGCATCAACAGTTGGCCAATAGAGCGCACGTGCCTGTTCTATACGTTGTCTGGCCTGTTCTACACGTTCAGCGGCGGCTGCAAGGGACGGATTGTCAGCAAGGGCTATCTCCTGCGCTGTTTGCAGATCAAGCTCCTGCACATCATCCAGGGTTTTGGTCTGCCCACTGCTGCCAACAACAATGCTTGTTGCCACTACACAGATATAAAAAAGTTGTCGTTTCATAGTACCTCTCCCACATTTTTTAACGCTCGTGGTTCCACTTCTTCACGGCTGGGCCACTTTCCGCTGATACCCTTTACCGCTAATCGTCTTAAATCGTTTACAATAACCAGCAGACTTGGAATCAGAATCAGGGTCAAACCGGTGGCAAAAGCAACACCGCCAGCCACAGACAAAGCCATGGGGATTAAAAATTTGGCCTGCATGTCTGTTTCCATAATAAGTGGAGCTAGGCCTCCAACGGTACTGATGGAGGTCAGAAAAATCGCCCGAAATCGCCTGGCACCACCCTGCACAATGGCATCAAATAATGTCATGCCTTCTGTCAGATTTTCATTCACTCGCTCAATAAGCACAATGGCATCGTTGATGACCACTCCCGAGAGAGCAACCATTCCGAAAATCGACATCATGGACAGATTATAACCAAGAAGTAAATGACCGATAATGGCTCCAATAATGCCAAATGGAATGGTAAAGAGAATGATAAAAGGCTGAATATACGACCGAAAAACAGTGGCAATAATTACAAAAATACCAACCATGGCAATGGGGAACCCCACAGCCAGAGAAGAAAAAGATTCTCTGGTGTTTTTCTTGGAGCCCTGCATGGAAAGATACACATCCGGGTACTCGTTATTCAGTTTCTTGAATGTGGTTTTGGCAAGTTGTGCAAAGATCTCACCTGAATTTGCCTGTTTATTATTCACCTCGGCCGTCACCTTAATGCGGCGTAAACCGTCGGTTCTGGTGATAGTGGAGAAACCAGGTGCAAAAGTGATATTTGCCACAGAAAGCAGTGGCACTTCACGACCATCAGCGGTGCGAATATGCACCTTCTCAAAATCAGAGATACGACTACGTTCATCCGCCGTGTACCTGACTTTTACCCGTATATCATCTTTACCACGTTGGAGCCTGAAAGCCTCTCTACCGTAGAAACCAGCATTGATCTGACTGGCAAGATCCTGCACAGTGAGTCCAAGCGTTGTGGCTTCAGGTTTCAAACTCAACTGCAGTTCATTTTTCCCCTGGCTGTAATCGGAACGAATCTGATAGACGCCCTTATATTCCTTCAAGGCATCCTGCAATTCAGCAGCTGCGCCTTGCAGGTCATCCATATCAAGACCTTGCAGCCACACTTCAATTTCAGCTCCAGATGGCCCTGCCTGCATGCCTTCAAAAGTAAGACTTTTCACACCGGGAATCCCACCCACTGCCTTCTCCCAGGCGATCAGTAAATCGTTTGAATGGATTCCACGTTCTTCAGAGGGCAGCAGGATAATCTGGATGGATCCCATATGCGGTCCTGTTGCCCCCATATCTCCCGACAAAACCTGTCCTACTAACCTCAGACGTTGTCGTACAAGGGGAGCACCACTTATAGTTGTTGTTTCGGCAGCAACCTTGTCAAAGGCATTTTCAATCTGTCCTAAGGCCTCACTGGTGATATCGGGTGGTGTTCCTTCCGGAAACTCAACGGTGGAAGTAATTACAAATCCATCCAACTTAGGGAAAACATGAAATTTTACAAGTCCACCCTTTACCAGTCCCACACTGAGCATCAGCACAGCAATTGCCACAGCTAAAGAGACATAGCGCCAGTTCAGCACGGCCCCGATAAACGGCACATAACGTTTTTCAATAAAGGTCTCAAGCCCTGTACTGACAGCACTGCGGCCACGCTCAATAAGTGCAAAAATTCCCCATCGTTTTTTAGGTTTATTCAGATCCGGCAGATGACTTAAATGGGCTGGCAACAGGAGCAGCGATTCAACCAGTGAAATCACCAGACAGGAAATAACCACCAGAGGCAGGATGGACACAAACTTCCCCATGGTTCCCCCGACATAAGAGAGTGGAATAAAAGCCACAATGGTTGTAGTTACAGCGGCCAGTACCGGCATGGCAACTTCTGAAACACCATTTACTGCTGCCTGTAGAGGAGGTTCTCCCCGTTTTCGATGCACATAGATTGCTTCCCCCACAACAATGGCATCATCCACCACAATTCCAAGAACCATGATCAGGCCAAAAAGTGAAATCATATTAATGGTGGCACCGATGGACCAGAGAATAAACATGGCACCGGCAATGGAAATGGGAATTCCCAGACCTGCCCAGAAAGAGAGTCGCAAATCGAGAAAGAGCCAGAGCATAAAGAAAACGAGACAGAGGCCGATAACACCATTTCGGGTCAGAAGGCCAATACGGGCCCGCAAAGAATCGGTGGTATCGTAAAAGACAGAAATATGGACACCGGGAGGCAGTACTTTTTCTTTCTCTGCCACAAAGGCCTGCACCGCATTGGAGATTTTAATGGCATCCTCTTCCTCGGTTTTAGCGATCTGTACAAACATGGCAGGCTGATCATCTATGGTTGCAAAAACAGGATCCTGCGTAAAACCATCATCGATTGTGGCCAGGCGACCAAGGGTGATTATTTCCCCGCCAGGGCGTGCCAAGACGACGATTTCCGCAAGTTCCGCGCCGGTATATTTCCGCCCCACTGTACGAATCCTGATCTCTTCACCGACGGTACGCAGAGTACCACCCGCCAGGTTAAAACTGGATTTACGAACGCTTGCCGCAACCTGCTCAAAGGTGAGGCCATAGCGGCGGAGTTTCTCTTCAGAAATCTCAATGCCAATCTCATAGGCACGGGTGCCATACGCCTCCACCTGGGAAATGAGTGGAATCAGTTTCACCTCATCTTTTATACGCTCTCCCCACTGTTTCAGCTGTTTTTCACTTAAATCTCCGGACAGTGCAAGCAGCATAACCACCTGCTTTTTCACAATCTCTCTAATAACCGGTTTTTCAGCACCTGCCGGAAAAGTAGAGATGGCATTGACCTGGGATTCCACATCGTTCAGCACATCTGCTGTATCATACCCATCTTTGACCTCAACAGTCACGGTGGCACGATTTTCATAGGATTTTGTCGTGTAGCGATCAATGCCCTGCACAGATTCCAGAGCATCCTCAATCTTCTGATTGATCCCCTCTTCCACCTCTGCCGGGTCAGCCCCCGGATAGACAACAGAAATGGAGATCATATCGATGGAAAACTCGGGAAAACTCTCACGAACCATTGATGTAGTGGCCAGGAAACCAGCCAGAAAGATCAGCAATAGAAGGATATTTGCAAAAACAGTATTCCTGGCAAATGCTGCTAATAAATTATTCATGTCCATCTCCTGTCACAACCTGTACCAGGCTACGCTCAAGGGGATCTACCAGGCGTGTTGTAACAACCAGATCACCCTCTGTGAGCCCTTTACTGATATAGGATTTATTATCCTGTACCCGGGCCACAGCAACGGGTACGGTAGCCAGTCGTCCTTGCCGTATGACATAAACTGTGTTTTTAAAACTGACTGCCCAGCGTGGAAGCTCTACGACCTGTGTCATACTGCCACCGGGAATCAGTGCCTTACAAAACATCCCGGAGACCAAAGGCATGGTTCTATTTTTCCCGGAAAACTGTTTGGCGTCAATGCGTAACACAACCTTTACCGTTCTGGTCTTGTCATCAAAAATACTGACCCGATCAAGGGTAGCAATGGCACTGTTGGTTGCATCTTCTGTCCAACTCACTGTGCATTGCACCTGTTTCAGCCCGGCAAACCATGCTTCTATCGCAGAACCATTCTCTGTAAATTGTAACCACTGGAATGCATCACCACTGTCCAGCGGGACTTCAAGCTCAAGCACCGAATCATCGGCAAGACCCAGCACAATTTTACCGGGTGCCACATACTGGCCCTTTTCAATCTTTTTGCTGGTAATACGAGCGGTAAAAGGAGCAAAAACCCGACAACGTTCCAGGTTTATTTGGGCACGGGTCATAGCCTGCTTCACCTGGGCCAGTCTGTCGGCACTACTATTGGCAGCTTGTTCTGCCTTTTCTACACCTGCGCGTGTTCCGACATTACTCTTTTCAAAAAGAGTGCGCACTCGTGCCAGTTCTTTCACGGTGAGTGTTTTGTCACGCTGTAAAATTTCAAGACGCGTTGTATTACTCTCATACTCACTGCGATAATCACGATCATCAATGGCAAAGAGGAGCTCACCGACAGCAATCACTTCACCTGTTTGCAGACGGGGATGGACTTCAACAACGCTGCCGGCCACTTCTGCAGCAATCTCCACCATACGAATGGAGCGTAACTGACCATGTGCCTCAAGTAACACCGGAACATCAACAAAATGTACGGATTGCGCTTCAACTTTCAGCGCTCTTTCTGTCTGGACGGCCAGGGAAGGCGGCTTTTTTCTGCCTTTCAGCACTTTAAATCCAACAAGTCCCAATGCCAGAATCACTGTACAGGCTATCATCCGAATAAGTACTGTCGCTTTATCTACCTTAGGCTCTTGATTATTCATCATCCTTCTCACTCTTTGCTAACACCTGCTCCACACGTTCGAGCACTTCGCACCATTTCTCTGCCGTTTCAGGCCCTACCTTTTCCACAAGATCAAGAAAAACAGCCAGCACCGCTCTTTCCATCTGTTCTGCATGGACAGCAGCTTCTCCCGATAAACAAACCACCACTTTCCTTCGATCCTGCTCACTCCGCTCACGCAGGAGCACTCCTTTTTCAACCAGCCTGTCCACCATGTTCGAAGCAGAGGGCGGTGAAACTCTCAGCTTACCGGCCAGACGACTGATGGTCATTTCAGCACTATCCCGTACCGCCATCACCATCTGCACCTGTGCCATGGAGAGTTCCTCTCCTTTACATGCCCTGTTTCCACCACGCATACCAGATTGCACGGAGAAGACATGATCCTTCAGCTTCCTTCCAGCTTGCGCTATGAAACGTGCCTGATCTTGTATTTTTGTACTGCTCATAAAATGCTCTTTTAAATTTGTATATTACTTAGCCTCGCTAATCAATAACTACGCTAATCAATTTTTGTCAAGAATTATAATGATAAGAAATGTAAAGATTCGCAGAAGTTGTAAGCTTTAGGCGATCACTGCTCGAGAAGATAACTAAGGAAAGAGACGAACGCATTCACCGTTGTTCAAATCTAAAGTGGGCTTGACAACGATGGCTGGTGATAAGACGCTTGCAGAGTTAGCGTAACAAACCCGCCTGTTGATTTGAAAATATTACATGCCAAAATTGGTCAACTGACGCTTGAGAATGATTTTTTAGAAGGGGCGCTCACCAAGGTGGATTGCTGAGCGCAAGCATGTCAGGACATTGATGAAACGTATGGGTGTTGAGGCACTTTACAAAAAACAGACACAGGCAGAAAAATCACTCCACAGTAATCAGCTGAAAAGCTCCAACCTGCGGTATGCCGCTCACCGTTGTCTGACACGCCCCTTCCACAACAGCAAAGATATCCCCTTCATGGGCATATCCCCACTCCCGTGCAATTTCATCTTCAATAATGATGGGGATCACATTTGTATACAAACTTGAATGTCTAGCCACATGGAGGGATCTTGTGACCATAATATTGGGAACTTTACGGCTATACTTTGAGAGCTGCGGATATAACACTCCACGAGCATCAAGGAGCATGGTCAGGGGGAAAAGTGCTACAGGATAGTAGTTTACACCAGTTCAGCCATGACCAGATTGGCAAAGGTTCTTCCCTTTGCTGTCAGGTAAACACTTTTTTTCCCACGCTCCAAAAGATTACGACTACACAGATCTTGTACAATCCCTCCGTAGACCTGTTCGAAATCCAGTCCATATCGTGCTTGTAAGTCGTCTGTGCATACGCCTTTGTTCATGCGAAGCCCCATAATAACGGTTTCCCGAAAAGATGCCTCATGTTGCAGACACTCTTCTTCAGCATGAACAGGTTGGCCCGCTTCCAGTAATGCGCAATAGTGAGATGGGTCTGCAATATTTTTGACTCTTTTTCCATGAAGATAAGAAACGGCACCTGCACCTAAAGCGTGGTAGTCACGGTTATTCCAATAATTTACATTGTGTCGGCACTGGTAGTTTTTTTCTGCGTAATTTGAAATTTCATATTGCATAAACTGCCTCTTTTCAAGCAAAGAGGCAGTGATTGCATCCATATCTGCAACAGCATCTTCATCGGGAAGATGCACCCTACCATCCTGGATCATACCCTCCAGTGGAGTCGCTTCTTCAATCGTTAACTGATAGAGAGAAAGATGCTGTACAGAGAGGGAAAGGGCGGCAGTCAGGTTCTGCTGCCAACTTTTTGCTGTCTGCCCAGGCAAACCATACATAAGATCGACACTCAGATTGTTGAATCCCACAGCCTGTGCATTCGCTACTGCTGTTCTTGCCTCTTCTGCCGAATGGATGCGGCCAATTATGCGAAGTTCCTTATCGTTAAAGGATTGTACACCGATGGAGAGCCGATTAACTCCGCACTGTCGCAACGTATCAAGCTTCTCCGTATCAATGGTTCCGGGATTTGCTTCAATTGATATTTCTGCGTCTTTTGCAATTTCAAACTCAGCGGAAATACCCCCAAACAAACGTTTCAACTGTTCATTGGAGAGCAAACTTGGGGTGCCCCCACCCAAAAAAACCGTCTCTAAGGGTGTTTCTTGGCCCCCTGAAGCCACTTGAGTGCATTCCACAGCAAGAGCATCCACATATCTCTCCTGCAAACGCTCAAGGCCGGCATAGGAGTTAAATGAACAGTAATTGCATTTTGCCACGCAGAATGGAATATGAATATAGAGGGAGGAACTCATCAGGATGTGTGCAGCGATTCCATGGTTTCACGACACTGTTCCCTGATCTCTGCCATTAAGCCGTAATCGGCAAAGGAGTATGTGCCATTGCCAATAATTATATGATCAAGGAGCTGAATCTGCATCATACTTCCCAACAGGGAGATGGTCCGCGTCAGTTGCATATCCTGTGCAGAAGGCTCAAGGGAACCGGAAGGGTGATTGTGGGCAATAATCATGGCTGCAGCATTCTTATCCAGGGCCTGTTTGACAAGTTCCCGTGGATAGACAGTATTGACGTTGATTGTGCCTTCGGCCACAGTTTCAGAGCCCAAGATGGCATGGGAGGAGTCAAGATAGATAACGGTGAAGACTTCTTTCTTCAAACCGCGCATGGTGTGGCTTAAATAATCACGAACTTCGGAAGAGCCGTGCAGGTAACGCTTTCCCTGGAGACGATCTTTCAGGTAACGCCTGGCCACCGCCTGGATAAAATGGACAGCAAAACCATTTTTGGGACCAATGCCTTTTATCTGCTGCAAGCCGGGCATTGGCTCTTCAAGTACCGCAGCTAATGTCCCGAACTGTTTTAAGGCTGCTCTGGCAGGTTCTTTACAATCACTCCTTGGGGTACCAAAAGAGAGCAGTAATTCGAGGGTTTCTGCGTCGGTAAAGCCATCAAGTCCACGAGCCAGAAACTTATCTCTCAACCTCTGCCTATGACCACTGCCTTTTTTTTGCCACTCTTCCTTGTTCATGTAAAATTGTTATCTGTTCAAATGAAGATCAGCTCAAATGCTGTTCCACTGGTAAAGGACTCACGTATTCCATCCAAGATATTTGCTTTTTTATATTTTCCAATATATGCAGAATCAGCCATTCAATTCTTTAGCAAAGAGTTCATTAGCAATCTTGGGATTAGCCTTCCCCTTGGTTTTCTGCATTAACTGGCCGACAAAATAGCCCATGAGTTTTGTCTTACCACCTCTGAAATCTTCAGCCTGTTTCGGATTCGCGTCAATAATTTCCTGTACCATGACAAGTAGTTCGCCCTGATCAGAAACCTGAACAAGGTTTTTCTCTTTGACCACCACCTCAGGATCTTTGCCAGACCCCATCATTTCCAGAAACACTATTTTAGCTATTTTGCCCGAGATCGTTCCATCATCAACCATTTTCAAAAGGGCACCAAGTTGCGCTGCCTGTACTTTGCAACTGCTGATCTCCTCTCCCTTCAGTTCCCGCAGGAACTCGGTCATTAACCAGTTGGAAACCTTTTTCGCCCCGGCACCACACTTCACTGCCTCTTCAAAATAATCAGCTAATTCTCTTGAGCTTGTGAGAATAACGGCATCATACGCTGGTAATTCATACTCGTTGATAAATCGATCTTTTCTTGCATCAGGAAGTTCCGGCAGCGTTTTTCTTATTTCCTCAATCCACTCATCGTCAATAACCACCGGGATCAGATCCGGGCATGGAAAATAACGATAGTCGTGGGCGTCTTCTTTGCTACGCATGGATACCGTACGATTCCGATCAGGATCCCAGAGCAGAGTTGCCTGTACAACGTCCTCTCCATCCAGCAACAGATCACGCTGACGTCGAACTTCATATTCCAGAGCAGCCTGAACGTTCTTGAAAGAGTTCATGTTTTTGAGCTCGGTACGTGTTCCCAACTCTTCCTGCCCCACTGGACGCAGTGAAATATTAGCATCGCAGCGGAAACTGCCTTCCTGCATATTGCCATCACAAATATCAAGATAGCGCAGTATTGCATGCAACTTCCGTAGATAGGCATATGCTTCCTCGGGAGAGCGCATATCCGGTTCAGAAACAATCTCCAGAAGTGGAGTTCCGGTACGATTGAGGTCAACATACGAGACAGGCTCACTGTCATCATGGATAAGCTTTCCCGCATCCTCTTCCATGTGCATACGGGTGATTCCTATGACCTTTGTCTTGCCATTAACTTCAATCTCAACTTTTCCAAACTCAACAATTGGAAGGTCAAACTGTGAGGTCTGGTATCCTTTTGGTGAATCGGGATAAAAATAATTTTTACGGGCAAACTGATTGTACTTATTGATTGTGGAATCTGTTGCCAGTCCCATCTTGATAGAATATTCAACTACCTTTTTGTTAAGAACAGGCAAAACTCCTGGCATACCAAGACAGACCGGACATGTGTGACTGTTTGCAGGTGCGCCAAATGCAGTAGAACATCCGCAGAATATCTTTGATTTTGTTTTCAGCTGGGCATGGATTTCCAGTCCGATTACTGTTTCAAACTCCATAATCATTTCTACTCATTATATTTTTCAAAATTGGCTTATGCCTTTGCTGCTAACGCAACCCACTCTCGCATCTTCAACAGTTCTTCACGCCACTGCTCACTTACTCGCTGTTTCAAAAAGACTCTGTATAATGCCAGAACAATACGGATCAGTTCCTCAAAAAGATGGATACGCTCTAGAACCATACCCTCCTTTTCTTCTGGGTCATTCGCATTATCAGGACCGGCAGTCTTAGGAAGTTTAACGTTACGAAACTCCATAAGCGCTGCTGCCAATGTGAAGTTCCATTCATAATCATTATACACAAGCTGAATACGTGCCTGTTCAAGCTTTTTCCCCATGACGAGACCGGTACGGGCTTCCTGTAATTCAGTCTGCAGGCCCCGACAGATCAGCTTTTCATTGCTATCCCCTTCGCCGAACTCAAGCAACATGTGTTTCTCAAAGACAACAACAATATCCCCTTCTTCTGGCAATGCCACAACTCCACCACGCTCTTCACTCTTCCACCAGAGCCAGGTGAGAAACTCCTGCCCTAAAAATCGCTTTTCCGCTATAAGATCTACTAAATCCATTCCATATACTCCTTTCTAACCACTACACAAAAAAATCTGGGGTGATTGCTGCAAGTTTATCCATTTCTTCCTCATCCAGCAAATGCTCGCCACACACATAAGGAATCTGCTGCATAATAGTAAGATCAAAAGTCTCTCTGAACAGATCTTCAAGCAGCCCTTGTGCCTTTTGATTTGTCGAGAAAAAAAGAAGTGTTGAATCTTCTAAATTCCAGCACAAATCAAATATCGATGGGACGGGTAAAGCTTTACGCATTAATTCATTTTCTATACGTTCCTTGATTTCCACCCGCATTGATCGTGGAATTTTGGGGATCTCTTTTTCCTTTTTGATTCGCTCTTCTTCTTTTGCTACAAACTTTTTAATTATGGCCCCGGATACTTTTCGCTCATCCTGGCGCATGGACAGTGTTACATAATTTCCGGCTGCATAAGACGCATACTCAAAATCAGTATCGAACATATTCGTCACCGAAACCCACCCTATAGAGTTTTCTTCATAGGTGTCATCGATGTCTCTGAATGCGTTGGACGTTATCCGCTCTGCGATAAAATCCCATATATTTTCAGGTAGATCCCCTTCAACACTGAAGCGAACAAAACCTGCCGTTCCTTTTATAAATCCCATTTACTAACTCCTGAAAGTTGACGATAATTTACAGAGAGTCATCATACCTTATTCCTAATATATGGGCACTTCAATTCTACTTTCGCAAGCTGCCCTGATCTCTTTATAATGATACTTAACCGTATTATTTTGCCTGGAATAAACAAATCTTAGACTTTTTAGTTGACACATGTATAATGAAATTGTATAAAAGCTTGCTCCATGGGGCGTTAACTCAGCTGGTAGAGTATCTGACTTTTAATCAGAGAGTCGCGCGTTCGAGCCGCGCACGCCCCACCACAAGATATATTTATGTGTTTGTCCCCATCGTCTAGTCAGGTCCAGGACACTGGGTTTTCATCCCAGCAACGCCGGTTCGAATCCGACTGGGGACGCCATACAATAAAAACGGATAGTTAGAGACATTCTAGCTATCCGTTTTTTTGTGTCTAAAAAACTGTATCCTAACCATTCATCCAACCTATGCGATGTTTTCGTAATTCCCCAACAAAAAAAACACATCATTCCTTCTCTTCTTTTCCCACAAACTGCTCTTTTACAAAGATAAGGATAAATTTAACTACATTCTCACAACGTTGACAGTTTATTTAAAAGGTCTACAATCCCTGCGGAGTTCCTTTTCCGATACTGGCCAGTGCCGTGTTCAATAACATCCTTATCCAAATCACCCGCTGTATGATTGTGGCAATAACAGATAATTGCATTACTGTTTCAGGCGGGTATGCCGGTAGCCAGAATCATTTCCTGGTGGTTCTTCCGGTAACCCTGTTTCCTCACTTTTTGTATTGTGGAGAAAACTTGACGATACGGTAATTTCCAAAATCTACGACATACACATTCCCTGCCTCATCAAGCGCGATATCTGTAGGCAGCTTAAGTTGACCTGGCCCGCTACCTTCTTCACCAATAACAGAAAGAAATTCTCCATCACGGCTAAACTTCTGGACACGGTTGTTGTAAAAATCTGCCGTAAATATAGTCTGATCTGGGCCTACAGCAACAGCAGTTGCCGTTTTAAACCAACCGGGACGACTGCCGGAGATATTCAGGGCCAAAAAACCGCCCCACTTTCTCAAAAACTTTCCATCCGCAGCAAAGAGCTGAATCCGATCATTGTAGGCATCTGCCACCACCAGACTGTTGTCAGGCAACAGGGCAATATCTGTGGGGTAGTTAAAATAGCCGGCTCTGATACCAATTTTACCGGTATGGCCGTACTGTCTGATAAAAGCCCCCTCTTTTGTCAATACCTGCACTCTATGGTTATAAAAATCAGCGACATACAGCTGTCCCTTGTCATCCACAGCGACACCAGCCGATGCATCAAACTGGCCCGCACCAGAACCGGATGAGCCGATGAGCTGCAAGGATTCTCCAGCCAGTGTAAAAACTTGAATCCGATCATTTAGATATTCGGCAACATAGAGTTTGGTGTCTGAGACATCCATGTGCATTGGCCGACCCAACTGCCCGGCACCACTTCCCTGGCTACCGAACATTCGGAGAAATTTTCCATCCTGGGAGAACACCTGGATACGATTGTTACCAGCATCACTGACAAATATTTCATCTCTTTTTATTGCTATGCCGATGGGATTGCTAAACTGGCCGGGTGCAGAACCCTCGCTCCCCCAGCTCTTGACAAAGAGATAGGAATTCATTTCGGCAGCCTGGACGGAAAGAGTGTGGCATGCCCAGAATATGAAAAAAGTAAGAAGAAAGTAGCCACGCATGATTTTTACTCCTTTGCTGCTATCAGGTGAACCAGTAAACGGCGGCACCGAACAGAAATATGACTGTTATACTTGGTGTAATTCCCGCCGCTCCTTTTAAAAAAGAGTTTCATTGTAACTGCCATTTTGTCTATTTTCTAAAAATTCATCCGAAAGCTGACAGTGCTGATAAAATCATTTTTCAGTGATACACCGTTCAGATCCTGAACAACCGGGACTTGTACTACAAGTTCAAGAACTGTCCTTTTTGTTACATACTGTATTCCAGGTGCGAAAAACCAGGTAATCCCGCCACTGTTGTTATCTACAATGCCTCGGCTTCTATTGTTATCCTGCCATATCAAATTACTTTCCAGCACAGCATACACAAAACCCGGTACCCCTGAACTAAGTTCACAGGGCCATACCCTATGCTGATATGATGTATCTATCCTGACTTCATCACCAAACTCAAATTCATTGGCCTTGGTTCTCAAGGTATAGGAAATGGAGAGATCAATCTCGCGGGCAAGTGTCTGACGGGTCACAACCATTCCCAGAGAGTAATCCCAGGCCCCTGAACCAAGTTGCAAGGGTTGGGGCAGGATGCCCAAAGAATCTTCGGCCCTATCCTCTCCTGTCGGCATTTTCAGCGCCACAAAAGGGGCCAGACGTATGGTCTTACCAGGAGCATCTATTTTCCAGGCTGTGTATCTGGCCATGGCTGTAAAATCACCGATGCCGCTCTCTCCGCGGGTCAGCCTACCCGTAGCCGAAGTGATCATTATTTCTTTGTCAAGAACCGGCAATATACCAAAAAGGGCCAATTTTTCCGTTACTCCGTAAGCAATCACTAACGGAATTGTCCAGACGGTCAAATCACGGTCTGCACCGGACAGATCGTCTGTGGAGAGCATCAGCTTTGTCTGGATTCGGACAACTTTCTCATCTCTGGCCACTGGTAAAGCTGTATTAAAGGTAATTGGAGCAGCAGCAAGCTCCCGTAGAGTAAGAATAAGAAAAATAAATAGGCAGCTGGAAAGGATCAAAAGTGTTGAATTCTTCACGGTTTCACCTCCTTCACAACTTCAGGTCTGAGTATCCATTCCTTGTTACTATTCAGAAAAATCTGCCCCTTCAAAACAACAGAACGACTTGACTCTGCAGCACCATTAAGATGTACATTGAGCTCATTGCTGTCTGTTTGCAGAACTAATGAAGAGCCGTTAAAATGAAGTACCAGGGTATCAAGTGTATCCTTGGCGATGCGGCCATCAACAGTAACGACCATATCTCCTGCTGTAAAGCCAGCATCCTTAACTGCCTCTGATATCTTCTGGTAATCAATTGAGTGCGCTGGCTTTGCATTAACCAGGGCCATGCCCGTTTTCATATCAACAGTAACAGATGATACACCGGTCACCGTTTTCAGGCGTTTTTCAACACCGAAGGCACAAAAGGGGCAGGCCATGCCATCTACCGCCACGGATAGGGAGGATATGCGTGCTTGTGCAGGACTTGAAAACAAAAGGAGGATTACTGTCAGTAGCACATAGAGTATTTTCATTTTCCACCTGAGCCAAAAGTTACTTCTTTGAGAGTGGATACACTTCAATCTCTCACCGAGTTGCTGATCTTTTTTCCTGTTTTCTCATTATAAATGTTTTCTACATACACTATAATCTCTGTCTCATCCTACAGGGTCAATAGTGATCTAGGTGGTTATGCATTGTTTTTGTCGTCATGCTCCCCTCCTGAAATATCAATAATTTTTGCATCTCCCGCATACTCTTTTAGAGCAAATCTGTCGAGGAACGAAATTTTTTTCACAATCTCCTTGATCGCTTTTGTGTTATTAATGATTGTCTCGAGTTCTTTGTAAGGTTCCGATTCCAGTTCAAAATCATCCTGGAGTAACTGGGCGTTACCAAGCACGACCTGAATTGGTGAATTTAATTCATGGGCTATGGTACCTGCCATTGCCAGGATAGTTTCCTGTTTTTCCTGTTCCCTCTTTTTCTCACGATCACTCAAAACACCCATGACCACTGCGATCACGTTAAAAAGCACAATTTCAAGTGACTTATCTAGATCTTCAGGCGAAAATTGTTGCCAATGCATCGCAACAATTGGGATATAGAGAATGCTGATTCCAAGCGAAGCTACAAGACCACCCCGTAATCCATACCAGAAGGCTGCCAGGAGAACTGGAAGGAAATAGAGTTCCCTGAGAAAAATGTGTGAATATGGCTGGCCTTGCCCAGTTAGATAATGAAGGGCTGTCGTTACTGTAAGTAACGAAATGATCAATAATATTTTTGGGTATTCAAGTGGAAACACCTTTTTCTGCCAATTCATAAACACCCCCCACAACTCTATTATTGTTATCCATGAGAACACTTCTGTGTCCAGAGAAACACCGTCTGCTACACATTGCATTACTTTATATAGCTTTTATCTTGCAGAAGGTATGCCAGAGTAGTTCGTCTTGAAGCTGACGCAGGTAACAGCCTGAATTATCTAATATATAAATTAGGGATAAAGACTTGTTTCATCCACTACTTGGAAAGGAGTGCCAAATAAACAGACAGTTAGAGAGAAAAACATGGGTTAATGTCTAAAAACAAGACACCTCTTCTACCGGAATTATGGGCTCTGAGGATTTTTCTGTTCATTCGGCATACTACTTAAGATACCAATAACGAGTCACCACATTGTTGTTCGGGAAAGGTAAAATAACATTTTAATTTTTGTATGTTCTCACCTCTAAATCACTTGTGAGTACCTGCTGCTTCCAGGAATTTAATTCTACTATAAAAACAATATGATTTTCAGATACACGGCCTTCTTCTCCATTTCACACCATTTAACCAAAGGTTGATAAAATGATGGTAAGTCAAAATAAACACGTACACTAGCAATCTTACTGTACATCTAATTGTTATTTAACTGAGGATACACAGAAGAAAACCGTCAGAACGAAAGTACTTGGTTTTCATCACAGCAACGCCTGTTTGAATCTGGCTAGGGAACTAATATGGAAAAGCCCTCATGTAGCTCTTTTTGAGGGCTTTTAATTTGCCTGTGAATTGCTCAACCAAGCAATAATAGGCATAATTGCTTTAATTCTTAAAACTATGGATAGGCGCCGGTATCCGTCCGCCCCATGCAATAAACCTGTTTGATTTTCCATTATTTATAACTTCCATAATTGGACTCTCGCCAAACAACCCACCAAAACTCACATGCTCTCCCGCTTTTTTCCCAGGCACTGGAATAAGTCTCGCCGCAGTGGTTTTGTTATTTATCATACCAATAGCCATTTCATCAGCAATTATAGCTGAAATAGTATCAGCATCCACATCACCAGGAATAGGGACCATATCAAGGCCTACTGAACAAACACAGGTCATAGCTTCCAATTTTTCTATGGTCAACGCTCCCTTGCCAACAGCATCAGCCAAGACTGCATCTTCCATGACTGGAATAAATGCCCCACTAAGTCCACCAACTGCTTTAGAAGCAAAAATCCCACCTTTTTTTACAGCATCGTTCAACAACGCGACTATTGCAGTGGAACCTGGAGCACCCACATCATCGACTCCAAGAATCTGTAGTATCTCTCCCACGGAATCGCCGACCTTTGGTGTTGGAGCAAGTGACAAATCAACCACTCCAAATTCAATACCCAACTCTTTCGAGACCTGACGACCAATCAGTTCTCCACATCTGGTCACTCGAAAGGTAATTTGTTTGATTTCTTCGGCAATATCATCGATTTTAAGATTTTCACGGCCCTTGTTTTTAATCGTTTTTTCAAGGGATCTAGCTATCACTCCAGGCCCGGAAACACCAACATTGAGAACAACATCTGCCTCTTCCACGCCATGAATCGCTCCTGCCATAAAAGGATTATCACCTGGTTGATTGCAGAACACCACAAACTTGGCTGCTCCAAACCCACCAGACTCTTTCGTCTGTTCAGCAAGCTCCTTAACTGTCCTTCCCATCATCGCCACAGCATCCATATTGATTCCCTTTTGGCTGGAGCCGACATTTATAGATGCGCATAAACGTTTTGTGACAGCTAAAGCCTCCGGAATGGATTCAATAAAAGCCATATCTGTCTTCGTAATACCTTTCTCTACATGTGCTGTAAATCCGCCAAGAATATCTACTCCTGCATTAGCCGCAGCATTATCCAAAGATTTTGCCAGGTCGATAAAATCATCCTTTGAAAAACCCGCGCCCACTAAGGCAGCTGGAGTCACTGAAATCCGTTTATTGACAACTGGTATTCCGTATTTTTGTGCAACTTCTTCACATTTTTCCACAAAATTAGTCGCATATTCTGCGATTTTTGCCTCCACTGCTGCACAGGTTTCTTTAACTGTCCCAGTCCTGCAATCAAGTAAATTTATTCCCATGGTCACCGTTCGTACATCAAGGTTTTCCTTATGTACCATCTCAACCGTTGCCATTATCTGATCTGAACGTAGCATTTTGTTCTCCTGAAGAAATCTCTCTATCTACTTACTGTTTCTACAAAACCACTAACTTCGTGGGTTGCCTGGAAAATATCATTATGTTGTAAGACTAAATCCAGTTGTTCCTTTTCTCCCAGGCTTTTCAATTCCTCACGAATTTTTTGTAAAGAATCAATTTGACTCAAATCAACCTGGAAAATCATAGTGTATTGTTCATTGTCTCGGGTAGTCCCAAGATCTAACACATTGATATTACGACTATAGAAAAAGTCTCCCATAACCTTTACCAAACCTTTTCTATTTATTGCCTGGGCAGTGACAATAAATGTTTCTGATGGTAAATTTTTCTTTTCCGTTTCGAGAGCCACATCCATTTCTTGAATTGCGCATTCAATTTTATTTTCAGATTCTATATGCGAAATTCCTGCAATAACATCCTCAGCTGTAATTTTTCTGTCAAATTCTGCAATAAGAATCATGCTAAAATAGCCGCCTAAAACGGATTGATTCAAATCCGCAAGATCGCCACCCAAGTCAAGGATTACACCTGTAATATCAGCTATAATACCCGGTCGATCCTTTGACATTACAGATATTACCAATTGTTTTTTCATTCCTGCTCTCTCTTTATCGTCTTGATTTCCCACTTCTTACCATCCTTTTTCCGTTTAAATATTGTTTGCTCTATATTTTCATTAGTTTGTGTATAGTCAGCCAGATAGTGAAGGCCTCTAGATTCTTTGCGAAGCTGTGCCGACTGAATGATCACTAGCGAAATCAACGCAATATTGCGAAGCTCCACCATATTTGGAGTTATATGATAATCATGATAATGTTGATCTATTTCTTTAAAAATCCCTTCCATCCGAACCTTTGCAAGTTCAAGACGTTTCAACGATCGTACAATACCAACATAGTTCCACATCACTCTTCTGATCGCATCCCAATTATGATTTATTAGAATCTCTTCCTCTAAATCCATGGCATTTCCACTTTTCCATTCATCGACTTCAGGAATATCAGTAGTTTTTATATTCGACCAGTGTTTTTTACAAAAATTTGCAGCCCTATCAGCAAACACCACTGCCTCTAGGAGACTGTTCGATGCAAGTCGGTTTCCGCCATGAAGTCCAGTGCTTGCTGTTTCGCCCAGGGCAATGAGCCCCGGTATTGTCGTACAACCATTGCTATCCGTTCTCACGCCACCACACATATAATGTGCTGCAGGTACCACCGGAATAGGTTCCTTACTAATATCAATTCCACGTGATAGACACCTTTGAAAAATTGTCGGAAATCGTTCTTCTAAAAAAGATTTGTCACGGTGACTAATGTCGAGAAACACATAATCCGCCCCACTTTCTTTTAATTCCTTATCTATTGCCCTCGCAACCGTGTCTCTTGTGGCTAAGTCTTTTCGCTTATCATACTTTTCCATAAACGCAACGCCTTCCCCGTCAATTAGAATTCCACCTTCTCCTCGTACTGCTTCTGAAATAAGGAAATTTTTCTCCAGAGAATGATGGAGACAAGTCGGATGGAACTGTACGAACTCCATATTAGACAATTCTGCGCCTGCACGAAATGCCATTGCCACGCCGTCCCCTGTCGCAATATCAGGATTTGTCGTATACAAATAGACCTTTCCAACACCTCCAGAACAAAGGACTGTCACTTTCGCACGACATGCTTCTACTTCCTCACCTACCATCACATATGCCCCTGCACATCGCTGGCTACCCGCAGCACGCCAACCAGGAACCGCCCCCTCAACCATCAACAGATCCACAGCAATCCGCTCCTCAAACATCTCTATCTTACTGTTATTTCGAACTTTATTAAGCAATGCCCGTTCAACTTCTCTACCCGTTAAGTCATAGGCATGTATCACTCGACGATGGGAGTGCCCCCCTTCTCTGCCCAATGAATATCCTGAAGAATTACCTGCATCTTGAACAAAACCGACGCCGATATCTACCAATTCCTTGATCCTAGCAGGCCCGTTCTCAACTACCATCCGCACAATTGATTCATCACACAATCCAGCACCTGAAGATAAAGTGTCTTGCACATGAGACTCGATGCTGTCATTCTCCTCTAGTACTGCGGCTATTCCTCCTTGTGCCAAATTAGTGGCAGTGTCCACATCCCTTTTTTTTGTTACAACGATGACACTGCCCAGCTCTGCACACTTCAACGCACAGGACAAACCTGCAATCCCACTTCCGATAATCAAGAAATCACTTTCCACCAGAATCACCCCTTAATGTTTCACGTGAAACATTGATAAAAACGCTAAAGGAATAGAATAGCCCATCCTTCCATAAAGGAACACACTTTAGCTCTCAACACACGTAAAGGCAAGGAAAGTTCAATTTATTGGATGAATTTCGCCAAAAGTGTTGTGCGACGAAAGAATATGGACTAGTAAAAGGTGTAATGCATTAATTAACACTTTTCCTAGGAGCATTTAACCATGAGTAAGTCCAAAGTTATCGCAATCGCAAATCAAAAAGGCGGAGTTGGTAAAACCACTTCTGCAGTAAACCTTGCTGCAGCATTGGCACGAAGGAGAAAAAAAGTCCTTCTTGTGGATTCTGATCCTCAAGGAAATGCAACTTCAGGTGTTGGTATTCATAGCGGAGATTATGACAAACATTTATACCATTGTTACACAAGCGGTACTCCGGCAAAAGAAACACTCATTGTTCCTCGGGAAAAAAGATCTCTTACGCTTATTCCTTCTTCTATAGACCTGGCCGCTGCCGAAATGGAACTTTTCCCTGTAAAAGAACGTGAATATGTACTCAAAAAATTACTTGCTACGGTAAGAGAAGACTTTGACTATATAATTATTGATTGCCCACCATCCCTTGGGCTACTGACGGTTAACAGCCTAACCGCTGCTGACTCAGTTTTAATCCCCATGCAATGTGAGTATTTTGCAATGGAAGGACTTGCTCAGTTAATTAAAACCATTCGTTCGGTCAAGAAATCACTAAACACGTCCCTCTATATAGAGGGTCTACTATTAACCATGTTTGACAAGCGAAACCGGCTGACATTCCAAGTAGAGGAAGAAATCAAAAAACATTTTGGCGATCAGGTCTTCAAAACTGTAATTCCACGAAATGTACGACTTAGTGAAAGTCCGAGCCATGGTCAGACAGTTATCGATTACGATATTAAATCTACCGGTGCAAAAGCCTATATCCAATTGGGCAATGAGTTTTTGCGAAACCAAAATTGAGAGAATATAACATGGGAAATCCAAAAGGACTCGGAAGAGGTGTCGATCTCTTGTTTAACGCCGAGGAAGAAGACGAAAAGTATTTTGAATGTGACGTAAACAATATTATCCCAAATCAATTCCAACCTCGTACTCATTTTGACGAAGACAGTTTAAAAGAACTGGCTAATTCAATTAAGGAAAAAGGGGTGATCCAACCATTGGTAGTCACGCCGAATATTGATGGAAGTTACGGACTTATCGCAGGTGAACGGCGACTCCGAGCCTCAAAAATGGTTGGGTTAAGCTGTGTCCCGGTGGTTATAAGGGAAATTAGTGGCGATGATGAATTACTGGAAATTGCACTGATCGAAAATGTACAAAGAAAAGATTTAAACCCAATTGAAGAAGCTGAAGCTTATGAGAAGCTCATTAAGATTTTCTCGTATACCCAGGAACAGGCCGCAGAAAAAGTAGGAAAAAAAAGGAGTACTGTCACTAACCGCTTAAGGCTACTACAACTTCCCGATTTTATAAAAGAAGACATTGGCCATGGACGACTGACGGAAGGACATTCTAGAGCCATTTTACGCCTTTCCGGGAACGAGACGGCGATGAAGAATGCCAGGGATCAGATCATCTCTAAAGGTCTTTCCGTTCGCCAGGCTGAGAAATTGACTTCTCGTTTGAAGCAGGAGGGAAGAAAAGATACTACAAGAACAGAGAGTAGACAGAATCATTCGATCCCACCTTCTTTAACGAATAGTTTGGTAAATAAGGTAACCAATAAACTCGACTCTAAGATACACCTTATTCAAAATGGAACCCGTGGTAAACTTGAAATAGAGTATTATTCACTCGATCATTTAGAACGACTTGTTGATATGATTGCTGGAGAATCATAACAACTGTTTTTATTTATGCTACCTGTATAATAAATGCCAATAGCAAACTATTTTTAAGATACGTCTAACCGGATTACGCTGAACTCAAGTGATAAGTACATAATCATTATTTTTTGGCAGAATATCATATATTTTATATTACCTACAGGGCCTTAAACAATTAATAAAATGGAGTTAATATGGCATTGATGCAACTTACTATAGTACCCGTTGGTGAGGGTGTCAGTGTTGGCAATTATGTCGCTGACATCCAGAAACGTTTACAGGAAGAGGGGGCATCTTATAAACTTACTGATATGGCCACATTAATTGAAGGTGACGCTCAATACCTACTACGCCTTCTAGCTAAAATTTATGAGACGCCTTTTACTAAAGGTGCCATTCGGGTTGTCACCAATATTACAATTGATGATAGAAGGGATAAAACGGTTTCAATCGGAGATAAAATTGAAGCCGTTACAAAGAGAATCAAAAAAGAGAACTAAAACAAGGAAGACTAGCAGGGGGAATGGACGCTTAACCATTATTCAATGACTCCTTTGGCCCTCACCATATGCAACTGAAATCATGACGCTTTAGTATCATAGAGTCCTTGAATAAGCCTGATTTATTTATCCTAATTGTATTGGCATTGGTGTTGGATAGTCAATTTTTTCTAAATCGTTAAAAATGATAACCTCGTAAAAACCCTGAAGTTAGATGGTTAAGTAAAAAGCTAAATATCCGAGGCGAAAATATTTTCTATCATTTCGGCGTACTAAGGTACGTCGTAATGATAGAAAATGTGTAGCAACGAAGGAGATGGAGAGTTTTCACCCTAACTACGGGCATAAATACGACGCTATCATATTTAATCTGGAGCAGATTAACTTTCGAATCAGTTTTTTTAAACAACCTGTCCATTGGGTGTTTTTATAGCGCTTTCAATGGCGATACAGTTTAATAAATCAGTGAGCAGCAAGTAATGTATCAACTGTATGCATTGCATGAGTGTGTTATGTAAATTTGGTGCCATCCAGCTGACTGTTGCAAATCGATCACTCTCTTCAAATAATATGTTGTGACAAAAGCAAACACAAATATCTTATTTCAAATGCACTGCTTTAAAAGAACATCAATTGATTCAGGGGAATTATATAGATTAGCCTGAAAAATTGTACTAGCCTATATACTGATTGCATCAGATACTCCCTTCTTAGACTAAACACCTTTTGGGGGTAAGGGGCTACACATTCAATTTGATGCACTGAGGCAATAACACTCTTTACAAAAACTACTTACCAAACTTTTCCTAACAAGAAGATTCATTATGGATACATTTTCAAAAAAAATACTCTCCGTTTTCCTTATATTCCTTTTAAACATCCTATTAGTATCAACCGCTTCAGCAAAAATGGGGAGTGTAGTTGGTGAAAAGGTCCAACTCAGATCAGGACCAGGAACAAAATATACAGCAAAATGGCAATACGGTGACGGGTATCCTTTGAAAATCATCACCAAAAAAGGCAATTGGGTGAAGGTTACTGATTTTGAAAATGATAGCGGATGGATTTTTAAAAAATATATATCAACGAAACCTCATATGATCGTTAAAGTCAACAGAGGGAAGACACGTAAAATTAATATCCGTAGTGGTCCAGGAACTAAGTTTAAAATAGTAGGGCAAGCCTATTATGGTGTTGTATTCAAGACAGTAATGCAAAAAAGTGGTTGGGCAAAAGTAAAGCATGAATCGGGTTTGACTGGCTGGATCAAGAGAAGCCTGCTCTGGGGATTTTAATGTGACTCCTGAATAATTCCTGCTAAAATTAAAAAATCCCATATTACACATTGTGCAATATGGGATTTTTTTTACTTGGCGGAGAGGGAGAGATTCGAACTCTCGGTGGAGTATAACCCCCACATTCGCTTAGCAGGCGAACACCATCGGCCTCTCGGTCACCTCTCCAAGTGTGGCGGAGGAAGTAGGATTCGAACCCACGGTACTTTCGTACAACGGTTTTCAAGACCGCCGCCTTAAACCACTCGGCCATTCCTCCACGCGAATTTCTTTTACCACTTGAGAAAGAAACTGTCAATATTAGGAAGAGAATGTTGACATTTGATTTCATTTAATTCAATTCTAGGCAAGAAATGAACATTTTCGTCATTGTCAAAAGATTTACCATGAAATTATTATGACATTTTCGTAATATACCTGTAACGATGCTACTTGACGATGAGTTTTGCGATACAGACCAAAACCTGAAAATAAATGTATGCCTACAAATATTAGCTGCACGAGTGATTTAATAAATGAAAAGTAACAATATCACACCTGAACAACTGGAAGACCTGAGTTGTTTGTATGAAATAACCAAAAATCTGGCCTCATCAATTGATCTGAAGAAGTGTTTGAGCGAAACAATGGAAACTATTGGCTCCATGAAAAACATGGCCAATGGGACTGTAACTATCATAAATCCATTAACCGGTAGACTGGAAATAGAAGTAGCGCCCGATATCAATGCGGAAGGAAGAAAAAGAGGGAAATATCAAATAGGAGAGGGTATTACAGGAAGAGTGGTTGCCTCAGGTGAACCGATTATCGTCCCCCATATTGCAGAAGAACCGATGTTCTTGAACAAAACAAGATCACGAGGAGATCTGAACAATCAATCAAGATCTTTTCTTTGTGTTCCTATTCGTGATGGAAAGCAGGTGATCGGAGCCTTATCAGTTGATAGAAATTATAAGAATGGAATAACTGATCAGGCGGACATGGATTTACGTTTTTTGACGGTGCTAAGCAGTCTAATCGCACAGACGACACATAGAATTCAAACAGTAAATCAGGAGCAGGAAGAATTACGATACGAAAACCTTAAACTAAAGCGTGAACTTTCCGAAAAAAACAAAATCAACGATATACAGGGTAAATCATCTAAAATGCAGGAAGTGTATGAGATGATATACCGAGTGGTAGATTCTAACGCAACGGTATTACTAAGAGGAGAATCAGGCACAGGAAAAACACTTGTTGCTAAAGCATTACATTACAATTCCAAACGAAAGCATAAACCGTTCATTGTCGTAAATTGTTCAGCACTCCCAGAAACACTGCTCGAAAGCGAGCTGTTTGGCCACGAAAAAGGTGCATTTACTGGGGCTACCGAGCGCAAAGCAGGACGATTTGAGTTAGCAGAGGGCGGTACCTTATTTCTTGACGAGATAGGTGAAATAACACACGCTGTACAGGTAAAACTGTTAAATGTAGTACAAGAACGAAGCTTTCAACGATTGGGCTCTGCAAAATCTATTACTTGTGATGTGAGACTTGTGGCGGCAACTAATCGAGACCTCGAGAAAGCAGTGCAGGATAAATGTTTCAGGGAAGATCTTTATTATCGCCTCAATGTATTCCCGGTATATATGCCACCTTTACGAGAAAGACGAACAGATATTCTACTGCTTGCCGAATATTTTCTAGAGAAGTATGCAAAAGAGAATGCAAAAGATATTCAAAGAATTTCAACACCTGCGATCGATATGCTGATACAGTATCATTGGCCTGGAAATGTCCGTGAATTGCAAAACTGTATGGAACGCGCAACCCTTATCTGCGATAATGACACAATCAAAAGCAATCATTTGCCGCCAACCCTCCAGACATCAGATTCCATAACATCGGACAAAAACCCACTTTCCCTATCCGCAGCTGTGGAAAATTTTGAAAAAGATATTATTATAGATGGACTCAAGAAGAATCGCGGCAACCAGACGCAGACAGCAAAATTTCTGGACACAAGCCTTCGAATAATAAATTACAAGATTCATCAATATAATATCGACCCCAAAACGTTTAAAATTGAAAAACTATGAAGCTTCTCCTCCATGTGTGTTGTGCTCCATGTTCCACATACACCTTAACAAAGCTACGTAAACAGGATATCGATGTTGCAGCCTATTTTTACAACCCAAATATCCACCCTTATCGTGAATTTAAAAAACGCCTGGATACACTAAAGGAGTTTGCAAAACAAGCAGACCTTGAGCTCCTGACCGAAGATGACTACGGTTTGACAGAATATTTACGTAAAGTCGTATTTAATGAAAAACTACGCTGTTCTATCTGTTACGACATGCGCCTGGAAAAAACAGCCAAGCAGGCTGTGAAATCCGGCGCTGACGCCTTTACCTCAACCCTCCTCTACTCCCGTTATCAAAATCATGAGAATATCGTCACAATCGGCAAACAAATTGCAGAAACGTATGGAATAGATTTTTATTATGAGGATTTTCGAAAAGGATGGCAAGAAGGTATAGACCAGGCAATAGATATGGAACTCTACCGCCAACCTTATTGTGGATGTATTTACAGCGAGCAGGAACGATACGACAATAAATTGAAGAAGAAGTTACGAAAAGAACGTAAAAAAGCGGCAAATAGCGTCAATTCGTAATTTTTTCATTTTTTATAATTTAAGCAAAATAAAATTAGCGATGGTTACGTAAAATAAACAAATTTTTTACAATGCTATCAGGAGTGCAAGATCATGGTAGATATACTGGTACTAGCCACAACAAACAAAAATAAAGTAAAAGAATTTCAGGAGATGGTGGGGGATTTCCCAATTGAAATCAGATCTGTAGCAGATTTCGGCCCTATTCCAGAATGCATTGAAGATGGTGAAACCTTTGATGATAATGCTTACAAAAAAGCCCTTCATACTGCAAAAATCCTGGGTTTACCAGCAATTGCTGATGATTCCGGTTTAGTAGTTGAAGCATTGGATGGCGCTCCCGGTGTCTATTCTGCTCGATATGCTGGAGAAAATGCAACTGATGCGGAAAATTGCGAGAAGCTCCTCAAAGAGATGAAAGGGGTTCAAAACAGAAAGGCAGCCTTCAAATGTGTGCTCTCAATTGCGGTGCCATCGGGTCCGGCACTCACCTACGAGGGAAGTTGTGAAGGTACTATTCTTGAAGAAAAACGCGGAGAATCCGGATTTGGCTATGACCCACTTTTCTATTTCGAGGAATTTGGCAAGAGCTTTGCCGAATGTAATTCAGAAGAAAAAAACCGGGTGAGCCATCGCGGCAAAGCACTTGCTGAAGTACGTAAAGAATTTGATAAGGTGATGGTCTGGTTGAACCAACGCCTTAGTGAAGAAAAGCCATCCAAACCCGACCATGAAGAATATGAAAGCAATGACTGGTCGAAATAATCCTCTTCGTCATGTCTGTATAAACTTTCGGCCTAACTGACAAATAATTCCCTTTTGTCAGTTAGGGCTACCCCATACCGTTAAAAAAATTCACAATGACAACAAGAACCTTGTCATTTATACGGCCCCACATTTTTTCCTTGTCTTATCACCTAAAGGGAACTAGAAATATTCCATTTTAAACGTTATTTCCATGAGTAATACCTCAATATTTCTTTTTGTAATTTAAAAAGAAATTCATGAAGAGAGGTATTCTGGAGTGGTATGCAAAAACAAGACTAGAGTAGAATAACAGCTTTAATGAAGATAAAACTCGTACAAAACCAAGATATTAGCTTTTATCGAAAAATAAAAATCAGCCTGGCATTGATGGGAGTTCTTCCCTTCCTGCTCACTGTGTATCTTTTCAGTAAAGAAATTGTAACCGCTCCTAGCACACTAATGACCCTGGGCTTAGCACTTGTACTCTTTAGTATACTCATGGGTTTTACATTGCTGCGAAAATCCTCCGACCAAGTGGCAACTCTTGCCGCAAAAACAGCAATTTCAGACAATGGCGAACTTCCAGACCTTATGGATCTCGATGTTGATGGCGAATTAAATGATATCGCCAGCAATTTCAACTCGGTTGTAGTGCAACTGCAAAATGCAAAACGTGATATTCAGAGCAGAAGTTATCAGCTACAGGCTTTTGCCAGAGATCTTTCAGAATCCTACGAACACCTCGAAAAAGAAAACCGACTCCGTGAAAAATTATGCCGTTACGTTGGGAAGAATCTGGTCGAAAAGCTTATGGCCTCTGGTGATGGACAACTGCTCAAAAATGAACGGAAAAGCGTCACTGTGATGTTTGCGGATATTCGCTCCTTCACCACTCTTTCAGAGTATATGGAGCCCGAAGACGTGGTAGCCATGCTCAATGAATATTTTGGCAAGATGACTGAGATACTTTTCAAATACAATGGCATGCTCGACAAATTTGTAGGCGATCAAATAATGTCAGTTTTTGGTCACATTTCCAATGAACGTGATGGTGCACGATCAGCGGTACGCGCAGCCATGGAAATGCAAAAAGTCACCGTTGCCCTAATGAAAACTCGTAAAAGAGAAGGAAATCCCGTCTTTCAAGTAGGTATCGGTATCAATACAGGCAGTGCAATTCTTGCAAGTGTCGGCTCAAGCAACAGACAGGATTACACAGTTATCGGTGACATGGTGAATACCACAGCCAGGCTGGAACAACATGCCCGTGGTGGCGAAGTGGTTATTGGAGAGCGCACCCGCAGGCATCTTCCCAAACAGATGGACCTGGGCGAGCGCAAAGAATTACGTATGAGGAACCGCTCCACCCCCATTGGCTGTTACATTCATCGCCCTCTGATGATAAAAGCTAAAAAAGCAACCGTAGTTACAACTTCCACACTTATTCCAGCTACCGTTACCGATTAGGCTTCACAACAACAGTCATAGCTTCAGCTTTCTCTTTTGTTGTGTTTTTCAATGGCCACAAAGTTAAGGGTACAATGTACTGTCATCAGCGGGAAGATTAAAGCGATGATAAAAATATTAAGAACCGGAATCATACTGAGAAATGCGGGAAATATTCCAAGTCGGAAGGCCTGTTTTTTATGATTTCCTAACCAGCTAATTTTTCGTTTCAAACTCCAGCGTCGGCGTGAAGAGGGATAATCGACAAACATCAATGCCGAATAGAAACTGTAGAGCAGAAAAACAACGACCTGTCCTACACCCGGAATAAAATTGGCCATCAGTGCCGCAATCGTAACTACGACCCCAAACATTCCTATCTTAAGCCCCTCCCATAAATCGATCAATAGCCCTTTAACATTCAAGGCAGCATCTGCTTCAAACTCCTGGCCTTCATGTTTCTTTTCAGCAGCAGTACTGAGGAAAACGTAACCCGGAGCTGATAAACTATAAGCAAGAAGAAATGCGAGATAAAAGGCAACTATGCGGCTAATGATCAAAAAACACCAGTGAACAACTTCCCATCCCAGATATTTAGTCCACCCCCAGATACCTTTGGCTTCAGGTTCAGCCAAGAAAAAACTGCCCGTCAGCCCATCCACAAAATCTAGGGTGATTGCATATCCGGCCCAGGTAAAAACAAAGGTGATAAGAATCAAAATCAAGCTCCATGCCATTAACCGCTTGGAACGAAGGAGAAAAGCAAGGGAATAGGAAAGTGGCAGCCAGGCAGGTGGTGCTAATATTTGTTTGGTATTATTTTGCATGATGCCTATAATAGGATCAATTCAGAGCTGAGTAAAGGCTTCACTTTAAAAAAGTTGGTAGATTTTTATCATGGCAAAAAAACAGGAAACGGCATTTGTATGCACCGATTGCGGTGCCGATTTTTCCAAATGGCTGGGGCAGTGCAGTGTCTGTAAAGAGTGGAATACTGTAAAAGAAGTTCGCCTTGGCAGAAGTTCCCCAAGGCACGTTAGTGGTTATTCCGGTAAACAGAGCCGAGTACAATTGCTTTCGGAAGTAGATCGCAGCCGTGCAGTACGGCTATCAACTGGTATTGTTGAATTTAACCGGGTTTTAGGGCAGGGGATTGTTCGCGGTTCCGTGGTGCTGATTGGCGGTGCACCAGGGGCCGGAAAATCCACATTATTACTCCAGGCCCTTGCCAACAGTGCAGCAAACGGAGTGCCAGTTTTATATGTCTCTGGGGAAGAGTCGCCACAACAGATAGCGGAACGGGCTGATCGACTCGGGCTCCCTGCTGCAAATATCAAAATGCTTGCTGAAACCTCTGTCGAGGAAATCTGCAAAATAATGGATCAGGAGAAACCAGAAATTGTGGTTATTGATTCTATTCAGGTGGTTCACACAAAGGCATCAGAATCAGCTCCCGGATCAATCTCTCAGGTACGTGAGTCAGCAGCTACTCTTACCCACTATGCGAAAGCCACAGGAACTTCAATCTTTATGGTTGGTCATGTCACCAAGGATCAATCCCTGGCTGGCCCCATGACCTTAAGTCATATTGTGGATGCGCAGGTAGTACTTTCTTCCACCGACGATGCGAGATATCGAATCCTGCGAGCCGATAAAAATCGTTTTGGCAGTGTGGGTGAGCTGGGCTTTTTCGCCATGACTGACCGTGGCCTGAAAGAGATCAAAAACCCCTCAGCCATGTTTCTCTCACGATCCGGCACTCCAGCATCAGGAAGCGCAGTAACAGTAATCTGGGAAGGCACCAGGCCTCTGCTCGTTGAGATTCAAGCCCTGGTCACAGAAAGTCAATCAGGAAACCCCAGACGTCTGGCTGTGGGAATGGATCAGAACCGAATTGCCATGTTGCTGGCGGTACTTGCCAAACATGGCGGGCTTGCCACCACAAGTGATGAGGTGTATGTAAATGTGGTGGGAGGAATAAGAGTGGATGAAACCAGCTCTGATCTTGCTGCCATGGTGGGCATTGTCTCATCGCTACAAAACAGGGTCATTCCCCAGGATACACTGTTTTTTGGCGAAATCGGACTCAACGGTGAAATCCGACCAGTGGCCAACGGTGAAGCCAGGCTGAAAGAAGCAGCAAAACATGGTTTCAAACGGGCTGTGATTCCGAAAGCCAACACTCCCCAACAACCCGTAAAAGGGTTGAAGATCGTGGCTGTGGAAAGCCTGGTACAGGTCCTGGATGTGCTCTACTGAAAGAGAACTATACTATGAAAAAAATATGCCTCTTGATAAGCATAACATTTTTTAGCTGGATTGGCTGGTGGCTGGGTGCTCATATCGGCATTATGACCGCATATGTCAGCAGTGTCATTGCCGGTGTAGTTGGCGTCTATTGTGGAGTTCGCTTTAACCAACATTACCTAAACTGATTTCCCCTCAACACCAACCGGAGGATTTTTCGATCATGGATTTTAAAAGACATCTTGAAAACGCATGGAATAATACCTTACAATTTATTGTACCCGTTATTCTTCTCACCCTAACGCAACTGATTGTTATCACATTAAGTTTCGGAATTCTGGCGCCAGTAACAACTGCCGGATATATGCAGTCTCTGCTCCTGGCACAGCGTGAAGGACGCGAACCCAAAATAGGTGATCTCTTTTCTGAGATGCGATTATTTCTGCCCCTTTTTGTGTTCGGACTCCTTGCCATCATGGTGACCATCCTTGGTTTTTCCATGCTGATCCTTCCCGGCTTTGCCGTTGCCGGATTTCTCATTTTTGCCACAATCTACATGATGCCCCTTATGACCGATAAGGACATGGGACTGATGGATGCTCTCAAAGAGTCCTGGCGCATGTCAACCAGAGCCCCAATAAGTAATCAGATAATTTTAATGGTGCTCTACATGGTGATTATTGCCCTGGGAGGATCAATTGCTGTGGCTGTCCTCTTCACTCAGCCCCTTGCCACCTTTCTTGCTTTATCTGTGTATGAGGAACGGCTCAAGGGTGAACAACACGCGACACCACCACCAATTGAAGACACCAGCAAAGACTGAAATACAAAGAACAGACAGGCTGTAGAAACTAACGTTTTCGGGGAAATCGACTACCACCCTGAATGCCTGCTGCGAAAACATTTCACACAACAAACATACCAGGTTAACAGCCTGCACTTTCATGCTTTATCGACCAGAATGTAAACACATACCACAAGCAGGCAAGAAACATTTCGTGGAACAAAAGGGCTGGCAGAGCATAGTCTTACAAGATGCTGTACTACTGATTCAACCTGAAATTCCGGACTGGATTGTTGTTTCCAAAGAAGCGTCCGCTCTTCTTGATGGAGAGCAGCATGGTACCAAAGATTGGTACATGCGCAAACTCCTGGAAAATGCACTGTCAATAGAATCACCCGCAACCTATCAGGGAAGACACTCTGCTCTAAAAATGGGACAGTTAAAAGAATGCTGGTTCCATCTCACCGATAACTGCAACCTCAGCTGCCGCCACTGTCTTTTTTCAGCATCTCCAGCAAAAAGCAGAAGCATTACTCCGGAACTACTGTACAAAACCGTCGATGAGGCTCTAACCCTTGGCTGCAAACTCTTCTCTTTTACTGGTGGCGAACCTTTTCTGTATCCAGATTTTTTGCCATTCTTACAGCGGCTTTTACATCAAAACCCGGACTGCCATGCTGCAATCCTCACCAATGGCATGCTGCTTTCACAGTCTGTGGATATTTTAAGAGACATGGACAGACTCCATTTGCAAGTGAGTCTGGATGGCCTTGAGGTAAGCCACGATCATCTGCGCGGCACAGGCAGTTATGCAAAACTGATGAGTCATCTGCAATCATTACAAAAAGCGAATATCCCATTCACTCTCTCCGTTGCAATCAGTACAGAAAACATTGCCGATCTCCCCAAACTTATGGAACTTGCATCAACACTGGGAGCTGCAAGCATCCATCTGCTCTATCATTTTATCCGCGGCAAAGGCAGCAAAGAACAGTTTGTCAACCCATCAGCAATCTACCCCAAATTACGGGAAGCATGGCTGCTGGCAGATACATTAGGCCTACAGATCGATAACATCGAGGCCCTGCGCAGCCAGGTTTTCTCAACTCCCGGAACCCGTTATGACCTTTCCAATACAGGCTGGGAATCAGTTGCCATAGGCCCGGACGGCATTGTCTATCCTTCCCCAGCCCTGGTTGGTCTGGAACAATGCAATTGCGGTAACCTTGATGCAGGTCTTGCCGAAGTCTGGAACAACAGCAGTGTTTTACAGGAAATCCGTAAGAGCAGTCTCCTTGATTCACCCGAATATATGGCAAGCCCTCTGAGATTCCTGGTCGGTGGTGGTGATATTGACCACAGTCTGATGCATGGTGGTAAATGGGTGGGACACGACCCTTACGTGGAAATCTACAATCAAATTGCACTCCAACTCATTGAGGATCAGGCAAGCCTCTATTGCGCAAAGGGACAATCCATCCACCTGCGCATGGGAGATGTTCGACACGATTGCCTTGAGGAGGGCGAAGAGGGGACAGAGGTCTCACTTACCCACTGCAACTGTTTAATATCGCTGGCCTCTGATACTGGGCATAGTTCTGTGCGTGAATTTTATGGCCAGGCAGCACTCATTGCCAACAAAGATATCATCAACCCCCTGGCTCCCGCCCAGCAAGAGGCAGTATTTGTCCCTGATTCAGCCAAAGAACATTCCTATGGCTGCGGTAGTCCGGTCACTGACGGAGCGCCCCAAAAAGGTGAGATCCTAGTGGATCTTGGTTCAGGCGGTGGAGTGGAATGTTTTATGGCCTCAAAAGCCGTGGGAAAAACAGGAAAAGTTTTCGGCATCGATATGACCGACGAAATGCTACAGCTTGCCAATAGTGCAAAGACTGAAGTTGCCCTTCGTCTTGGGTATCAAAACGTAGAGTTTAAAAAAGGATTTTTAGAGCAGATCCCACTTGCAGATAATCTTGCCGATGTTGTTATTTCCAACTGTGTTATCAATCTCAGTCCGGATAAACGTATGACCTATCAGGAGATCCACCGTATCCTGAAACCGGGCGGTAGACTGATTGTCTCCGATATCGTCACAGATATTGCCATCCCTACCCAGATCAAAAACAACGTTCGCTACCGAGGTGAATGCCTTGGGGGGGCCATGCAGCAAGAGGAGCTGGTGGCAATGATGGAAGCCGCAGGATTTGTCTCCATCCACTTTATCAAACGCTTTCCCTACCGCCAGGTAGAGAACATGGATTTCTTTTCCCTCACCTATGAAGCAATCAAACCAGCAACCGTGCTTGGAGAGCAGGTGCAGGCAGTATACAGAGGCCCCCACGGAGCTATTTACACCGAATCTGGAACATTATTACCGAAAGGGCGGGTCGCCACAATCACTGCTCAGGAGGCATCCCTTCTTGATGATTCCGTTTTTCTGTTAGATAAACAAGGAGCTGTCACCAATATTCAGATGGAAAACTCCTGCTGCGCGCCACAGACAGATATCACGGCCATGGAAACAAGCTGCTGCGAGCCTGCAAACACTTGTTGCGATACACAGGAGAAAAAAACGGAAGGCTGCATGGTCTGCGGAGCAGAACTCCACTATTTTACAGATATTCGTGAGCTCTCCTGCAGTTATTGTAAGCGGAATTTTCCAGCCAATGGTTGTTGCACAGCAGGCCATTTTGTCTGCGACAGTTGCCACCAGGAAGATGGACTGGAAGTGACCAAAGCCATCTGCAAATGGATAAGGGAAAAGGATCTTATCACCCTCCTCAAACTCATCCGTAGCCATCCAGCCATCCCCATGCATGGCCCTGAGCATCATGCCATGATCCCCGGAATCATATTGGCAGCATTTCGAAATTCCGGAGGAAACATAACAGAAGAAACCATCAACATCGGTATAGATCGGGGAGCACAGATCCCGGGTGGTGCCTGTGGTTTCTGGGGTGCATGCGGTGCCGCAATTGGGGCGGGAATTGCCGTTTCCACCATCCTTGCAGCAACTCCCTTAACGCCTTCTGCCAGGCAGACAGCTCAGTCTTTTAGTGCAAAAATATTATCAAAAATTGCAAAGTACAAAGGCGGGCGCTGCTGTCAGCGTGAAACCTGGTTGGCACTCACTGAGACAGCAAGACTATCAGAAGAAGTATTGACCATTCCACTCACTGCCAACGATACGCTGGAATGTGCGCAATACTTGAAAAACAAAGAATGCATTCGTAAAGCATGCCCTCTCTGGGACATGCGGGTCAAAAATCTTGAGCCTGCACTCCAGGCTGTAAGTTTATGATCAATGAATCTTCCATAATCGAAGATTCATATTAGAAAGTGCCTCCTTCCGTTCTTCGGCACTCAATTGATTCGATATCATTGGCACGGTAATCTTCATACTGTTGTCCAACATCAGCTTTTTAGTGATGGTTTCATAGCCTGGACGAGTAACAGTAAGTATATGATCACCCGGCAAAACGTCCACTCCCTCAATGGGACTTGAACCCAGCAGAATCCCATCAAACTCAATCATTGCAGGATCGGCACTGGTGGCGATCCATATTTTAATTTTTCCAGCATCATTCAGTTTCCCTTTCAACTGTTTTTCAATACCTGGAACTGCCGCAGCAATGGCTTCCTGATAAAGATCAAGCAGCGCATCCTCTCCGATTTCTATCTGCACACTGGCAGTCTGTCTAAATTTTCGTGACGCCTTCCCTTCCTCAACAGCCATCACCCCACCATTTACAGTGTCCAATGCCTGAAGCATAACCCGTAAATTTAAGGTGATGAACTCTGCCGTATAGCCTGCCTGGTTGATTTTCTCTTTACTGGTGGATAGTGCCAGCAGACTTCCACGAATCAGGGCATCACCCTGTAATGATCGCGCGGCATTGAAAAAAGTGGGGCTGAGTGGCGTGCGCCTCTCACGGGTAGCAAAAAAGGTGTCTGCCACCGGATCAGAACCATCACGCGGCTGTAAGGATTCGATCTGACGGACGAAATCTCTGCGATCAATCAATATAAATTCTGGAGAACTGAGTAGAGACTGTTGTAAAAAATAAGGCCCCTTTTCGGTAAATGCTTTTGAGTTCAGCTTTCCTGTGAGGGCCGAATCTACAGTTCCGCCAGTTTCATCAGTAAAATCGAGCATAATAACCCGCACTGGTCGTGCATTGGCGCTAATGGTCATACAGAGACAAACAAGAGAAGTAAGAAGAAGGTAATTTCGTAATTTCATAGAGATCTGCTCCTTTCTGAGAGGATTTATTCTTCAAAGAGTACTGGCAACAGGGGGGAAAGGCAAATAAAATTCATATCCTGTGGATGCAATTGCCATTCGGAGGGAAAAACGATATGTTAACATATGAAGCATACACATCCCCAGATACTCTAACAAGCCGCTACAATAGGAGGTTATCTTTTGAAATCAACACTCTACATATCACTTACCGGAGCAGCTATCCTTTCCCTGTTACTCCCCGGATGTTCCGCATTCCGAACCTCGACAACGGATGTCAGCCCGGAAAACCTCGAACACTACAGGGCCGAATATGACGCCTCTGATATGCGCAAAATCACCAACTCCGTCGTGAATAAAATCCTGTTCAGCCCCTTTCTCAACCAGCAACCCTCCCCACCGGTAATGACCATTGCAGGAGTGGAAAACAGGACCCGTGAGTATGTGGACACAAAAAATCTCACCGATAGGATGCGTACCCAGCTCCTGCAAAGCGGTAAGGTTCAGTTTGTGAATAGTGCAAGGAGGAATGACCTCCTCAAGGAACAGGGTTACCAAGCGGCACATGCTGATCCCAATACCATGGCAACACTCGGCCAGCAGATGGGAGCAAAATATATGCTCACCGGATCGCTCACCCAGATGACTCAAAAAACAGGAAAACAGGTTCGATTGTCCAAGCAAAAACTCAACTATTATAAATTAACCATCGAAATTACAGATCTTACTTCCAGCCTCATTGTGTGGACAACCGAGGAAGAGTTTGCCCGTCAGGAATCCACTCCTCTTATTGGCTGGTAAGACTTTTGGTGCTGGCTTACCCATTCCATATTTTTGTACGCTCAGTTTTTGCTGTTTCTTGCCTGTGCTTACTGGCATCCTGCTCTTCTCGTAATCTACCTGCGGCCCGCCATGCTTTTTACCAAGGCCAATATGAACAATCAAAAGAAGCAATCGGCACAGAGGCCGTTGATGGCAAAGATTCCGTTCTGATCCTGATGGAACGTGGAGCTATTTATCAGGCCGAAGGCAAGTATGAACAGAGTTCCGTGGATTTTATTCTGGCCGGCGATATCCTGGATCTGTTGCAGACTTATTCCTTATCAGAAGGTGCCGCTTCGTGGGTCACCAACGACACAGTATACTCCTTTGAAGGAGCACCTTTTGAGCGGACACTGCTCAACTCTATGACTGCCTTGAATCATCTGGCAATGAACAACTGGGAGGATGGTGGGGTAGAAGCCAGACGCATTATTCATTCTCTTGCAGATGACCAGCGGGGGGAAGATTACCCGAAAGATGCTTTTTCACGCTATCTTGCAGCTTTTATCCTGCAACAGACCGGTGATTTCACCAATGCTAAAATGCAGTATCAACTGGCTGATGAATTACGGCCAGATCTGCAAATTGATGAAAAAGGCCTAATACATGAGGAAGGTGAAAACCTCCCAGAAACACTTCCGAATAGCCGGGAATTGATCTGTTTTTTTCTCATTGGCCGTTCCCCAACCATACGGGAACTACAGGGAGAGTTCCGAGATTCAATATTCCCGCCACGTATCCAGCTCCATGCTAATGGAGAACTGCTTGGCCATGCGACAATACTCAGCAGCGTACGCAATCTGGCACTGCTCACCTGGAATATTGAAGCACCAGCGAGAATTGCAAAGATGGCGGCCAGAATTGCAGCTAAAGAGGCCATGGCCAGATCTCTGGAAGAACAGGATGCAGCCCTTGGAGCACTGGCCCGAATCATTCTCCTCGGCATACTGGAACGACCTGATTTCAGACGCTGGGAAACCCTTCCACGCTGGCTAGGGGTGGCAAGGGTCTCTTGCCCTGTAGAGCTTTCCTCGTTTGATGTAACCATTCAAAGAGGAGGAAATATTGTTGGCGAAACCATTACCGTGCAGCAGCCTATTGTGCAGCGTGGGAATATATATTTCTCATTTGTTCGAGATCTTCCGCAATTTAATTCACACAAGAGAGAAAAAGAGATCGACAAACAGTTATAAAATTGTTCATATACTCGCATTGATCTGTATGAATTATTTTCAGGAGGAAGATATCATGAGTGAGCACGCACACAAAGCACCCGAAGAAGATCACACTGTCTATATCAAAGTTGGAATCTTTTTTATCGCTGTTATCGTTGGTCTTTTTGTTATTGGGTTGATCAACTAACACCTGTGATGAACAGCAAGCCGATATAGGTACCTTATCAGATTTTTTTCTTCGAACAAAACGGAAAAATATTCTGTAAGATACTGAAACATCTGGTCAAGACACTTTTTGAAAACCGTCGAAGCAAATGCTTCCGACGGTTTTTGCGTTTGGGGATACAAAAATAATGGCAAAAAAGAAATTCTACGCAATCGCCAAGGGCAGAAAACCGGGAATATACTGTGACTGGCCCACAGCAGAAGCTCAGGTAAAAGGATTCGGAGGAGCCAGATTTAAAGGATTTCTCAGCCGTGCTCAGGCAGAAGCATGGATGGATAATCCCGGTACACCAGCCACAAGAACGAAAACATCCGTGATAAACACGGCTAAAGAATACAAGAAACCAACACTTAGCGATAATTGCATCGAAATTTATACTGATGGTGGAGCAATTGGCAATCCAGGTCCCGGCGGCTATGGCGTGGTGATTGTGAAAGATGGTGATGAAAAAGAACTGCATGGCGGCTACACCCACACCACCAATAATCGCATGGAGCTGATGGCCTGCATCAAAGGAATTGCAGCCATTGCACAAACAGACAGACCGGTTGCCTTATTCTCAGATTCCAGCTATGTGGTTAATGGAATCAGTAAAGGCTGGGCAAAGGGATGGCGCAAACGGGGCTGGAAAAAATCTGATGGAAACCTTGCCATAAACCCTGACCTCTGGGAACAACTCCTTGATCTGACGAATGGTATGGAAATTAGTTTTCACTGGGTAAAAGGTCATGCCGGGCATCCTTTGAATGAACGATGCGATGA
>JAFLJS010000019.1 GCA_022712895.1 Desulfocapsa sp.
GTGGCAAATCCACCCTCGCAATATTGACTATCTCTTTCTTACTCAAGCGCATTATACTAGACACGTGATAGGCGAGACCTGTGGAAGCGATGCTCCAATTTCGCCCCGGGGGGCAGACGTCTACACCAAAATTATTGCTAACATTGACTTTCAATTGTCAAATTTTAAAGTAAGGTAGTAATATTACGAATACAAATGTGCTGCGCATTGCGGTTTGAGCGAGGTCAGTGGAAACACAATTATCCCTGAAATGTATTTGTATTATCAGTGCTCCTGGTAGGTATAGACTCAGAATGGTGACGATGGGGGCGGGTGAATAGTTAATGTAATTACTTTGTTTCTCTGTCTTTAGTGTGATATGGTCTGGTGATGGGCACGCCATAGCGACAATAAATTTGCAGCGATGAAGAAAATGAAAAGTTTTACGACGCCATCAACAAAACTCTAAATCTCAATCTAAAACCGGTTTTAAAATGAATATAACAATGATAGGAACAGGTTATGTAGGCCTGGTAACAGGAGCTTGCTTAGCTGAGTTTGGCCATCGCGTAACTTGTATGGATCTGGATCTTGACAAAATTGAACGGCTTAAAAATGGTGAGATTCCAATTTATGAACCGGGCCTAGATGTCCTTGTTGCCAAAGGTGTTAAGGATGGGAGATTACAGTTTTCTTCAGATATGGCCGATTGTGTGCCCTCAGCGCAGGCGGTTTTTGTTGCTGTTGGCACTCCGTCCTCACGAAGGGGAGACGGGTATGCTGATTTGACTTATATTTATGCAGCCGCTAAGGATATAGCGAAGCATTTGACAAATTATACAGTGGTTGTTGATAAGAGCACTGTACCGGTGGGCACAGCGAGGCAAGTAGAACGAATCATACGAGAGGAAAATCCGAACGCGGAGTTCGATGTAGCTTCAAATCCAGAATTCTTGCGTGAAGGGGCTGCTATCAATGATTTTATGAGACCAGACAGGGTGGTTGTCGGAACAGATTCTGAAAAAGCCCGTGAAGTTATGAAAGAGGTGTACGATCCACTTTTTCTGCTTTCCACGCCATTTGTCTTCACAGGACTTGAATCCGCCGAATTGATAAAATATGCCGCCAATGCATTCTTGGCCATGAAAATTTCTTTTATCAACGAGATGGCTACTCTCTGTGAAGAAGTAGGGGCAGACGTGGTTGATCTTGCCAAAGGTATTGGGCTTGATGGAAGGATCGGTAGCAAATTCCTGCATCCAGGGCCTGGGTATGGTGGATCATGCTTTCCAAAGGATACCCTGGCGCTGCTACGAATCGCTCAGGAAAATGGTGTGAGCGCTCGTTCTGTTGAAGCGGCTGTAGAAATTAATGCAGCTCAAAAAGCAAGGATGGTTAAGAAAATCAGGGATGCACTGGGTGGAAATGAGGCTGGAAAAACAATCGCTGCACTTGGGCTCGCATTTAAGCCTGAGACAGATGATTTGCGTGAATCACCGTCACTTTCAATTCTACCACCGCTTGCTGAAAAGGGTGCCAAAATACGTGCCCACGATCCTCAGGCGATGAAAGAAGCCAAAGAAATGTATCCTGACTTTACTTATGTGGAAAATGCTTACGAGGCATGTGAGGGTGCGGATGTGGTTGTTTTATTCACGGAATGGAATCAGTATCGAGCCCTTGATTTGGCTGAATTGAAAGAGAAAATGAACGGCTCGATTTTTGTTGATTTACGTAATGTTTACTCGCCAAAACAGATAACTGACGCCGGATTTACATATTATGGGCTTGGGCGAAAATAGCAAAGGCTCCATTGAACGGGTCACACAGTTTTTGAAAAGAGATCCCAATATTCAGTAAGAACTTTTATTTGGTTCGTATGCAACTAATACGCAAAACAGCAAGAGTGATATGGATTTGGCGATTACCTACGAAATAGCCAGAGATCATTTGCAGGACTTTAAAAATTTTATTATTGAAATCCTGCAAAAGACTGATTGAAATAATATGCAAAATAAGGAGAGTCTAAACAGTGTATGATGATCGCTCCATGGAACTTGACAGGACAGTCTTCCTGCTTGATATTCTTATTTCCATTACTGTCTTTATGGTCTCCTTCCAATTACGAAACTTCCTGCATCCAGATGGAGACATTAACTTTTTCACCCATCTCTTTCTGCTCCCTCTTCTTCTGGTTCTAATTATCTATTTTCTGTCGTACTTTGGAGCTTACGAACTGCCCAGATATACCAGTAGTACAAAATATGTATGGGCTATTTTTCGCGGAATTTCTCTAGCCATCGGCATTCTCCTGGCGCTACTTTTTTTTCTTAATATCCAGTATATAAGTCGCGCTGTAATTTTTACTTTTGCTGGCGGGGAGTTTTTTGCTCTTGTTGCACTACGTGTGGCAGTGAAAAATTATTTTTCCCGTTCGGTTATAAGTGGAGAGAATTCCTTAAAGGTTTTGATCGTTGGAACAGGGGAGAGAGCCAAAGACTTAATGCAGGAGCTGGAAAAACAGGCCGGCTGGGGGGTTGAAGTCGTCGGTTATCTTGATCCGGATGCTGCGAGAGTTGGATGGAAGATTGATGGCGTAAGTGTAATTGGATCGCTGGAAAATATCAGTGAATGCCTGAAAAAACATGTCGTCGATGAAGTTATCATCGCCATTCCACGCTCGATGCTGAATGATGCCGAACCTATTGTCCTAGCCTGTGAAGAAGAGGGCATTAAGTTACGTTTTATGGCCGATGTCTTTAATGTGCATGTGGCAAAAATTTCCCTAACCATGATTGGCCAATTGCCTCTACTGACGTTAGAGCCTGTTGCTCAGGATCAGACACAACTACTTATCAAACGTATATTTGATTTTTCGATAACCTTGCTTGCTATGCCATTAATCCTGCCAATTATTGTTCTTGCAGGTATCGCTGTAAAGTTGGATTCTCCAGGGCCAGTTTTTTTTGTGCAACAACGGGTAGGATTTAAAAAGCGTTATTTCCCAATGTTTAAAATGCGTTCGATGTACAAAAATGCAGAGGAGAGGTTGAAAGAAATTGAGCATCTTAACGAGGCTGATGGTCCCATCTTTAAAATGAAAGATGATCCCCGTATAACAAAAGTAGGGAATTTCATTCGTAAAACCAGTATCGATGAGTTGCCTCAGTTGTTTAATGTGTTGCGTGGTGAAATGAGCCTTGTTGGCCCTCGTCCCATGTCTATCAGAGATGTGGACCTTTTTGATAAGGGAATCCAGCGCAGACGATTTAGTGTAAAACCTGGCCTTACATGCATCTGGCAGATCTCTGGAAGGAGTAATTTGCCATTTAACAAATGGTTGGATCTTGATCTGGAGTATATAGAGAACTGGTCTTTATGGTTGGATTTGAAAATTTTGTTGAAAACTATTCCTTCAGTTTTACTCAGTAAAGGTGCAACCTGACTCTAACGAAAGGTACTTGTGAATGGAACCAGTAACACGCTCTAATAATATTACGTTAATGGCACTGGCTTTGGTGGCAGGTGCCCTTTTTGTTGCCGCATATTTTCCGGTTTTCCAGATTCTTGTCGGCAAGTGGGCAAATTCGGAAGAATACAGTCACGCATTTCTTGTTCTTCCCATTATTCTGTATATGGTGTGGAGCAAAAAAAGCGTGTTTCTGGGAAAGAGGAAACAATATACTTTCCTTGGACTGCTTCTTGTCGCCTTTTCTATGGTACTGTATTTTTTCGCCCTGCTGACACAAGTGCATACCATTATTTCTCTTGCGATGTTTTTGACAGTTTTGGGAACGTTGATATATCTGTTTGGCGTCCAAATTGTTTTTGTGCTCTTTACTCCATTACTGCTCTTTTTATTGCTCATTCCCGTGCCAGATCCGCTGTATATTAAGCTAACATTTCCGCTTCAGTTAAAAGTTTCTGAAATAAGTGAAGTCATTGTTTCCATGTTTGGTGTCCCCATATTTCGGCAGGGGAATGTGATGAATATTCCCAATAAAAGCTTTGAAGTTGTGGAGGCGTGCAGTGGCTTACGATCAATGATAACTCTAATGAATCTCAGTATTATTATTGGGTATTTTATGCTTGAACGGAAAACATCAAAATGTATCCTGTTGCTTGCCAGCATACCCATAGCAGTTTTTGTCAATATTATAAGAGTTTCTCTGATGATTCTTCTCTACCATTTTTTCAAGTTGGATCTTGTAGAAGGTACCTTGCATACCGTGACAGGGCTGGCAGTTTTTGCATTAGCCTTGATTAGTCTACTGGGCCTTAATAAGGGCTTAGAAGCATGGGAGAAGAAATGAAAATTAAACTCCTTCTTTTGAGTACTGTTTTTCTGATAACCTGTGTGTTTGTTTATAAACCGAAAGAAGCTGTAAACTTGAGCAAACCACCTTTACGTCAGTATTTGAACAATATTCAAAATTACGAACTTCTGCGCAATATTTCACTCGCGGATGATGCTTTGGAGATGTTGGATTTGGATGATTATTTCTATGCGGATTACAAGGGGCCCGATGGCAAGATAAATCTTTATATTGGATATTACTATTCTGCGAATAAAGCATATGCCGCACATTCTCCGTTAATCTGTTATCCAAGTCAAGGCTGGAAAATTGAAGAACAACAACCTAGTCGATCTGTAAATATTGATTCCCACCAGATTCATTACGATGAAATAACAACTTCTCTTAGCAGCAGGAAAGAGTTAGTCCTGTACTGGTTCCAGGCATACGAGCGAACGAATACCCACATAGTGAGTAATAAGATTGATATGGGGTATAATAAGCTTATGCAAAATGGTGAGCAACACGGTTTTGTTCGAGTCTCAGTTCCGCTAATAAATGTTTCCTACAAAGAGGCCAAACAGAGTGCAGTGGATTTTATGACAGCCTTTTATCCGCATTTGATTGATTTTGTTAATGCTGATGAGTAATCAAGTTCTTAGCTCATCGTTCAAAAACATTTCTTGCAGTACATTATGGGCATGAATAATCAAATAAAAAAGGACTTTGAGCGAGATGTCTACTGTTTAGCAGGGATACCAGTAGACAATATGACAATAGAATCAACAAAGGACTATTTGCGTTCAAGAACGGATCAAGATCCTCCTGCTGTCTGGTCCACTGTTAACGTGAATTGGATTGTTCAGTCGTTTAAAGATAAGGAATTTCGTAAGGCCATTATTAACAGTGATCTTGTCACCCTTGATGGCAAACCACTTCTCTGGTTGTCCAAATTACTTGGTTACCCAATGACAGAGGTCGTGCCCGGTTCAACTATGATCCAGGAACTTCATGAAGATACAGATACCCAAAAGAAACTCACAATATTCTTCTTTGGTGGTGAAGGGAATGTGGGTGCATTGGCTATGGAAAAGGTAAATGCACAGCCAAGTGGATTAAAAGCAGTAGGAGCGATAAACCCTGGTTTCGGAAGCATTGAGGAAATGAGTACTACAACGATTCTTAAGGAAATTAATCAAGCAAAGCCTGATATTCTGCTTGTTGCTTTAGGTGCAAAAAGAGGAACAGCCTGGATTCAACACAACCGTGACAAGTTAAACGCAAAAATTATAAGCCATCTTGGAGCAACCGTGAATTTTCTGGCTGGAACAGTAAAACGAGCGCCAAGATTGTTTCGGACAATAAGTATAGAATGGTTGTGGCGTATTTTGCAGGAACCAAAATTGTTTACCAGGTATGCCTCTGATGGGTGGGTAATGTTTTGTTGGATAGCCAAACAGTTCTTTGTGTGGAAACAGTTTAGTAGATTACAAAAGCAGTTGGAGCGTGAAAAATCTGTCGAAGAGGTTGTTGAGAGTGTGCAAGGAAGTAGAACCATACTTTCTTTTGGGAAAACTATTTCTACGGCTCAAACAGTGCCAATTCGTCAGATATTTTCCGACTGTGTGCGATTAGGAAAAGATGTTACGTTTGATTTTCAAAAGACAGAATTTGTTGGCGGAGGATTTATGGCCCTTATTCTTATTTTGAAAAAGTATCAGATGCAAAACGGCTGTAGATTAGAAATTATAAATGTGAAAAAGCCATTAACTAAGTTGTTTCGTTTTTTTTATATATGTGGCTTTTAGAGTAGTTGAGTTGAGAGTGGATGCTACTCTCCTGGTTGGGTCATTGTCAGATTTTTTCATCTTTAATTATTCCAAATCTGCAATGAACACAATGGAGATTACTTCTCTGTCATTATCGCACTGTAGTAATGGCTTGCTAAAGTGTTATTATTTGACGTCCCTGACGATTCATTTTGCTCTTGCGCTTGGTTTCAAAGGCTGCAGCACCATCTCCAAAGAACTGTTTTTACCAACGGTAAAAAAACGTTGGTGACAGATTATGTTTGTCGCTCAGACCAGACACTGACGGCATGTCATCAAGTGACTGTTTTTAGGGGAAAAGTTTGTTTAGGCTGTGTGCTCGTTACGTCTTTTTTTCATGTGGCTTTCCTTTGTGAGAGTAAACTAACTCAAACGATAGAAAATTCCAATTCACGTTGAGACATCACATAGGTTAAATATGAAAATTACGTTCATTACTCCTTATGCTGGCTTGGCTGGCGGTATTAGGGTCGTAGCTATCTATGCCGGACTGTTAAAAAAGCGAGGGCATGAAGTGACGGTGGTTTCTACTCCAAAAAAACCTATGAGTCTTGTGAACAAGCTCCGGTATTTGCGAAAAGAAAAGAAATGGCCACCACAAGAACATGAGGCGTCGCATATTGATAAGTTGGATGTTAACCATAGAGTCATTGATAGATATAGACCGATAATTGATGAGGATGTTCCTGATGGGGATGTTGTTATTGCTACTTGGTGGGAAACTGCTGAATGGGTTTATGATCTCAGTACTTTAAAGGGGGAAAAATGTTATTTTGTGCAAGGCCATGAAATACATAGAGTGCAACCAGTTGAGCGAGTAAAGGCGACATACTTACTTCCTCTTCGGAAGATAACTATTTCTAAGTGGTTGGTCGACATCATGGCACAAAAATACGGAGATAGAAATGTCATGCTTGTACCAAATAGTGTAGATCTCGATTTTTTTAATGCAATGGAACGGGGACGCCAGTCTGTTCCAACCGTTGGGTTTATATATTCTCCGTCACATATCAAAGGGTGTGACATCATCATTGAGGCATTGCGTAAAGTTCGGAAAGTTATTCCGGAACTGCGGATCCTCGTCTTTGGAACAAGTCAACCTGAAAAAAAACTCACATTGTTACCAGGGACGGAATATTTCACCTCACCTTCTCAGAGCAAAATTGTGAAAATATATAGTTCCTGTGACTTTTGGTTGTTTGGGAGTCGTGTTGAGGGTTTTGGGTTGCCTATACTGGAGGCCATGGCCTGCAGAACACCGGTAATTGCAACTAAGGCGGGTGCAGCTCCCGAGATTCTAGGGCAAGGTGGTGGGAGACTCGTACGTGATTTCGACATGTTAAGTCTGAGTGAGAATATTATTGAATTAATCGAACTTTCTGATAGCAAATGGCAAATGTTGTCGCAACAGGCTAGGGATATAGTGGAAAAATATTCTTGGGATGATGCCGGAGGATTGTTCGAGAAAGCCATCGGGGTGAGGAGGGAGTGAAACGATTGTTGGCTGTAGGGTCAGTCAAACCTGCCTAGGGAGTAACTTCGTGCTTACCGATGACCTACTATCTAATCCAAAACTTTAGAAATCCAAAAGAGGCAACAAGTGATTAATGAGCCATATATCCTTTTTACTAGGATACCAATACAAAAGGATGAAAGTGGTCATTTGTTTTGTGATCCCCTGTGGGCAAAAGACCTAAAACTACATTTGGAATACATCGACAAGTTTGGTATCTGCTGCCCAGTAGAACAGAGCAATAAAACCGAAGGTTTAAAAGATATTACCGGTTTAGGGATTAAGTGGGTTTTTGAGTTAAAAAGGGATTACGGTCTTAAATCCGTTCTTCAAAATTTACTTCCAAATTTCGCAGTGGTAACTAAAGCATGCAAAAAAGCGAAAATTGTCCATTCTGGAGGTGCTGGATGGGCGTTCCCTTTATCTTTCTATTTGTTGTTACTCAAGCCTTTTTTTTCATTTCAATGGGTTATTGTAATAGAGTCTTCTTTTTGGATGCTTGGGCAGAATGAAAAGAAAACCTTTAGGAATATAATTGAACATTATGTTCATAAAATCCTTTTGACGCGTTGCGTTAAGATAGCGAACGCAAGAATATTCACCCAATCATTTTACAGAGAATATTTTTTAGGGAACGAAAAAGAGCGCACAATGATAAATCCGGCCACTTGGGTCGATAAGGATAATATTGTAAGCGTTGAGATGGTTAATAGGAGATTTCAAGATAGGGTCGACGATACAGTACATATTTTTTGTCCAATGCGTCTCATAAAAGATAAGGGTGTTTTTGTTGTTTTTGATGCAATAGAGAAGTTACAGAGTATGGAAGTTAAAGTACATATTACAATCATGGGGGTAGGTGAGTTAGGGGACGATTGTCGACACTTTGTGAATAATGACTACGGGAATGTCGATGTCGAATATCAAGAGCCGGTGGACTATGGAGAGGCTTTTTTAAAAGTACTAGCTCGATATGATTTTGTTTTAATTCCTACACTTAAGCAGGAGCAGTCTAGGATCGTATTTGATGCATTTAGTCAAGGGGTGGCGGTAATAGGTTCAGAAACTTCTGGAATAATGGATATTACGAATAGAGATAATGCTTTCATCTTCAAAACGGGGGATTCTTCCAGTTTAGTAGAGGTGATTAACAACATTTCAAGGAATCCAGATGTAGCTCTTCAAATGGGACTGTCTGGCTTGAAATATGCTGCTGGAAAGACCCATTTGCAGATGCATCAAGACAGACTTAAATTTCTTAGTGATACGCTGTCAACCCAATGTCCATGATGATTTTCTAATCGGATAATCAGTGAGGACTCCCCAGAGCACTCACAACACCCTGCGTGAGACAGAAAGGCGTCTCCGACGAGATTCCAACAAAAATGCTGAAATGGCTGGCTGGTACATTCAGCTAAAACTAACTAACAAGATAACGAAGAAATTCTAATTCTAGCTGGAGCATCACAGCTAAATGAAAAGAAAAACCACCTCTACATCTCTCCAAAGCCGTCTGAAAAGTGCCAGTTTTTTGGTGGCTGGAAGTCATGTCACCAGCCAAGTCATTCGCTTAGGTGGTAACTTGGCCATGACACGCCTGTTAGTACCAGAAATGTTTGGAGTTATGGCTTTGGCTAATACTCTCTTGATTGGGTTGGCTTTATTCTCTGACCTTGGTATTCGCCAGAGCATTATTCAAAACAACCGCGGAATGGACAGTAACTTTCTTAACACAGCTTGGTCATTACAAATACTTCGCGGTAGTTTATTAATGCTAATGGTATTACTTCTCGCTGTGACCATTAGCTCGATGACGCAGGTCCAATGGTTTTCAAGTGATTCACCTTATTCAGCCCCAGCCTTGCCGTATATCCTTGGCATACTGTCGCTGTCCCCGTTAATCCAAGGTTTTGAATCTACGAAACTGGCTACAGCTAACCGACAGTTGTATTTTAAACGAGTTATATTTATTGAAATTCTCAGTCAAATACTTGGGTTAGTACTAATGGTAGGGTGGGCTTTAGTCAATAAGTCAATATGGGCATTGGTGGCAGGGAGCTTACTTAGCACCTTAATGAAAACATTTTTAAGTCATATAGTGCTACAAGGACAACAGAATAAGTGGCATTGGGATACTGAAATGTTCCATGAACTTTTTCATTATGGGAAATGGATATTTTTATCCACGATGTTTAGTTATTTAGGTGGACGAGGGCTGAGGTTAATACAAGGAATATTAGTCACAGTTGAAACATTGGCATTTTTACATATTGCAGGAATATTTGCTTGGGGGCTTGGTGCGCTAGTTGGAAGAATTAGCGGAAATATCGTTTTTCCTGTATTTTCCGATGCCGCTAGAAAAGGTAATAAAGAATTGTCTCTGGTTATCCATAAGCTTCAAGCTAAAATGCTTTTGATAATAATACCATGTTTTCTTTTCTTATCGTTGATTTCCAATGGATTGATAGAGATTCTTTACGATGACCGTTATACCATTGTTGGAGATTATTTGAGTATTATGGCGATTAACGGTGCAGTAGCTGTTTTACCAATGTTTTACCAAGATGCGTGGCTGGCAGCTGGTGATAGTCGGAAGGCTTTTGTCGTTTCGGGAGTTGCCATGGTATTACGTATAACTGGTACCTGTGTGGGCTTTTTTGCTTATGGGATAGAAGGGCTACTGTATGGTATTGGTTTTAGTACGCTAGTATTATATGTATTTGTTGTATACATGACCAGGGAAAAAGGCTGGGTAAATCTTAAGGTTGATAGTGGTGCTATACTATTGATTCTTTTCTCCTATCTGTGCAATTAATCAGATAGTTCTGAGGGATCCTCAATAGCCGGAAATAGAGATAGAATTATGGAAATATTTTAACGGATGAATAATTGAATGAAAGGTAACCAAATAAGTATATACCGTAAAATTGTAAAGGAAGTTAAGAGAGAATTGTTCGATTTTAAACGACGAAGAAATGACTCAAAATTATATGCAAGGGATGAGTTGAATAACCCTGGTGAATATTATTCTATTAAAGCCTTTGATTATTATGAGTGTGTTTTTATTCACATTCCAAAAGCGGCAGGGATATCTGTTTCAAAAACACTTTTTGGGAATCTTGCAGGTGGGCACAGAAAGATAGGTTATTACCAAAATTACTATAGTAGAAGTACCTTTAGGCGTTATTTTAAATTTTCATTTGTTCGTAATCCTTGGTCAAGATTATATTCGGCATATAATTTTCTTAAATGTGGTGGTATTAATACTGAGGACGAGGCGTTTTCTGATAAATATTTACGTCATTGTAACTCTTTTGAGGAGTTTGTTCTAGAACGACTACGCAATCCATCAATACTGCAGTACTGCCATTTTGTTCCTCAATATAAATACATTTGCGATAAAAAAAAGAATATTATGGTTGATTTTGTTGGTAGGTTTGAATGTATTAATGATGATTTTCAATATATACAAAAAAAAATTAAAAATGACTCTTGTCTAATGCACATTAATAAGTCTAGTGATCCGAAAAGTTCGTATAGCGATTTCTATTCAAAAAAGATGAAGGATAGTGTCTCACGTGTTTATACGAATGATATTCGTATGTTCGGGTATGAGTTCTAATGTTTAAGGTTGAAGGGAAGTTGGTAATTGATAATAGTATAGGTGACACAACACCTGTCGTCTCCGTTCTTATGCCAGTGTACAATGCTCAACTTTATGTTGAGAAGGCAATTAAAAGTATTCTTACACAAACGTTCATAGATTTTGAATTTATTATCCTCGATGATGGTTCAACAGATAACTCACTGAATATTCTGGAGCAATATGCAAAACAAGATATTCGGATTCGTATTATAAGCCGTGAAAATAAAGGGTTAATTGTATCTCTAAACGAATTGGTTGAACAGGCAAGAGGGCAATACGTCGCACGTATGGATGCCGATGATATAAGTCGTCCAGAACGGTTTGCAATGCAAGTAGATTTCTTAAGTAAAAATACGGATCACATAGTAGTTGGTTCTTCTATCGAAAAGATAAATGAGAAAGGACAAATTATTGCCAGTTTTAAATCTCTGACTGCACATAAAGATATTGATAGGATGCAATTGGCTGGGCATACTTCTATTTGTCATCCTGCGGCTATGCTGTGTCGTAAGGCAGTGATCCAGGTGAAAGGGTATGATCAGCAAATGGAGGCAGGGGAGGATCTAGATCTTTGGTTACGATTAGCAGAAATAGGGAAATTAGCAAACCTTCCTCAAGTGCTTCTACAATATCGTTTGCATAATGAATCGATCAGTGAAGCAAGTCGTGATATTCAACAACAAACTATGCGACGAGCATGTGAACAGGCATGGGTGCGGCGTGGAATTCAAGGAGAATTTGATCAAAAGTCTGTTGATTGGCGCCCAGGAACTGATGTTTCATCACAACATAAATACGCTGTTAAGTATGGTTGGATGTCTTGGAATCAGGGGTACACGGCTACTTGGTGGACATACACGCGTCGGGCAATATTTTTAAAGCCATTTGACATTTCTTCTTGGAAATTATTAGTGTTTGGGCTTGTGAAATCACCGAAGAAACTTTAGTTGCTTGAGTAATAAACTGTAATGTTTACTGGTCGAATAACCAAAGTTAATGATATTTATTTTTCAAAACAACTTATACACGGATAGAGTTGTATGCCTTTAGTCAGTATAATAATCCCCATGTATAATGCAGAGTTTTTCATAAAAGAAGCGCTCGGGTCACTGCTGGGTGAAAAACACATTCCTATAGAAGCTATTGTCGTAAACGATAAATCGACTGATAATTCCTTAGGTAAAGTTATTAGCATTAAAGACTCAAGAATCAGAATTGTAAATGGTGAAGGACGGGGTATCGCAGCATGTTTTAATATGGGATTGAGTTATGTGCGGGGAGATATCGTGATGCGATGTGATGCAGATGATATGTACCCACTTGGACGAATCAAAAGACAAGTCGATTGGCTGAATAAACATCCAGCCTTTGGAGCGATTTGTGGTGGTTTTTCCACAATAGATATAAGGGGAGGAGACATCAGCTTGTTGGCTACAGGAGATGAGTCGGCAGAGATAACAGATGAACTCCGTCACGGTACAACGAGAACAAGTTATTGTACCTTTGCTGTGAAAAAAGAAGTCTTGAAAACCGTGAAGGGTATGCGCGAATATTTTATAACAGCTGAGGATATTGATTGTCAACTAAGAATCGGTGAGAATTGTCGTGTTTGGTTTGAAGCAACAAACAACTACATCTATCGTTTACATCAAGATTCCATTACCCATAGTCAACCTGATATTGAAAGAATTTTTTTTGAAAAGATAGCACGTCAATTTCAGGAACAAAGATCTCAGTGTGGTTATGATGCGTTACAAAAAGGAATTCCTCCAGTGCCACCGAAGGGGGGGGGGAATGTTACAAAGTCGGTGAGTAAACAAATTCAGGGTATGTTGCTTGGCAATGCTTGGCAAGAACATGCCAAGGGAAATCGGGTGGTAGCAATAAAATTGGGCTTTCGCTCGTTGTTATATACACCCCTATCGTTAAAACATTGGCGTAGCTTTGTTGCAATCCTCTTAAAGAGACCAGAACGCTATTGAAAAAGGCTCATTGTTGGATAGGTACTTTTCTTTGTGTAGTACTGTGGTAATGTAGAAATATCTTGTGATTAAGGATGATTGAATGACTTTTTTAGTCCCATTAATGCTGTTTGGTTGGATTCCTTTTACCATTATATTGTTTTGTAAGTTGAAGCCTCACCGTGCCGTCCTTGTTTCTGTGATTGGAGGGATTTTGTTTTTACCTCAAACAGGTTACGGTTTTCAAGGGATGCCTGACTACACAAAGCAAACAGCCATTGCTTTGGGAGTGTTGTTAGGGGGGCGCTTATCTGGAGCTAGATCCAAGGTTTCTTTTCAGTTTGGCAGATATGATCTTCCTATGCTTATCTGGTGTCTTTGCCCCATAGCTTCTTCAATATCCAATAACCTTGGATTGTATGATGGGTTGAGTTCCGCATTTACGCAAATTATCTACTGGGGCATTCCCTATTTTGCAGGGAGAGTTTATTTTCGTGATATGGCTTCTGTACGAGAGCTTTGTATTGGCATAATTATTGGTGGGTTACTGTATGTGCCTTTGTGTCTCTTTGAGGTAAGAATGAGCCCACAACTCAGTAAAATGCTTTATGGGTTCTTCCCACACTCATGGCAACAGCATTTTCGTCAAGGAGCTTTTCGCCCCATTGTTTTCATGCAGCATGGAATAATGGTTTCTCTTTGGATGGCTGTTACATCAGTTGTTACATTCTGGTTGTGGCGGGGTAAACAGTTGGTTCACATAAAAAGAGTCCCTGCTTCGATTATTCTTGTGTCATTGGTCGTAACTTGTGTTTTCTGTAAATCAGTTAATGGCTTTTTTGCCCTTGTGGTGGGGTGTGCCCTTTTTTATGTTGGCGGACAAACTAGCAACAAGAGAAGTAGAGCTGTGATTTGGCTTATGTTGTTAATTCCTTCATATCTTGTGTTGCGTACGAATAATTATGTGACTGTAAGTGATATCGCTGAAGTTGTTGCTAGGTTTACTGGTGAGGAACGTGTCGAGTCTTTGGTTTTTCGCTTAAACCAAGAGGAAGGATTTTTTAATAGAGCACTCGAACGGCCTTGGTTTGGCTGGGCGGGGCATAGTCGCGGGAAACCTATTAATCCTGAAACCGGTGCGGAAATGAAGATGACTATAGATTCTCTTTGGCTCATAGCCATGCGTTCAAGAGGCTTTGTTGGGCTTGTAAGTGTGTTCGGCAGCATGCTACTGGGGCCATGGTTGGTGCTGAGGAAGATTAAGCACACTATGGGTACTTACGAGAGTGATTTGTATTTAATCGTATTAAGCCTAGTCGTTGTTTTATTTATGATCGATTTATTGTTGAATGGAATGTTGAATTCCGTGTATGTCGTGACATCGGGCGCATTGCTCACAATCTACTTAGAGCAAAAAAAGAATGAAAGAGTATTGTAATTCTGTAATGGTTGAAAATGGGAATAGTAAATCAATTACTGGAAACAAAGCAGATTTGTGCTGGCATATTCCCATGCTAGGACGGGAAAAGCCAAGACGCTTTTGGGACCCAGGTCGTCAGTTACTAAGGGTTATTCGTGCTTATCAGGTGATTGACAAATCTCGAAACCCTTTAAAGCAGATGTTAAAAAAATGGTTTGTTTTGAAATTTCGTTTCTGGTCGGTGGTTACAGGTGCTGATATACCACTCAATACGGGTAATATTGGTGGTGGTCTTTTGATTCCCCATCCAAATGGTATAGTTGTTCATCCTGATGTCATTATTGGGGCAAACTGTCTGATTTTTCAACAGGTAACGATCACAGGTGGGGTGCGGCTTGGTTATCATGTTGATATCGGTGCAGGTGCAAAGATTATCGGCCCTGTCACTATTGGAAATAATGTTTTTATCGGTGCAAATGCGGTTATTACCAAGAATATAGCTTCTGGCATCACAGTCGTAGGGATACCTGCTGTCCCAATAGAAGCAGGCAGCAATTAGTCGACTCTTGAACGTCTTCACTGAACGTTTGTGGTGGACGGTAAAATACGAAGACGTTTACCCCAAGGCTTACTTCAGATGGCCATGTGCTGTGTCGGGGACTTAGGCAGGTACTTCGACTACCTACAACAAGGAAAAGAAACATTCATCTCTGGACAAACAAACGCCATTTGAGGTGTTTTCAACATTCGTCAACAGTTCAAAAAAAGGACAGTTTACTTTAAAATAGAAAAATTATTTATGGCATCTACCAAGGAAAACCTAAGCAACGGTGAAGTAAAAAGACTTTGCGTAATTATTGTAAACTATCGAACAGCAGTCCTAACTTTGGATTGTATTGATACACTTGTCGAGCAAATTAATCATTCTTGCGATCATATAGTTGTCGTTGACAACAAGTCTGGAGAGGACGACTTAACTATGTTGGATGCTGCAATTAAACAGAAGGGGCTAGCCGGCCTTATTACCCTTATTCCATCTTCAACTAATGGAGGTTTCTCAGCAGGAAACAATATTGGCATCAAGGCACTGCAAGCAGAATACTACCTCTTAGCCAATGCTGACACCCTGTTCAGCCCCACTGCTATCAACCAGTTATTGCTGGCGATTAAAGAATATCCTCATGTTGGAATTTTGAGTCCTCGCCTTGAGTGGCCAGATGAACAACCGCAAATATCCTGTTTTCATTTTCATTCCCCGCTTTCCGAGTTGATTAATTCAGCAAGTACTTGGCCGATTACCAGGATGTTTAAAAAATATGATGTTCCACTGAGAGTTAGACAAGAGGTTACTTGGCCAGAATGGACAAGTTTTGCCTGTGTATTGATAAAACGTAATGTCTTTAAAAAGATAGGTTATCTGGATGAAGGGTATTTTATGTACTATGAAGATGTTGATTTTTGTCGCCGGGCAAAAAAGGCGGGATTTGCATTGCTTAATTGGCCATCTGCTCGTGTTGTTCACTTGAGGGGGCAGAGTTCAGGGTTGAAAAAAAAACAGAGGGAGCAAAAGAGATTACCAGAATATTATTATAAATCTCGTTCCCGATATTTTATCAAATTTTATACTGTGGTCGGATGGTGGTCGAGCAATATCTGCTGGCTTGCAGGACGAACGCTTTCTTGGACGAAAGAGTTGCTGCTGAGACGGAAGAGAAGTGTGCCGGAATATCAATTTGTTGATATCTGGAAGCGATGACGAGTGTGGTTAGTATGTTGGAAAAAGTAAAAGGCCCAGATTTTGTCATTATAGGAGGGATGAAGTGTGCCACCAGCACATTGCACAATCAGCTTGAGCAGCATGATGCATTTTTTATGACAGACCCGAAAGAACCTAATTTCTTTAGTAATGATGAGATATATTCTCAAGGGATTGGTTGGTATGGCGAGTTGTTCTCCAACGCAGGCCATGATGAACTCAGAGGAGAGTCTAGTACCCACTATACCAAATTGCCAGATTACCCGGATACAATAAATCGTATCACTCTAAATTATCCTGATCTATGCAAGTTTATTTATGTTATGCGTCACCCTGTGGACAGATTAATATCTCACTATATACATCAGTGGTCAGAGGGTGTTATTTCTTGTGATATAAATGAGGCTGTCTACTCTTTCCCTGAGTTGATTAATTATAGCTGCTATAATATGCAGCTTGAGCCCTATCTTGACAGGTTTTCGACCGCTGCAGTTTTACCTCTTTTTGTCGAGCGATTGCGTCAAAACCCTCAGCATGAGTTACAAGCAGTTTTTGATTTTTTAAATGTTACTGAAAAACCATCTTGGGATGACACTGTGAAAAGTAATGTCTCGGCTGAACGTGTCCGTGTTTGTTCCTGGCGTGATGCTATTGTTGAGAACCCTCTACTTCGTGTTATAAGGAAAACTTTTATACCTAAAAAGCTACGAACAAAAATCAGATTATTATGGGCTATGAAGGAACGTCCAGTACTTTGCTTAGATGCACAACAATATGTTGAAGAAATATTTGATAAAGATCTATACAAATTAGGTGGTAGGCTGGGTATGGAACTTAACTGCTGTAATTTCAAACAAATAGTAACTGAGACGCAGAAGATCGTTTGGGTAAAATCATGAGTATTGAAGAATACAGTCATCTTGGTGTTGTTATTATTGGTCGAAACGAAGGGGATCGTTTGAAAGCATGCTTGGACAGTGTGCTAGGGCAGGCTGTGAAAATCGTTTATGTTGATTCTGGCTCTAGCGATGGAAGTGTTGAATATGCCGAATCTGTAGCGGTTTGTGTTGTTGCTCTTGATATGAGTATTCCTTTTAGTGCAGGGAGGGCTAGAAATGAGGGTTTCCGTAAGTTACTTAATGATGATCCTGGTATTCAGTATGTTCAGTTTATTGATGGTGATTGTACTTTGGCAAATGACTGGATTGCTGTTGGATTAAAATATATGGATGGTGCTCCTGGCTGTTCCGTTGTTTCAGGAAGGCGGAAAGAAATTCACCCTGAAGAGAGTGTCTATAATTTGCTTTGTGATATTGAGTGGGATACCCCGGTTGGTGAGGCGGCCTCTTGTGGTGGTGATTTTATTGTGAGGGTTGTGGCGTTTCAAAGTGTAGGTGGTTTTAATCCTGTAGTTATTGCTGGAGAAGAGCCAGAACTTTGCTATCGTTTGAGACATCATGGTGGTTGTATTCAACGTATAGCGCACTTGATGACTTTCCATGATGCATCAATTAGTAGCTTCGGTCAATGGTGGAGACGGACTCTCCGCAGTGGTCACGCATATGCACATTGTTATGCGCTTCATCGTGGAGAAAAAGAAGCTTTTTGTCTTGCAGCATCACTTCGAATATGGCTATGGGCATTAATTATCCCGTTGTTTATTGTTTTTTTGATCATTTTCATTGATAATAATTTCGGACTTTTGCTCTTTTTGTATCCAGTTTCTTTTTTTAGGATATTTTTGAATGTTAATATTCAGTTGGATAACTGGAAAAGTTCAGCTTTGTACGCTTTTTTTACCGTTATTGGGAAATGTCCTCAACTCATTGGTCAGTTTATTTTTCTGAAACGAGTAATTCGTCAAAATAAGTTTCAGATAATTGAATATTAACTCAATCTTTTGGGCAGGTATAGTTGTACAATTTAAAAAAAATAATAGTAGATATTTATGCTTGGCTTGCCAATGTTTCAGGAAAGACAAATATTGGACGTTGTTGCAGTAACAGGCTTGTATTGTTTACATTTCATCGTTGCCTGCCTGGCAGGCTTCGAGAGGAATATCCGTATCCCGGTTTGGTTGTTACGCCCGACGAGCTGAGTTGGCTTCTTGATGTTGTTAGACCGTATTTCCAAATTGGGACAATCAGTTCTATGATAGATAAGTTTTATTCACAAGAGAGTTCGTCCCCTCTTTTAGGGATAAGTTTTGATGATGGCCAATGGGATAACTATAAATATGCTCAGCCTGTTCTGGAGCATTATGACTGTCGGGCAACTTTCTATATTCCAAGCAGTCCTGTTGAAACAAATCGTTTGATATGGCATGATCTGGTGGGTTTTGGATGTTTATTTTTTTCTGGAGCGTCAAGGAAACAGCAAGAGGGATGGTTAAGTCAGTTACCATCTGGTTTGCTCGGTTATGCCTACTCCCCTTCTTTTTTAGTTAATGGTCTGAAATCAATATCGAATGATGAGCGGTCGGACCTGGTTGAGTGGCTGGTTCAAAATGTGCCTCATGAAAGTTGGCCACAATGGGCGCGTCTTATGACGTGGAAAGAGGTCCGTCAGTTGAGCCAGTTTGGACACGAGATTGGTTCACATACCTGTTCCCATGCTATTCTTCCACAACTACCTAAGAAATTACTGGCATATGAAATCGAACATAGCAAAGATCAGATTGAGGCGGAAATTGGCGTTCCTGTAACGTCACTCTGTTACCCCAATGGTGATTTTAATGCTGACTGTGTTCGAATCGCCCGTGACAGTGGCTATACGAATGCCGTGAGTACGATATGGGGGCATAATAAGGCAAACGACTCTCTCTTTACTTTACGGAGGATGGATATTGACCAAAGGCAGCATCGCTCGTTTTTGGGGCATCTTTCTGTTGACAGAACTAAGTTGAGGTTGACTAATCAGTACCCAGGACTACGAAGGTGATTTCTAGGTTTTTTATCGAAAAATTATGTGTGCTTAAAGGAAAAATTATGGAGAATAGTAAAAGTTTTCTTCTTATTTCACCATGTCGTGACGAAGCCTCATTTATGTCACGTACTCTCAACAGTGTGATTGGACAGACTCTTAGACCTACCCTGTGGGTTATTGTCGATGATGGTTCTACGGATAGTACGCCTGAAATTTTGGCGGAGTATGCGAGTAAATATGACTTTATAAAAATATTACGCCGTGATGACCGCGGGGGACGAAGTGTTGGGCCTGGGGTTATTGAAGCTTTTTATAGTGGCTATAATAGCGTTGACAAAGACAAGTTTGAATTTATATGCAAGTTGGATTTGGATCTCGAGTTGCCCCCTCAATATTTTGAAATTTTATTAAAACGATTTGCAGAAAATCCGAGATTAGGGACCTGTAGTGGGAAACCATACTTTCTTGAGAAGAAAAGTGGTCGTTTGGTAAGTGAAAAGTGCGGTGACGAAAATTCGGTAGGCATGATTAAATTATTCCGCAAAGAGTGCTTTGAGCAAATTGGCGGTTTTGTTCAGCAGGTGATGTGGGATGCAATAGATGGCCACCGATGCAGGATGTTAGGCTGGATAGCTTGTAGTTGGAATGATCCCGATCTACGTTTTGTTCATTTACGTCCCATGGGTTCCAGTCATCGTGGGATGTTAACAGGCCGCATGCGTCACGGTTTTGGTCAATACTTTATGGGGACTGGGTTTTCATACATGACAGCTTCGGCATTATATCGTATGACACGTCCTCCATATATTGTTGGTGGGGTAGCTATGTGGTGGGGGTATGTGAAAAGTATGTTGTCGCGACAGGAGCGATTGGAGGATAGGCATTTCAGGGTTTTCTTGCGAAAATACCAGTGGTCATGTTTATTACGAGGTAAAATGAGGGCGACTGAACTTATAAATGAAACGAGTGCTTCCCATTGGCAGCCTGTGCAGAACACTAACATAGTGTCTTGGAGTTGAAAAACAAGATGAATCATTTTCTTGCTCCTGAAGCAAAAAAAAGATTGCAGAAATATCTTAATGGAGAGCAGAAACGTGGTTTTGACTGTCTCTATAAGCGACTTGGGGGGCGTGGTGAAGTGCTTCGCATGTTGCATGATGATGGTAGTTCTACGATCGTAAAGGTATGGCATTGCAAGAATTTGTATGAGCAAATAAAAAATGCTTTACGAATGAGTAATGGGCGGCGGGAATGGGATATGCATTGTCAGTTGTATGCTCATAAGGTTCCTGTGCCAGTACCGTTATGTTTTGAGAATTTACCTGTGTCTCATGGTGGTAGTTGTGAGGTTATGGTGATGGAGGACTTGGGGGAAACAAAACCCGTAGGGCATTACTTAAATTTTCTCAGGTTGAAAAAAAAAGATGATGTTATTGCATCTGTTGAAGATGAACTCCTTGATATAACTGAGAATATTGTAGGCCTTGGTTTTGTTGATATTGACAATCATCTACGTAACTTTTTGGTTGCATCCACTGGACGGCTCGTGCGAATTGATTTTGAAGTTGCATGTCGTCCCTTGTTACAATTGGTGTCAAAAAAAAAATATGCGCAGATGATGGCTCGATTGATTGAAAGTCATGTCTATGCCATGCAGCCTGAAGCTGATAGAACAATAATTTTTGCAAAAAAGCTATATCATCGATTTCATATGGATAATAATTTAAAAGCTACAATAAGTGCATTGGTGAATCAGAGATTGTCCAAGCATTCCGCTAGTGAAAATATACTATGTTCCATAAAGTTGCCAGTATAGGGAGTTCTTAAAAAGTGGCGAAAAAAAAAGTAGTTATTTATGGGTCGCTGCAACCACCGTCTATTCCTTGTGGTATTACTCAAGCAGTTAATAACTTGCTGAAAACATGCCTCAATGATGATTTTGAGATTGATGTTGTCAGTACTGCAAGGAAGAATGCCATTGACAGGAAGTTATTGCACCGTCTAGCTAATGCTTTTTGTCTAGCTTCAACAACAGCCAGGAAGCTAATTTTTTCGCGTATTAATTTAGTTGATGTGCATGCTGTCAGTGGAAGAGATTTTCTGAAAAATTCGGCGGTTGTTGTTACCGCAAAGTTTTTGGGTCGTCCATCTATCTTAAGGATACATGGGGGGAACTTTGACACGGAGTTTGATAAAGCTAGCCGGATAGAGAAAAAAATGATTTGTGGACTGTTACGGTTACCCAACCGTGTGGTTGTACTGTCTCGTCATTGGCAAAAAGTCATTTTGCAAATTGAACCAAAAGCGAAAACTGCGATTATCCCGAATTCCGTAGATTGTTCAGCTTTGGAGGCAATTCATGTTAAACGCAAGAGGAATACTGATGATATCCTCTTGCTGGGAAATTTATGTAATAGGAAGGGGCATTTTGATGCTCTTGATGTTGCAGCAAAGGTTGCTCAAAAGTATCCAAAGATCAAATTTCTCTTTGCCGGTGCAGAACGAGATAAGGGTGCTCTGCGACAATTGCAAAATAGGGCAAAAGAGCTTGGTGTGATAAAAAACGTAGAATTTCTTGGTCCGGTTTTTGGGGATGCCAAAGATGAGCTGCTGGTTCGTACAGGGATATTCCTGATGCCGTCTCATGTCGAAAATATGCCTCTATCATTAATGGAGGCAATGGCGGCCGGATTACCCGTTATTGCAACCCGTGTAGGTGCCGTACCTGAGATGGTGCAAGAAGGAGTCACTGGTTATGTGGTAGAGTGTCGTAGTATCTCCGCTTTGGCAGATCGTCTAGTTTTACTGCTTGCCGACCCTTCCCTAAGAGATGCTTTGGGAAGGGCAGCTAGTAAAAGAGCCCGGTTACTTTGGGATACTCCTATGGTGGCAAAGCAGGTTCAAAACTTGTACGAAGAGTTGTTATGAATAAGGTTCTTGCAAAGTTGTTTTACGATTCAGTGCAGTTGGCTAAAGGTTGGGATTATAAACCCTACCTGGCAGATCTCGAGAGGTCCCAATGGCAGCCAATTGAGAAAAGGAATGAGTTACAACGGCTTAAGCTGGTGAAACTGTTGAGGCATTGTGCTGATCATGTACCCTTTTACCGTGACGCTTTTCTAGACATCGGTGTGAAGGCAAAAGATATTCGTGATGAAAGCGTATTGGAGTCTCTGCCCATCGTCACCAAAAAGACATTGCGCGAGAATTATATCCGCTTCTTCTCTGATGATCAGAAGCGTCCTTTTGATGTGTGGAAAACCAGTGGATCCACAGGTGAACCTTTCGCTTTTCGGCTAGATAAAAACTCTATAGCAGCAAACACCTATGCTGCCTTAGCGAGAGGACGGCGCTGGTGGGGGATAGATTATGGAATTCGAGAAGCAATGGTTTGGAGTTGTGTTCGGGACGTAAGTGATACTTTGCTGGGGCGGATGCAGGTTTTGAAAAGGCAATGGTCGTGGTCTTTGAAGAATATTAGGCTGATAGATACCTATTCTTTAGATCATACCAATGTGGAAACAATATATCATGACCTCTTAAAGTTCAGGCCCGAATGCATGCGCTCCATTTCTTCCGGGTTGTTTCGTTTTTGCGTACTTTTAGATGACTTAGGATTGGATGGTTTAGCGCTTGGAGTGCGGTATGCGATTTATACCGGAGAGGCATTTCCTGAAGCACAGAAAGTTTTGGTGGAACGAGTACTCGGCTGTAAAACGATTTGTGAATATGGTTGCTCCGAGGTCGGAATCATTGCCTTTGAATGCCCCAAGGGTGGGCTTCATCTAAATCACGAAAATCTTTTTTTCGAGTTTCTGAAAAATAGTGATCACCCAACAGCAGGTCAAGAAGCAGAGGTCGTAGTCACGAATCTCAATGATTATGTTGTTCCTCTCATTAGATATGCTGTTGGTGACGTTGTGGTTCCTTCCAACGAGACCTGTACCTGTGGCAGAACACTTCCGCTTATTTCATCAGTCGGTGGGCGTTCCCATGCATTTATTAAAATACCTGGTGGTGGAGTACTGCATGGGCTCTATTTTACGCATCTTTTTGACGGACTTCCTTCTGTAACACAGTTCAGGGTGATCCAGGAAAAGATTAACGAGCTCCGAATTGAATTGTTTGCTTCAGAGCCCATCTCTTCTGTGGATAAATCTTTTGTTGTAAGCTCTCTTGTCAAGGAGATGGGAGTAGATTGTCGGGTAGTTGTTCAGCAAGTTGACGATATGCCATTGTCACACAGTGGTAAGTTTCAGTGGATTGTTTCCAAACTTTAAGGAGATACTTGACTGTACTCTCCAAGAAAAAAGATGTACAAAGCTGGAGAGTACAGTATGTACTAATATTCGTATGCACCAATATCATACGTGTCATCTGCAATACGTGATTTGCCATCGAAGTCATCTAGCAATGGAACGGTATAACCTGTTCCTGTCACTTGAGTTGTATGGAAGTCTCTTTGTAATGGATCGACATTGTCTGGGGCGATGAAGTAAGGAGTCCTTGTGTATACATTATCACTCATTGTTGATACGCCAGAATCATCAACAACAACTTCAACTGTACCAGTTATATTTGGAAAAGATGCATAATTATTCCTGACCAGAGTGTTGGTCGCGGAAGATCCTATCTTCACTCCAATATTACCAGACGCTGTTGTTGCGGTTTCAGACCTATAGATCGTGTTGTTATAAACACTGCAATAATCTGGTGGAGGTTCTACACCTCGCCTGGAAATATAGAGACCTATATAACCTGTAGTTCCTCCGGTACCATCAAATATGTTATTCCTTAATGACATATACCGCCCTTCAGCCATAGTCCCCACTTGGACCAGGGATGAACCAATGCTTTGTATTCCATAATCAGCAATTACCTTATTCTTTTCAAATATAAGATCGGTAATACGTTCATCATAAGTAGCTCCTTCTGGGCCTATTGATACAGTCCAAGGCCCAGACCTACCAAAAATATTATTCGAAACCATATTAAATTCACTACGATTTCTTACACCACTGCTTCCTGTTTCTGCGTAAGTACCTACTTGTGACTCCTGAGGGCCATGAAGCTTAAGGGCATGTTTACCTTGGTCGGTGAGCAGGGTTGTGCCAGAGATTTTATTGTGTGAAACAACACCAAGATAGGAAAGCCACACCCTTAGATCGTGTGAATACCTAGAGTCGAACAAATGATTTCCCGTTATAGATAATCTCTCACTACCTATATAAATATTCTGTCTATCGGTATCAGTGATTGAACAAGATGTAATCGTTATATCATCTTGGTAGTCTGCATCATTCTTCCTGTATGCTCCTATGTTCATCCCGATGTAAGCTCCATCGGATTTCAATCTAAGCCCTAAGAACTGTTTTACACCCTGTTTACCGTATAGCATATACGTTGCTGTATTATCACCAGGGACATCAATACTCAAGTCCATGATTCTGTAATTTACTTTGTATGTGACGGTGAAGAAAGAAATATTAGTTGCATCTATCGTAATCAACGGGGCATTTGAGCATATCCCTAATTCGTCAGGGGAAGTACATGAACCATATGCTCCTATGATTGCAGGATCTCCAGGTGAGTCTCTCCAGCCCCAACTAATATTTGAGATTATTGACCATGATGAACCACGATGAAACAGTAATCTTTTGTTTTGTCCAGTATAGTCAAACAGGTCAGATATGTCAGAGGTGGTTATCTTCCTAGCGTCAGCCGGACACCCCGTAAAATCTGTGTTAGTGCTGATACAGGTAGTTGCTGTCCCTGAAAATATTACATCTGGATCTTTAACCGTAATAGTGTATGTTTCGCCCTTCTCTGTCACAACATTACCACCAGAATCTCTTACCACAAGCGTAGCAGTGTATGTCCCCGCAGTCTCATACACATGAGACGCAACAGCACCCTTAGCCTCATCTTTAGAAACGCCGCTATAAGGCCAATTGCCTGCTGCGCTATCGCCAAAACTCCACTTATAATCAAGATCATGAAAACTTCGGTTAGTTGCTGTACTAGCGGTTAAGTTAGCATTGAAAAAAACACTTAACGGAGCGACACCTTCTGTTCTGGAGGCTGCACCCAGCACAGTTAAACTTACTTCAGGAGGGGGGAAGGCATCAGAACTGTCAGGGAAGCCGGTAGGAATTTGGACGGCACCACTAATACTAGCAGAAATGAAGAATAGAACTGTAAAGAGGCTGTAAAATATGATCCGTCGCATGATCAACTCCTTTTGAAATTACGTGATGGTCTGTGAAATGCTGAGATAAAGATATTGTGAACGATTTGTTGTCAATTTTGAGACATTATGGTTATCGTTGGACTTGGCATTAAAATCGGTTCATAAGTCGCTGGAGGTGATGTGAACTCACTTTCTTCTGTATCATTCACCGCCGTTAGGACGAAATAATATGTTTCATTTGGAGATAATCCAGTCACTGTAAATGAGGTGACTTTTCCTACAGGTATTGGTGAGTCACCCTCATTTGCTCCTGTCCCGTCATAAGGAACATCGCTGTTTGAATCTGTTTTATAGTATAGGTTGTAACTGGTTACAGGTTCAGGGTTTGCCGTCCATAGGAAATCAATATCTCTTGAATACGATAGAGATGGAATTAATAGTAAGGGAAAACACAGTAAGGTTATTTTTAAAAGGTCGGATAGCTGTACGTGAGGAGTTTTCATAGTCTGATATCCCTTAATAGTTAGGTAGTAAATGTTGAAATATTGTTTTTTTCATTTCTTACAATTTGTAATTAATTGGAAAAGAATAGAAAGTAACCTACTGTTTCCGAAGTGTGCCTGGTTTCATCATCTACTGACTGCTCTTCTTCAACCATAACTTGAATTTCGCTGGTTGTCTTATTTGTGTAGCGAATAGCTGCAGTATCTGACCCGTCCTGAGATTGCATCGTTCCAAGGAATATAGGCAGGTTCGAAAGCTGTTCTCCATAGGCAATGGTGTACCAGCGGTTTCTCACCTTATCTCCAGTTTTATTCACAATAACGCTGAAGCCGCCCATATTGTTTCGGGAGGTTTCCCATGCAATATAGTTGACGGTTTCAGTTTGATGTCCACTGAGGGATAGTTCCTGCTCCTGAGTTTTGTGCTCAAAGGATGTGGTGGTGATGTTTTTTAAACGACCTGTTGCCGCATCTTCCTCATTAAAGGTTGCAATAGATGTCATTATGATCGGTGCTGCATTAAAGGCTTTGTTGAAAGAGACAGATTTGAACTCGGCATCTGGCGAATCAAATTGTCCAGCTTCGACCATTGTTCCGTCAGGGAGAGTAAAGCTGCCTTTTTCCATGATGAGATAGGCAATGGTTTCTTTTGCGTGAGTACCATCCAGATAGTCCCATTCCTGAATACGAATGTCAAACCCTGTGGTGTCTATATTCCTTAGACGGATGATACATGGATCACTACCATTTCTGCTTGGAGGTCCTGCAACAATAATAGGCTGGGTAAATTGTTCTTCAATCGTAACCCGTACCCAGTTGTTGTCAATCTCGACCTCTCCCAGTTCTATTTTAAATTGAAGAGGGGTATTACTGTTTATTGTAGTTGTTGCACTGGCAGTGGCTCCCATATTGTCTGTTACTGTGAGTGTCACTGTAAACGATCCGGATATGGTGTAGGTGTGAGCAGCAATTGCGCCCTCTGCATTACTTCCATCGCCAAAATTCCAGCTGTAAGTGAGTGGCGCATTCTCGGGATCTGTAGATGAGCTGCCATCAAAGTTTACTGCAAGAGGTGCGCTTCCTTCGGTGATTGAAGCAGAAAGTATTGCAGTTGGTGCCTGGTTTGCTACAGCTTGGCCAGTGATAATAATTGGTGTTGATGTGGTATTTGTGGCACCCTGACTATCAGTTACCGTGAGAGAGGCATAGTAGGTTCCTGCTATGGTGTAGCTGTGTGATGTTGTGCCTCCTGTTGCAGTTGGGCTACCATCCCCGAAGTTCCAGAAATAAGAAATTATTGGCCCTTCAGCATCACTTGATCCCGTTCCTTCAAATGAGACGGTGAGGGGGGCATCTCCAATGGCCGTGGATGATCCAATAATAGCGATTGGGTTGGTATTTTGGACTGGTGCGTCAGTGACCGTTACAGTAACACTTTTTGCGTTGGTATGACCTTCGTTATCAGTCACTGTCAGGGTACTGGTGAATGTGCCTGCTGCTGTAAAAGTGTGTTCTGTTGCGTTGTCAGTTGCTATGTCGCCATCTCCAAAAACCCACTTATAAGAAACTGCATTGGGTGATGAGGTGCCATCGAAGGCTACTGTAAAAGGCACGTTTCCTGCGAGTACGGTTGGGGTTGTGGTAAAGGTGGCTTCAAGCTCGAGGTTGATGATATCGCTTAAGGTGAAAGAGTATGGTGTTGAGTGAGGACTCTCGTAGCCATCACTGGAAAATGCAGTAATGGTGAAATCAAAAGTTCCTGGTTGGGATGTAAAACTACAGTCCATTGCTCTATCGGCAGGAGTGTTGTTAGTACAAACTTTCACGCCTTCTTTGTAGAGATTGTAGCCAGCTAACGTGCGTCCATCGATTGGTTGATAATCGTAAGACCATTCCAGATGTATATTGTAAGTTTCTGTTGGTGTCGCGAGTGTTGTGGCAATAAGGGTGATATCTTTTTGGCTGGTGCTTCCGTTACTACTTGTAACAGTGAGACGTGCTGTATAAGTACCTTCAGATGTGTAGGTATGACTTGTTTGGCTGCCGCTTCCAGAACTGCTGTCCCCGAAGTCCCATGCGTAGGAGCTAATGTCTCCTGTTGATCCAGTTGCATCGAAAGAGACTGCGAAGGGAATATCTCCTGTTAATGTGGTTGGATCGGTGGCGATGGCTGCTATTGGTGCTTGTGCCACAGTAACTGTAACATTTTTCTGGCTGGTACTTCCGTTGTTACTTGTAACCGTGAGAAGTGCCGTAAAAGTGCCTGTCGTGTTGTACGTATGACTTGTTTGGCTGCCGCTTCCAGAGTTGCTGTCTCCAAAATCCCAGGTATAAGTGGTTATGTCTCCTGTTGATCCAGTTGCATCGAAAGAAACTGCGAAGGGAACATCTCCTGTTAGTGTGGTGGGAGTTGTGGTGATAGCGGCTACGGGTGCTTGTGCAACGTTGATTGTAACATTCTTCTGGCTGATACTTCCGTTACTGCTTGTAACAGTGAGTAATGCTGTAAAGGTACCTGTACTATTGTAGGTGTGGCTGGTTTGGCTACCGCTTCCAGAACTACTGTCTCCAAAGTCCCAAACGTAGGTGGCTATGTCGCCTGTTGAGGCTGCTGCATTAAAAGAGACTGTAAAAGGAGTGTCACCGGATAGCAACGTGGGGGTAGTATTAATGGCGGCAATTGGCGCTTGGTCAACCGTAATTATCACATTCTTCTGGCTGGTGGCTCCGCTGCTATTGGCGATGGTGAGCTGTGCCGTGAAGGTGCCTGGGGTGGTGTAGGTATGGTTTGTCTGGCCGCCACTTCCAGAGCTGTTATCTCCAAAGTCCCATAGGTAAGATGTAATATTTCCTGCTGAGGCTGCTGCATCAAAAGAGACTGCAAATGGAGTGTCACCGGATAATGTAAGTGGCGCCGTGGCAAAAGCTGCCATAAGCTCTGGTTCCTCAGGTGTGACTAAGGAAAAAGTGTATGATAGAGCATGTG
>JAFLJS010000020.1 GCA_022712895.1 Desulfocapsa sp.
AGGACGGTTGGTGGCCCATGTTGAGCGAAAATCACGTTACCTCCTTGCTGGGAAAGCAGAAGATGGTACAGCGACTTCATTCAATGATGTCAGTTTGCACCTTTTTCGACGGATACCGGATAATTATCGTAAAACATTGACACTCGATAACAGAAGTGAAAACAGTCGCTTCAGTGAACTGGAAGGCAAATTGCTGCTACGCGTGTATTTTGCAAAACCATACGCAAGTTGGGAGAGAGGTACCAATGAAAATATAATGGCTTGTTGAGACGTTTTTTCCCTAAAGGGACGGACTTTTTAATGGTCACAGACTCAGAGCTTGCAAAAGCAGTCAGAATCCTCAATCATAGACCAAGAAAGTGCCTCAGTTATAGGACTTCTTTTGAGGTGTTCAACTCAATAACTGGTGGTGCACTTGGAAACTGAATTCACCTAATGATAAACTCGTAAAAACCCAGAATTTAGATGGTTAAGTAAAAAACTTCATATCCGAGGCGCAAATACTTTCTATCATTTCGGCGTACTAAGGTACGTCGTAATGGTAGAAAATGTGCAGCAACGAAGGAGATGGAGAGTTTTACGACGCCATCAATAATGATATATGACAAGTCCATTTAGCATTCCAGTCTGTCTTGACCTGTGTCACACTTATACGCATGAGGCCTTGTACTCTTTACTGCAAAAACATCTGGATGTACTACAGATTCCCTCTGATTGCTCTGGCAAGAAGATTCTTCTAAAGCCAAATTTGATCAGCGCCTCTGCTCCACCACTTGCCTGTTCTTGTCCTCAGTTTGTGGCAACAGTTGCCAACTGTTTTTTAGAACGTGGTGCCACTGTGCTTCTTGGCGATTCCCCAGCTTTTGGCAGTGCAAAACATGTGTTGAGAAAGCATGGTTTTGTAGCAGCTCTTTCAGGGTTGAATGTATCGTTGCTTGAGTTTCAGACAAAAGTTATACGGCAGCTTGATTGTGGTCTCACGGTGACGGTTGCTGCTGAAGCGCTGGATTGTGATTATTTTGTGAACTTGCCAAGGGTTAAGGCACATCAGCAGATGGGGATAACCGTGGCAGTAAAAAATGTGTTTGGTATTGTACTTGGTGCGCGTAAGGCCCTGTTACATATGACACACGGTGGAACCCATCATGGCTTTGCCGAGATGATCCTTGATCTTTGTAAATTGTTGCCGCCGACCATTGGTATTGCTGACGGCATTACTGTTATGAACAGAGTGGGACCGGTAAATGGAAGCCCCTTGTCTCTCTCTTGTGTGGCGCTTTCAAGGAACTTTGTGGCGTTGGACAGAGTTATGCTTGAAGTGCTAGGTGTTGAAAAACAACAGATTCCTCTGGCGGTGGAGGCTGAGGCGCAGGGTTTGCCAGGGGCCACCCTTGATGAGATCGATTTTCCAGCTCTCCTGCCTGATGCTTTTGCAAATTCCAGTTTTCGTATACCTCGTCGCTTGAGTCCCGTCCGTTTTCAGTTGCTTCGGTATTTTCGAAGTTCCGTGAAGAGAATCTTCTCTTCCTGACATAGCCATCCTGTGCGTATTGTTCAACGCTGGTATTGTTCGCAATTTGCTCCAGTTGTACAGGGCTTTACAAGGGATAGTCCGGGAATTAATGTTTGAGTCGACATAACCCCTTTCATGCGCCGCAGGGATGAGTGAGTGAAGTTAGAAATAACTTCTGCATCTGATGCCAGTAAGTCACGGCTGAGAACGGCCTTGAGGATCAAATCGATTGAACCGTGAACGGAATGTAACTCGACTACTTCCGGAAGGGCAAAAAGTTTGTCAATTAAGCGATGCTCTTGTGTTCCATCCACATTAATCAGGATGAAAAAAGTTATGTCACGTTTCATCTCCGGATATTCTTCAATCTGTTTCTGTGCCATTTTTGTGCGAAATGCCTCCATATCACGAGGGATAAGTTCATCGATGCCGATTCCATAGCGTCGTTTCGATGCCCGCTGCCATTGGTGCGTGGAAATGTAAAGGTAGAGGTCATCAACGGTTCGGTTGGGAAAGGATTGAAGGAGTCCACTGTTTTGAATCAGTGTTTTTAGTGGCAAATAAATGGTACGGTACCAGTCTGCACCTGCTTCCTGAAGTTTTACGTCCTTTCCCGTTTCTTTTTTTAAGAATTGTTGATGGGTATTTATCTGTTGAAACAGGTACTCACTCTGGCCTGGTTCGGTAAAATCCACCATACTATTTAGTCCGACCTGATCACGGAAATCAATTCTTTCCAGGTATAATCTGTTCTCTTCTGTTTCCTCAGATGGCAGCAGCTCAAGAATAGTTGCCTGAATGGTTGATTGCTCAAGATTTCTGGCCGCTGTTACACGGTGGTGACCGTCAACGATGTAGTAGTTATCTTTTATCTGATAGAGTGAGACAGGGGGAATCGCTTTTCCGGCCTGGATGGCAGCTGTTAAGGATCGTAAACGTTCGCTGGTGCCGGCTCCCTGCAAACGAAATTGCTGGTCAAAGTCAGTGTAACGACCTACAGAGCCAATGATTTTGTCAAGGGGGATTGCAGCTACACCACGCTTGACACTTTCGTATGCTTTTTCAGCTTTCCGTACCTGATCAAAGTTATGTTTACTTGCATTGTTACTTTGTTTTGGGGGGCTGGGTTGTTTTTGTGAACGTTGCTTCTTTTGCCACCAACTCAGTTTCGAAGAAAAAAAAGCCATAACTATTTACCACCTTTGTTTCGTAAAATGAAGTAATTCGTTCTGCGGGGTCTTTGAATAGTTTGTGAATATGACCATGGATAAACCAGTTCGGTTGCCTCTTCTTAATCAATGTCCTGAAACTTTTAAATCCCTTATGGCATGGATCTTCCTGGTCATGGATAAAACGAGGTGGAGCATGACTTATAACGATGTCCAGTTTCCAGGCGGGGAGCAAATGAAACCATTTGCCTAGAATACATCTTTTCATTTCGCTTTCGTGGTATTGATGTTGCCCGCCGTTGTACCATCGTGAGCCGGAAAAACCTGCAATTCGTAACCCTTGTTCGGTGATAACCTTTGCATGGATATTTGAACAGCCAACAGGAGGAGAGTCTCGGTATCTGATGTCGTGGTTGCCTTCTACATACAGAAGGGGGACTTCGTAGAATGCTCTGAGATCTGTGAGGTATTCGGGGGGCAGGTCACCGCATGCGAGAATGAGATCCGGAGGGGAGGGGAGAGTGTCCTTCCGTTCGAGGAGCGTTTTCTCTACATAATCTGAAACACTGAGTATTCGCAATGTTGTTCTGGGCTCCCGGTCTGGTGTCAACAGCTGATACAATCCGTTATGTTACCGATTCTGTTATGACGTAAAAGCGTAGCAGTTGTAGAGAAGTCTAATTGTCTTCTCTGATTTCATACAGGAGCAGGTTGTCTTTCAATTGGGCAACTTCCTGTTCCAGTTTTTTGTACTTTTTTCGATAGTAGTCTGCCTGTTGCTGTGCCTCCTTAAGACGGAGAACCAACTGGCTGGCCAGAGGTTTTAAAATCGGCAGGTCATTATTTAACAAGGCAAGGCGCAGGGTACGGTCCCTGACCATAATCACCCTTGTTGGCTCCAGGGCCACGCCGCTAGCGCAGCGTGGCTCGTCGGTAAGTATGGCCATCTCGCCAATAATGTCACCGCTGGAGACCTTGGCAATGCAGCTTGTTTTACCCTTGGATTCCTTTCTGACTTCAACGCTCCCATTTATGATAATATAGATATAATCGCCGATATCACCTTGCTCAAAGAGTGTTTCACCTTTTTTGTAATCCTGGGTGATAAATTTGGCGGTTTCTACGTTCTGGGGCATCATCTGACTTTTAGGGTAAAGAGGGTCACGTTGTAGTCGGAAATCGAAAAAATCTTTTAAAACCTAAAACCAATATAATTATTTTCTTGTGTTTTTTAACAGAAAATAATCTGGTGTAAGAGTTACTACTGGCTCACTGCTCGTCAATAGTATTAGACAAGAATACCTAAATGATTATAAGATTGGAAGAGATTTTTAATCTAAGCAAAAAAATAGCCATTTCTAATATGACTCAAATTTTATCAAACAAAGTGGAAATGATCCTTGCTTCCGGCTCTCCGAGAAGACAGGCTTTTTTTCAGGATCTTGGCCTGATGTTCCGTGTAGTAACATCTGATATTGAAGAGACACGTGGCTCTGGAGAGGGTCCTGAAGAATATACCCGACGCCTGGCAATGGAAAAAGCTGCATATGTATCAGGAAACTATCCAGAAAGATGGGTCATTGCTGCTGATACAGTGGTCTGTTGTGACGAAAGCATCTTAGAGAAACCGAGTGGAGTAGAAGATGCTGTACAGATGTTGCTGATGCTACGGAATCGTGAACACGTTGTGTGGTCTTCGATTTGTCTTATGCATGGCAAGTGTTCTGTCGTAGACGTATGTTCTGTTTCCACCTCTGTCGAGTTCTGGGATTTCTCAGAGGAGATTATCAGGCGTTACGTGGAAACGAGGGAGCCTCTTGATAAAGCTGGCGCATACGGTATTCAGGGAAAAGGTGCTTTTCTTGTACGTTGCGTTAAAGGCTCTTATTCAAATGTTGTTGGTCTGCCCCTGGTTGAGTGCATTCAGATGTTGCAACGCCATGGGGTTGTTAGAGCGTAAGTCCGCGGGCATACATTTGGTCGTGGGGAGGTGTTTGTTTTGTTTTTGTGGTAACTCGGTAGAATAACAGGTGTCTTTCTTGACTTTTGACATTTTTGAGTGTAGCTATCTATAAATAGGAAGATGTTTCTGTTTTTGTTTTAGGTTACTAATACTACTCAAAGGTGATGGCGTCGTAAAAACTCTCCATCTCCTTCGTTGCTGCACATTTTCTATCATTACGACGTACCTTAGTACGCCGAAATGATAGAAAATATTTGCGCCTCGGATATGGAGTTTTTTACTTAACCATCTAAATTCTGGGTTTTTACGAGTTTATCAAAGGTGATTACTTTTCCCGCTTGTTCTTGGATCTTTTATGGTAAATGGTGACAGTCAAAAGGAGAGTCTGGAAGCGCTTAAGTTGATTAATGCTGCTTCTACTGCTCTTCGTTTATATCCCGCTGACTCTGCTCAGGTACGCAACTCTACTGAGAAGGCCTATCTGGGCGTTAAGTCCTTTCTGCGAGAGCACGAACAACTCCGATTTTCTTGCCACAATGGCACCTGTCTCCTGGCGGGGATTGCGGTGGACAAACCTACCCAGGAACGTTTGCAGCTTCTCACCTTTAATGATTTACTCCAGAAAATGGGTTTGCATGAGCTGGTTTTGACCGGAACCTTTGATCTCCTAAAATTTAAAAAAATCCTATCCGTTTTTAGTGTTACTCCAGAACAGATACAGAAGGTTGGTGGCAGCAGGGCATTTATTGAGCAGTTGCAACTGGGCAATGTGTTCCCTGAAGAATATGTTGCACCTGGTGAAAGCAGGGAAGAGCTGGCTCATAAGCAACGGGTAGATGACGTTCTTAAAGAACTTGCTGGCAATCAGGTCCATCCTGATGATCTTCATTATCTGTACGGGAAGAAAAAAGGAGACAAGCTTCAGGAGCAGATATCTCACAAATTTCAAACTGCGGAAGGCGCATCCCATTGCATTGCCGCAGCATGTTATTCCCTGTTACAAATCTTCCAGAAAGAAAAGTCGGTTTCCGTGGCTCCTGCTTTTAGCAACATGCTTGAACGTGTGGGAATACTGGTGCAGACTGCCGGGAATGACAAACATGATGAGTATGCACTAAAGGCTGCAGTACTTCTTGCCCCGGTACTTGATGACCCTTCTCTTATGATTCTTATTAGTCAGGAATATCCTGAACGTTTTGGCTCTAGTTTTTATAGCGCGATAATCAAGGCTGTTGACGGGCAGAGTCTTAATAGAGTGTATAGTTGGATGGTGGTACAGCACGAAAAGAGTGTGTCTTCTTCAGGTGATGGCAGCGTTCAGATGCAGGTTATTGCAAATGCTTATGAACGATTTATGAAAACCTCCCGAGCGAAACAGTTACTGGCTGTAAGCAAGGCTCGTGAGTTGCTGACAAAGACCGAGGAGAGCAGGAAAACAAAACGAGTTCAGGTTGGGATAGAAGCCTTAGCTGCAGGCAATATGGAGGGGCTCAAAAACAGGGAAGTGTGTAACAGTCTGCCTTCTACGATTTATAAACTTTTGAAAAATGATAAAGAGTCTCTGGCTGCCGCTATTATTCAGAATGTTGTGAATGGGTTACGAAAAGACAGTAATGAGCTCCATTCTTCTTTCGTTCAAGTTGTCGGAGGGGTGGCCGAGAAACTGGTTCTTCTTAAGCGATGGGATTGGCTTGAAAAATTAACACCAGTCTGTCTTGCCAGAATCCGTGAGACGGAAATTCTGGATTCCAGTTATCCGCAATATGTACAGGCGATGCAGGACATGATGAATTATGCCTGGGGTGCTGGCAACAATGACCTTGCCGAAGGTATCCTCGATATTTTTTATTATACTCGTTCAGGAGCATTCGATAAAGTTGCAGAGTTACAGTCTGTTATCGCAAGTATTCAGGATGAAAATGTTGATCTTGCTCTTTTGCAGGCTTATCTTGATGAATGTTTTATTCGACCGGTAAATGAGATAATCTGTAAGAAAATTACCATGCAGGGGCCAGTGGCTGCCCGTTTTCTTCTCGATACACTTATCAGCACAGTTGAACGCTCAGACCGTATTCGTTTGTTGAAATTACTCAGTGAAATTGGGGAAGGGCTTGTTCCTGTTCTGCTTGAGCGTTTTCCAGACCCTATGCCCTGGTATGGAAAACGAAATATCATCCGTCTTCTTGCTGAAACCGGATCTGAGAAGAATGTGGCTGTTGTGCTGCCGTATATGGTTCATGAAGATCTTCGTGTGCAGCAGGAAAGTTTGCAGTGTATTGTCCGTTTAGGTAAAGCATCCAAAGGGAAATATCTACTCCAGGTTTTACCCAAAGTCAGTTTGCGTATGAAGATTCTGGTTGTAAAAAGTCTGGCAAGGGGGGCTGATGAATCTGTAGTCGCTCCCTTAGCTGAGCTCTTGCGAGATTGTAAACTGTATAAAGGAGAGGGGAAAAAAGTGCTGGCTAAAGAAATTTGTCACACCTTGGCTGCCAGTGGTTCTGGAAAAGCCGTTCCCGTTTTACAGAAAATTGTTGATGCTCCAGAGAAATTATTTGGAAAAGAGAGTTATGCCGCAGCGAAGAATGCAATCAGTATCCTGAAAGAGTTGAAAAAAGAGCGCCAAAAAACAAAAAAACCACAATCACCTGCTAAAACAGTTGCCATAGAACGATCAGAAAAGCCAGAACCAGAGGTCGTTGAAAGTAGTGTCCCCACCGTTACAACAGCTTATAACTCTATCACTGATAGCGAAGATGAAGCTGATGTCTATAGGCTCCTTGCCGAAGATAAACTGGAAAGTGCTAAAAAAATACTGCTGTCGCTTATTGAAAAGAGTGCCAATACAAAGCACTTTAAGAGGGCTGAGGAATTACGTTTACGATTGATTGATATCGACTCCATAGCCCTTGCCGATATTATTAAAGCTGCAGAGTATATAGAAAATGCAAAGACCGAAGGAGTAGCTAATGATCATATCATTGTCTGGTCTGAACTCTATGATCTGTTAAGCACCGAAGAGTTTAATGAGTTCTATCATGCATTGGTTCATGAAAATTATGCTCTTGAAGAAAATATTGTAAACCAGGGTGATCCGCAGTGGCGTCTTTACTTTGTGAATAAGGGACGAGTGAAACTGTATTACCAGGAAAAGGAAAATGAAATCCTGGTGAAAACCATCGGTAGTGGTCAGGTGTTTGGTGGTGATTCTTTCTTTAACGATTCCGTGTGGACGCTGAATGCTGCAAGTATGGGTAGTGTGGAACTTTCTACTCTGGCAGTTGATAATGTTCGGGAGTGGAAGGAAACATACCCCGCACTGGAACCTAAAATTCAGGATTATTGTAAACGTGTGAGTACCGAGCAGGAGTTCTTCCAAAGTTCCGGTGCCAATCGTCGTAATGAGAAGAGGCATTCATTTGATGTTTCTGTGAGTATGGAACTGCTGGCAGAAGATGGTTCCAGTGAAGGTACTCGTGTTAAAGGTTTTGGCAGTGATATCTCGACGGGAGGTCTTTCTTTTGTTTCACGGATCAGTAGAAGGAAACATGCAAGAATGCTCCTGGGCCGTTCCGTAACAATGTATCTTGAACATGACGGAGAAACAATAAAGCTTCAGGGGCGTGTTGTGGCTGTTCGAAATCTTCATTCAGTGGACCTTGGTCGTTCAGTGCATATTTCTTTTGATAAAGAACTTACGGAGGCTGCTCTGTTATCCCTGGTTGGCTAAAGGGCGGGCAATTGCTTGAGTCGAATATGGAATTTAGCGAAGCAACACTTCAACTGTATCAGCAGCATCTTCCGGGAAGTCGTCTTGTAAATAATCAGCTGCGGGGAGATTGTCCATTTTGCAAAGAAAAGGGATTTGATGGAACAGATAAATTTCTTGTTTATCTGAATAAGGATGGTTTCTTTTTCGGTTATTTTTGCTGTCTGAATCATTGTGTGCCCGGTGGTTTTCCGCTTTGGTTTGCAAGGCTTTCCGGAATTGACCCTTCTCATATCCCGGGATTTGATCCTGACCGGGAGATTTTGCTGAAAAATGTAGATTATCCCGCAAAAAATTTAAATCATGAAATAACTGTTCATACGGCGAGCATGACGGAGAGTCTGCAGGCACGTTTTCAGGACGCGGGCGTACGTAATGATGTGCTTTTAGACTTGGGGATTGGTTTCAATGGACGTTATCTTGTGTATCCGTATTTTCAGGATGATGGCAACTGTTATGCTGCCCATTGTGTTTTCCCGGATCGCGTAGAAGATAGTTTCTGGCATGGCAATGAAGATTTTTTTACTGAGCAGCATCGTATTTTTAATGTGCAGGATATTGCCAGATGTGAAAATGGTGCACTCTTTCTGTGCGTTGGTGAGGAATCCCTTTTGGTGCTGAAAAATCTGGGATATCCCGCTGTGGCAGTACCTGATTTAGCAACTCTTGAAAGTCTGGATCCTGTTCGTTTTGCTTTTATCAAAACCCTGTTTCTTGTGACATCAAATTCTCAGGAAGCCGATGTCAGTATGAGGGTATTAGCTTCTCGCATGGGCTATAAGGTACGCCCTTTCAGGTGGCCGGCAGGCCTTGCCAGAGAATATAGTCTCTGGCAAATGGCAAAAGAGAAGGGTGACGGTTTTCGAGCAGCTGTTTCAACAATGATTTCAACATCCCGTGCTTTCTCTCCGTTTGCCACTCCCAGAAGAGAATATGAGAGCTTCAGGGAACAGCTTACAATGGAGGGTGGCCGTGATTACAGTGCTTTGCGCTCTGGTTTTCCACTACTTGATGAAGCCTTAGGTGGGATTCATGGTATCAATATCATTGGAGGCGCTCCCAAAACCGGTAAGTCCACCTTTTTGATTCAGGCTGCCACTGAAATGGCTTTACGGAAGATCCCGGTGCTCTATTACGATTTTGAAAATGGCAGACAAAAAATATATCAACGCAGTCTCTGTCGTCTGAGTCGTATTGCTGCTGAGAAGATCAGGTCACAAAATTTAACAGCTGATGAAAAAAAACGTTTTGACCTGGCAACGCAAAAAATGCAGAAGATGTTGCAATTTTTCAGGGTAATAAATGATAGGCAAGTGAACCCGGAAATCATGCGTCGTCATATCGATTTTATTCGTCATGAGACGAACTCACCGTACACTGTTGTGGTGATAGACAGTCTGCATAAACTTCCCTTTAAAGATTTCTCGGAACGCAGAACAGGTATTGATGCCTGGTTGCGGCAAATGGAATCCATCCGTGATGAACTTCGAGTTTCTTTTCTTGTTGTGTCCGAATTATCCAGAGGGGATGGCAGGAGTTACCAGGAAACACCACATCTTGGAGTGTTTAAAGGCTCTGGCGATATTGAGTATAGTGCGGATAACGCTATGGTGCTCTATCCCGATTGGGACCAGATGGAGACTATGTCAGGTGAAAATCGTAAAAACAGATTGTGGTTGGTTGCCAGTCGTGAGCATAGTCCGGGGCATGTTGCCGACTATATCGTTGATTATCCATATTGGGGGTTTACTGAGCATTCTCCAGGGGCATAAAAAAATGTCTAGCTGAAATTCAAAAGTTGTTGAATCCTACTGGAAGTTCCTATTTTTATTTGGTGTTTTTCTGTGTGGTACGGTATCTTCCTGAATGTTGTTAGGCAAATTTACTGTATTGGTTTTTTTTTAATGCAAATAGCTTTTCAGGGAGTAGCGTATGAAACTGTTTTCTTCGGCCATGATTGCTGCTGGTTTTCTTGTTTTTACAGTTCAAAATGTACTGGCATTTGATATACATGGCGGCAATGCCCTTTGGGGAAAATACGCCATACAGACTTGCCGATCGTGTCATACTGAAAAAGGATTGACGTCTCTTGATCCTCAAGAAAGAAGTGCTGAAGTATGGGAAACGTTTTTTGTAGATGACTACAAGAAATTGCAAGAAATGGATCATGATTTCTCAGCCGTTGGTATTAATGATAGGCAGCTGGAGAATATCCATAAGTACCTTGTCGAGACTGCTCCAAAAAGGAGCGGTGGCTCTGCGATTGCCACCAGCCCTAAAAAAACATATACCACTTCTTTGAGGAAATCAAAAGTAGTAACTGGCAAAAGTAGTGGCGGCAAAAAGTTTGATATGGAAGCCGGAAATGCTGGAAAGGGGAGGTATATTTTCAGGAAATGCCTCGCTTGCCATAAGAAAAATAAAGCACCTGTTATCTCTCCAGCAGACAGAACAAGAAAGGCATGGAGTCGTTTCTTTGACCGTGATTTTAGAAAGTTTAAGAAATATATGCCAAAGTTTGATACGTATAAGTATTCAACTTCACAGATGGAGCATCTCCATCAGTTTTTTCTGAAATATGCTCTTGATGCTGAGAAACCAAAGACTTGTGAATAAAATACAGACGTTGCTATTGATATGGGGGATGGCTTTGCTTACCTGAACATTTCAACAGTAAGGGTTGAAAAGCAGGAGTTTGAGGACAGAGATTACTGAACAGAGTTCCCGTTGACGTTTTCGTTCTGTTTGTTGTCGGTTCGGTGTTTAGAGAATAACAAAGCCCAAGTGCCTATGTTTCAGCACTTGGGCTTTGTTATTAACTCAGTGTTAGATTGTTGTTCCCCAGCTTTAGTCAAATTCAGCCGCCCACTCCGCCCATGAACCATCATGGGTCTTTACATTCGCATATCCAAGATACTCAAGTACCATATACAATTCTGCCGCCAGCATATTGGTATTACAGGTTGTGATAATAGTTCTACCCGTTGAAGCATTGCTGATTCCAGCATTGGAAAGTAACCAGGCAAGACGTTTGGTGGAGTATAGTTCACCGTTACTGTTGCGAAGAGTTTGTAGTGGTAAACTAATTGATTCCGGAATAGCACCACCTCTTTTGGCGATATCACTTCTCAGCATATCACCCTTGTGCTGTGCTACATTTCGTGTGTCCACCACAATGGCCTGTCCTGCACCCATGAGTCTAATGATATCTTGATTATTAACAAGAAGATCCGGTGTGGCGCTGAGAGGATACTTTTTGACTTTAGTTTTAGGTGCCCGGCCTTTGGCAAGCTTGTATCCTTTCTCCTTCCAGGAATCAATGGTGCCATCAAGAAAAGAAATATTTTTATGGCCGACCATTTGTAGGGCAAGGAAGGCAATACCACGCCCACTATGACCATCGTCATATATGACTACTCTTTTCTTCGGAGTGAGACCCAGACGCGACCCTCCGAAAATTTTGGCAAGTTCTTCCGCTGTCTGCATCATATAGGGAGGTGTGGACTCTGCAGGTGTCCGAAAGAGACAGAAACAGAGGTGATAGGCCCCGGGAATATGCCCTTTTTCGTACTGTCCTCTGGTTCGTGTGTCAAGAATGATGATATTGTTATCTTTCTGGTGTTTTTTTAGCCATTCTATTGAAACACGCATGGTTGGATCGGGATGAGTAGGAGAGAGAATAAAGGATCGCTTCGTCTGCACAGGACCAGGTACATCGGAGGTTTTCAACGCAACATGTCTGTTGATAACGATTTGATCAAATGGCATTGAATCCTGGGTAAGAAAGAGCTCTTTATTTCCGTGGCAATGGTTGCAGTCTGCACTTTGCCATGTTCGGCGCTGGATGGTGTGGGGGGAGGCTCTCTTGTAAGTTGGTAATGCGGAGTAACTTTGCATTTTGCCTATGGTATCTTTAAAAGTGTCTCGCTGTACAGCAACTTCGCGAAGTAGGACAAAACGAGGACCTTCTTTATCAGGATTTAAACCAATCTTTAAGTTTTTGTATGAAGGTGATGATTGTGAGTAGACTATTCCGTCTTTGTCAGTTGCAATGTGGCAGGAGTTGCAGTTCTGATATGGTGCCGCATGACAAACTGCACACGATACATTTTTATGCAGTACATGTTCAGGGATGGGGCCATTGCTTACATCTGCATGACAGTCAATGCACTTTGCCTTGGCACTGAAATGAAATCTGTTGTCTCCCTTTTCTGCCGCGGCATGTAACTCTTCGTTACCATGACAACTGGTACAAGTCATATTGTGTTTGCGATAATGGATATCTCCACTCCCTTTTTTACCTATGAAATCATTGCCAGTTGGAGATGTATGACAGGGGAGGCAGTTGTAGACAAAGTCAGGTTTTTTGATGAAAAAATGGCCCCTCTGTAATCCACCACCAGCGATGTCAGGCCTACTCACATGGCATGAACCACAACTGCCCTGGTGGCAAATAAGGCACTGTTTATCGAGGATTGAGTCTTTAAGTTTTGAAAGCTGGTCGGTTGAGCATCTTTTCTCAAGGGTGGCGTAGAGTGGGCTTGGATTCATATGCAGAGAGTTGCTTCCGCTAGTGCTGATATCGGAATGACACTGTCCGCATGTGGTTTCACTGGTAAGACTGGGATCACTCACTAAGCCTTTATGGGCAAGTGCAGGGTCATTACTGTCAGGGTTGCCATTGTGGCAGAGATGGCAGGGAATCTGTCCATGGGTGGATTGTAGAAAGTCTTCATCAACAAGCATCTTTTCATAGAGGTCAAAAGGTGCTTTTTCCACTCCGTAACCTTTGCCGTGTTGCATGGAAGATATCTCGTCATCATCTTCACCAAACATTATAGCTTCTTCGGTAAGCTCATCCATTAGGTCGTCATCGGTATGACAGATGGCGCATTGGGTAAGTTCGGCAGCTGTCAGAGGTGGAAGAGCGAGTGCTGTCAGCAGGGTAAGTGCCGAACAAAATAGCACGGAAGTTTTGGTAGAGAACATAGATATCTCCAACTAAGTGTTATGATATATAGTATGGGGAAAAAAAAGAGGCAGATCGAAAAAATCGATCGGCCTCTTCTGTTGCTGAATTGCTTAAACCAACTGTCTTTTACCAGCGATATACAAGATTCATGTAATAATTCCACATGGTATCAGTAACAGGTAGGAAGGAGTCAAGGGCGTTAAGATCTGAAATTTTTACTGGGGCTCCCATGGGGTTTCCACTTCCTGAGTAAGCATAATCGTAGTATTGCGCACCCATGGAAAGGGTCAGCCTATTTCCAACCAGTGGATGGTTGTAAAAGAGTTCATATACTGAACCGCGAGTAGCAAGTTTTGATCCAGCGGGATTGTCTTCTCCACCGGTGAAGGAGATCCAATATTTTGAACCGTAGTTATATTCAAATCCTATGCTAGCCGTCCAGGGGAGTTCGGTCTTGACACCACCCCAGAAAGAGTAACCCGTTCGGTTATGCTGTTCGCCATTGGAATTCAGTAAACCGTCGGTTCCTAGAAACTGCATCATAGGGTTTGCAGAGATGCCGGATGGTTTTGCGTAGCTGAGTGCAAAGTCTCCAAAGAAACTAACATCTCCAACGGTGGTCTGGCCAAGTAATGTTACGATATCAATGGAACCGATGTTGGCTGTTGGCTCTGTACGACTGATATATGCTCCGTCATTGAGACTCATCTGGAACTGATCATAGCTGCCGTCGTTGTCCATATCAAATCCGTTCAGCGTAAAGGGCTGAACCACAAGGCCGGTGAAACCGTCAGTTACGTTGGATGCATGAGCAAACATATGAGCAACTTTTGTTGTCTCATCTTCATAGATGTTGGCTACCCACCCTGCAAATTGCATATCATCAACGTCTGAGTTGTAGGACATGGAATAGGAATTACCGGATCCAACGCCAGATTCAAAGCCAACTCCCCAGCACAGTTTGAAGTTTGCACCGGGAACGCCGGTTACTTCATCAAGGTTAAAGCCAAGGGATGCACCGTCAAACTGCCAGTTGATACCGTGAGCCATGGGAGATCCTCCAACCATACTGGAGGTACTGAATTCTGATGGAGTACCACCAAGGGCAGGGCGTCGTCCTAAAGAAAAGTGGTAGCCTACATCACCCATATCACCAAAATAAGTGAAAAATGCACGTTCTACCCGCAGGGCTGAGTCACTGCCCGTGGAGTGCACATTGCCATCCATGGTAACCGCGTTGGGGCCACCATTGTACCATTTGACTCCCGTGGAATCACCAAATATTTTAGCGGCAGAGAGGCGACCGACAAATGAAAGATTTCGTGTTGGTTTGCCTTTGAGGTCCAGGCGAAGACGACTGGTAAAGAGGGTGTCGTTGCTGATGGATTGCTTTTCAACGCCCTGCTGTCTGAACATGGCCTTGTACTGTTCCATTTCGGCTGCAGAAAACTGGGAACCAGCAACGGCCATCTGGCTGATCTGGATCTGAGTAGCCATGGGCATGGTTTTTACTTTCATATGGATGGAATTCACCTGGGTTTCCAGTTCAACACCTATTGTTACCCGGTCAAGTGCGGTGTGTTTTTCTGCATCACCAACCCGTTCATCAATTTCATCAACTACATCCATTACCTCAGCAACCTGAGCGTCTTGTTCTTCTTTCATTTCAAAACTCATCTGCAGCATCTCTTCTGCTGAAATGAGACGATCGTTGAGATCCATAACTATATTTTTCAACATTTCAATTTCATTGATAAGATCTTGCTGCGAAAGTGTTGTCTGGCCACCGAAAGCTGCGCCTACTAAGAGCTGTGTAGACAACAGGGCGCCGGTCAGCCCGATCATTGTATAACGCTTTATCATGTTTTTTCTCTACAGAAGGATGGGTGATGGTAACTATTACTAATTAAAGGTTTTCTTTCTTCATCTTTGTTTTTAGTAGAGCGGAGGGCGCTTTGTCAAGGAGAAAGGGTATTTTAGGCTAGGGATTTGATAGTTATAGCGTTTCGCTAAGATCTTAAATAATTGTTGTGACATGATTATATTCCTTATTCGTTTCAATTCACAGGCAGAGGTGTTATAGTTTTCCAGTTTTTGAGGGGGAGATAAAGATTGTCAGGTTTTTAATGCAAAAATAAGGAGGAGAAAATGGGGATACGATCAAAATTTATTATTATTATTACGGTACTGAGCCTTCTAGCCACCATTGTTATTGGGTATACCAGTTACATGTTGAGTCGGCAGAGTGCCATTGCCGAAGCGAAAAGCAAGGGTGAGATTATCTATAATTATATCGAAGCCAGTGCTAAATTCTTTGGTAAATATCAGTATCCATTGATAATGGAAGACAATATGGATAAAGACAGGTTTGTTCCTGAACTGATGTCCAAATTTGTTGTTAGTCGTATGGAGTTTGAGATTTTTCAAGAGACTCTTGAAGGTTACCTGTTTAAGCAGGCGACTCTAGATCCTCTCTGGCCAGATAATAAAGCTAATAGTGATGAACAGAAAGTGATCGCATACTTTGAGGCTAACCCTGAATCAATGGAGCAACAGGGTGTCATGGAGAAGAATGGGGAGAATTTCTTTTACACTGCACGGCCCATCCGTATTGAAAAGGCTTTTTGTCTGACTTGTCACGGAGATCCAGCGGATGCTCCTGGTGATCAGCGGGATATTTACGGTACAGAGGATGGCTATAACTGGAGCATGGGCGAAACCGTAGGAACTTCTATTGTCTATATTTCAATTGCTAAAGCAATGGACGATGCAAAACAGTCTGCGCTGAAGATTTTCACCGTTGGTATTGTCTGTTTACTGGTGACCATCATCTGTATCTGGGTATTCCTTGATCGTTCTGTTGTTGCCCCTATTATTCAACTATCCAGTTCTGCCAAGGATATCAGTATTGGCAAAAACCTCTGTGATTCTATCCATACAGACTCCAATGATGAAATTGGTGGATTGGCTAACTCCATTGATCGTATGCGAATCAGTGTGAATAAATTATTGAAACGAACGTGCCCTGACGCAAAAAAACGAAAAAAGAAGTAAACTAGCAGAGTTATTTTGTATAAAAAAAGGCCATTGCAGTATTTGTTGCAATGGCCTTTTGGCTTTGTTCTACCGGGTTAATTCAATTTTTCAAACCACTCAGCCATGGCAGCCATAGATATTTCCTTCCGTTTTTCACCCCGAAATTTTTTCGGAACTTTCTTTTCCCAGGCTGGAAAAAGTCCAAAGTTTACATTGGATGGCTGGAAGCGGTCAGGGTCAGTTGCTGTGAGGTGTTTTATCAGTGCCCCAAAAGCAGTGGTGGGTGGTGGCGGAATAAGCTCTTTCCCATAACAGGTGCGAGCGGCATTGAATCCGGCGAGCAGGCCCATGGCAGTCGATTCCACATAGCCCTCAACCCCTGAAAGCTGTCCGGCAAGGTAAATGCTGGGATAGCTTTTTAATTGCAAACTGGGCTCAAGGAGCAGCGGGGCACAAACAAAGGTATTGCGGTGGATGGAGCCAAGTCGTTCAAATTCAACGTTCTCCATACCCGGGATCATCCGGAAAATACGTTTCTGTTCAGGATAGGTAAGCTTTGTTTGAAATCCAACAAGGTTCAGAAACGTGCCTTCGCTGTTTTCCATGCGAAGTTGAACGACGGCGTAGGGATCTTTTCCAGTGCTTGGATCACGCAAGCCCACTGGTTTCATAGGCCCGTAGCGTAAAGTGTCTTCGCCACGTGCTCGCATGACTTCAATGGGCAAACAGCCCTCAAAGTATTTTTCTTCTTCAAACTCTTTCAGGGGAACAGTATCTCCTTCTCCAAGAGCGGTGATAAATGCAAGATACTGTTCCTTATCGAAGGGGCAGTTCAGGTAATCTCCAGGACCGTCCTGCCACCGTGATTTAGAATAGATGATATCCATGTTCAGTGATTCGGTAGAGACAATAGGAGCGATGGCATCGTAAAATGCCAGTCGATCACGTCCAGTGAGCACTGCAAGAGAATCTGCCATGGCTTCAGAGGTAAGAGGCCCTGTGGCAAGAATTGTCTGCATCTCCGGATCTTCAGCAAGTATGGTCTGTTCTTCTTGAATTAAATCAATATTGGCATGGTTTTGAATATGTTTAGTAACACTTGCTGCAAATTTGTCCCTATCAACTGCTAGAGCTTGTCCTGCTGGAACTGCTGTTTCATCGGCAATACGCATAAGAAGTGAGTCCATCTGTCGCATTTCAACTTTAAGCAGGCCCACCGCTGACGTGGGAGCATTTGAGCGAAGAGAGTTACTACAGACTAGCTCTGCCAGGGAAGGAGAGTTGTGAGCAGGGCTGTATTTCTCCGGCTTCATCTCGTAAAGTTTTACTTTACAGCCGCGTTCAGCTGCCTGCCATGCAGCTTCACAGCCAGCAAGACCTGCTCCAATTATTTTTATAGTTTTATTTTGTGTATTCATAATTTGTTGTTTTTTTTAAAAAAAAAGAGAATTGAAAATGCTTACAAATGATGTGCCAAAATCTAAGGTTTTTCGATGGTAACATAGACCTTTCGCCTACCCCACTGTAATGCTTCAGAGTGAGAGTTGAAATAGAGGTCAATCCTGTCTATGCCCTTGATGGCGCCGCCCCGGTCTTCGACTACGCCCCATCCATATCCGGGTACATACATTCGCGTACCGAAGGGATAGTACTTTGTGTCTGCGGCAATGGTTCCATCTTCCGGGAGGAAATACCAGGGGAAAAGAATAATACGGGTCGGAATCATCCACGGTCTTTCCAGGCTATCCATGGAGAAAAACCCTTCCTCCGGCTCCTCGGGATATTCTCCATTTGCCGTCTGCCCTGTGTAAGTCCGACCTTTCCCACTCCCTGCACTCACGTATCTGTTCCAGAAATCGAGTTTTAAATAGGACCAGCTTCCACGTTCCCAGGAACAGCATTTGGCGCAACCGCAGTAGGCGGTGGTCTCCATTATCCGTCCCACAGGCTTCTTGGAACAGCCAGCCAGAATTGCCAGGCAACAAAACAATCCCAACAGGAAAGAATGTGTGCGCAGCGGGTTGCGGCTTTTTGTTTTTTTCAAGTGCGATGGAACCATTTTTTTATATCAGCATCGGAAAATTGTTTTAAAACCGGGCGTCCATGAGGACAGTGGGAAAAAAGATTAGCCCTTGCCATATTATTCAGTAAGGCTTCTATCTCTTCAGGTGAGAGTCTATCCCCAGCTTTTACGGCAGACTTACAGGCCATGGAGGCAAGGATATCTTCGAGAAGAGAACCATTTGCTTGTTTATTCTGTGCTGTACCAAATTGCTCCAAAATATCCAACAGAAGATCTGAGGGAGAAATATGACTGCCAAGGGCGGGAATAGCTGAAATGACGTAGGAGTTATCCCCGAAATCACGAATGTAAAAGCCCATTTTTTCTAAAGAGTCTGAGTATTGTTCAACTTTATCACTGTCAACACGAGAAAGCTCTACAGTTTCCGGGAACATAAGATTTTGACTGGAGATCCTGCCTTGGAGAAACTGCTTTTTTAACTTTTCAAAGAGTAGGCGTTCATGGGCAGCGTGTTGATCGATGACGATCAGTCCAGCAGATGACTGACAGAAAATGTAGAGATTGTTGAACTGGCCTATAACTTTCAGACCATGGCCCTGTTGTTGCTTCTTGGTAAAAGCCGGTTGTTGTCTCACTGGACTTGGCGATTCTACCACGGGTAGCGGGGACTGAGCATGTTTTGTGCTGCCGCCGGGTACTGGTTCTGCTGTTGTGCCAATGTAGGACGCTACTGGTTTGATTGGCGAAGGTGTCATGGTGGCCTGTCGAACAGGTGTGGCTGCTTCTTTTTGTTTGAAAAATGAGTTGCGCAAGGTACTTTGGTATGCTTGCATTGTTTCCTGAATTGTCTGCACAATAAGCTGATGCATATCACGACTGGCTCTGAACCTGACTTCCTGTTTCGTCGGATGCACATTGACATCCACTTCGGCTGGATCAATATGCAGATGCAGGAGTCCGGCAGGATTCCTACCCTTCATCAAAAAACCGCGCAATCCTTCGGTTACACCATGGCTGAGCATACGGTCTTTCACTGATCGTCCATTGACCAGAAGTTTGATACGGGCAGATCCTTTGATCTGTGCGTCCGGTGGAATGAGGAACCCTGAGAGTCTGGGCAGAGTCTTGCCATGTGCCGTTTCTATCTCAATAAAGTCACCGGAATAGTGGAGAATGCCTGCCAGCCGTTGGGCAAGATTCTGTTCAGAATCGAGGAGCAGTGTCTGGCGATCATCGACTCGTAGTAAAAAACTGACATCGGGCGCAGCCAGTGCGTAGTTTTTAACGATCTCATCAATATGTCCGATTTCAGTACGTTTGGTGCGCAGGAATTTTTTTCTGGCCGGGGTGTTGCCAAAGAGATTCCGAATCTCCATGATGGTTCCCCGTGAACACCCGGATTCATGGATTTTGAACAGTTTTCCGTAATTGAGGATGGCAGTGGTGCCAAGATCGTCTGCCTGGTGTCTGGAAGTGATGGTCATTCGTGAAACAGAGGAAATGGAGGGGATAGCCTCTCCACGAAATCCCAAGGAGCTGATGGCCTCAAGATCGTGAGCCTCGGTAATCTTGGAAGTACCATGACGCTCAAGGCAAAGCAGGACATCATCTTCAACCATGCCCTCACCGTTATCGATCACCCGGATGAGTCTGGTGCCTCCACCTTCAATTTCAACTTCAATTCGTGTAGCACCGGCATCAAGGCTGTTTTCGATAAGTTCTTTGACAACAGATGCCGGTCGTTCCACCACTTCTCCGGCGGCGATACGATTGGCGAGTTGTTCTGGCAGGACTCTAATTTTAGACATGGAGACAGGTTACTTTAGTGTTTGTGAAAAAATCAAGTTTACCCGGTACGGGTGTTCATGATAGAATATACACCATTAGAGGTTGAGTCTAGCAGAATTATACCCTTGTCCCCAGGAATCTTGTGCGTGCCCATGATAGATCCGCTGAAAAAGAAACTGATTCCCATAGAAGATTTGCAGGAGATTCGAGGGGTACAGTTACCCGCCCGTTTGAACTTTGTGCAACTCATTGTGACGGGTCCGCCAGGAGCTGGAAAGACCTATTACATCAATAAGGTACATGGCTGGCCGAATGAAGGCTATGTTGATCTTACCCGAAAAGGGTGGTGGAAGGATCAGACCCTGACGTATCGTCCGCGTGAAGTGCATCTCGGCTTTCCTTTTAAAGGCTTTGACGAAGCGTTAACGGTTTTCGACAAAGAGTGGCTGGAAGCAGAAGAACCGTTAATTTTAGAATATGATCGTATTCAGATTCCCCCGACCAGTACCAATATCATTCAGGTCAACTGGCTCACCCGGTATATTTTTGAATTTTTACTGCCTGATCCCAAGAAAATATTTAAACGACGAAAGGCCAGACATAGTGAAGGGTATTTTCCAGTGGACGAAAATCTGAGTCTTGAAATGGTCACACGGCAATCGGAACTGTATCGTGAAGTTGCTCTCTATATGGACCGTGCTGGAATGCAGGTATATGTCCGGGAAGGAATCAGTAAGATTCCCATGCGGATCGCTGAGGAAGATAACGTTAATGTGCCTCCCTGGGCCGAAGCCAGATCAACCTTTTCGCCTGATTTAAGTACCCTGGCCGGTTGGAAATGGCTTGTCTTTCGAGAAGAACCCATTCACTGGTTTACAGTAACTGATGTGTTACAGGAGGTCACTGAACAGTGTCGTATCGCCCATGACGGAAAAACGTTTGAGATGATCATTGGCGATCAGCATTTTGTCTTCCGGCCTGAAATTCCCAAAGGAGTGAAGAAAAAACATATTAAAAAGAATTGGGTTATTGCCAGATCAAAGGATTGCACAAGAGACAGCATCTATGCCTTTTCCAGGATTAAGGTGGATGAAACGATTCTTATCGGACGAGACAATGAGCAGTACAATGAAATTTTTCACTTTTCCAAGGATATCAGCAAACGCCATTTAACGGTTACCAACAGAAAAGGTGATTTGATTCTTAAACCTCAGGAAGTGACAACTCCCATTCAGATTATCAGAAGTGGCGATCAGGATATTCGGGAGCGCTTGAGTACCAATCGATTTAATGCGGTAACAGCCATTCAGGATATATATGGTGGTAAGTTAAATCTTCTTCCCACGGTTGAGGCAATGAACACCATCCGGGAAGTAAATGGGATTTTGGGTAATGAAGCGTACCGAGAAAAGATTGATTCCGGTGTTCCCGGGGCTCTGTTACAGATCCCCGATGAACAGACCCTGGTCATTATCGGTGATCTGCACGCAAATATGGATAATTTACTCAAAATCCTCACTGAAAATTGTTTGATTGCCCATCTGGCCGCAGGCAGTGCCACTCTGGTTGTTCTTGGTGATGCTGTGCATTCAGAAGTTCCTGGAGAGATGGAGAAGATGGACAGTTCCATTCTGATGATGGATTTCATTTTTAAACTGAAGTGTGAGTTTCCCGAGAACTTTTTTTATATTCTTGGAAATCATGACAGTTTTGATAGCGAGATCAGTAAAAATGGAGTTTCTCAGGGGGTGTTGATGCGCAAGCTTTTGCAGGAGTTACGAGGCAGTGAATATGTAACTGAAATGCAAAGTTTTTATGACTTGCTGCCCCTGATCATGACTACCAGGTCTTGTGTGGCCTGTCATGCCGCTCCGCCCCGCAAGCGTCTTTCACATAACTATATCGTTGAGTTACGAGAGCATCCAAAAACCGTACAGGAAATTATCACTAACCGGCTTAAACGCTCACACTATCTGGCAGGCTATGATAAAAAGGATGTGAAACGGTTCCGAACCAGTCTTGATCTTCCGAAGAAGACCACTTTTGTGGTAGGGCACACCCCCCTTGACCCCTTTAACAGTATTTGGAAAAATGCTGGCAATATCAAGGGGCATCATATTATATATAGTGGCCATTTAGACGGGCCGAGTTTGTTTATGCAGGTACGGGGGAAAATGATTCCTCTGACGTATCCTGCGGAACCGCTTTTGAAAATTATTAATGAAATGTCATAATTCCGATTTGTGGAGATAAAATGGTTATGAAAACAACGAGTCCCCTGGCTGGCCTTTTACGAAAATCACCCTTTAAACCTATTCAGGAACATATGCGGGTTGTTATTACCTGCGTGGCACTGCTTCCAGAACTCTTTGATGGGGTCTATAAAAAAGATCAGGACAGTGTGCAACGGATTGCACAGCAAATCAATGAGCGTGAAACAGCAGCTGATAAAATTAAGTCCGTATTTCGTGGCAATATGCCCAACACGCTGCTCTTACCTGTTGATAGAAAAGACCTTCTCAGTCTGATCAATGAACAGGATGCCATTGCCGATGGTGCTGAAAAGATAGGACAGATTCTTGAAAGTCGGGATATGCTGATTCCACCTGCTATCAAGGACAGTTTTGACGACCTCCTGGAAAGCACAGTGACAATCTGTGAACAGGCTAAGTTAATGATTGAAGAGCTTGACGAACTTGTCCACGTTGGCTTTTCGGGACGTGAGCACGACAGGGTTATGGCGATGATCAAGGTTGTACGTAAAGAAGAACACGACATTGATCAGATATTACGCAAGGTGAACAGAACACTGTTTATGGCTGAGAAAGAGCTTGATCCGGTATCAGTTATGTTCTGGTATAAGATCATTGAAGAGATTGGGGATATCTCAGATCATGCCGAGAATATGGCAGATCGTTTGTTGCTGTTTTTGTCAAAATAAATATGAATTACTCATTTCATTCGCTCACAATCGATGTTGACTGAACAGGGAAGAAAAAGGGAAGAGGAAAAATGGAAATTATAGCTGCATACGGAACCATCTTTATGATACTGGCCATCATTTTTGGTTTGTACATGACCTGGGGCGTCGGAGCAAATGATCTGGCCAATGCTATGGGAACTTCTGTTGGCGCAGGAGCAGTAACTGTTAAGCAGGCCATTTGCATTGCCATCATTTTTGAGTTTGCAGGTGCAGTTATTGCCGGAGGCAATGTTACATCAACAATCCGCAAAGGCATTATTGACCCCACAGCTATTGTAGCTACACCCGAGATTCTTGTGTACGGCATGCTGGCCTCTCTTCTTGCCGCTGCTGTGTGGCTGATGATTGCTTCAAGCCGTGGCTGGCCTGTTTCCACCACTCACTCCATTGTCGGAGCACTTATCGGTTTTGCTGTCGTGGGAATCGGGCCGGATGCTGTGAACTGGGGCAAGGTCGGTAAAATTGTTGCCAGTTGGGTTATCTCTCCTGCAATTGGTGGCACCATTGCCTTTTTGCTGGTTATGTCCACCAGAAAGTTGATTTTTAACAGTGAAAACCCCCTGAAGAGTGCCAAACGATATGCACCGATATATGTATTTATGTTGGGGTTTGTTATCTCTTTAATCACCATGTTTAAGGGGCTGAAACATCTGAATATAGATCTTTCTGTAGTGCAGAGTTTTATGCTGGCAATAGTTGCCGGATTGTTTACTGCAGCAGTTGGCTGGTATTTTATAAGCAAAGTCGAAGAAGATCCAGAAGCTGACCGGGAATTCCACTTTGCAAGTGTTGAAAAAGTTTTCACTCCCATGATGCTTTTTACTGCCTGTGCCATGGCATTTGCCCATGGCTCAAATGATGTTGCCAATGGTATTGGTCCGCTTGCTGCTGTTATCAGTATTGTAAGTTCCGGTGGTGAGGTCATGCAGACATCTGCAATGCCGATCTGGATTCTCGTGGTCGGTGGAACAGGTATTGTGGTTGGTCTTGTTACCATGGGGTATAAGGTTATGCTCACCGTTGGGACGAAAATCACTGAGCTTACCCCGTCTCGAGGCTTTTGTGCTGAACTTGCTGCGGCCAGTACCGTTGTTCTGGCATCCCGTACCGGAATTCCTGTCTCCACGACCCATATTCTTGTGGGAGCGGTTTTAGGCGTCGGTCTGGCTCGTGGAATTGGAGCCCTTGACCTGCGTGTTGTCTTAAATATTATTATTTCCTGGGTTGTCACCCTGCCTGCTGGTGCTCTTATGGCCATGGTGTTTTTCTTCTTCCTGAAAGGTGTTTTTGGTTGATTTGTGGCTCCGTCTAAGAAAAAAGCAGTTGCTCGACCTGCATCAAAAAAGAAAAGGGTATACAAGAAGCCGCTGAACGAGAAACATATCATCGGTTTTTTGTTTACCATTGCACTCAGTTTGAGTCTCTTTCTTGGAGGCTTACTGTTGACTCTGGCGCTTCTCAAAGTCCCTGATATCCGGACAGTTGCTGAGTATAGACCTGTTCAGGCTTCTGAGATTCTTGATCGCCATGGCAGGGTTATTGCGCGTATTTATGCGGAGAACAGAACAGTTGTTCCCCTCCATCAGCTCCCTGACTATCTCCCCCAGGCCTTTGTCGCAGCAGAAGACAGTCGTTTTTATGAACATCCGGGGCTTGATTTCTGGTCCGTCTTTCGAGCTGCACTGAATAACGCAAGAAGTGGCAGACGGGGACAGGGGGGCTCTACTATCACTCAGCAGGTTGCTAAATCACTTCTGCTGACACCTGAAAAAACCTATCTGCGTAAATTTAAAGAGGCCATACTTGCCTGGCGTATCGATACCTTGCTAACAAAAGATGAAATTCTCCATATTTATCTAAATCAAATATACCTGGGCAGTGGTGCCTATGGGGTGGAAGCAGCATCTTGGGACTATTTTGATAAATCGGCGCGAGAGTTGAGTGTTGGTGAAGCAGCAATTCTGGCTGGGCTTCCCCAGGCACCAAGCAGATATGCTCCTGATAAACATATGGAAGCTGCGAGAAAACGACAGCGCTATGTTTTAAACCGTATGGTGGCCAATGGTTATCTGAGTTCTTCTTCTGCACGTAGGGCCTATGACCAACCAGTAAGACTTACGGGTGGGAAACAAAAACGCCGGGGAGAAAATGGCTATTTCACTCAGCTGGTGCGCAAACAGGCAGAGAAGATTCTGGACATGTCCCTTAACCGGGCAGGTGTTCGCATATACACCACCCTCGATACAACTATTCAGAGAAAAACGGTGAAGGCATTACGTAAGGGGATTTCTAGGAGATTTCCAGGAGAGACAAAGGTGCAAGGAGCTGCAATTGTAATAGATGCTACAGGCGGCGAAGTTCGGGCGCTTGTAGGTGGACGTAATTTCAACAACAGTGCTTTTGATAGAGCAACCCAAGGTAGACGTTCAGCCGGGTCGTTGTTTAAACCGATTCTCTACAGCACAGCCTTTGCCAATGGTTTTACACCAAATAGCATAATAATGGATAGTCCGTTTTCCAGTAAAGGGCGACAGGGAAAAGTCTGGAAACCAAAGAACTTTACAGGTAGGCATTATGGCGCAACCACCCTGCACGATGGTTTGATATACTCTCGAAATATTGTGGCCATTAAACTTCTGCAGCAGGTAGGAATCAAGAAAGTGCAAAAGCAGGCAGAGCAATTTGGCATACGTCCCCCAATTACATCCGACCTGTCTTTAGCACTTGGAGCAACAGGAGTTTCACTGCTTGAGATCACTGCCGCTTATGCACCATTTGTCACTGAGGGAAAGTATAGTGAACCTATTCTTATTAAAAAGATTAAAAGAAATAATGGTACATCTGTTTACCAGGCAAAAGCTGTGTCTCGCCAGGTGATCAGTCCAAATGTAGCAAATACCATGAAAGGTTTGTTGATGGATGTTGTCAGCAGAGGTACCGGGAAACGTGCAGCAGGTGTTCCTGGCCCTGCAGGTGGAAAGACAGGTACCACCAATGAAAACAGAGACGCATGGTTTGTAGGTTTTAGCGGACAGCGCCTGGGTGGGGTCTGGATTGGTCATGATAATAATAACAGCCTCGGGCCCGGGAAGAGCGGAGGCGTTGTGGCTGCCCCTATCTGGCGTGATATTATGCGTAAAGAGAAGAGTAACTGAAGCGAATGGAATATCATGAGATCATCTCGTTAGCTTATTGTGGGAATGGCCCTGAAAAGCTTGCAAAGACAGAGCTATTATTTCGCCAGTATGGAAAACGCTTGCTCAATCAGGATGAGATCGCGGAGTCAATTGCAGCCTTGCGAGAAGCCGTTACAAACCTTGATTTGCATATGGCTGCCATGGATATGGGGAAAAACTGCTCTGTTTGCGCTGCAATGCCTGATGGTGGATGCTGTAGTGCGTATATGGGGCATGAAAATAATGATGTCCTACAGTTACTGATGAATCTACTGGCCGGCGTGGATATCAGGGTTGTACAAACCGATGGTGTGGAATGTTGTTTTCTGGCAAAAAGTGGTTGTATTCTACTCTTTAAGCCGATCTTTTGTCTGAACTATTTATGTGAGCGAATTCAAAAGGAATCAGCAAATGCTGATTTGAAATTGCTTGAGGAAAAAACAGGGTATTTACTGGGGCAGCAGGTGCTTATAGAACAAAAGATTATTTCATGTCTACAGCTTTACAGCATTTAACTATCAGCGGCTTATTCAATGCTCTCTTCTTTTGCTTAAGGTGACTGATCTTGGTATACTTTCTTGCAGTTGCTTTCTTGGTCTTGGTGTAAAGACAATATATAGGTGGTGTGATTTGTGATACTTGATGGCGTCGTATTTATGCTCATAGTTAGGGGCAAAATTCTCCATCTCCTTCGTTGCTGCACATTTTCTATCATTAGGACGTACCTTAGTACGCCGAAATAATAGAAAATATTTGCACCTCGGATATGAAGCTTTTTACTTAACTATCTAACTTCAGGGCTTTTACGAGTTTATTATACTTACTAACGCCAGCTAGTGGAGGTTGAGGATTTCGGCAGATGCAATTGGTCGGACGTATATTTGTGGAAACCTTTGAGAAATAATGGAACAAAATTGTCCAACCCATAAGTCGGCTGGACAATTTTGCAATCGTAAAGGGTGTATTGAAAACAGATTCTATTAGTTTGCGAATGCTCCCACACTAAGAGCCTTCTGCAAGTCTTCAACTGGTCCATAATCAAGGGCGTCAGTCCAGCCGATAATTTTTGCCTTCTTAGCAGCAGCATCGTCTTTGTTAACAGCCTTTAACGCAGCAGCCACTTCCTGAGCGAGGGCATCAGACGTAGCTGCAGTTTTGGCCAGTGGCCATTCAGGATACAGGGTAGTTGAGTAGACAAAAGGGAAATCAGAACTCTGCTTGTTGATAATTTTAAAGTCTTCCATGGCAACATCGCCACTGGCAACCATGCGTTCAAGGGTATCTGTACGGACAGTTCCTGCCTGGGCAACTTCATTTTGAATTGCAAAGACAACGTTGTCATGTTTTCCGGCAAAATCAACTGAGGCAAAATCGGTAAAAGGATCAATACCTTTATCTTTGATGGTTTTATAGGCCATTTGCCAGCCACCAAAAGAAGATTTTTTAACAGCCATAAATGATTTTCCTTTGATATCTTCAATGGAATTAATGGCATCATTATAAGCGGAAGCAATGATAACACCGCCAAAAGATTTTAAAGACTGGCCCTGACGTGAGTTAATCATGGTGGCAATTGCACTGGCACCGAATTTAACTTTTGCGGTTACAAACATGGAGGAGTTAATGAGAAAGAAATCAACTTCGTTAGCTTCAATAGCCGGGTTGACTTTGTCAAAATCAAGGGGAACGATTTTGAATGATTTTCCCAGTTTTGCAGTGAGATAGTCCCCCGTAGCCGCCCACTTTTTCATGGCTTTAGCTGGACCATTTTTGGCAAGAACACCAATTCGTACATCTGCAGCTTGAACAGATAGTGCACAAAGGAAAAGGGGAATTGTTAACAAAACCGAAAGGATTCGTTTCATAGGAGACCTCCTGAGTCTTAGTTGAAAGATAAGTAGCTTGCCAAAGGCTGCTACAGCGTCATATTAAAACTCTTTCAAAAAGGTGGAGCGAAGTCAAGAAATAAAAAAAGAAAGCGACAAGGAGGAGAGAGAGAAGAAAGAACTGGTAAAAAAGAAGGAAGGCGACTGTGGCAAATGTTTAATCTGTACAGGAAGCTGTTCCCGCACAGTAATACTATGCGGGAACAGGCGACCGTGCAACGTTGGGTTTGCAGGAGTGGCTTCCAAGTTCAAAGCAACTATAGAGGTTGCATTGTCCATATACCACACGGACAAGTATCGGCACAAAAACCGCAGGCAATACATTTCTTATCATCAGAAACATACTCATAGTTCGCACCATGTCCGGATTCATAGCCACTGGCATGGGACATATCAAGTTCACGGCGAGTGATGGCACCTTCGGGGCATATCGTTTCACAAAGGTGGCAGTCACGACATGAGGCACAGGAGAGACAACGGTCAGCTGAGTCTGTCTGACTGTGCTCATGTTCTGTTTCCGGCTTATAATGAGTGATGGTCAGCGCTTTCTGGGTAATAAGCTCTTTGGTAAAAGGCTTCCACTCTTCACCTTTAAGCTCAGCTACAATACACGCAGCAGCTGTTTTTCCAGCACCAAGGGCATGGGTGGCAAGGCCAGGTTTTTCAACATCACCTATGGCAAATACTTTGGCGTCGGTGGTTTTGTGTGAGGAGTCAGTTTTAATCCAGTCGGCTCCAGCCACATTGACAGTTTCAATAGAATCAGGCAGGAAGGGAAGTTGCGGCACATCACCAATTGAAATGATAACCGTCTCTGCAGAGATAAGTTCACCCTGATCGGTAACAAGTCCCTCATCGGTAACTTCTTTGGTCATCACAGGCCATTGGAAGGTTGCACCAAGTTCCTCGGCTGTTTCTTTCTCCTTACCAAAGGCAAGAGGCTTCTGAATATCCACCAGAGTTACTTTTTCAGCGCCTAACCGATAGGCTTCACAGGCCACATCACAGCCAACATTTCCAGCACCGATAATAACAACTTCTTTACCGACTTTATAAGGATCATCACTTTTAGCTTTCTTCAGGAAATCAAGGGCGGGTAAAACCTGCTCATGTCCAGGGAATGGAATTTTTCGTGGTTTATGGGTTCCAACAGCGACTAGCACATAATCGAAATCATCCTGCAATTTTTTAAAATCATCCTTAGAGAGGTCTACGCCGAGGTTGGCGTGGATGTTAGGATGATCAAGGAAACGCTTAACTTCCTGATCCCATACAGCCTGAGAAAGGCGTTCCCAGGGGATAACCTGAGCCAGCTTTCCGCCAATAATCGTGTCTTTTTCAAAAATATGTGCCTCAACACCCGCAAGGGCAAGCTGCCATGCTGCGTTCATTCCGGCAGGACCACCACCAATAATGGCGACTTTTTTGCCGATAGGTGCGGCTGATTCCGGTGCCTGGGCATTACCAACAGCGCGACCAAGCACCTGTACTTCAATGCTATCATCAACTTCTTGACGGGAGCAGTTCTCCATGCAGAGATTGGGGCAGACAGCGCCACAGACAGAAGCAGGAAGAGGAGAGTAACGGAGTAGCATTTCGTATGCTTCATTAATCTTTCCTTCCCGGATGAGTCGTAAACGATCAACAGTCGGAATATGTACAGGACAGTAGTAGGTACAAGGAGCAGCTGATTCACGGTTGGCCCAGAAAGGAGTTCTTCGTCGCAATTCACCTGTCGGCACAGCGCCAATAGGGCTACGGTCAAGCCCTGGTGCCAAATCACGAAGTGGATCTCCACCACCAAAAGCATTGTTCCAGTGTTTATTACGGAACTCAGCCATGGGCATTGGACCCGAGAAAATAAGAGCTCGTTCCTGAGGTGTTACTGTATTGAGAACCTGCCAGTCACCACGGACAGCCATACTCTCTTTCAGGTCTTCACGAAGAATCTTCGTGAGGAAGTTCGGCATGTTTTGCTGTAACCAGTCCCACTGCTCATCGGTAGGAAGGGCGAGGCATGAATTGTTGCGTGCATAGGAGTCATCGGTTTTACCACGAAAGAATATCGTTCCTCCAACCATTCCAACACAGGGACGATAGCCGAGAACGTTATCGGGGTTTTTAGCATTTTCTCCGCAGATAACTGCCACTCCGCCGCAGTTAAATTCAGCAAAGGAGTCACCAGTTGAACCGAGCACCCAGAGTTCAGGTTTGTCAAAATCAGGATTCCACTTGGTCATTGTAAGACCACGGGCACCAATACTGCCGCCAATGAAAACTTTACCATTGGCCATGGCACTACATGCACCGTTGGTCGCGTCACCAAGTACGGTGATTTCGGCACCAATGTTGAGATATCCAACATCATCGGAACAGGCACCCTTACAGGTGATAGTGGTACCAGGTAATCCCATACAGCCAAGACGCTGGCCAGTGGGACCGGATACTTCAATATGCAGGCCATCTTCATGCTGCAGTCGAATTCCAAGGTTATGTTGCCCCATGGAATCGATTTGAAGATGATTATTTTCTGCGGCAGCTGCCTGAACCATGGATTCAAAGTCCATGGAATTGATTCTTATGCCATCTTTATTCAGGCCTTTTATAACCGTTGCACTCACGGAAAACTCCTTATAAAATAAAGGCTGAAAGACTGTAGGCTAGGCTTAGAGGGAAAGGAGGGACACACAATCCTGACAGCCTGAAGCCTGTAGTCTATACAACCTGCTTTAACAAACGTATTTAATATCCAGACGATCTGCTACGTCTTTGTCAACAATACCCAAGGCATCAGACATACCGACAGGCAGACTCTGTGAACGACCTAACGGTGCCATAATCTTTTTCATCTCCGTACGGATGGACATAAAGACTTCTCCAACCCGTTCGGCAACAAGATCTGGATCAAGGCGGCGATAGAGTTTTGGATTCTGGCTGGTAATGCCTTTAGGACAAATACCAACGTTACAGACGTTACAACGGTTTCTCTCATTGCCAAGACAACCGGCTGCGGACTGCATGATATATTTTCCGATATGGACACCGGATGCACCAAGCATTATAAGGGCCATACCATTCTGGGTAACGTTTCCATTCTTACCAATTCCGCCAGCAGCGAAAATTGGAATTTCGTTCTGCTTACCCTGCTTCACAAGATCGAGATAACACTCACGTACGTTGGAGGCAATTGGATGTCCGGTTGCATCCAGGGATACGTTGAATGCAGCTCCTGTTCCACCGTCAATACCATCGATTAACAGACCCCCGGCATAGGGGTTACGCACAAGGTTATTCAATACGGATTTTGCGCTGGTAGACGCAGAAATCTTCGGATAAATGGGAACCTTATGGCCAAACGCTGTGGAAAGTGTCTGGATCATTTTCATAACGGACTCTTCAATAGAGTAAAGAGTCTGATGCACGGGAGGAGATGGAAGATCAACACCCTCTGGTACACCACGAAGCCGGGCAATAAGTTTGGAAACTTTATACCACATGAGCAGTCCGCCATCGCCTGGTTTTGCACCCTGGCCATATTTGATTTCAATGGCAGCAGGATCACATTGCATATCAGGAATAGCACGGATGATCTCATCCCAGCCAAAATAACCGGACGCAATCTGCAAAATAATATATTTCAGATATGGTGATTTTAAAACCCATGGAGGACAACCACCCTCACCAGTACACATAACCACGGGAATTCCGAGGACCTCGTTACAGTAGGCAACACCCTGTAGCAGTCCGAGCCACATATTGGGCGACAGTGCGCCAAAGGACATGGAACCGATCACAAAGGGGAAAATTTCACGTGTTGGTGGAATCCATCCGCCTTCTTTGGTGCGCTTGAGGAATTCTGCAGGATCAAGGGTACGGCCCAATGTTGTGGTCACATTAAACTCATGACGGCCAGCATCCAATGCAGGATCGGTGAGCATGGAAATGCGGTTGAACATCATGCGGTCAAGCAGTGTGGAACCTGTCTTGTTGCGACGCCCTCCACGCTTGGTTGGTACCCCTTTCTGGTTGTTAAAGAAGAGTGTTCTGTGCTCGTTGTCGTTGGGAACGGGCTGGATAGCCTCGTTGGGACAGACCATGGAACACATGGAGCAGCCTATACAGGCATTTGCCATATTCTTCCTCTGGCGAATACCGACAAAAGTACGGTATTCATTGCCACGTTTCTTCTTGAGGACGTCAAGTTTTGGCATCCTCTGTCGTCTGTAGGCAAGATAAATGGCCTCTTTAGGGCACACTGCAGTGCAGTGTCCACAGAGGGTACATCTGTCTTCCCGGTGCTGGATTATCCAGGGCAGGTCAGTGTAGCTTAAGCTGCCTGGTCCAACGGATACGGATCGTGCTGAGACCATATTGTCAGTTCCTTTCGTTCTGGTGGTACGATAATTGTGTGTTCACGCATTGGTTGAAAATCATTGGCTGGATCACGATCAGGAATCATGGCATCCACGCCGCACATCTCAGATGCAAAAGACCATACACCTTCACGGCCGCCAACGGTCGCAGGACGTAGTTTCTTCTGATCCATAACCAGCATGCAGGATTCATCTGGCAGAGTGGCTATCACAGCATTGGGGCCGTCAATAATCAGCCGACGGCAGGTGTTGCGTAGCCCTGTCAAGAATTCTCCCTGAGGGTGGTTGGCAAGCTCTTCATTACAAAGAGGAGTTATAATGTGCTTAAAGGCCTGCAGGGGAAGCTGTAACTGTTTCAGAGTGTAGTGGAGAATATGGGTAAAGGTCTCTGAATCACTCTGATAACCAGTATAACCAGGAAAATGCTTTCCGAGCAGCCAGTCGCGGATGGGAACAAAGGCAGTGTTCTCACCATTGGTCATGGATGCAATTCCCTGGATAAAAAATGGGTGGCAGGCGTACAGGTTAATACCGTAATTGGTATTTTGACGACCTTGGGCCATACAGACACGAGACTTGATGCGGCTGTCATTTAAGCCTAACCCATCACCAATATCCAGTGGCCATCCAACTTCTTTAATGGTTACCACATCCGGCCAGAAGGAGAATGCAGTGAGATCATTTCCATGATCTTCACCGTTCTTTCTGAGTGCCAGGCGAGTCATCATCAACTCAGTTTCGATCTCTTCTTCTGATTTTGCCGCAAGGGTTGCGGGCATTTTGTATACGCGAAGAAAGTAACGATATCTGTCCTTTGCCTCAATCTTCCCAGCCTGGGTCTCGAATTCATGATCATATCGGAGCTCGAAACCACGTTCGTCCATAAACTTATTCAGACGATGCCACGCCTTTTCCGAGTGGGCAATACCGGAAAGAATAGGGTTTTTAGGGTTGTATTTGTAATCATCAAACTGAAGACCGCGAAGAAGAAGACCAAGGCCTGAGCCATCATATCCTTCCTGCATTGCCTCCATGGCCGTGAGCACTTCGTAAGGCGAGAAGGGATCACTGGCTGTTTTCAGGGCTAAACGACACATGCATTACTCCTGACTGGTTAAAAGTGTTAAAGTGTTACTGAATTACACTGGTAGTTCCCCGCTATAGGGGGGAAACTATCGTTTTGTAACTGTAGAATAGTTACGAGTTACTTAAATAGAATTGAGCAGGCAGGATTGTTACACAGTATCAGCGATTTTGTCAAGCTGAAAGGCATGCTTTAAAAGGGGCTCCGAGTGAGGAAGAGTGGAAAAGAAATGGAGAGAGCACTAGAGCGCCTGTTAATCGAAATATTCACTCATAAACTGGTAATAGGTTGAATTAAGTTTTAAAAAATTACAGCCAACACCTCCTTCTTCTCTGTGGGTGATGTTTCCATAGATTTCTGTGCTGATGGACTCGTCGTCACCTTCAAGGATGAGCGTGATGGTGCAGGTTTCTCCTTCTTGTAAGTCCCTTCCAGGATCACATTCGATAAATGCCCCGCCAACACTCATATCCTGTGTTTGGCCTTCGATAAGTTCACCGTTGGAAAGCTTTAAGAGAGCAAACCTGCGTATAAGGTGACGTTCATGATCGCGACGTTCTGACATGATGGCTCCTTGGAGGAAAAGAGAATTATCTGATATTTAAAGTGTATGGTAGAATACGTTTTCTTGTCAAGAAGAGATCTTGAAAGGAGGGCGTAAAAAAAGGAGAACCTTGAGTGGTTCTCCCTGGAAAACGGACTATGTTTGGAAAAATATAATTTATTTTAATACGTTGGTGATATTCTTCATGTTCTTTACAGCATCAATCTTTTCTTTGACGGCTGAGACTTCTTTTACTCCGGGAACATCTTCAATAATGCTTTTTCCGCTCTCTTCAATGTCACTTATTCCACTTTTAAAGGAAGAGATTGCTTTGCCAAGGCCTGATCCGATCTCAGGAAGTTTTTTACCGCCAAAAACAAGCACTGCAATACCTAGAATGACAATAAGTTCCGGTGTCCCAAGTCCAAACATAGTATTTCCTCAATCAGGTTTGTGAGTCCTCTTTATCTTTAGAGTCCTCATCAATTTTTTTTGCTTCTTCTTTTTTAGTGGCATCTTTGAAGTTTTTGATTCCTTTGCCAATTCCAGATCCAATCTCAGGTAATTTACCGGCTCCGAAAATAATAACAATGATGACCAGAATAACAACTAACTCTGGCATTCCTAATCCAAACATAAAAGACCTCTGTAAGCAGTTTAGGCCGCAGGCTGTTCGTTAGCGATAAAGTCTACAGGATGCAGCGTATTGGTTGTTAGAAAAATATATATTCACACAATGTCAAAATAGAGCAGGTAGGGCAGAATGTCAATCCTTTCCATCCAAGGCAATCTTTTCACTCATCTGCCGCATATCCGCCAGCAGACGATCTTCGTCCATGGTCATGAGTTTACGGTTTTTCATGACAACTTTTCCATCAATGATGGAATGCGTTACATCAGCCCCACGGGCGGCATATACAAGATGGGATGGAACATCATATAAAGGTGTCAGGTGCGGTTGATTCATATTGAGCACGATTACGTCTGCTTTTTTTCCAATAGCAAGTGATCCGATCTGCTGATCGGCCTTCAGCGTTTCAGCACCGCCAAGGGTGGCTGCATGCAATGTCTGGCTTGCATTCATGGACGTTGAATCCATGGTGATCACTTTTTGCATCTTGGCAACACTGTCCATCTCAGTAAACATATCAACATCGTTGTTAGACGCTGCCCCATCAGTACCGATTCCAACTTTCACACCAGCGGCAAGCATCGCAGTGATTGGTGCGGTTCCCGAAGCCAGCTTCATATTTGATTCTATACAGTGGGAAACGGAAGCACCGCGTTTTGCCATGAGCCGTATTTCTTCGTCACTCAGTATTACACAGTGGGCTGCCAGAGTATTTGTGCTGAGAAGGCCAAGCTTGTCGAGATGATGCACGGGACTGCAATTGTAACGATCTTTGCAGGTATTCACTTCAGCTTCATTTTCAGAAAGATGAATGACATAGAGACTGTTGTTGGCCTGCGCGACTCTTCCAAGTCTTGTCAGCAGATCTTGTGAACAGGTATAGACTGAGTGAGGAGCGGCAGTAATATTGATTAGAGGGTGATCGTGGTAATGGCTAAAAAGATCATCGACATAGGCAAATCCATTTTCCAGTTCACCGTAACAGGGCGAGGGGAAATCATAGAGCACTTCACCAATCCAGGCACGCATTCCTGCTTCTTCCGTTGCTCGGGCAACTTCTTTAGAGAAAAGATACATATCACAAAAGCTGGTGGTTCCAGATTTTATCATTTCAGCAAGAGACAAGCGGGTGGCCTGAAAAATCATTTCTGGAGTCCACTGCGATTCAACCAGAAAGATGTGTTCTTCAAGCCAGGTCATGAGAGGAAGGTCGTCAGCCAATCCTCTAAACAGAGCCATGGGTGCATGGGTATGGGTGTTTACAAGCCCAGGCATGATCAGTCCATGTTCTGTGTGCAATGTTTGGCTTGCATTGAAATCTGCGTTGATCTGTTCCACTGTGCCAATTGCGGATATCGTATCGTTTGTGATGGCAAGAGCAGCATCTTTGAGCATCTCTTGCTGATTTGCACCAGGAAGGAGATACCTTCCCGAAATAATGAGGTCCGCCTGCTGCTTCATAGCTATAACCTTCTGCTGATTTCTACAAGTAACTGTTCAAGTTTGGGTTCCATGGCTTCAGCCGTGGCAATGATGTCTTCTAAAATGATCGGTTCCAAATTGTCAGGGTCATTGACGTTTGAGACAACAGAGAGTCCCAAAACTTCCATTCCTGCGTGACGCGCAACAATAATTTCGGGGACAGAAGACATGCCCACAGCATCCGCACCACACTCGCGAAGCCATCTGGTTTCAGCAGGAGTTTCAAGGCTTGGTCCGGGAATACACACATACACTCCACTGATCACATTATTTATTTTGCAATGCGTTGCACTGTCCAGTGCTGTTTTAATCAGACCGGGGTGGTAGGGGGTTGAGAAGTCAGGGAAGCGTGGACCCCACTCATCGACGTTGGGGCCGCGAAGCGGGTTTTCACCTAAAAAATTTAAGTGATCTCGAATAACCATGATGGAGCCCGCTTTGAAAAGAGGATTTAGTCCACCAGCTGCATTGGTAACAAGAAGTGTTTTGGCACCCAGCAGGGAAAGAACTCGAATGGGAAAGGCGACTTGCTTGGTGGAGTATCCTTCGTAAAAATGAAATCTTCCCTGAAGGACAGCTATCTTTTTACCCGATAGTCTGCCAAAGATCAGGTTCCCACTGTGACTTGTAACTGTAGATTGTGGAAAGTGGGGTAGCTCTGAATAGGGAAGTGTCAGTTCGGAATCGATCTTTTCGGCAAAATTGCCAAGACCAGTCCCGAGCTGGATGACAAGTTCAGGCGAGAAAGGAGCACATTTTTTGAGGAAAGCAACGCACTCCTCGACCTGTTCCTGATAATTCATAAAACCTCCATCTCACAGGCTGCAGCTCAATTACTCGCCCAGCGAATGAATGGCGTTAGCTTTGACAAAATCACGAATCTGGTTCATGTCAGCGTCCATAAGCTCACAGCGAGATTCTTTATTCATCAGATTGTTGATGGATTCGGGTAACTCAAGATCTTTGCCAATCGCTTTTTCTACAATATCACCAAATTTTCCTGGGTGGGCTGTTGACAGACAGCAGATAGGAACACCCTTTGCTACATATTTAAGCGCGCAGTGAACACCAACTGCGGTATGAGGATCCATGATGTAGCCATGTTCCTGGTAGATAGTTGCAATTGTACTTTCCACTTCCTCTTCTGTTGCGGATTCTGCTATAAAACTTCGCTGAATCTGATCTTTAAAGTCGGCCAGATCGAGTTTTCCTGATTCTGCAAATTGTTCCATGGCCTGCTTGCAACGATTCGGCTCCTCGTCGAGAAGATAATAGAGGTATCGTTCAAAATTAGAGGCAGATTGAATATCCATGGAAGGACTTGAGGTGGCAGTCACTTGGCTAAGTGAATAATCACCGTCGTTTACCATGCGGCTCAGGATATCATTGGAGTTAGTGGCCAGTAGTAATGTACGAATGGAACCTTCTGGCAGCATACGTTTTGCAATATAGCCTGCGAAAATATCACCGAAGTTTCCGGTGGGTACGGCAAAGTTCACCGTATTATCATTTTCGTGTTTACTGACGTGGAGGCTGGCGTACACATAATAAACAACCTGAGCTAAAATTCTTGCCCAGTTAATGGAGTTAATGGCACCAAGATGATGGCTGTCTTTGAAGTCAAGATCGTTAAAGATGGATTTGACAATGGCCTGGCCATCATCAAAGGTACCGCGGATGGCAATATTAAACACATTGCTATCGGTTACGGTAGTCATCTGTTTTTCCTGCACCGCACTTACTCGTCCATGGGGGTGGAGGATAAAAATATTGATCCGTTCTTTACCACGTACACCGTATATGGCAGCACTTCCGGTATCTCCTGAAGTGGCACCCAGGATATTCATGACAGAATCTTGCTTTTTCAGCAGATACTCGAAGATATTCCCGAGAAACTGCAAAGCAATATCTTTAAAGGCAAGTGTTGGTCCGTGGAAAAGTTCCATGATATGCAGGGAGCCCTGATGCACGAGAGGTGCAACCTGCTCGGTGTCAAATGTCGCATAGGAACGTTCTATGATGTTACGGAGTTCAGCTTCCGGGATGTCGTCAATAAAACGGGACATCACCTCAAAGGCAAGCTCGGAATAGCTGAGGTCTTGCCATTCTTCATAGGTGGCTGAGCCAATTCTGGGGATTGCTCGTGGTAAGAGAAGGCCACCATCAGTGGCAAGGCCCATCATTACAGCTTCGGTAAAGGGGATAGGGTCAATCCCTCCCCTGGTGCTTATATATTGCATGCTTAGCTCTCGTCTATTTCAACTCTGGGGGCATCGTGCCACAGCCCTTCAAGATCGTAAAAGGATCGCTGTTCATGGTAGAAAATATGTACCACTACGTCATCAAAGTCAAGAAGAACCCACATTCCATCCTGGATTCCTTCGGCATTGGCGGCACTGATACGCTTGGAACGCATGGTGGCTTCCAGGGCCTGGGCAAGGCCCTGCACGTGACGACTGGATCGCCCACTCATGATTACAAAATAGTCGGCAAAGGAGGAGATTCCCTGTACGTCAAGTACAACCACATCTTCTGCTTTGTTGTCCCATGCTGCTTGTGCGCAAAGGGTCGCTCGTTCAAGTCCGGTTTTATCCAGGATTTCTTTCTTTAGTCTTTTTAGATTCATTTTTTATTGTTTCCTTTCCGTTTTCGCGGAGGAAATTCAAAGCTGATTTTACCAGCTTTGCTAAGGAGCAGATAGGCGTCGAAGGGACGCTTCTTCTTAGAGATGAAATTATTTATCAGCTCTGTTTTCCCATCTGTCAAGAGTTGTCGTATGTGATCGGGTGTGATTTCTCTGGCAAGGATGATCTTACTGATCTGCAGGCCCTGCTTTTTGTCACCGTCAAGGGTTGATGCGGACATATATGCCGCAGGTGTTTCAAAAACTGGACTGTCGTCCACTGGGGAGTTGCCCAGTGGTTCGCTCTGTTTTATAGCATCTATATCAAGCTCTGCAATGGAATCGGCAAAGAGGAATTCAATTTTATTGTTTGTCAGTCGCAAAGAAGCAGTGAAGGGCTTTCCGCGTTTACTCCTGAAATCACTGAATGGTCCTAACGTCTTACCGTTAATGATGTCGATTATTTCCTCATTGGTCATCAGCCTGCCACCAAGAATTTTACGCAGGGTGATTTTTTCATCTTCGGAAATGTAGGCGGTGGGGGTTTCCATAAAATGAATATCACCCACAGGACTGAAAGGGGCCACTTTGTGCACAGGATCTTTTTCAAACTTATGTACCTGCGAGATGATATGTTCTGTCAGAGCCCGGATGTCAGTCATGAACTGTTTACGAGTAAACTTGCCAAGAAGAATCTGGTTAAGCTTGAATTCCCACTCGCCAGTCATTTGGGGAGAGGCCAGAACCTCAATGTGCAATGCTTCAAGCAGCGCGAATAATTCGAATGCCTTTCCTGTGGGGGGGAGTTCTTTCCCTTCGCGGACTATATACTTTTCTTTGAGTAATTTTTCAATTATCGCAGCTCGCGTGGCTGGAGTTCCTAGCCCACGGTCTTTCATTGCCTCTGCCAGTTCTTCGTCATCCACAAATTTTCCAGAATGTTCCATGGCTGAGAGCAGGGTGGCCTCGTTGAATCGTGGTGGTGGTTTGGTGGCTGATTTTTCTTTTACTACTTCCTTACAGAGGACATGGCCATCTTTTGGGATCTCGCTCAGCAGTTTATCTGTTTCCTGAGTACCATTTCCCTGGTAGACAATCTTCCAGCCCGGATCTGTCTGAATCTTACCTTCTGTGAGAAAGGTTTCTTTCTCCACCACGGAAAGACGTTTGGTGTTGAGGTATAGGGCAGGAGGAAAGAAGACAGCGAGAAAGCGTTGCAACACCATGGTGTAAATCTTCAACTCCGGTTCGCTGAGGTTGCCTGGTAACTTATTGGTGGGAATGATAGCGTGATGGTCGGATATCTTTTTGTTGTCAAATATCCGTTTTTCCTGCTTGATATATTTTTTTGCAATAATAGTTTTGGCATGTTCACCCAGTTGCCAGCCTTCTTGCTGTTTGACGGTTTTTTTAACGATGCTTAAATAGTCTTCGGGCAAGTTGCGGCTGTCAGTTCTAGGGTAGGTGAGTAATTTATGCTTTTCGTACAGCGCCTGGGCAAGGCCCAGAGTATTCTTGGCAGAAAATCCGAAACGGGTGTTGGCTTCGCGTTGCAAGGTGGTGAGGTCGTAAAGACCAGGTGAACGTTGGCTGGATTTTTTACTACTTTCTGTGACAATAGCGGGCTTTCCCAGACATTTGTCAGCTATTTCCTGGGCAAATGACTCCTTCCATATCCTGTTTTGACGAGCATGTTCGTTTTCCGGGTCTTTTTTGAACTGCGGGTCAATCCACTTCCCTTCATATTTTCCGGAATCAAATGAGAAGGTACCTTGTAATGTGAAATAATCTTTTGGTTTAAAGGCAAGACGAAACTGTTCGCGTTTAACCAAAAGAGAGAGCGTTGGCGTTTGCACACGGCCACATGGCGTGAGGAAGAACCCACCTTTACGAGAGTTGAATCCGGTGAGGGCTCGAGTAGCATTGAGTCCTATAAGCCAGTCAGACTCTGATCTGCAAAGAGCAGCATCTTCCAGGGGGATCATGTCCTCATGGTCGCGCAGGTTGGCAAAACCTTCCTTTATGGCATCCTTGGTCATGGATTGCAGCCATAAACGTTTAAAGCTCTTCTTGGCAACCGAAGAATTCCAGACATAACGCAGGATATATTTAAAGATCAACTCTCCTTCACGTCCAGCATCACAAGCATTGATGATCTCAGTGACATCTCTTCTGCGGATGAGTTTCTGTAGGGCGTTGAGCTGTCCTTTTGTGCCTTGAAGACCTTTTAAAGGGAATTCCTCAGGGAGAATGGGCAGATTACTGAGAGACCAGTTTTTGTATTTGGGGTCTATCTCTTCAGGATATTTAATGGTAACCAGATGGCCAATGGCGTAAGAAACTATGTAGGAGTCACTTTCGTAGTGAGTCTTGGTCTTTTTGAATTTGCCGGGCAAAACTTTGGCAAGATCTCCAGCAACGCTGGGTTTCTCCGCAATGATAAGGGTCTTATTACTCATATGGGTTGTTTATTGCTATTGTAAGTAGGTTGCTTGTCAGGCTGTGGCTGCAAAATCAAATAAAGTTTTATGCCACAGATCGGGTTGTTCAAGATAGCACGGGTGTTTCGCTCCCTGGAAAGTGACAAGTGTTGCACCGGGGATACGCTCTTTAAGGAGTCTGCCATTGGCGGGGTCTGAGATCTGATCGTTTTCTCCCCATACTATAAGGGTCGATTCTGGTAGCTCATGTAATTGGTCGATGTTTTCCTCAACACCAACTGCACCAATAAGGATAAGGCCTGTAATGCAATCGGGATGTGCGAGGCTGAATTCCAAAGCAATTTTCCCACCCATTGATGGGCCAACCAGTATTATTTTTTTTACATCAGTGTTCTGCATAAGTTGTGAAATAATAGTTTCAGGTGCGAGGTTCGCTTCAGGAGTTTTGCCAAATCCGGGCAGGTCAACGGCAATTACAGAAAATCCAGCATTAATAGCGGCTTCAAGAGTGCCGAGTTCTTGCCAGGTTTCTGCTTGAAATGCCTTGCCGTGAAGAAAAAACAAAGTTGGTTTGCTTGTATCTCCACCTTGTAATGTGTTCACCGGGCAACCGTTTATGTCGATAATTTGTGTTTCGATGGTTTGCATAATTAGTCTCCTTTGGGCAATCAAAACTGCAATGTTTTATAAGTACCTTTCCGGTTTGTCAATCAGTAAATGTGCTTGTAACGTTAAGCAGCTTTTTATTCCTGTCAATTGTGTCGGCGAAGCATGTCTAGATAACTAGCTGATAATAGATTCAAATAGGTGGTCCTGTTTGTTTCGGCTAGTGAAGGATAAATCAAAGATAATTAAAAATAGTCTCTTTCTCCAATTGTTGCAATTTCTTGACAGTAACTTGTTTTTATGTTTTATTGGGACATTGGAACGGGATGTGCGGGTGTAGCTCAGTTGGTAGAGTACAAGCTTCCCAAGCTTGGAGTCGCGAGTTCAAACCTCGTCGCCCGCTCCAGTGTCAGTAAGTTTTTTGCTGACGCCATACCACTTTCTTTGGGAGATCGTGGCTATGAAAGTGGGCTATGCCCGCTTTTTTTTTATGCCCGTATATCGGGGAAATGTGAAGTGGGTTAGGCTTGTATGAGTGACTATATTATAGAAAAGATTGAGGAATTTGCTGAAGGCGTCTTGCCCTCCATGGGCCTTGAACTAGTTGAAGTGCAGTATCGGCAAGAAGGGCACGGTTGGGTGCTACGTCTCTTTATCGACGGCCCGAATGGCATCGGTGTGGATGAGTGTGCCAAGGTGAGTCGGGAGCTGAATGTGTTTCTCGATGTTGAAGGTCTGATTCCCAACGCCTTTCATCTAGAAGTCTCATCCCCCGGGATTGAGCGTGCACTACTTAATGTTAGAGATTATAAACGATTTGCTGGTAAGAAGGCTCGTGTGAAAGTGCGACATCCCATTGATGGACATAAGGTGTTCATTGGCCTTATTGGCGACTCTGATGAGTTTGGTTTCGATTTGATCATGGAAGACGAAAGCAGCATGCGCTTTAATCAAGATCAGATACGAAAAGCTCGGCTGACCCTGTAAGGGGCCGGGAAATACAAAGAGAAAGATAACTTAATTTCGTAGAATTATTTTACGGGGAATGCAATGGTATCGGATTTAGGACGTATAATCGATCAGATATGCCGGGATCGTGGTTTTGATAAAAAAATGCTGATCGAAGCAATTGAAGAAGCTGTTGAGTCAGCTGCCAAAAAGAAACTGGGCGCTAGACGTGAGATAGAAGTACGCTTCAACGAAGAATTTGGTGAGGTTGAAGTCTTTCAGTTTCGAACAGTGGTTGAAACCGTTGAAGACGAGCAGACAGAAATAGCCATTGATGAAGCCAAAGCTCTTGATCCTGAGGTGCAGCTAGAAGATGAGCTCGGCGAGAAGATGGAAAACATTGAAGACCTAGGTCGCATTGCTGCCCAGTCTGCAAAGCAGGTAATCATCCATAAGATGAAGGATGCTGAGCAAGATGTTATTTTCAATATGTTTAAAGATCGTAAAGGCGAGATTGTCAGCGGTATTGTCCAACGTTTTGAACGTGGAAATATGATCATCAATCTTGGCCGTACTGACGCTATCCTGCCTCGTGATCAGCAGATCCCGAAACGTTCTTTTAATCAAGGAGACCGTATCCGTGCATACCTTGATGATGTCCGTGAAAATGCAAGGGATTCACAGCTTATATTATCTCGTACCTGTAATGATTTTCTAGCGAAGCTCTTTACCATGGAAGTTCCTGAGATCGCAGAAGGTATTGTTGAGATAATGGGTGTTAGCCGTGAGCCTGGATTTCGGGCAAAAATTGCGGTCAGTTCCCTTGAGACAGATGTCGATCCCGTTGGTGCCTGTGTAGGTATGAAAGGATCACGTGTTCAAAATGTCGTTCAGGAACTACAGGGAGAGCGAATTGATATTGTGCCCTGGAGCCCTGATCCGGCTAAATATGTATACAACGCACTTGCTCCAGCTCATGTTTCCATGGTTATGGCAGATGAGGATGCAAAAACATTGTTGGTAGTTGTACCAAATGATCAACTTTCCTTAGCCATCGGTCGCCAGGGACAGAACGTTCGTCTGGCATCTCGTTTGCTAGGCTGGCGTATCGATGTGAAAAGTGAGCAGCGTTATGCAAATCTGAAAGATCCCGGATATCTGTCACTGCTTGCCATTAAAGGTATTGAAGAACCCCTTGCAGACCAGTTGCTTGGTCGTGGCGTTTTTTCTGTTGAGAAACTTGCCGAGGCAGCAGTTGATGAGCTGATTGTTATACGTTCGATAGATGAAGAGCAGGCACAGTTTCTAATTGGTACTGCAGCTCAGATGATAGCAGAAGGAAGGGGCTCAAATTATTTTGGTGAACCCACCGAGGGTGATGTCGATCCTGAAGTCGAAGATGCTGCCATTGGTAATGTTGTAGAAAATGCTACCAAAGAGAGCGATTCTGAAGCTGAAGTTTCCGGGAATAAAGTTGCTTCCGAAGAAGAAGTCGTTGAACAGGTTGAAAAACCAAAAGAGTAAAGGTTTTCGAACCTGCATCGTTTGTCGTCAACGTTTTGTAAAGATTGATTTATTGCGTTACGTGTGGGATGCAGATTCAGCTGAAGCAGTTATAGATTGTAAACAGATCATGGCTGGAAGGGGAGCGTACTGTTGTTCTGAGGAAAAGTGCAAAATGCAGTTTCTGACAAGAACAAAGTGGTTAAAAAGAGCCTTTCAACTGAGTTAACAAAAAAAGATTTTATTAGCATACTTTTGATGCACTGGTTAAACGGTGCAGTCATAGATAGATTCGTAAAACAGCAGGAGTTGTGAATGAGCAGGGTTAGGATTTATGAGTTGGCCAAAGAAGCTGGCATGGCAAGCAAGGTTTTAGCCGAGAAACTGATTGGGCTTGGATATGATATCAAGGGGCATAGCTCAACCGTAGACGATGAGACAGCGGCGAAAATCCGCAACTCAGTGTTGCAGGGTTCCGACTCTAAACTGGTAGAGAAAAGAATTGAGACTAAAAAAGAGGGTGGGCCCACTGTAATACGTCGTCGAGCCACTACTATTATCAGGCGTCCGAAGAAGGAAGAGCCAGAAGTAGAAGAAGCTGCTGAGGTTCCTGAAGAACCTGTAGTTGAGGAAACGGCTTCTGTAATAGAGAAAGAGCCTGTAACAGAAGAATCACCGGTTGCAGAATCCACTCCCGAAGTGGAGGTCGCAGAACCTGAAGCAGAACCTGTTGCTAAGCCTAAGGTCAAGAAATCTGCACTGACCGTTGAAGAGCTTATTGCCCAAAAAGCTGCTGAAGATGCGGCTGCAGCCATTAAGCAGAAAGAAGACGCTGCAAAAGTAGTCGCCGAGGCAAAAAAAGCGAAAGCTAAAATACCGACGAACAAGGGCATTGCCAAAGTTATTGGGACCATAGAACTTCCCAAGGAAGAGCCCAAAAGAACGCCACGGAAAAAAAGCGGTCGTCCACCTGCAAGAAGGCCCGGGTCAAACTCCCCGGCTCCAGCCAGTCAACCGCCATCTGATCCAGGGGCATCGCGTGGCAAAAAGAAAGGTAAGACTGGTGGCCGTGAAGAAACTGAAGAAGAAAAGGCTAAAGGATTTAAAAAGAAGAAGGGCCGTAAAAATGTAAGAGTTACCCGATTTGGCTACGATGGTGATCGTTTTGCTAAACGCGGAAGAAGAAAGAAAGGGAGAGGTAAAAGTGCTCCTGCCCAGCCCCCTTCTGAGATGAAGGCCAGTAAGAAAAAGATCAAAATTTATGAAACCATTAGTGTAGGTGATCTTGCTCATGGCATGCGTGTTAAAGCCAGTGAGATTATTGCAAAATTAATGGATCTTGGTGTGATGGCTACTGTCAATCAGGCGCTTGACCTTGATACAGCAGTTTTAGTTGCTGCGGATTTCAGTTATGAAGTTGAACTTGCTGTTACCGAGGAGATTAGTGTGCAGAATCTTACCGCCCAGGAGAAAGGCGGCGAGGCTGTGCCACGTTCACCTGTAATCACCGTTATGGGTCATGTTGACCATGGTAAAACATCCATCCTTGATGCTATCCGTAAAACTGATGTAGCCGACGGAGAAGCTGGTGGTATTACTCAACATATAGGTGCTTATCATGTTCGGTCTGCGGCTGGAGATGTGACTTTTGTTGATACTCCAGGCCATGCGGCATTTACCGAGATGCGTTCTCGTGGTGCGCAAATCACCGATCTGGTTATTCTGGTGGTTGCAGCAGATGATGGTGTTATGAATCAGACCCGTGAGGCGATTCATCATGCGCAGGCTGCAGAGGTTCCAATCATTGTCGCTGTAAATAAGATTGACAAAGATAATGCCGATACTGATCGTGTAAAACGTGAGCTCGCTGAACTAGATCTTGCTCCTGAAGAATGGGGTGGTAAGACGATTTTTTGTGAGATGTCTGCCAAGGATGGTACCGGTATTGATAATCTCATGGAAAACATCGAACTTATGGCAGAAATGCTTGAGTTGAAGGCTGATCCAAAACGTAAAGCTATCGGACATGTTGTAGAGGCAAAACTCGATAAGGGGCGTGGCCCAGTTGCCACTGTTCTTATACAAGAAGGAACTTTGAAGGCAGGTGACCATTTTGTGGTTGGTCAGTTTGCAGGAAAGGTACGGGCACTTCTCGATTATCGTGGAAACCCAATTAAAAGTGCTGGACCTTCCATACCTGTTGAAGTTCACGGAATTACTGGTGTGCCATCTGCAGGTGATGAATTTGTTGTTGTTACCGATGAAAAGATGGCTAAGAATGTTGCTCAGGAAAGAACCCTGAAAGTTCGCGAAAGTGAGCTGGCCTCAGGTTCGAAAGTTTCACTGGACTCTCTTTTTGAGAAACTTGCTGAAGGTGATGTGCAGGAACTTCGGATTGTGCTTCGTGCGGATGTAAAGGGTACCCTTGAGGCCTTTGCTAAGGCAGCAGAGAAACTGTCCACCGATGAGGTGAAGGTGAAGATCCTCCATGAGGGAACTGGCACCATGACTGATTCTGATGTCTTACTGGCGTCAGCTTCAGAAGCGATTATCATAGGTTTTAATGTGCGTCCGTCAGGTAAAGTGAAAGAGCTTGCCATTAAAGAGCACGTGGATATGCGTTCTTATGAGGTGATTTACCATGCACTGGATGACATTACACAGGCCATGGTGGGAATGCTCGCACCGAACCTTGAGGAAGATGTTGTCGGCAACGCTGAAGTTCGTGAGACCTTTCAAGCTCCTAAAGTTGGTACTATTGCTGGTTGCTCTGTTACCGATGGTAAAATAATGCGTAGTGCTTCCGTTCGCGTTGTTCGTGATGGTGTGGTTGTCTACACCGGTAAGATTGAATCGCTTAGACGTTTCAAGGACGATGCCAAAGAGGTTCTGTCCGGTTATGAGTGTGGTATCTCTGTTGAGAAATTCAATGATATCAAAGTCGGTGATAACCTCGAAGCTTTTGTTATGAAAGAAGTTGCCGCAACACTCAGTGCGACTCAGCAGGAAAAAGATGATAGAGAGGAAAGTGAAAAGTAAAAAGTTGTTTACTTGCTAACTCAATCATGTGGGATCCTAAAGAAACTATTGAGTCCGTTGGCCTTGGCAAGAGGGAACGGAAACGCTCAGAACGTGTTGGTGATGCTGTACAGAAAGAGCTTTCTGTTCTTTTTCTACAGAAGGTTCGAGACGATAAAATCAGTGATGTAACTGTTACTAATGTTCGTGTTACCGATGATTTAAGAGTCGCCCGTGTCTTTTATACGACTCATGGCGACGAGAAAAGTCGCAAGAAAACAGCAGCAGCCCTCAAGCGTGCTGCTGGATTTGTGCGCAGCCATCTGGCTAAGACATTGAACTTGCGCTACACCCCTTCCATTTGCTTTGAGTATGATTTGAAAGCTGACAAGGTTGAAGAGCTTGAGCAGATCTTTGCAGAAATTGCCCTTGAAAGGAAAGTCGATGAAAACAATTCCTAAGGTAATACCGGATAGTATCGCAGCTGCCAGTCACATTGTTTTAGCCACTCATGTAAATCCCGACGGTGATGCTCTTGGTTCGCTGCTTGGGCTTGCTGATATTCTTCACGGATTGGGTAAAAAAGTGTTCGCCTACCTTGAAGAGCCCGTTTCATCCATGTATGATTTTCTTCCCAACTGTACCATTGCTGAGCATGATCTTGATGCGTTACAGGAGTTTGTCCGGCTGGCAGGGGCAGAGAATGTGGTAAGTATTGCATTGGACAGTGGTGATGCTGAGCGTCTGGGTGTTGCCAAAGATATACTGCTTAGCAATTCTCCTTTTCTGGTCATTGATCATCATCGTGGACATCGTCCATTTGGTGACGAACTGTGGCTTGAGAATGAATGCTCCTCAACGGGAGAAATGATCTACGAACTCGCTTTGTATATGAGAGCAGATGTCTCTGTCACAGCGGCTTTCTGTCTCTATGTTGCAATTGTAACAGATACAGGTTCTTTTCGTTATGACTGCACAAGTCCCCGTACCTTACGTATTGCTGCAGATCTTCTTGAAAAAGGGGTTCATCCAGCAGAAGTTGCTGGACAGGTATACGATAATTATACCCTTGCTCGCTTACGTTTGATGGAATTGGTCCTTTCGACTCTTACTGTTCATGCTTCAGGCAGGATTGGGATAATTAGTGTCAGCGCTGCCATGCTTGAAGATTCTGGCGCAGAGCCTCAGGATGTAGAAGGGTTTGTTAATTTTCCGAGATCGCTTCGTTCAGTCGAGGTCGCTGCATTTATTAAAGAAACAAAAGTTGGTTCAGTATCTGTGAGTTTGCGGGCTAAAGGAAAGGTTGATGTTGCTGCAATAGCCGCCGAGTTCAATGGTGGCGGACATAGAAATGCCGCAGGCTTTCGTTTCACCGGAAAAAGCCTTGCAGAAGTCCAAGCGTCAGTTCTTTTTGCCCTTCAGAAAGCTCTATAGAAGATAACTTTCCACGACTCTTCAGCCAGATCCCTAATATAATGAATACTGAATTTGAGGCCGGAGCCTTTCTCGTTGATAAACCGGTTGGGGCCAGTTCTTTTTATATGGTGCGCAAGGTGCGTAATGCCCTTGGAATGAAAAAAGTCGGTCACGCTGGTACGCTTGATCCATTTGCCACCGGACTTCTGGTGATATGTGCCGGGCGTCCCGCTACCAAGCTGATCAGTAAGATTCAAGATGGTGAAAAAGAGTATCTCGCTACCTTGAGACTTGGTGTTCAAACTACAACTCTTGATCCTGAAGGTGAGGTCACTGCAGAATGTGTAGTTGGCTGTTTGTCAGAGACAACAATTGAGGCAACATTGCAAAAGTTCAGAGGTGAACAACAGCAGATACCTCCCATTTATTCAGCATTAAAACACAAAGGAAAGCCACTGTATCACTATGCAAGAAAAGGTATAGAGATTATAAAACCACCCCGCACCGTCCAGATAGATACTCTTCAACGGGTTGAAACAACAGGTGAAATTAATGATGAGTCTCCGTATTTACACATACGTGTAGTGTGCAGCAAAGGTACATATATTCGAACCCTGGGCGCTGATCTCGGTCGGGAACTTGGCTGTGGTGCCTACTTAACAGCTCTTAGACGTGTACGCAGT
>JAFLJS010000037.1 GCA_022712895.1 Desulfocapsa sp.
AGACGATTGAGTTGAATTACTCAAGTCTAAGGGGGAGTAATTTTCTAATATATAATTTTCTACGGCCATACGTTCCTCCTTCTTCTTTTGTAGAAAAAACAGGGTATTAATGACCTTATTATACCATAAGCTCGATCGTTATGTTATTACGTATATAGGGGAAATATATTGACTTTGGGGCGTGATAATTTCGTAACTGGCTTAAAATAAGAATAAATAAATCTGTCCCTTTTTCACTTTTTTAAGGAGCTTAATATGCGTTTCCAGCAGAAGTTTAAGGCATTGTCACTAGACAAGCAGGTTGCCATTATTCTTGGGGGATTCGGGGTTGTTTTCGGCTCTTCATGGAAAGTATATACCTACTTTGAATCACAAGCAGTCGAGCTATCCATGCCTACTGGTAGCACTGTTATTTTGTCACCTATTGTAATCCAGAAAACCACAGGTAAACAAAGCCCTGCAATCGTTTCTGACGAAGTCAATATTAATTTTAATTCTGGGTCACAGCAAGAGGATTAAAAAATGAACAAGAAACTAATTGGTTCGATTTTGCTTTTGCATTCAGCTTTTTATATATCCAAACCTATGCGACTGAAAAAATTAACCAAACTAGTCAATCTACCCAAGGTAACCAAAGCCCCGCCATTTTTATTTCACCTGGAGGCACTTCAAACGTCACTTATAAAATCTCGCAAAAAGCCATAGATGAGATGACACAAACGGCAGCGAATCATATGCGAGAGGAGTTTTTAAATTGCCTAAAAATTGCTGCTGAGTTTCAAACTGCTATATTGAACGAGTTAAACGTCAAACTGTCAAAGTATCTTACGAAGCATACTCAAGTCAGTAATGTAGAGGCTGAAGCATGGGCACATAATATTCTGCAAACAGCCTCAGGAATCAAAAAAGCGCAGAAAGAGTTTGAAGACACAGCAAAAAAATATAATGAGGAAATCTCAAAAATGCTGGTGACTAGTAGCTATAATTACATCACTTTCGTTTTGGGGATTGTTGATACTAAACTTAATGCGTTACAGAAAATTGATCCCGAGATAACTGTAGAAAGAAATGATAAGCTTGTACTGTTTAGTGATGAGGAACATCCTGTAAAACCTTATGTCATAAAGCAATTTAACCTACCTGGACACAATTCTATACAAGTAGTATGTTTTCCTGGAAAAACCAATCTTGGTTTAGTAGAAAAATGTCCAACTATCAAATTTGCTGAAGTCAAATCTAATACACTTGTACAACAATTTTCTTTCACACCAATACACCCAACAGGTAGTACTACCTCGGGGACGAAACTGCCCTATCAAGAGAATAGAATTAAACATGAAGATGTTATGTATCCTTTAACTGGACAGCCATCTTTGGATGAAAAAACAAAAAATGAATTCGAGAAAACTTTTGATAAGTTCTTTCAATTAGCTTACGGAAATCGGTAAATACTTTTTGGATTTTGTTTAGTGCTTGTAAGTCAGGCATCCGGCTAAGCTATACTGCTGATTATTATTTTGTCTGCACCGACCTAGCCGGATGCCGGTAAATGGGGTCAGAGTAAAATACTCAAAAAAAACAGTGGTAGTCCTTAAAGACTACGTGGATACTGAAAGTCAACATAGCGCCCCTAAATGAAAACATATCAAGAGTTTTCGTATGGCTCGTAGATCACAAAGCACTATAGAAGATCTAATGGACATAAGTTCCATTCTACCCTGGTGGGTAGGCCTGCCCTGGCAGTGGTTTCGTATGTTTGCAACGTTTGGGGAAATTATTTTACCAGTAAGGTGCTGCTCTACTGAATGACCTCCTTTTTCGTTGCAAAAAGACATGTTTTCAAGTTCCTGATCCAGGCGGTAGGATTCTTTCTACACCGACAATAGCCTGGCAATTTCCGCCATAAGCACTTTCTCGCCATGATCGTTAAACAAGACGCGTATCTTCCCTGAACTGCGATCAAGCACTTGGGTAACTACTCCATTGCCAAAAAAAGCAGAACGAACCAGCACTCCTTCGGCAAGATCATTTATACTGTAATGCCCTACAGGAGCAGGAACTGTGTGAAATGGAGAGACAGGAGAATCGACAGCCTTCAGGTAGCAATTGGCAATGTGTGATGTTTGTGCCTTCAGCTTTGTGCTGATTGTTGTATCCTCAACATGAACCGCCTCTCCCAGCAGATCACTCACCCTTAGGTTGCTCTCGTATAGAAAACGGCTGGCCAGTGGTGTCGCTTTGCTGTCTGCCTGTGGTGGGAAGGTAGCGTTTCCTGCCTTTTTCTGTCTGCTAAAAACAGCATCAAAGGGATGGGTGAAAACCACTCTATTTATGGCTCTTGTCATGGCCACATAGAACAGGCGGCGTTCATCTTCCAGGTTGTCGAATGGCGTCTGTTTCTCCTCCAGCAAGGGGAACGCCCCATCCTCAAGGCCTGGAATAATCACCAGTGGCCATTCAAGTCCTTTGGCTCTATGAATTGAGGTAATCAGCAGTCGCTCCATTGCAGAGCTGGTATTGGCGTCATGTAATTGCTCTATTTTCTGGAGAAAGGGTACAACCTGCAGGTTCATCCTTTTGGCGAAGTGAAGAAATGCGACACAGGTTTTCACCCTGTTGACAGCAGTGGCTCTGCGTGTGGAAATGCGGTGATAGAATGAAAACAGATCAGATGTTTCGATGATTGTTTCTAATACCTCATGGGCTTTTCCTGAAACAGGGAGTTTTATTATTTTATGCCATGTTTCGGCCCTTTTGTGTAGCTGCTCTTGCAAAAAGTAGGGCATTTTACTGGTGGTGGCAGAAATGATGTAGTCTGGAGATTTTGCGGGATTCTTCGCTATCCTACTGGCAATATAAGATATTTTGTCTCTTTTTAAACCGAGATGTGGATTGCTTAACATGGCTTCGATGGTCTGCAGTCCGTTTTGCAGATCTCCCTGTCCAAGGCTGCCTTCGCAGAGCTGTAGAAATCCACAGAGTGCCATAATTTCCCGGCATTCAAAGACTGGCTCATGTCCTTCAATGTGGTAGGGAATCATATGTTCCAGAAGAGCCAGTTCCACCGGGACTGCCATGGCATACAGCCGCACCAGCACGGCACAATCTTTCAGCTTGCGGCCCTCTTTTTTCCAGTTTTCCAGGATGGGGAGGAGTGGATGGTGATTGCTCTCTTCAAGACAGCGAATTTCACTGTCAGGCGTACCAGAAAAGGAAAGACACATCTTTCTGTCACGCATCCGATTGTTGCTGATAAGGTGGTTTGCTGCCAGTGACAGCCTGTGCCCATAGCGAAAGGTATAGGAAAGTGTGTAGTTGACAGTTTTCGGAAAATCATGCTCAAAGCGGCTGCTAATATATTCGGGTTTTGCTCCTCGCCATTCATAAATACACTGATCCACATCCCCAACTACCATGACACTGGCCTTGTCACCGGCTATGAACCTGAGAAGTTGCTGCTGGACTTCATTGATGTCCTGATACTCGTCAACAATGATATGATCGACATGTCCGCCCACCCATTTCCCGATCTTTTCATTATCCAGCATGGCCATGACCGGTTCGTAGATCAAATCGGCATAAAATCGTATTTTTTGGGCTTTACGTTGTTTTTCAAAGAGCTTGAAGCCATGGATAAAGTAGTCAAAGCGTTTTTCCATATTTAGATTGGAAAAGATCTTTTCTGCTGACTGTGTGTCTGATTTGACCAGGTCGATAAAGGTGATAAAATTTTCGATGTTTTCCTTGCTCAGCCATTCCTCGTTCCCGCCGCCCTGTTCAAGAATGAGTCGAATAGTGCTTTTAGCAAGTTTTTCCGCAAGAAATTCCTCTGTCTGTAGAACGCGATGCGGCAGATATCCTTGTTTGGTAAAGCTCTTGATCAGGCGTAGACCGAGGGAGTGAAAGGTGCGCACTTCAGGTATTTTTTGTTTTTGATGAGATATGCGGGAGAGTTTTTCCAGTTTTGCGGCAAAGGAATCCCGGGCAGATTTGTTGAACATCAGGATCAGCAGTTTTCCCGGAGGCACCCCCTGTGCCAGTAAATGCTTCACTCTGGAAACCATGGTGGTGGTTTTTCCTGAGCCGGCCACCGCACTGACTTTGGCGTGGGTGCCGGAGTGGCTGATGATTTGTTGTTGTTCTTTGGTTAACTGCATTGATGAGTTTTGGGGGATTATATGTCTTTGCTGTGTGCTGCGATTCTGCAATGTCCTACACCCATCTTACCGCACAGGAACGAGATGTCATCAGCCATCTGAAATGCACATCAATACCCTTCTCAGGGGGCAGTCTCCTGATGTTTCCAATCCATGGCGATAGGAATGCAGCAGCTCTACTGATTTTTTTGCGAGTTGTCTGCGGATCTCTCTTCTTTTACCCTTTACCCGTGCGATGCGCATGGAGTCGTAGGCCGTGGTTGCATGGCGCATCCAGGCAATCACGGCAGCTTCGGCCCGTTTGGCGACGGGGATGCGGGTGGTTCTGGCCACGGTACCGCTGCCCACAGGAGTCGCATGGCTGGTGATCTTTTCGGCCAGAAGTTGTGCCTCCGGTCGGTATCTCTCATGAAAGGCCAGGAAGGAAAGTACTTCGTTGAAGAATTCCTTTTCATAGGCCTTGTGTTTGGCCTGGCGGCGGGCAAGGTCATTGGACCGTTTTCGGGCATAGGCTGGGGTTGCCCGCATGGCGGTAACTTCTTCCTGTGCTGCCAGGATATCTGCCTTGTCGGCCCAGATCCCTTTAGCTATCAGTCTTCGGCCCATTTTGACCTGTACAACCCAGGTTGGGCCCTTGGCCTTGACACTCCTGGTGATTGCCGCATCGCCGGCAGCCAGAAAGTCCCAGTTGTCAGGCGTTGCGAGGCTCTTGCCCGATTCCGACAAAACGGTTCCTTCACTACGGCCGGGCCGTACAATTTGGTGGGTATGTGCCATAGGTTCTTAAGATGGGGTGGTGGGTTGGTCGCGCCGTGTTGTATTCTGCTATGATTCTATAACACAGTCGGCCAAGAGAGGAAATATGGATTTGTGATTTCTTCCTGCTAGTACAGCACAGAGCCCCCAACCGAAAGAGGGGAATTCTCTGTGCTGCTATTTGTGCATCAAGCAACAATTGCCTGTGGCGTACATAGATTGTCTTCTTCCGTGGCAACACGGCCACAGCCTCCACAGACGAACTTCATCTCTGAAAGCTTATCTTTACAGACATGCCTGGCATCCACCTCTGGCGTTCCACAAAAACTACATTCCGATTTGTCGTCACAGGGGTTGCAGAGATGATTGGGAGCATCAGAAAGCGCTCCACAAGTTTTACATGTATAAGACATAATGATCTCCTTACCTAATTTTGGTGCGAGTTTATTTGCTATCAGGACAGATTCCCCATCACAAATAGCTTATAAAGCGAAATAGCCATTACTTTTTTTCATCATCCCCAAAGCGATGCAGGAGAACTCAGCCAAACAACTTAACAACATTCTTCCATTTTATAATTTATGCCATCCATGGAGATGAAATGAATCCCGCTGAGTTTCGGGAGACCTGCAACTTTCCATGCTTTTTCAGGATTAATAAATTGTTCGTTAACACATTTTCTTGATTGATGAACAATTTTACATAATTGGTTCAAGATGGGAAATACCTTAAACTTCAGGTAATATTTTCGCATAAAGGATATTATATCCATCTGTTCCTTGGATAAGGTGTCAATACCTTCACGTGACGCCAACTCTTGAGCGACATCTTCATTCCAATCCTCAAGCTTGGAAAGAAATCCGTCATCATCAATTTCTATTGTTTTTCCATCATATTTTATAGCAGACATTTCGCACCTCTCTGTTGAAGAAATCGTTGTTGAAATCACTCACAACAATCTAATAACAATTAGCTGGCTGCCGTTGCAGGCAACCAGTTTGTCATCCAAGGGTTAGGCGGCAACACCCTTATATTTTGCGTACAGATCGTGAACCTTGCGCCTTAAATCTTTAAGAACCTTTGAATCCTCGTCTGAAACCCAACGAGGTTCGCTGAGGGAAAAAATAAATTTGGTCAATTCGTCAAGAGTACTCTCTGTGGCTCTGCACCACTCGCCAGTACAAATTTTCCCAATTTCTTCAGCCTCGGTAAGCTCCTCCTCAATCAGTGCAAGTGAATTTTTTAGATTCGTCATAAATTCACGGTGCGCTATCAGAAATGAATCCACCATCTCATCTTGTCTTTTCATGATAGTTTCCTTCGTTTTAAAAAGGTGATCTGCAACTGTTTTGTCTTTCAGTTTTACTATTATTACAGCGAATTTATATCAGTATTGTTCACCTTTAACATTTTTAACAAGTTGTGCGATCTCAAGTCCAAGAGACACACATTGTTTATTATCCATACAGTTATCGGCATCAGGTTCCTCCAGGTAATGAAGGAGTTCGTGCTTATCTTTTTTTAAATCAACCACCCAGACATTTTTATTTTCATTCCAATCCACCATGATGTCAATTTCGCACTGGCCTATTTCTGGGTATATTTCTACAATTTTATTGCACAGTTTTTGTCTATCATGCATGGCGTCCTCCTTTTATTCGTTATTCCATCTCCACTTCTGTGAAGCGTCCTCTAAGTTGTTTTATCGATCACAAAGGACTTTGACACTCAATTACCCTTTTGCAGTCGCTAATTGGAATGGAATGAAGGAGTTTCCTCCTTATCAGTAATATAATACCACAATGTGGCATTGCAAGTGGGCAAACCTTTAATAGAAGAGGCCCCCATAATTTGAACATGGTTGTAAGTGGATAATCTGCTACTTTTAACAGTCTCCCATGGGCTATTGTTTTTAACCATGCTCTCTATTTCGGGTAGGGCGTGGAGCACTGTAGGGTTGGAAAAAGTTCAGGCCCTACTTGTACTTCATCTATGCAGATCAGCTTATTCCTGTGGGTAAGAAAAAAACGCTGAGGGTCTGTGAGTTTTAGTAGATCGGAGGGGCTTGAACAAAGTTCTCCTTACCACCTCAGTTCAATGGTGGTGCTACATAGGGGATTAAGCCATCAATATTAGGATTCCTGGTGCCCAAACCCTGGTACATGTAACCACTGCTCAACCTTTTTCAGGATCAGCATGGCACAGGAGACCAGCACCAGATAATATAACCCCACCATCATAAACACCTCAGTAAATCTGAAATATTCGGTGGCGATGGTATTGCCTTCACCGGTAAGCTCCATGCAGGTAACGATGTAAGCAAGAGAAGAATATTTTATAAGATAGATGATTTCATTCCCGCAGCCATGTAATGCACGTCTCATTGCCTGGGGGATGATGATCCAGAATACGGTTTGAAACGAAGAAAAACCTAAGGCTTGTGCCCCCCAATACTGGCCACGTTTAATAGAAAGCAAAGCCCCTCTAACATATTCAGACTGATAAGCACCACTGCATAGCATGAATCCGGTAACAGCAGCACCATATGGGGAAAAATAAATCCCAAGGTTGGGTAAACCGTAGTAGAGAACAAACAATTGAATAACAAGCGGAGTACCACGAAAGACCGCTGCATACCCATCACATAATTTCCGAATAAACTTCGGTCCATAGGTACGAAGTGAACCAGCAGCAATACCTATACAAACCCCACCAAGAGCGGAAGGAATGATAAGGGCAATACTCATGATCACGCCTTTATTTAAGGCTGGCAGAAGATCCTGATAGAATTGAGACAACTCCACTATCAACTCCCCCCTTCACCCAGATCGCTGAGCCTATCACAAAAACCTTGAGTCCGTGTCTGTTTCCCTGCACCAAGAAGTTCCTTAGGGCTTCCCTGCTCTGCAATGACTCCATTTTCCATGAACAGTACATTCTGAGCAAGACCAGATATCAGGCTGATCTGGTGTGTTGCCATAATCATGGTCATCCCCTTGGCAGCTAAGGCCTTAATCACAGCAATGACTTCTCCTACAAGTTCAGGATCTAAGGCTGAAGTGGGTTCGTCCAAAAGCAAAACCTCCGGATCCATTGCAAGGGTCCTTGCGATGGCAACTCTCTGCTTCTGCCCCCCTGAAAGTTGTGCTGGATACAGATCGGTTTTATCACCAAGGCCTACCTGCTCAAGCTCAAGCCGAGCACGTTTCTCTGCACTCACTTTACTAAAGTTTTTCACCTTCCGAAGAGCGATGGTGACATTTTCAAGCGCAGTGAGATGGTCAAAGAGGTTAAATTCCTGGAAAATCATACCTACCCGCTGTCTCAACTGGTAGAGCTCTTTTTTGTTTTCCAAGTTGACTGTATTGCCATGAAGACTGATGGTTCCGGACTCTGGAGTAACCAGGCAATTTATACATTGTAGCAGTGTACTCTTCCCCCCGCCGGACGGGCCAATCAGTACCTTTATTTCGCCTTCTTTAAGGGTAAGACTCACGCCTTTTAAGATAGTGTTATCACCAAAAGACTTGTGAAGGCCTTCAACCTCAAGAATTGTTTTTGCAGCTGTCATGGGTTTGTACCGTGATCGGAGTATCCAGGAATACGGACACTTTTTTCAAGTTGTAAGAGTAGCCGTACACCAAGCCAAGTGAGAACAAAATAAATAATTCCAGCGGTAATGTAGAGCGGTAGATGCTGATAGGTTCTGGAGGCAATAAACTGGGTTCTTGCCATTATTTCCGGTGCACCGATAACAAAAGCAAGGGCAGAATCCTTTAAAATGATAGAGTATTCGTTAGACCACGCTGGTATGGACATACGCAGAGCTTGAGGCAAAAGAATACTTTTAATGGCTTGTATATCGCTCATTCCAAGTGAGGATGCAGCCAGAAACTGTCCCCGTGGTAATGAGAGAATTGCTCCTTTAAAAATATTTGCCTGGTACGCTGCTGTTGTAAGCCCAAGGACGATAGCAACAGAGGCAAAGGCGCTGAGATTTAACCCGAGATAAGTAAGCAGTCCGAAATAAAAAAGAAAGAGCAGGACAAGTACCGGAACTCCCCGGAAAATCCAGAGATACAGGTTCAACAGATAACGAAGCGGTCGCGGGCCATAGATAATGCCAATCGCAATACACACACCCAGAACAAGCCCAAAGAGCATAGCACAGACGACAATACCCGCTGTAATAAAAGCTCCCTGGATTAGATAGGGAAAGGAATCAATAATAACTGCAAAGCTTGCGTACATGACAGGTACTCAGGTAAGAGGAAAATACTTTTCACTCTTTTAGGTATCAGTGATACTAACAACCGGGCCAGCTTGTCAACAAGAAGACCCGGTGATATGACTTACTTTGCCAGGTCGTATTTCTTAATCAATGTATCCCATTCAGGAGATACCATGAATTTTGCCAGAGCAGCATTTACTTTGGCGAGTAATTCGGGGTTATCTTTACGAATTGCATAACCGAATTCTTCAGAGTGCATTCCAAAATTACCAATCACCTGAACGTCTTTTTTCGAAGCAGCATCCTTGGCTGGAGCATCGTTCATAGCAGCCCCTGCGATTCTACCGTTAAGAATATCTTCAACAGCTAAAGGAGACGAATTATAGTATCGAAGGGTAAAATTCCAACCATTCTGTTCTTTTTCTTTTTTGAGCCATTTAGCCTCAGGAGTTCCCTGTTGAACACCAAGCACTTTCTTCTCATTGAGAATCTCTTTAACAGTGAGGGTAGAATCTTTCTTAACCACCATCACCTGCTCAATGACCCAGTAAGGGGTAGTAAAGTTAACCTTCTTGGCACGCTCTTCGGTAATACTCATACCAGAAGCAATGATATCAATTTTTTTGCTTAACAGGCTCTGAATAATACCGGACCATTCGATGGGCTGATGGGTAACTTCTTCTCCAATCTCTTTCGCAATCCACTCCATAGCCTCAACATCAAATCCACTTGGGACTCCGGTCTTATCAATATAGGCAAATGGAGGATAGTTTGCATCAATCCCATTCACCAGTCCCTTTTTAGCAAAAGCACTTGTCGCAAAAGACAGCCCAAGTACACATAGTAAAAGAATCAAACCATTACGCATCTTTTTCCCCTCAATTAACGATAAAATTTTAGGCACAACGCCCATATTTCAACCCGCAGAATACCGGATTATATTACTTACCCACGGATGCCTGGTATAAAGAAAAAAAGGGAGTGTGTCAACGACATTTGATAATATCAAATACTGATTAATCCCCCTTGGGTCTGGAATTAGACCGTTGCGTACAATTAATCCATTGAAAGTGGTAACAAATGTTCAAGTAAATGAAATCTTTCTTTGCACTGAACACAATCGAACCAATATTTTCTTTGCTAGTATTGCCATAAAAAAAGTAACTATTCAGCGTAATCGTTAACTCTTCAAATTTAATTCGCGAAATCTGGCAATTCATCTTGGCTGTTCTCAAGCGAAACGCTGTAAGAATACTAATGCAGGGCTATGGATAATAGTTTCTTTGTTCATAAACTGTTTTCTGATTACCACTGAAGCTCAGGTAACGACAATTTCTATTGTAGGACGCCGTCCCTGCTGGCATATCCTGGGCTAGCGTCCAGTCAAAAAGGTGATGCATTTGATCCTTTTTTTATAGGGTGCTCACTATATGAGTACCCATGTGTAGTATAGTACTTTCATGTTGAGAGAAGTATTCTTTGATGAAGTTGTCCAGGCAATTGCAGATGGTTGTGTTGTTAATGATATGTGGCACTGGAATAAGGAAAAAATGAGACATCAGTATCCATTACAACAGGTGCTGGCAAAAGCTGATAAAAAGATTCTTATTGGCCTTGTTGAACACCTTGCGAATATAAGCCCCGAAACGCGACGAAAATGTTTCGAATATTTGAAAGAACATGTCAAGTTATCGCCAGATCAGAAGGAAACCTCTGATGGAGAGGCTGTTTTCGCACTCTGGGGTGAACTTGAACCTGATTTTGCCGAATTGGATGACTATGGCGGAGGTGATTACCGTTTGTCCGATCATGTGGAAGAACTCCTCTCTCAGGTTCAGTAAAAACTCGAAGAAAAGACTGTGCCCGCAGACTATCGAACTGAATTACTGGATGAAATACTATCATGTATCCAAAGTTCTAATAAGAGGGCCCAAGAAACTGGGGATAGTAAAGGATACCTACAGCTGTATTTTGAACAGGCCATTGCCCAACTTACCCTGAAAACATACCAGGAATTTAAGAAATTCTGCACAAAGGATGAATGGGTGTATTATGAGGAAACCATCCTTAAAAAACTTGATAAAGCATGGGGATGTGAAAGGCTCCTGATACATATGTATAGGAAGGAATATGATAAGGCCATGACCCTTCTTTTGCAGGAGAGATATCCCTATAATACGTATGGTGGTGAGCCGTATGTCGACATTGTGCAAACCCCAGAAAAATGGGAAAGTTTTGCCCGGAAAGTGAAAGTAGACAACAAAAAACGCCCAGCTTTTCAGGAAGAGTTCGGGGGTGTTGTACCCGGCTGGAAGACGATATAGAGAACGTATGATGAATTGCGATTAACAAGGATACGCGAGAGATAAATTGAGCTTTCAAGGCTTACAAGCAAAATACAGACGTCTGCATCAGAAAAGTGCAGCCTGGAGACTATTGAGAGCCGGAAATGCACCTCTGATTGTAGCGTTTCTAGCTGATTTGTTTTCGGAAGAGAGTGAGATCCCTTTCAGTCGTGCTCGTATCTCTCTTGACGCTGAATTAATTCGCTGTCAGGAACTTGGTATCTGGGAAACAGAAACCAGTGCTGGGACGTACCTCAACCAGTGGATAAAGGCTGGCTGGCTACGGGAAATGGATGATATACTGACCAAGACAGATGCCAGTGAAATTGCGCTGCGCTTTTGTCTTGGGCTTGATGATCGTAACACTGGAACAACGGCGTCTCATCTGCGAATTGTCCAGGAAGCCGTGCGAGACTTTGCTGTGGCACTTAGCCCCAGTATCGATGAACGAGTCGGCCTCTTAGAGCAGAAAAAATCTGAGATACAGCAAGAAATTGACAATCTGCAGGCTGGTGTTCTCGTTGAACTTACAGAGTCTGAGCAGCGGGAGCGAATACGAGAAATCTACCAACTGGCCTCAGTTCTAACTGGTGATTTTCGTCGTGTTGAAGATGAAATTCGCCAGCTTGATCAAGAACTCCGAGTCCAAATCATTGAGGGCGGCGCAAATAGAGGTGACATCCTGCTCTCGGTAATGAAAAAAGAAGCAATACTGGCGTCAACCGATGCGGGTAGCGCTTTTGAAGGTTTTTTTCAGTTACTCTGTGACCAGGATAGATCGCTGGAACTTCGAGAACAGTTACGATCCATTTTAAATCGGCCGGTGGCTCGGCAATTAAGTTCCCAGCAGCAACAATTTTTAGGCCAGCTCATGAGAGAACTGAGCCGAGAGAGTGATAGAGTTTTTCAGATAAGACGAAGAACTGAAGAAGGTTTACGTGCCTATATTGAGAGTGGTGCTGCAGGGGAAAATCTTGCTGTCGATAAACTGTTGAGCAAGCTTGAACGAATAGCCGTTGAACTGAAGAAGGTAGAATGTAAGTTACAGACGACAACAACATTGACACTACCTGTTGGTGCAGTAACGATCACTTCTCCTGAGACCATGCGTCTGAAAACGGTTGATGAGAAATTGGATTGTTCGGGCGTTGAAGAACACGTTAACGCAATAGAACCAAGCCTGAAGATGCTCAGCTGCCTTGACAGCGTACAGGTTCGGGCCGTGGCAGAACAAGCTATTGTGACATTAAAAAAGCATGGCCCCATGACTATTGCTTCGCTCGCCACCAGACATCCTTTAGATTCAGGACTTGAAGAGTTAATTGCTTATTTACGTGTTGCCAAATCAGTGGGTGCAGCCTTATTACCGGAAAAGGAGTCTGTTGCGATTAAAGACCAACAAGGCATCTGGCTACAGGCATCCATCCCTGCCTTCTTGCTGAGCGCTGATCTATTTCCGGAAAACCTGGATGAGTTAGTGTTGTAATACCAAAGATGAGGGTTGATATGAATGAGAACAAACAACTAAATACAGAAAAAGATTCTGCCGGATTATTTGACAAATTGCGAAGAAAGCATCCAGTGTCAGAACATGATAAGCAAGTTGTTGGTCTGCCTTCCCTTGACCTTGGTGATCTTTTTACCACTGGAGATAAGCAAACTGCAGAGGAGTCAATAATTGCGGAAAATGTGTCATCAGCAGCCTCTGAATCTGATACTGTTAGCAGCAGTATGCCGCCAGAAGCCCGACGGGCGTTAGTCAGCCTGCTTCGCCAGGGTGTTATTCTGTCTTCCCAGAAGGTCAAACTTTTTGAGTCTCTTTGTCGGCATCAGCCTGCTGTCCGACGTCATCTGTCGGAAGTTTATTTGAAGTTAGTACTCGATGAGAAAGCAGGTGTTGCTTTTGTGGCCAGTATTCAGAAAGAGGAAGATACTGAACTGGATAATTTTGCTGATAATGAGATCGTCTCATTGCTTAGCAGAAGGACACTTTCTTTATACGACACACTGCTACTATTAGTACTTCGCAAACATTACCAGGATAGAGAAACTTCTGGTGAGCAACTGATCGTGATTGATAGGGAGCGAGTGGAGTCATATTTGACCCCTTTTTTATCACTGACAAACAGCACGAAAGCGGATCGACGCAAACTTGGTGCGGCATTGGAGAGAATGGTAAAAAAGAAGCTTCTCCGAAAAATAAGAGGCAGTAAGGATCGCTACGAGATTACCCCGGTGATTCGTTATGTGGTCAGCGCTGAATTTCTCGAAAACATGCTTGAGGAATATCTCAGGATCGCTGCTGAGAACGATATTGATATGAGTAGTAGCGTCAGTAGTAGTATTGAATTGGCAAAAGGTGATGGTGATGACTAAGCAATCTCCTCAAGCAAATACGTTGTCCCAGATTCGCCTGGCAGAGCTCTCTGTTTACAACTGGGGATCATTCAACGGTTTGCATAGCGCGGCCATAGACCCCATGGGAACACTTATTACCGGAGATAATGGCTCAGGGAAATCTACTCTTATTGATGGCCTTATGGCTCTGCTCCTTCCGGCTGGGAAAGCGACCTTTAATGTTGCAGCGGCACAGGGTGATCGTGCTGACCGAACTTTACTCTCCTATATGAGGGGAAGCTATGGTTCAACTCACGATGGCGCTGGGACGCGGGTTAAAAGCAAGAGAGAATCTGCTGTGGTCACCGGCCTTCGTGCTTTTTATCGTGGCGATGATGGTTCAGCTATTACACTGGCAGCACTTTTCTGGACAACGCAACCGACCAATGCATTGGCTGACGTGAAACGGGTTTACGTTGTGGCCAAAAGAAATCTTGCTCTTAAAGAAATACTTGACGCCTTTGGGGAAGGCAATGCCCGAGCCCTTAAACAGTGGTTGCGTGATGACCCGGCTATTACCTGCTGTGATGACAGCTTTTCCAACTATCAGGAGTTGTATCGCAAACTCCTCTATATGGATAATAAAAATGGCCCGGTCTTGCTGTCACGAGCTTTGGGTTTAAAGAAAATTGATGACTTAACCAGACTTATTCGAGAACTTGTTCTAGAGCCGAGTCTGGTTAAAGATGATGCCAGGAAGGTAGTTGCAGAATTTACTGATCTTGTGGCAATCCACAGCCAGCTGGTTGATGCAAGGGCCCAGAAAGAGCAGTTATTACCGTTACCAAAGCTCAGTGCTGCCATCAAAAAAGCTAGTGTTAAGCTTAGAGAACTTGCTACTGAAAAGAATGGTTTGCCTGTCTATATTGGTGAGGTTTCGGTGCAATTATGGAGTGAGCGGATTTCCGAAATCAAGGAGAAGCTCTCAGAACTTGGTCGTCAAATAAAACAGTCCGAAAAACAGAAGTCCGATAGTGTCAAGCTGGTGGAGCGCCGACATGAGGAGTATCTTCAAATTGGCGGTGATAAAATCGAGTCATTGCAAAAAGAGATAGATCACAGCCAGCAACGACTGGGCCGAGTAATCAGAGATTCATCCCAATACCAGGAGGATGCCAAGGCTCTGACACTTAAAATCCTTTTAGACGAAGCAGTATTTGACCACAATCAAATCGAGGCAGAGGCCACACTTGCCAATGCAGAGAGCAGCAACAAAAAGGTTCAGGACCGGGTTGTTGATATCAGCGTAAAATACAGTCGATTGCAGGATAGTATAAAAGAGATTTCCCACGAAATTCAGGAAATCCAAGCACGGCCTGATTCAAATATTGACGTGAGATTTCAGAAACTTCGAGACGAGCTGGTCGCTTCCCTGAAATTAAGAAAAAACCAATGCGTTTTTATTGGGGAACTCATTGATGTAAATGAAGAGGAGAAGAAGTGGCAGGGAGCGATTGAACGTGCTCTGGGAGGGTTACCCACAACTCTTGCTGTGCCGCACAATTGTTATTCAATGGTTACACGCTGGTTGAATGTTCGCCATACGGGTCTCCATGTTCGGGTGCAGGTTGTGGGGAAACCCCGGATGAGTCGGGATCAGAAACCAGGATTTAAAGGAAACGGTTATTTACAAAAATTGCTCTGGCGTGATCATCCTTATAAAGAATGGCTCAAACAGCACCTGCAGCGTTTTGATCTCCAATGTGTTGCCAACACTGAAGAGTTGGACAAGACTCCATTCTCCCTGACCCAACAGGGACTGATACACATGAACAAGGGCCGCTTTGAGAAAAAAGATCTGCACAGGATAGATGACAGGAGACGCTGGTCTCTGGGATTTTCAAATAAATCCCATTTGGCAATTCTGGGTAATGATAAGAATGAGTTAAACCAGAAGCTGGCAGATACAGAAAAACTGGTAAATGTTGCCAGGCAGGAGTTTGAATCATTTACCAGGCAAAAGCAACTCTGGGAAAGAATTCTAGGGTACCACTGGGATGATATCAATGCTCCGTACTGGCAGAAACAACTCGTAAATCTGGAATCTGACCTCAAGGAGCTTGTCCGGTCAGGCGGCGATCTTGACAAGGCGAAATTGCGCTGGGAATCAGCAAAGTCCCAAGAGAACACGGTTCAAGCTGAGTTAATAAAGCTCGCCTCTGATGAGGGGAGTGTAAAAAACTCATTGAATGATGCCGATACCAAATGTAGTAAAGCCAAATCAGCAGCAGCAAAAGGTCTACTGGGCGAAACAAGAAAACTCCTTGCAGCCCGTATTGGAGTTCTTGGTAAAGACGACCTGGGTCAGATTTCTGAATTGATATTAAAAGTTGATAAAACCCTGGATCACCTTTTAGATATGAGCCGCGGCAAGAAAAATAGCGCTGAAAAATCAGCCATCGGCATCATGTCGTCCTTTAGATCCAACGACAAATGGCAGGTCTTTACGGTTGACTGGCAAAGCGATGTGGGCAGCCTGCCAGACTATCTCAGCCATTTGCAACAACTGGAAGATGAGGGGCTACCTAACCTGGTGGAACAGTTCACCACACGCTTAAACAAACATGCTACCCAGTCACTGGCTCGGATCAAGACAAAGCTTGAATCTGAACGAGAAGATATTCTTGAACGGATAGATATTATCAATCGAGTTCTGAAACGCACCGAATTTAAACAAGGTTCACATCTGCAATTGGGCTCCAAAAAAGAAAAATTTCCCCATGTCCAAGTATTTGAGCAACATTTACGTAAGGTGCTCAGTCAAGTGACCAGTGATGATCACGAAGCGCGGTTCCAGCAGTTGGCCCTAGTGGTTGAGATACTGGAAAAGGCCAGTGCGCCGACCACCGCCAATACAATGGAAAGTTTAAGGCTTCTTGACCCCCGTTTTCAAATGTCATTTTACGCAGAAGAGCTTGATAGTAAAAGCGGTGAAATTCGTGATGTTTTGGAGTCATCCAGCGGTAAGTCTGGTGGCGAAAAAGAGTCCTTTGCCGGAACCATTGTCGCAGCCAGTTTAGCCTATGTACTGACGCCGGATGGCCATGACCGGCCGGTTTACTGCACTGTTTTTCTGGATGAGGCCTTCTCCAATACTGCCGAAGCTGTGAGCAGGCGAGTGCTCAGGGTATTCAAGGAACTTCATATTCATGTGAACCTGATTACTCCATATAAAAACCTGAATCTTGCCCGGGAATCTGCTCGCTCGCTGCTTATTGCCGAACGCGATCAGGAAAAGCATGAAAGCACACTATGTGAGGTCACCTGGACAGAGATTGATCGCAGAATGGCTGAAGAAAGAGAGAAGATAATACACACTGAGGCCACCCATTTAGGCATTAAGTTGGAAACAGAGACTCAAGCTGAGTTGATCAAATAGAACTGCGATGAGCAAAGAATCCAAAGGGAAAGCAGAGCATTCATCCTGGGGAATATTACCAGGAGAAGCAAAAGACATTATCCGGCGGCGGGAGTGGGATAAACCCGCGTCCTTGAAAGGTAGGCTGTCAGGAGCTAAAGAATTTCCCATTCGTCTTGGTTTAAAACCACCAAAAGCTAATGCTGCTTTAGCAGATATGGCTCATTTTCAAGAATTTATTTACAAGTGGAAGGCTTTTCCCCATCAGGAGCTGATCCAATGGTCTACTAAAACATTTCGTGATTTATCTGAACAGCTCATTCCAGCTTTTATTGTCATACCTTCCATCCAGAGTTTAATCACTTTTTTAGGAAGTGAGGCCCTCGCTCGCAGCAGAAAATGGGAGGACAATATGATGCCTTTGCTGCAAATGGATGATCGCCTGTATCCTGTCTTGGTCAAACATCTTGAGAGCATCGAAAAACTCTGTAGCTCAGAGGTTGAATCGTTGGTGGGGCTGATCCCACAATTAAAACCAGGGATGGGAGAAGGGCTCTACCAGAGGGCATTGCCACTCATTGGGATCGATACTAAATTTTTAGAACAGCACGAGATTCTGGTGACGGAATTAACAAACATGATTCACCACGGCGCGGTTTTGGCGGCTGGTGGTCTTAGCTCCTGGCTGCACTGTACAAAAGCACCTAAGGATTGGTTAACAATCAGGCCTCTATGTCTCGACACAAGCAGCAGGCTTGGTGGTATTCCCATACTGAAAATGGCCAGTAATATGCTCAGAGAATATGAGCTTCCTGCCTCAAACATATTGGTGGTTGAAAATATGCAGTCTGGTTTGGCATTACCGGAGATGCCTGATACTATTGCCGTTGTTGGAGGAGGAAAAAACGTTGCCTGGATGGATGCTCCCTGGTTAAAAAGTAAACGTTTGGGCTATTGGGGAGATATTGATACCTGGGGTCTGTCAATTCTCAGCGATGCTCGAGAAAAGGGAGTAACGATCCAACCTTTGATGATGGATCATAAAACAGTTAGACTCCATGAAGAGCGAATGGTGGTTGAATTGAAATCCGTAGAAAAATGCCCGGCCTCGTTAGTTGAAGATGAAGTTAAACTTTTTAACGACTTGCTCTCCGGGCAGTTTCAATCCTCTCGTTTGGAGCAGGAGCGCCTTTCCGCCGACTACATCAACAGCAATCTTATGGAATGGTTATCTGGAATAAATTGTAAGTGCAGCAAGGTGCAAATACCTGACGGGTAAGCTTTTGTTTCTTCCAGGTAGTTTCATGCTATACTCGAAAAGATATCTGTAGAAGTTGAACAACAGTCAGAGTGGGAAAATAAAAATTCTATGACAATTCCATTAAAGCAGTTTCAGGAAGCTAGAGAACGGCTCAAAAAAATCACGAAACCAACTCCACTTATCTATAGTGAGTTTTTGAGTGAAGAGTATGAAGCCGATATTTACATTAAACCAGAAAATCTTCAACGAACTGGTTCGTTTAAGATTCGGGGGGCTTTTAATCGAATTGCCGGCCTATCACCCGAGCAGCGACAAAATGGTATTGTTACTGCTTCGGCCGGAAACCATGCCCAGGGAGTGGCCTTGGCAGCCCAACTCTTCTGCACCATGGATGCGGACTGTTGTACTCGCGCGACCATCGTAATGCCGGAGACAACACCATTAATCAAGGTTGAGGCTACCCAAAAGCTTGGCGCTACGATTATCCTTCATGGGGATAGTTATGATGAGGCGTATGTAGAAGCCCGCCGCATCGAGAAAGAACAAGGGGCAGTTTTTGTACATCCTTTTAATGATCTTGAGGTGATCATAGGCCAGGGAACCATTGGTCTCGAGATATTAGAGGACTGTAGCGATGTTGAGGTGGTTCTCGTTCCTGTGGGCGGTGGTGGTTTACTTGCCGGTGTTGCTGCTGCCATTAAATCGGTTAATTCTTCGGTGCAGGTAATTGGTGTTGAACCAGATGGTGCTGCTGGGATCACAGAGTCGCAACGTGAGGGAACGCTGGTTGAACTGGATCATGTGGATACCATTGCTGATGGCGTGGCTGTGAAAACTTCAGGGGATCTCTGTCTTGAGATTATTCAGGATACAGTTGATGGCATGGTGACAGCACCTGATACCGGAATTATGCAGGCCCTGCTCATTTTAATGGAACGTCAGAAACTTGTTGCGGAGAATGCGGGAGCACTTTCAGTGGCTGGCCTTGCCCATTTTGACGTGAAAGGTAAAAAAGTAGTCTGCCTTGTGAGTGGCGGAAATATCGATGTGCTAACACTTTCGGAAATGATCAACCGTGGTCTTGTGTCCCGGGGGAGACTGTTTAGTTTTGCTGTGGAACTCCTGCATAAACCTGGGGAACTTCTGAAGATATCAACTATTCTGGCAGCACATAAGGCAAATGTCGTTAAACTTGATCACGATCAGTTCCATAATCCATCACGGTTTAAAAGTGTGCGTCTTGACGTAACTGTTGAGACCAATGGTCGTGCACATGTTGATGTGATTGTGGGAGCTCTCTTGGAGGCTGGTTATGATATTATCTGAATTGATATCAATTCCCGTAACTTTTGTTAATCCAGCCTCTGTTGCCAATGAATGTCATTGATCGTTGTAATAATCGACTGCCTCAACAAACTGCCTGATCGGCAGCCGATAAAGTTTCCTTAACATTACATGGGAACGTAGGCATATCCTCTGTTTTGATACCCGGCAATTGACACAAAACTGTTTTTAACAACTCTCACTTCAGGCAGGAAGTCCTCCAGATCAATCTCGAACAGTTCCGCACTGAGATTGCATTGCTCCAGAACGATTCCTATTTTTTGAAAATGCCGTAACCAATTCTCGATCTTCTCTTTGTTGGCACCCTCGCCCTCATCAATATAATCATCTCCTTTTGTGACAAAAAAGCTGGCATGACTTCGAAAACCTATGACAAAGCTTGCCTTCAGGCCTTGTTGAGTTGCCTGGTTATACGTGTCCTGTATCCACTGCATTCGTTTCTCAACTTTAGCTGCAGAATCTGCTTTTACATCAAAGTACACCTTTAACTCAGAAAGATTGGTAAGCGCCTGGAGATCCCTCTGGTTTTCCGAAAAGACTGATTGCGGTACAAATAAAACAACACAAAGCAGAACAAAATATATTCTGTAGAGCATGTCCATCCCTCCAGTACTGATATTTTTGGAATTATCCACAAGCCAACGACCACAAAGTAATATACTGAAGAAAGTAAGCATTTCCCTCGGCCATACAAGTAGAAAGGAAAATAGTGAGAACTGTTATCGTTGACAGCGGCGATCCTGTTACTATATTTTAAAGATACTTTTCAAATGTAATACCCTCACACGGCTGGAGGCAAGAATATGGAAGATTCAAAAAGAAGCAAAATCCTATTGATCAGTACCATCGTGGCGTACTGTCTTATCGGCATTGAAATTATAATAATGATCTCTCCTTTTGCCCTCTATTTCTACTCCGTCTATGCGCCAATATTACAGTTTTTCTCTTCTTCACCTTATTTAAGCTGGAGCACAGAGTTTTTCCTCCCCCATATGGTCTTTACTCAAGATCCTGTTATTGTCGGTATCTCCTATCTTCAGGTTTTTCTGGTTATTGGCCTGGTACTGTTCTTTTCGGCTGCCGTTCCACTCTATTATGGTCGCTTCACTAAGAAGGGGGTTGTACTGTTCAGTTTTTATGCAAAAATTCGTCATCCGCAATACCTCTTTCTAGCCATCTCAGGTTTTGGCTTGCTCCTTTACTGGCCACGATTTTTAATCCTTATTATGTACGTAACCATGCTCTTTGTTTATTATTTTCTTGCCCGCAATGAAGAGTGGCGGATGAAACAGGAAGTTCCGATAGTTTACGAAGAGTATATGAAAAACACGCCCATGTTTCTCCCAGGGGAACCTGGAGGAAAGATATACAAGGCACTGTTTGGATGGATACAACCCAGATGGTTGGGTATGGTAACAGTGTATTGTACGAGTCTGTTCCTTGCTATCTCCCTTGGCATGGTTCTCAGAAACTACACAGTGAAGCAGCTTGACACAGTGTTCACAGAGGATATCACCCTGCTTTCTGTCTTTCCTCGTGACAGCAATGAAATAAGGGAACTTTACAAAGCAGTCGCAGCGTCCCAGGAGTTCAAGGATTTCACCTCAGAAGAAGTACCAATGAACCTTGTCTATATTTTTCCTGGGGATTTTTTTCTAACTGCCATTGTTACAGATGAAAACAGACGTTTTTCACCTGAAACTACGGCACGTTTTCCGGAAGTACTGGAATGGCACAGGCATAAATTCAACGGAGGGCTCGGTAAGTTCTTCAGGATTTTTCATAATTACACGAAAATGCTTGGAAAAATAGCGACGGATTATGACGTGGATCGTCTTGTTTTTGTTCACGTGGAAAACAGTAAAGGAAAGCCATCAACAACAGACGAACTATTTGCCATAGGGAAAAAAAGACGCCCTGTCCTGATTGTGGATGTGGACAGCTTCAGTCACGAAATACTTGCAATAGCAAAGGCCTCTGGTCAACATAAATGGGGCAGTGTGCCCATGCCTTCATTTTAGAATAGTAACCGCTGTTCATTGTAATTCTAGGTACCTATGCGGTTCTGTTGGAAAAAAATAAATACCTATAATAAACAATAAAAACAAACAAGGAGAACGTATTATGACAAATAAAACTCATAACAAAAGATTAAAGCTATGGTTAAGCGTACTTATTGGAGTTATCCTGATTTCAGGAGGTTCGATTTCATTTGCCCAGGCTGACACATCAGTCCTGTCTGATGATGGTCTGCTGACTCTCCAGGGAATTGTCCGAAAGGTCTCAGTGGAAAACAATTCATTCCTTGTAAAGATCAGCAAGGGAAAGAGACTGCAAATAGTGTTTTCCTCACAAACCGAAACAATAGGCTTGCCCTCACCTGCCATATTGAAAAAAGGAGAGCGCGTCAAGGTGTGGTACAATCATACAGGAAAAGAAAATAGAGCTGTAAAAGTTGAGCTGCTCCCAGTGTTAGGCTGTTGATTGATACAAAACATTTGGTAAAAAAGCGCGACACTAAAGCATGACGTTTCCACCTATATCCCAAGGTGCCAAATTTACGTTACACAGGCCCCTATCATTTGCACTTTATGATGGGGGCTTATTTGTCAGATATCCCCTCTCAAAAACCAAGGTTTCTGCTCTCCGGTTAGAATGTCAACTCCATTCCTGGTCACTAGGACAGTGTGTTCAAACTGGGCACTGAGTGCAAGATCCATGGTAACTATCGTCCAATTGTCAGACCATGATTTACTGCCAGGGCCTCCCGCATTGATCATTGGCTCTATGGTGAAGGTCATGCCTTCCTCCATGATAGTCTGGTTTTCCGGTTCGTAGTAATGAGCGATGTAAGGATCCATATGAAAGTTTTGTCCAATGCCATGGCCGCCAAATTGGCGAAAAACACTATAGCCTGATTTGTTGGCGTGACTCTCAATAACCCGACCGATCTCATTGAAGTGTTGACCGGGGCTGACAACTTCGATGCCCTTCATCATACATTCCCAGGTGGTTTGAACCAGAGAATGGGCACGGTCGCTTACTTTGCCAACTAGGACTGTTTCTGAGCAGTCACCATGCATGCCGTCAATGTAAACAGTCACATCACAGTTAATAATATCCCCACGCTGTAGCTTCCTGTTATCAGGGATACCGTGCAATATCACTTCATTAACCGAAGTACAGATTGATTTAGGGAATCCCATGTAATGCAACGGACTCGGATATGCTCCGAAGGAGATTGCCGCCAGGTGAGCAATTTCATCCAGTGCATCGGTAGTGATACCTGGTTTTACGGCCGCCAGTACACTATCGAGTACCCCTCTTGCGACCTTCCCGGCCCTTCGCATTCGACTGATTTCGTCTTCAGTTTCTTTTTGACAACTGATCCCGCGGCCACCAGGTTTCCTTGATTTTGTATATTCAGGGAGGGCCATATTGTCAGGAACTTGTCGTGGAGGACTTATGATGCCAGGAGTAACAGTTGGATGCCGAATAACTTGTTGAGTGACTCCAGGAGGAGCTGTTTCTCCATTTTCGTCCGAGCGCAAATGACACTTCTTGTATTTTTTCCCACTATTGCACCAACAATTTTCATTTCTTCCGGGTAGTTTCATGCGTATCGTTTGTCAGTTTTCTGTTTCAGATTTCACTCATTCTGCTTCTGTCGTTCTTGTAACGTATCAAGTTTCTCAATGATTTTTTGAGTTCTTTCAGATTTTCTCAGAACTGCCCCATGCTCTGGAAGTAAATCGAGGACGTTTTGCCATGTCTTCTGGGCCTGTTCATATTTTCCAGCACGGTAAAAGGCGTCTCCCGTGGAGATTTCTCTAGTTACCCATTCGCTAATGGCGGTATCCAAGCGTTCAACCATCAGTCTAACGAGAGTGGTTTCTTTCATTGAGCGGCTGAGGGTTGCGAGTTGACGGCGGGATTCTTTGAGATCACCCAAGGCCATGGCCCTGTTAAAGGCCTCGATTGTAAGCTTGTCCTGTTTCTTTTCAATCTGGCGTCTACTCTTTTGTCTTCTGGTCTTTTTTTTCTGCAGAGTTTTTTTCAGGTTGGCTACAGCGGCTTCTGTTCTCGGGTCTGGGTAGAGCTCTGCTGCTAGTGGCAGGAGACGTTGAGCCATGGTGAGGTTGTTTTTTTCGAGCATATCTTCGCCAGCTTTCAGGAGTTTCAGGGCTACATCTTTGGCCGCACCCTTCGTTCGGAAGTAGGTCCATTGGGTGGTGAGATCGTTCGGGTCGTTTTCGTTTAAACGACGCTCCAGGGGAATTCTTTTTTTGAGTGATTCGCCGGTTACGATGAGTTTCTCAAATTCCAGTATACTTACCCTCTCTTGAAAGCGTTGCAGCATGGAGGCCTGTTTTGTTTCAAGGATTTTGGAGTGATTGAGTTTCTGTAAGGCATCTTCATAAGTCTGTTTAGCCTCGGGCCAGTCCCTTTTTCGTTCCTGTTTGAGGGCAGTGGCAATTGTCCGCTGTTCAAAATTTTCTAGATTAGCAAGGATTGTGCGACGTTTTTTTTCAAGTTGTTGAGCCTGAGGGTCGTTTTTTTGGGTGGCCGCAATGAGGGCGAGGGCCTTGCTGTATTCTTCCCGACTCAGGTATAAATCAACTTGTTCGACCGGGTTGCCTCGAAGGTTGAGGGTATCGATCACAGCACAGCCGTGGAGGAGTAACAGTGAGAGGAGGAAAACGTACTTCATGATGTGTCAGTGGATCATATGTGAAGGAAGAGTCGATATGGTTTCGACCTTGAGAATATCTTCTGTCTGTATGTGATCCATAATCTGCCAAATTTCAACAGATTTTGCCTTGCCGCGCAATTTAGTGGTACTTAAATATCTGGTCGTGAAGAGGGTGGCAAGGTCAAGGGCGTCGTGCAGTTTTTTAGTAACGATGATTTGCCCTGCGCTGGCTACTGAGGATAGGCGCGAGGCCAGATTCACAGCATTACCTACGACAGTGTATTCCATGCGTTTTTCAGATCCCATGTTTCCGGCAAGCATGGTGCCACTGTTTATGCCGATACAAAACTCAACAGTGAGAAGTTCCTGCTGTTGGCGTTCCAGATTAAATTGGCAGAGAAGGCGCTGGATCTCCACGGCACATTTTACTGCGTTGAGAGAATGTTCTTTATCGGCATGGGGGGCTCCAAAGAGGATCATGGCACAATCACCGATATATTTATCAATATGACCACTAAATTCGCCGGCAACCTTATCGATGAGAGTAAAATAATCATTCAGTAGATTGTTAATGGTCATCGGCTCAAGTCCTTCACTGAGGGAGGTAAAGCCGGAAATGTCGGCAAAGAGAACGGTGGCCTGCACATGGCTGCCGCCCAGATGTATTTTTTCCAGATCATTCATCAGGCTCCCGGCTACATTTGGGGAGACGTAACGAGAAAAAGTCTTTTCCACCTGTTCTTTTCGGAGCAACCCTTCGGTCATATCATTTAAGGAGTTCATGAGTTGTCCCAGCTCATCGGTACGACATTCCTTAAAGCGAAATTGATGGTTTCCCTGGGCAATTTCCCGGCTCCCCTCTACTATCTCTTGAATGGGGCGGGATATGCGTTTGCTGATAAAGAAGGCTATCACAATTCCGAGTGCAACCATAAGAAAGGTGATGGCGCTAATGGTACGAATGGTGTTGCCGTAGGCGGTATTCATAAAAGAACGGTCAAAGGTAATGATATAGTAGCCTACGGTCAGATCTCGAAAACGGATGGTATTGGTGTAGGAGATCAGGTTCATCTCTTTGTTCGTGGTATTGCTCTGCCATTGCAGAGGCTGTCGCTGGATAAGTTGGGCCGGCTTCTTTTTCGGGATAACACCAACTGTGGAGAGGAGGACTAACTGGTCAGAGAATATGGCGACTCCTTCAATACCTTCGTTATCGGCCAGATTGAAGGTGAGTTGATCTGTGATCTGAAGGTCACTGGCGAGGAGTGGCTCAATGGCAGCTGCAGAGAGTTGATTGCCAAGAGCTTTGGCGTAGGCATCTGTCTGTTGATTAAATACACTACTCTGATTGCCAAGGATAAAGAGGCTGAGCAGTCCCATTCCTATGATGGTTACAGTGGTGAGAACTAGAGCAAGTTTGGCTGCAATGGACAATGATCCGACTTTTGAGAAAAGTCTGGATGAAACCCATTTCTTACTACAAGTTTGAGGAAAATTGAGTGCCATAAAAGGGTATGTTCCGATTCTTACTTCGTTTTCATAGGGTAAAAGCAGTCAACAGTTCTATCTGACCGACCTGTAATATGAGATTGATTCACGACTTTTTTGTACACTAGTAGCTCTGAGAGGAATTTACAAATCGTATTCTTGCGTGCAGCATTGAGTGAATAACGTAAATGAGGTTGGAGTAAAAAATATAAAAAGAAACAGTAATAGGTTTTGAGATATCATTTTTATTCTGTCCACTCTGCTTTAAGCGTACCAATGGATATAGCTTCCATTTGGTCGACCTCTTTCACTTCCCTGATAACCGAACAAAAAATCAGTTTCACACCCAGCGTTTTTTGTGATAGTCTTTTTTAATAGCATTTGATCCCTATATGTATCTGGGAGTGATTATCTCTCGAAGCGAGTTGCGATTAGTATAGATCCCATGCTTTCTTTCTAAAAAGATAAATACCTGAAAACACCTTTTGTAAGTTGTATATAATGAAAAATGGAAAACGATTTCTACGTACTCTTAGCATTTACCTGGCGTTTGCTTTGTTTCTCGCCCCACACACAATATTAGCTCAATCGCTACATACAAAGACCTTTAAATTGGTAGGCGCATCAACCAATAGTTTTCCTCCTATGAATATGCTGGATAAGGGAGCGAACCTTATCGGGTTTGGCCGTGAACTGGCTGATGCTGTTATCAAAGAAGTAGGAGGATCTATTGAACATATCCACTCGTCGCAGTGGGTAGAAGTGCTTGATTGGCTGGATAAAGGCAAAGCTGATTTTATTCATGATACCGGTTTCACGTACGAAAGAGACAAGTTTCTCGACTACACTGATCCTATTCTTGAAATGCCAGAGATGATTTTTGTTAGACCTGATGAGTTTTCAATAACAGATATTGATTCGCTCAAAGGAAAGACCGTGGCTTGTGTCGATCAACACATCTCGCATCTTTATTTACAACAGTTTCCTGAGATTTCCATATTTGTCGTAAAAACTCCAGTTGAAGGCATGTATGAGCTAATTAGCGGAAATGTTGATTCTTTTGTCTACCCAAAACAGATTGTCCTTTACCTTAGCCAACGCCTGCGATTGCATGATAAGCTAAAATCTACAGGAAAGCCTTTAAGGACTCTGTCTTGGTCGATGGTGGTAAAGGAAGGGAATAGTGAAGTTTTACAGTTGCTGAATGAAGGGATTGCGCAGGTGCGGAAAAGTGGAGAATATGATCGTATTTATAATAAATGGTGGGGGGATAGAGTACTAAGCGGATATACCAAACGTGAACTTTTTATAATTACTGGTGTTTCAACCGGAGCAGTATTAGCAGTTTTGATGTCAATAAGCCTACTTTTGTTTTCTCGAGGTGTTCGAAGAAAGCAAAAGATGCTGGAAATTGAAATATATGAACGTAAGCAGACTGAGGAGAAACTTCGCACAAGCGAAGAGAAGTTCCGGCTAATTGCCGAAACAATCAAAGAGGTGTTTTGGATCGGAGCGGCTGGCTGGGGTGAAGTCTACTACGTTAGCCCTGCATATCAAGAAGTTTGGGGACGCTCAACCCAGAGTCTCGTGGATGACCCTCAGTCTTGGCTTGACTCTGTTCACCCAGAAGATCGCAATTTTCTACGAAGAATTATTCAAAAGAAGGTGCCAGGAAACCTCAAAAAAGTTGAGTTTCCTCCGTACCGTGTGGTAAGGCCGGATGGAACAATTCGCTGGGTTTTGGCTCGTGCATTTCCAGTTTGTGATAAAAACAATCAAGTTATTCGTATAGTTGGTATCGCTGAGGATATCACTGACCGCAAGAACAGTGAAGAGGAAAAGAAGAAGTTGGAGGCTGAACTCCTGCAAGCCCATAAGATGGAGGCAGTTGGTACTCTGGCTGGCGGCATTGCCCATGACTTCAACAATCTTCTCTCCGGGATAATAGGTTATGCCGAGCTTATACAATATCGTGTGGCACCGGACAGCGGTATAGGGAAAGATATTGCAGAAGTTGTTGGTGCCGGAAAACGGGCGGCAGATCTCGTTAAACAGATCCTTACCTTTAGTCGTAAAACAGCTATTGAGAAAAAACCTCTCCAGCCTCACCTGATCGTCAAAGAGGCATTGAGAATGTTGCGAGCAAGCTTTCCTTCGACTCTCAACTTGCAGGAAAATATTGATTCTGCCTGTGGTTCTATCCTAATCGATCCCACTAACCTCCATCAGGTTGTTGTCAATCTCTGTACCAATGCCAGTCAGGCCATGCCCAAAGAAAAGGGAACTCTTGATGTCAATCTGCAACAGCTTGAGGTCAAGCCTGAAGACGTCAGCAAAGAGAGCGGTATTGCTCCAGGCTCCTTTATTATCCTCTCTGTGAGTGATACAGGGATAGGCATGGATAAGGCAACCATTGAGAGAATATTTGAACCATATTTTACTACCAAGGAAGTCGGATCTGGTACAGGACTTGGGCTCGCTGTAACCCACGGCATTGTTCAGGATGCTGGTGGGTTCATCAGAGTGGCAAGCACTCCAGGCCTGGGAACGACCTTTGATATATACTTTCCTGTATTAAAGAAGGAAGAAACTGATGACACTGATATTGGAGAAGAAGGCAGTGATCTCCTAAAGGGGAGAGAGCATATCCTGGTGGTTGACGATGAGCCTTTTCTTGTCCGGGTAATACAGCGACAGCTTGAGGAGCGTGGGTATGAGGTTACGGCAACTTCAGACAGCAGGGATGCATTGAGGAAGGTTCAGGCCCATCCGGAGCAGTTTGATCTGATTATCACCGATCAGACAATGCCTGGCCTCACCGGAGTTGAGCTTGTTTCGGCAATCAGTGAGGTAAGTCCGGATTTGCCGGTGATACTCTGCACCGGCCATAGCCAAGTAGTTTCCAGGCATGAGGTGTTGGAGATGGGTATTGAAGATTTTGTGGCTAAGCCGATTAGCGGTAACACACTCCTTACTGCTGTGAGGTCGGTACTTGACAAGAAGAAGTGAGCCAGGTGAAAGGGGTTGAATATTGCTCTACCAAATTTGTAGGTAACTCCATCATCTTTTCTGTTGTAATGATAGACAAGTTTATAAAATGCCCTGCATGCAGTGGACGCTATTCATTACTCTATCGATCATGATGATGGGAATAGCACCAAGGATTATGATGAGGCTGAGATTATTCTTGTGGGCGTATCCCGTTCCTGTAAAACCCCGGTATCCGTTTTTCTAGCTACTCAGATGGGTATTAAAATGGCCAATTACCCACTTGTTCGAGATGAACTGGATTCTTTTCGAGTACCATCGTACCTTATCAGGAATAAAAAGAAGATCGTTGCTTTAACTGCGAGTCCGCAACTTCTTCATCAGATTCCGATCGTCATGAGTGATGGGAAATCGATTGAGGAAACGGCAACACAGGTAACTCAGAAACTCAACCTGAAAAGCAAGGCAATCCTTTAGCACGATATGCATTTTTGATGCTGCTACTACAGTGGGGGAAAACCGCTATGGTGCTCCTATCACTTGATTTCTCCCCTGGTGTTTTGCCTGGTACAATCGTTTGTCGGCAAGGGCAAGCAGGTCATTCATTGAACTCTTAGAGATGTCCTCTGTGGAGGCCACTCCGACAGATATGGTGATCCTAATATCAGTGTTCTTGTAGGCAAAGAGGCGGTCTTCAACGTTTTTGCGTATTCTTTCCGCAAATTTTACACCGCACTGAGTGTCTCCCCGGCATATTCCGTAAAATTCTTCTCCGCCATAGCGGCCAATATTTTCTTCTTTTCGTTTTAATGAAATCATGAGTGACGCAATTTCTTTGAGGATGGAATCGCCGGCCTGGTGACCATAGGTGTCATTTACCGACTTGAAATGATCTATGTCTATCATTAGAATAGAGAATTCCTTGATATAGCCCCTTTCTTTTTCCCCTGTTCGGATTTCAAAGAGCTTTTTCAATATGTTTCTTTTGGGAAGGTCTGTGAGGTCGTCAAAATAGCCTATTTTTTCCAGGAATAATTTTTGTTCCATTTCCTTGGTGACATCGGTGAGGCATCCAAAAGTCAATGTGATGTTATCGCTTGGGAAAAGCTCAACCTTTCCACGATCTTTAAGCCATATTTTTTTCCCGGAGGGCAAGGCGACCTGGTATACCGCTTCGATCTCTCGTTTTTTCTGAACATTTTCCCGTAAGCTATGACGTTTAGTGGAGAGCTGATTGCGAGTTATGACTTCTTCTTCCACTGTTGATTGTGCCTGATCGCTATAGTGGAATATTCGCTGATCCTGAATAGAATCTCTGAAAACTTTGGAAATATCTTCGATTGTTGTATCCAGCAGCTCAATGAACTGGTACCCCACAAACTCATACCATATGGTGTTATCTTCCTGGTTCCAGGCGGTAATGTAGTGCATCATCGGAAAACTGTAGCCATCAATTGCTTCCGATGCCTGAATGGCAGAAAGTGTTCGGTCTTGTAGAGCGCGACTGTAGGCACCTGTAAGAATTCGCCCGGCATAGGTGGCTGGTAGGTGTTTCATTTTGATTGGTTGTAAGGGTAAAGAACTCTTTTACTGATAAATGATCCCGGCAAAAAAACTAGAGACACGAACATTATCGATGCAATGATATTGAGTTTGCATACAGTCTCTCATATACTAGGCTTAGCTCAGGGAGCGATCCATGTCAAATACCAAATAGTAAAATTCTTCTTTTCAAGGTGAAAGCAGAAGAATGGTTCTGGTCACAGTAGCATCCTTCTGGATCTTCGCTGACGAAATATTCGAATTAGTTCATTTGTGATAAGTGCCCCCAATACCAGTGAACCTCCACTCAGGGTGTTCACTGAAAGATTTTCTCCTGCCCACAGCCACGCCCATGTTACTCCGAAGATGACTTCAAGTTGAGCCAGTAATGAGATTTCCGGTGCCGAAAGTTCTTTGGTCAGACGCACAACAAGAAGGCAGGGAAGGGCAAGTTGAAAAATCCCGAGGAGTGAGAGGAGACCGAGGTCGTGGACTGATGCCTGGAATGGCCATGACAGCGGCAGGGTTACAAGAGTAGAGAGTATGGCGCCAATTAATACAGCTGGCAGCATATCCTGTCCATGACCGTCACCTGGAACGATAGTCCTGTTTTTCCTGTTCAGGCCAACATTTTGCAAGATTGTAAAGTTTGCTGCAGCTGCTATCGGTACTGCAAGAGCAACTAGAGAACCTACCAGGGAGAAGGCACTATTCTCGCCACAAAGGAACATCCAGACTATTCCCAGCCCGGCAACAGCAATTGCTAACCAGGTTGTTGCCGGTAATTGGTGCTTGAGAAAAAAGCGGGCAAAAAGTGCTGTAATCAGAGGGCTGAGCGCCATAACGATAAGAACATTGGCCACCGTAGTCAGTGTGATTGCCACCATGAAGGCGGTGAACATGATGGCCCAGCAGGCTCCTGATATCCAGATAATTTGGGGAGAGTGCAGCAGTCTGCGCCAGAGGCCGTAACCACGCATCATGGTGAGGGTTATTGCGAGAGTGAGGGCGGTAAATGCACTGCGCCAGAAGGTTACCTCAAAGCCCTGTACCGATTCCAGTTGTCGTGTGACTACTCCAGCCGTGCTCCAGAGCAGGGTTACCAAAATCATGAGAGAGACAGCCTGGGGGCGTGACATGGTATTCATAAGGTAAACACGACGTTTCTTTTTTTTGATAGTGCATTGTTCTAAAATAATGACCCTTGTTACATTAACTTGGTTTATGTAACTCGAACTACAAAAATCACCAAGTTAAAATGGATTGTAAATAAACATTTGTCATTTTCCCGTATAAGAATATCGTGCGAGTATAGGTGGAAAATAGAACTTTCTCAGAAATTGTAGCGATTGCGATTTGGATTTTTCTGAGATGACAGAGTACAAAGTGACTTTTAATTTTGTGTTTTACCTGTGTTTGATAAGCGAATATTCAGAATGGGTATTGCGTGTAATTCATGGTTACAATTTGTGCATGGGTTGATCGGGCATGAGTAATATATTATGGTTCTGGCAGAACATAACCTGAATCCCTCTCACTACTACTTTGTGTAAACGATATCGTGCCTACTTCTTTAAACGGCTGGACTGGAAAAATTCTTCATATTGATCTTGATAAGGTCTCTATTGATGTTGTCAGACCAGCGACCGAAATTTATCATAAATACATAGGTGGCAAGGGGCTTGCGGGTTTTTACCTGAGACCCAAGGTGACACTGCCATGGAATCATCCGCGTATGCCGCTGCTTATCTTTACAGGACCTCTGGTTGGTACGGCAGCTCCTACTTCCGGTCGTTCAACTATCATGTCACGATCACCACTTACCGGAACAATTGCGGACACCTCCGTGGGGGGGCGTCTTGGTTTTCAACTAAAACGGGCAGGCTGGGATGGCATTATTATCACCGGTCAATCGGAAACGCCATGCGGTATTGAAATAGAAGATGACAAGGTTCGGATCGTTACTGCCCAAAAACTTTGGGGAAAGGATACGGCAACGATTTTCAGTTCTCTGGCCAATGGGACTCGATCAGTTGCCACCATAGGTCCGGCTGCGGAAAATGGAGTCTGTTTTTCAGCCCTTGTGGTTGATAAACATCATGTTGCCGGACGATCAGGTATAGGGCTCTGTTTTGCAGCCAAAAACCTCAAATATCTGTCCGTGCAGGGCAGCGGCAAAGTCAAGATTCATGATAAGGAAAAACTGCATGCCGCTCGTGAGGAAATTCTCAGGCTCACCGCAGCATCTCCAATTCTTATGGGACAGCACGGGTTTTCCTGCTTTGGCACAGGATCCATTTATGATCTGATGGATTCACGGCGTATGATGCCAACGGATAACTTCCGTAAGACCCATTTTGACCGAGCCTCCGAGCTCAATGCCCATGCTTACAAGAATAAATATGACCCGGGCAAGCATGGCTGCATGGGCTGCCATATCCGTTGTAAAAAAATTGGTCGCAGCGAGGAGCATGTTGGTGCTTCGATGCCTGAGTTTGAAACCATGTCGCATTTCACTGCGCTCATTAACAATACCGACATGGATCTTGTGATGCAGGCCAATGCGCTTTGCAATCACTACGGTATGGATACAATTTCTGCTGCTGCAACCCTGGCCTGTCATAAAGAAATATCCGGCATTAAGGATCTTTCCGGCCAGCTTGTGCAACTGCTGGAGGAAATCGGCCAGGGATGCACGGAAATCGGCCGACAGCTCGGCAAGGGATCTTTACATTACGCCTCAAGTCATAACGAGCAAACTGCATCAATGAGTGTTAAAGGATTGGAACTGCCTGCCTATGATCCAAGGGGAGCATATGGCATGTCTTTGGCCTACGCCCTTGCCACCCGTGGAGGCTGTCATTTGAGAGCTTATCCGATCAGTCATGAAATCCTGCGAAAACCCGTTGCCACCGACCGTTTTACCTTTAGTGGTAAGGCGAGAATAATTAAGATCGCAGAGGATCAGAACGCAATTGTTGATTCGCTCACTGCCTGTAAGTTCATTTTTCTAGGAGCCGGACTTGAAGAGTATGCCGGAGCATTCAGCGCTGTCACCGGAGTAACTGCTACAGCTCAGGATCTACTAAAGGTTGGTGAGCGTATCTATTACCATGAGCGTTTGATGAACAGTCTGAATGGATTTGAGGCTAAGGATGATGATTTGCCCAGCAGGTTTTTTGATGAAGCAGGAACAAGCGGTAATGGTATAGAGGTCAAAGCCCTCGATCGGGAAGCCTTTCTTGAGGCTCGCAGTCGTTATTACAGGATTCGCGGTCTTGATGAAAATGGCGGAGCAATACAAGAAAAGGCAGAAGAACTGGGTCTTGCATGGAACAACTCGTAAAGAAATATGTGCGGAAAATAATTGCAGCTGGACTAGCAGAGAATCCTCTGGTCTGCGGTATGGATGATGAGGTGATCTGGAATCGGCCTGATGACGATATTCCGGTTTTAGAGCAGGTTCTGGATGGTATGAACATAAACTCTTTAATCTGTGTTGAACCTACCTCCCACTATCTGGCGATTTTTCGGTTTCTGACCAGTCGATATCCCGAGACCATAACTCCCGGTGACTGCGAAACACGTACCTTTCTCCATGATGTGCCGGTGATCAGAGACTTTGTATCGGCATCAATCCTTACCCATCTCCGCAGACGAAAAGCTGTTGTGGTTGATTCAGGTGATTGCATCCGTCTGATTACCTTTGGTGGCGTTAGCCCTGAGCAGGCTTTTGTCAGTCTCAGCTCCGTCTGTTTCAGTGCCTTTGTCCTTTTCTTTACAGACTATCTGGCCGATTGTAGACAGGGCACCATTACGAAGGAACAGCAGCAGGCTTTTGATAAGGTGATTGCGCTGCTTGAACCGTCACAGAGGACAACACCAGCATTGGTAACAGGCCCCTTTAGCAGTGAACAGCAAGTCTACCAGGCAATTATTGAGGCTGGTCGTTTTACGGTGGAGTATGGATTGGTTGATTCCTATTTTGGAAATATATCCTACCGTCTTGATCAAACAATTTATATCAGCCAGACTGGTAGCTCCCTCGATGAACTAGCCGGTTGTATAGACCCATGTCCCATGGATGAATCATCCTGTGCAGGCATAACTGCCTCCAGTGAACTGGTAGCACATGATGAAATTTATAAGAATACAGATAATCGGGCCATCCTCCATGGGCATCCAACGTTTGCAGTGATCTTATCCATGGATTGCAGTGATTTTGACTGTATTAACCGCGATCATTGCCATACCAAGTGCACTAAGAAGCGATTTGTGGAGGATGTTCCCATTGTTCCTGGTGAAGTGGGCACTGGTCCCACTGGTCTCTGTCATACCTTGCCCCCTGCAATTCAAAACAAACGGGGTGTTATTGTGTGGGGGCATGGCCTGTTTACAGTGGCGACTGATGATTTTAATGAGGCCTTCAAGCATCTTCTCGAAATTGAAAATATGTGCCGAGAGGAATTCTTTGCCAGAGTCAGGTATTTAAAAACATAGAGGAAGCTGTCATGTCTGTAATTCTATCTACAACCACAGGGAAATCGGTTGAAATCAGACCAAGTAAGATCATTGCCTTTGTCTCCATGAATTTTACAATGGAGCCTGGAGATATTATTGTAACCGGTACTCCAAGCGGTGTCGGTCCCCTCAAGCACGGAGACCAGGTTGAGGTGGAGATAGAAAATATTGGTACGTTGGTGAACCCGGTTCAAAGTGAGTCAGCGTAGACTGAAGCTCCATACAGAGCTGAAATAAGTACACTGTTCCTGGGCTTTCTTCCGAAAGTCCTGTTTTTGCTTCCTGAAAGTTGCGAGCAATGCAAAATATCTTGACTCGCAACGGATCATTCTGTATTAGTCTCTGCCTGTTCTGCTGTTTAGAGAATTTTGTAGTTTCCTCTTCCTAAGATATTTCCTTTGAGTGTTCAGCTTTGCGCGTTCTGGCTTCCTTTCTGTGCAGGTGAGATCATAAGAATTATTATATTACGATATGAAAAGATTTACATGGATTGAAGCCAAAGCCGCTTCAGTTAAAGATGATGTTTTGTCCGGATTTACTGTGGCCATCGCCCTGGTCCCGGAAGCGGTTGCTTTTGCCTTTATCGCCGGAGTTTCCCCTGTCGTTGGGTTATATGGCGCTTTTATGATGGGAATTGTCACCGCCATCATTGGTGGTCGGCCGGGGATGATTTCCGGTGCCACTGGAGCCACTGCCATTGTTATGGTTTCTCTTGTGAAAATTGGTACTGAGATGGGTGGTGCCGGGGCTGGTTTACAGTACCTCTTTGCCACGTTGCTACTTGCAGGGAGTATTCAGATCATGGCGGGTGTATTTCGTTTTGGCAAGTTTGTTCGTCTCATACCCCACCCTGTTATGATGGGATTTGTTAATGGTCTGGCCATTGTTATCTTCATGGCTCAACTTGGTATGTTTAAGGTGAATGACTTGTGGATGCAGGGGACTGATCTTTATACCATGCTTGCCCTTGTTGCGTTAACCATGTTTGTTTTAGTTACTTTTCCAAAGATTACGACCAAGATTCCGGCAGCATTGGTGGCTATTGTTTCTGTTACCCTCTTAGTTTTCTGGGCAGGAATTGATACCCAAACGGTATTGTCCTTTATTCAGTCAAAGGGAGGGACGGGAATAGAAGCAGGTCTGCCGGTATTCAATGTTCCCATGATTCCCTTTAGTCTCGAAACGCTGTATTTCATTACCCCTTACGCTGCAATTATTGCAGCCATCGGCTTAATTGAGTCACTTATGACTTTGAATCTTATTGACGAGCTGACGAATACCCATGGGAACGCCAATAAGGAGAGTATTGCCCAGGGAACCGCAAATATTGTTAACGGTTTTATGGGTGGTATGGGTGGTTGTGCCATGATTGGACAGTCTATTATCAATATTAAATCAGGTGGTCGTGGTCGCTTGTCCGGTATTGTTGCAGCGTTGTCCCTGCTTGTCTTTATTCTCTTTGGCTCTTCTTATATTGAGATGATTCCCTTGGCAGCACTTGTGGGCCTTATGTTTATGGTGGTTGTGGGAACCTTTGCCTGGTCAACCTTCAGCGTTTTGGACAAGATTCCCATGTCTGATGCCATTGTCATCCTTCTGGTGACTGTTACCACCGTGGTATATGATCTTGCCATAGCCGTTATTGCCGGTGTGATTGTTTCGGCTCTGGTTTTTGCGTGGGAAAATGCTTTGCGTATTCGTGCACGAAAGCATATCGATGAAAATGGAGTAAAATATTACGAGATTTTCGGGCCACTTTTTTTTGGCTCAGTACAGTTGTTCACCAGTAAATTTGATGTGGAAAATGATCCCGATGAAGTTGTTGTGGATTTTGGTGAATCACGGGTTGCTGATCATTCCGGTATCGAGGCTATAAATAAACTTGCAAAGAAATATGAGCAAGCTGGCAAGAAATTTCGCTTAACACACCTGAGCCCCGATTGCCGAAAACTCATTGACCGGGCCGACAAGCTGGTTCGCGTGGATATCCTTGAAGATCCTGAATATACTGTTGTTGTGCAGGGGTTTGAGGACTATAGCGTCGAGATTGAGGCAACGTCTAAATGATATTGCTCTCCAGCTGAGGTGCTAAAAAACACTCAAGAAAATATCTTAACACCGAACAAAAAAACGAATTTTCCAAGGTGGCCCTAATCTAGCGCTGGATGTTCGAGACAGCGATGCTCTGGAAAAGGCAGTCCAACACTACAAGATAGGTACCATCTATCATCTGGCAGCCCTACAACCACTGTTTGCCTGGCAAGTAGAGGCGTTGGCTTCATTATTCTCCCGAATCGCTGTCAAAATTCTTACAATTGTGATTGAATAAATAGTGAAGGGTATATGAGTTGCTGATCCAAGAGTGTCCCCAAATATAAATAATCGCATGCGGTCTTACCGTTAAGAGGGAGAAAATGATGAGGCAATACAACGTTGCTGTTTTTACCGTTTCTTTTTTGTTGTTGCTCGCAACTTTTTCTGTAGCCGCCGAACTTCAGGATGGTTTTATGGGATACAAATGGGGAGGGGATATCTCTCAATATGAGGGATTGACCAAGCTGTACGCTAAAGGAGATGTAAGCTATTACAGCAATCCAGGTGAGTCATACACTCTTGACGACATATCTATAAATGATGTTGTTTTTGGTTTTTATAAGGAGCGTCTTTTTGCCGTGTATGTAGGTATTGATACCCTCGATATCTACGATAGAATCAAGCAGCATATGAACGTGAAATATGGCTTTCCTGATCACAAAACAGTCGGCAAAGAGCATTTGATTTTGAAATGGAAATATAAGGATGTTGCTATCAAGCTGAAAACTGATGAAATGAAAGGTAAGATGAAGCTGGCATTCTATTACAGCCTACTTTCACGTGATTTAAAGAAAACGCAATTGGATGAAATCGATAGTACATCATTTCGGTTTTTCCCCATTGAGAAAAATAAAAAGCCTGAACGATTTCGGCTTCTGCAGTTTTAAAAGTATTACGGAACCCTGCTTTCTATTTCCCCGCGTGCGTGACCGGTTCTCTGGCCCTGATTTTTTGTACTGAAAGTTGCACGGCCAACACCATTCCGCCAACCACGATCCCAAGCAGCAGATTTGCCAGAAGTAACGGCATAAAATCAAGTGCATGATGGATTGCCGGGATATTATGGCTATACATTCCCCCACCGACAAGTAGCATCGCAATGGTACCGACAATACCAAGTGTACGAATTACGATCGGTAGTGAAGTGACCAGTAGCATTCCCATTTGGGCCACGATCCCCTGCAACATTCCCTGCAACTCTTTTGCACGTTCAATAAGGTAGAGGCCAATATCGTCCATGCGTACAATCAGTGCTACCAGTCCGTATACCCCAACCGTAGCCAGTATGGCAATCAGAGTGACTACAATAATTCTCATTGGTAGTGATTGCTCCATGACAGTGCCCAGAGCGATTACCACAATTTCAATGGAGAGGATGAAATCGGTGCGTACTGCTGATTTTATCTTGTTTTCTTCGACCTTAAGGAGCTCACTCTTGTCGCTGATAGTTTGCGCCTTCGGATGATTGGGGTGCGATTTGCGGGTGAGCAGATGGAAAACTTTCTCGGTTCCCTCATAACTCAGATATGCGCCACCCAGCAGTAGTACGGGTACAATCAGCCACGGGGCAAATGCGCTGAGGAGAAGTGCTAATGGCACAATAATCAGCTTATTGAGAAAAGAACCCTTAGTGATGGCCCAGAGTACAGGCAATTCCCGTGATGCTTGAAAGCCTGTTGCCTTTTCAGCGTTCACTGCCAGGTCGTCACCCAGTATGCCTGCCGTTTTCTTTGCCGCAATTTTAGTCATTGTCGCGGCATCATCAAGTAGCGTTGCGATATCATCCAGAACTGCGAAAAGTCCACCTGTCATTGTTGAATCCTCTGGGTATTTACGAGTTTATCATGCTTGGGAAGAGATCCTGGCGGACTTATGTATGTTGCCAGTAATAAGTATTGTTTTTACCAGAATAGTTGTTTTGAAGTCAATACTCTTCCCGATTACTCTTTCTGCTCTAGCTGCCACTCTTTCTTCAAATGGTCAATACCCTGGTGGTTTGTCAAATCGAGGTGGATGGGAGTAACAGAAATAAAACCGTTATTGACAGCGTATACATCTGTGTCTTCACTTAAATCAGGGCTGGGAGTACCGCCTCCGATCCAGTAGTGTTTACGGCCCCAGGGGTCACGAGTTTCCTGAATGGCATTGTCCCAGAGCCGTCTTCCCTGGCGTGTGACCTTTATTCCTTTTATTGGATCGGTTTGCGGAATATTGGCATTGAGAAGAGTATCTTTGGGTAACCCTTTTTGTAGTATCAGTCTTGCAAGCTTTGCCGCGATCTCTGCAGCACTGGTAAAATCGTACGGTGCCTCCCCGGCAAGAGAAATAGCCAGCGATGGAATGCCATACATTGTGCCTTCTACAGCTGCTGAGACGGTACCTGAGTAGGAAATATCATCACCAAGATTGGGGCCTGGGTTAATACCTGAAACCAGCAGATCCGGTTTCTTTCTGATTATCTTATTTAATCCAATCGCCACACAATCTGTGGGAGTGCCATCCAGGGTATAAAACCCGTTTCTGATTTTTGTGACTCGCAGGGGACGATTCATGGTGAGTGAGTGCGATACGGCTGAATTGTCCCGGTCTGGTGCGATAACCAAACATTCTGCCTGACTGCTGAGTGCCTGCACAAGAGCTTCAAGGCCGGGGCTGTGACTCCCGTCATCGTTGGTGATAAGGAAAAGTGGCATAATTTCCAACTGTAATGGTTGTTGTTCTGTAGTTAAACAGTATATGGTGAACCCTAAGGTAAACAAATTCCGGACAGAGGCCAAACCATTTTACTATTTTGACTATTCCACTGAATGGATACAATAGGAATTCCCATGACATTAACAGCAAAACAGTTTGGATTGCCAGCAAGAACCGTTCTGGAACAGATAGACGACAAGACCATTGCCATTGTGATAAACAGAAAAAGCCGGATTATTATGGCAGATGGGAAAAAGATTGCTGAAAAATCTCAGAAGATACAGGAGGCTCTACCAGCAATAGCAGTTGTTTTAAAAACCTCGGCCCCGGTTTGCAGCAAGACAGTCAAATTTTTACAAAGCATTGACGTCAGGTTGCTCGATTCGTGAAAGAGAACAACAAGTCAATTGTGTTGGTAAAAATCTGATTCCAAAGGTGAACATGATAACCCATGACATAAGAAAATTAGAAAGAACACTTGAAGAACATGGTGTTGACTATGATACCAGAGTTTCAATAGTTGAGGCCTCAATAAACCATAACCATGTTCAACTGCTTGAAAAATTTGAGAATACCCTGGAAAAGATACCAGTGGCGTCTCTCAAGCGCTCTCAGTTGTCACGATCGTGACCTGGGAATTGATTCGTCTCTCGGTAACCTTATACAGACAAGATCCCGTTCATGAATTTTGCATGAAGAATTCATGCTGTCCCAAGTGAGTAGGTCTTAGCTGAAGCAATTATATTGTTCATTGACGGTGTGAGATACTCTGCTAATATACTGTTTCGTAACTTGTGAAAAAGTATTCTGCAAAAGAAGAAGGAAGACAGGAGTGACGGCATGTCCACAGCACTTGAAAACAAATCATCGCCAGGTGAGATAAGAAAACGATTTGATGGAGATGTTGAACGGTTCTCAAATCTTGAAACCGGACAATCTGCAACCATCGATGCACCGCTTGCAATGGATCTGATTACCAGTGCTGCATTTCAATCAAGCTCCACCATTAACAGAGTTTTGGATATCGGTTGTGGGGCTGGCAACAATACTCTTAAGCTCGCTCAGTATGTGACGACTTTTGACTGTGATCTGGTGGATCTCAGCCTTCCCATGCTTAGTCGAGCACGGGCACGTATTGTGGAAGAAATCACAGGTAAGGTTGAAATATTTCATGGGGATTTTCGTGCAATTGAGTTAGCAGCCGGGAGTTATGACGTTATTCTTGCAGCAGCTGTTTTACATCATCTGCGTGATGATCAGGATTGGGAGAAAGCATTTCAAAAACTCTATGAGCTGACAGCTCCTGGGGGCAGTGTCTGGATAACAGATCTGGTTTCCCATGAGACGGAAGCTGTTCAGGGTCTGATGTGGCAACGGTATGGTGAGTATCTTAGCTCTGTGGGGGGCGCAAAGTATCGGGATAACGTTTTTGAATATATTGATATAGAAGATTCACCCCGACCCGTGACGTATCAATTGGAACTTTTACGTACCGTGGGGTTTGATCATGTTGAGTTGTTACATAAGAATTCCTGTTTTGCAGCATTTGGCGGCATTAAATCCAGTTGACTGTTAAAACATGGAGAGATTGATCTGAAATTTGTCACCTTTTAACCTAATGGAGGTTTTTCGTGACTCTTCTTGGTACCACTATTAAACATATGCGTCAGGAAAAGGCATGGCAGAATGAGCATAATCCAAAGGCTCCCCGGAAGGGTGGTTTGGCTCCTGAGTTTGAACTGCTGAGCGTTGATGGTCTCTCACCATTTCGTCTATGCCGGTGCTGGCGGCCCGATGGGATTTAAACTGGCAAAGTTTGGTGATGCAATAAAGAACTATAAGGCAGAAGAATAAATGTTGAATCAGTACTTACCTGAATTTATAACAATTGCACTGGTACACCTACTGGCCGTTGCTAGTCCGGGGCCCGATTTTGCAATAATTGTCCGCCAGTCTCTTATCTATGGAAAGAGCACCGCTCTTTGGTCAAGTCTTGGGGTGGGTTGTGGAATACTGATTCACGTCTTTTATTCTCTGCTGGGTATTGGGTTGATTATATCCCAATCGGTTGTGGCTTTTTCCATTTTGAAATATATGGGCGCTTTGTATCTTGTTTATATCGGAGTGAAGGCAATTCGGGCGAAACCCCTTGCTGGTGGTCTGCAACTTGAGCCGGAGGCACAGCCTGCCCTCGGTCGCTTGCGTTCGATCTGGATTGGGTTTCTCACAAATGGTTTGAATCCCAAAGCCACTCTGTTTTTCCTTTCTCTTTTTACCGTGGTCATCAATCCCGAAACACCACGGCTGATTCAAAGTTTTTACGGAATTTATATGGCTGTAGCCACTGCACTCTGGTTTTCTGGGGTTTCTTTATTCTTCGGGCACCCCCGGATACGAAATTCATTTCAAAAACTGGGCCATTGGTTGGAGCGTTTAACCGGTCTTGTTCTAATTGGCCTTGGTATAAAACTGGCCACAGCCAATCTGGATTGATCTTTATAAGAATTTGTAGAGGAGTTAAAAATGGAATACCGATATATCGGGAAGAGTGGTTTACGAGTGAGCCCTATTTGTCTTGGAACGATGACCTTTGGGTCTTTTTGCGACAAGAAGACAGCTTTTGCGATTATGGATAAGGCCTACGATGCTGGTATTAATTTCTTTGATACGGCTGAAGTGTATCCGGTTCCGCCACGTGCTGAGACTGTAGGTATTACGGAAGAAATTGTCGGGGAATGGTTGCAGGGGAAGAACAGAGATTCTTTAATTCTTGCAACCAAAGTTGCCGGTGCCGCGTCAGGCTGGTTCGTGCCGCCGATACGTGCTGGCCTCACTGCCATTGACTCGCACCATATCATACAAGGAGTTGAGGGGAGTCTTCGGCGCTTAAAGTGTGACTATATCGATCTTTATCAGATGCACTGGCCGGATAGTGTAGTGCCAAGGGAAGAGTCCATGGAGGCTTTTGATCGTCTGGTACGTTCCGGGAAGGTGCGGTATCTGGGGACGTCCAATGATACTGCCTATGGAACTACAAAATCCAATATGGTGGCAAAATATAAGGGCTATAAACGATTTGAATCGATACAGAATAATTTTTCTTTACTGAATCGCAGGTTTTTGGATGAAATGACTGAGATGTGCAGGGTCGAAAAGATATCTCTACTACCATATTCCCCGATGGCGGGTGGAGTATTGACCGGAAAATACAATAAAGATATAAACGTGACAGGCCGTTTTAACAGTTACTTGAAGTCAGATGAGCAGAGAATAAAAGCAATGGTAAGTCGTTTTTTAAATGAAAAAACCCTTGCCGCTACTGTCCGTTACGCTGAAATTGCTGAAGAGATAGGAATTAGTTCTGCGACATTGGCAGTTGCCTGGAGTAAGCAGTTTGATTTTGTCGCCTCAACGATTATTGGAGTGACAAGCGTCGAACAGCTTGATGACTCTTTGGCGGCAATGGATCTGGAATTATCCAGTGATGTATTAGCTAAGTGCGACGATGTGCATAATGATATTTTATATCCCATGGGCTAGGCTTGCAGACCCGCAGACTTTCGTCTCAGGTCCGTAGTGTTTGTTGTTTCGAACAAAAAATAATAGGAAAAATTATGTTACAAGTTGGCAAAATGAATAGCTTGAAAATTAAAACAATTCAGAGCGCTGGTGTTTATCTCGATACTGGAGGAGCCACAGATCTTTTTCTTCCGAAAAGGTCTGTCCCTGACACAAGTCAGGTGGGTGATGCAATTGAGGTCTTTGTGTATGTAGATAAAGAAAATGCATTGCGAGCCACAACCCAAAAGCCCATCGCTACTGTTGGTGAATACGCCATCCTGAAGGCTGTTTCTGATTCAGAAGCCGGGGCCTTTCTGGACTGGGGAATGGAAAATGATATCCTTGTACCAAAGGCGGAACAACAGCAAAGAATGGTCCCCGGTCAGTCATATGTTGTCTTTATCTTCTTGAGCGAAAAGACGAACCGTATCGTAGCCTCTTCCAAACTTGATAAATTCCTCAGCACAGAATCTCCAGACTACAAAGAGGGAGAGAAAGTGGATCTGATTCTTTTTGAGAAAACAGATCTGGGATACAGGGCACTGATTAACCGGATGCATGCCGGTATGATCTATTCCAATGAAGTGTTTCAACAGCTACAGATCGGTCAGCAGGTAAAAGGTTATATACATAAGGTACGAGAAGATAAAAAGATTGATCTGATTTTACAACAAGCAGGGTATCAGGGTGTTGATGGGGTTTCCCAAGCCATACTCGATATTATTCAGGAACATGGCGGTAACATTTCCGTTACTGACAAGAGTCCGCCTGATGATATCTATGCTCTGTTTTCAGTGAGTAAGAAAGTGTTTAAAAAGGCCATAGGCGCCCTCTATAAAAAAAGAATTATTCGTATTGATGCGGATGGTATTTATCTTACCTAAGCTGCATTATGGCTGGTATGTCGTCTTAGCCGGCACGTTAACCATTGTTGCAGTGCTGGGCCTTGGTCGCTTCTCGCTTGGGATGCTGTTACCCTCCATGGGCAGTGACCTTGGGCTCGGATACAGCAGGATGGGTTTTATTGGTACGGGAAATTTCTCAGGATATTTGCTTGGCGTACTCTTGAGCAGCAGGCTTGTGAAACGTTTTGATTACAGGCGTGTCATCACCAGTGGGATTTTTCTGGTTGGAATCTCGATGATTATTGTGGGCAGGGCCAATGGCTTCTGGCTGGTACTGACTGCTTTCTTCTTTACAGGTGTTGGCAGTGGGCTTGCCAATGTGCCAGTTATGGGGCTGGTTTCTCAATGGTTTGGCTCAACGCTTCGTGGTCGTGCCGCCGGGCTTATGGTTTCTGGGATTGGGTTGGGTATTATGCTCACCGGGCTGTTGATCCCTTCTGTCAACAACTGGGTCGGGCAGGGGCAGGGGTGGCGGACAAACTGGATGATTCTTGGTGCTCTAGTCCTTTTCATCGCTGTACTTTGCTCTTTTCTTATTCGAAATAGGCCTGCGGAACTGGGATTACAACTTGTAGAAAGAGCCGAAAAGAACGGAGAAAGAAAACAATCAAAATTCTCTGGTGATACACCGTTTGCAACAGGAAAATGGACACTCTTCCACCTTGGCGGGATCTATTTTTGCTTTGGTTTTTCCGTAGTTATCTATGTTACCTTTGTGGTCACCAGTTTGATTAATGAGTATGGATTTAGTGAGGCCGTTGCTGGTCGCTTCTGGGTATGGTTTGGGTTCTTGGGTATGTTTGCAGGACCTATTTTTGGATCTCTTTCCGATCTCGCCGGCAGGCCTCGGACCCTGGCTCTTGTCTATAGCTTGCAAGGGATTTCCTTGTTACTCCTCGCTTTGAATCCATTTAACGGGAGTATCTATTTATCCATTGCTCTTTTTGCCCTTTGTGCCTGGAGTGTTCCTTCTATTATGGCCGCAGCCATTGGGGATTACCTGGGGCCTTTAAAGGCTGCCGTTGGATTTGCGACGCTTACTCTGTTTTTCAGTGTCGGACAGATCAGTGGCCCGGCGCTTGCGGGGGTTATGGCTGAACAGAGTGGAAGCTTTTCAAATGCGTATCTTCTGGCCGGGTTACTGATGGCTGTTGGTGCTGTCTCAAGTCTGTTTCTTCCCCCAATGGAGTCATAATTAAGGTTGTTTATTTGATTCGCTGACAGAGAAGCCCAAGGACAATCAAAGTCAGGCCGATAAAGGTTGCCGGTAGAATGTCTTCCCCCAGCAGAAAGTGGATAAAGATCAAAGAAAGAAAAGGGGAGAGAAATATCAGGTTGCTGATCCGGGCCGTATTGTCTGTCAGTTTCATGGCCAGCAGCCAAAAGACGAAACAGATCCCCATTTCAAATACTCCCACATAGGCAGCACCAAGTAGACCATTTATCGGTGGTATTCTCAGCTCACTGCTTAAAAGGTAGTAGACCAGGATAAAGGGAAAGCTGAAGCAGAAGTTGACAAATAACCCTACCACTGGATCACGCTTGTCCCGGGTATTGAATATCCAGTAAAGTGCCCAGATAACAGTGCTGATTAGGGCCAGTGCAACGCCAAAAGGGTCGGTGAAGTGCAGGCTGAAGGGTTTACCTTCCGTTGAAATAACAACTACTCCGCAATAGCTGATCACCAGTGCCAGCCATTGTTGCCATCTAATCTTTTGTTTGAGTAGAGGCACAGAGAGCAGGGAAAGGGTGATGGCCCAGGTGTAGTTAATTGGTTGCACCTGCTGAGCGGGCAGTAGATCATAAGCCTTGAATAAGATGAGATAGTAGAGAAAAGGGCTTAGCAGCCCAAGGAAAACCGAGAGTAGATATTCTTTACGGGAGCATTGAAAGACAAGATTAAACTTCCCTTGATAACAGAGAATTGCCCCGATCACCAGTGTTGAGAAAAAACTGGAGTAAAGCAGCAGCTCAATGGGGCTGAAGGAGCGTAGGGATAGCTTAAAAGCAGTGGCCACTGTGGACCAGAACAGTACGGCAACAAGAGCAAAAAGAAGTGCCTGGTGTTGTTGTTTCAACGTAAGATATCCGTAGGCATTAATGGAGTACTTTACTTAAAAACTTCTGGGTGGTTTCTTTTTGCGGATTGGAAATAACCTGCTCAGGTGGTCCCATTTCTTCTATGATTCCTTCATGGAAAAATGCGACTTTGTCAGAGACTTCTCTGGCAAAGGCCATTTCATGAGTAACGCATATCATGGTCATACCATCATCACGGAGCATTCGCAGAGTGTCCAGCACTTCTCCTACCAGTTCCGGATCAAGGGCAGAGGTTACTTCGTCAAAGAGCATATAGTCCGGTTTCATGGCAAGGGCTCTCGCTATGGCCAGTCTCTGCTGCTGGCCACCGGACATGCGGGTGGGGTACTCATCAAATTTATCACCAAGGCCAACGTGGTTGAGCTCTTCTTTTGCGATCTCCATGGCCCTTTTCTTATTCATCTTTTTGACGATTCGTGGGGCAAGCATCGCATTCTCAAGGACTGTGAGGTGGGGAAATGAATTCCACTGTTGAAATACCATGCCCAGTCGTTGTCTCAGTTTATCCCGATTGGTGCCTTTGGCATGGACGTCAATTTCATCGACAAGGATTCTTCCCTGCTGAATTTTTTCTATTCCATTGATGCAGTAGAGCAGTGTTGACTTGCCACTGCCACTTCCGCCAATGACACTCACCACTTCGCCTTTTTTCACATCAAGATCGATCCCTTTTAGCACTTTCAGGTCAGCAAAGGATTTGTGTACGTCTTGGATTTTGATCATATTGCCATTTTCCTTTCTACGTATTTGCCATACAACGAAAGCGGATACGATATTATAAAATAAAAAATTCCAACTCCTATTAGGATTTTAAGGGGCTGCTGGGTTCTGGAGATAAGCTGTTCTGATGTGCGGAGTAGTTCCATATAACCGATCACGGAGACCAGCGCCGAATCTTTGATAACACTGAGGGCCACACCCAGCCAGGAAGGGAAAACGGCCCGCATACCAATTGGGAGCCGAATGTAGACAACTGTCTGCCAGTAGCTCATCCCCAGGGATCGTCCTGCAATTATCATGGATTGAGGGACACTTTCAAAGCCGCCCCGAAACACTTCACTCATAAATGCCATGGTGTACAGGGAGAGTATAATTGAACCGGCGACAAAGGGATTAAGGGGGTGGCCCATGGCGCCAATATAGGTGCTGAAGAGTATAAGCTGAATAATAAGAGGAACGCTACGCAGGATATCCAGTACTCCCCCCAGTAAAGTATTGGTAAATCTGTTGGCTTCAGCTCGTAGAAATCCCATAGCAAGTCCAAGGATTGTTCCGATGAGCACGGCTACTACAGATATATAGACTGTGTTTAGGACGCCGGTCAGGATAAAGCCCGAATCATTCCAGGATAAAGGAGTAAAAAATGACATACCCATCAGATATCTCCTTTAAACAGTCTTTTTGAAGCGAGTGAAGCGCATAACAGTACAAACTTGGTGATAATAAAGTACATGATTGCTGCAACAATAAAAAATTCTAGTGTTCTGAAAGAGAGTGATTGCAGCCGTTGTGTCTCACCCGACAGCTCGTTCATACCCACTAGAATACCAAGGGAACTCATCAGGATAGACCAGACAAACTGGTTGGTCATGGGGTGGTAAATACGCCTGAACATCTGGGGGAGAATGATATAGCGATAGATCTGTATACCGTTCATGCCCAGTGACTTTGAGGCACTATACTGTGTTTTGGGTATGGACTGAAAGCCGCCTCTGAACGTTTCTGTAAGGTAGCCTGCATTGACAAAAATAAGGGCACTTAGTACGGCGACATAGGGGGAGAGGTGGATGCCGAAGGCACCAAGACCAAAGTAGGCCATGTATATCTGAAAAAGTGCTGGTGTGTTTCTGGCAATTTCAACCCAGATAGTGGCTGGGATAGAATAAATTCTGGAACTGGACATCTTGGCAATAGCCAGTAAGACAGCAATGACGATGCCAATGAGCATGGCAAAAACAGAGAGATGCAAGGTGACAAATGCACCGTGTAACAACTGGGGCATTTTCTGGAAAACAATATTCCAGTGAAACTGATACTCCATGGAATTTTTTCTCCAGTGGAACCTTCAGAAGATAAACATGAGTCGCTCGTCAGGAGCGACCCATGTAGTTCGTAATGTTTTACTTATTATCTCTAAGAGCTTGGATAAGGTCAGCGGGTGCATCAGAACCAAAATGATGATTGTAACGTTCATTCATCTTGCCATCTCTGATCTGATGGACGAGAAAGAGGTTGATGTAGTTCATCCATGCCACTTCGCTTCTCTTGGTAATTATACCAACAACATCGTCATAATTCGGTACAAAGGGTCCTGCTACGAAATCTTTAAACTCGTTGGTTTGCAGTTTGGTGGCAATGTTTGTGTTGGTGGAGATGACGGCGTCAACCTTTCCCTGATAGAGTCCAAGATAGGCATCGTTTTCAGATTTGAAAGAGGTGTAGTTGGATTTTCCCCAGCCTTTTTTCTCTGCATAGGCAAGATATTCTGTTTCGTAGGTAGTGCCAAGGGCTGCGCCAACTTTAACATTTTTCAGGTCATCAAAGGAACTAATACCGCTGTCTTTTTTGGATATAACCTGAAACTTGAAGACAAAATAGGGGTAAGAGAAACCAACGGATTTTGCACGCTCTAAAGTGTCAGAGGTGGAACCGATAACAACATCTGTTTTTCCGGAGACCAGTGAAGGGATTCTGTCTCCCCAGGTAAGGTTCATAACTTCTACCTTCACTCCAAGGGCAGCTCCCAGGTCATTACAGTAGTCAACATCAAATCCTGCCGCTTTATTCTCTTTGTCAAAATAACCCATTGGTGGGAAGTCGAGAACAACACCGCAGTTTAACACACCTTTTTTGATCACACTGTCAAGCTGATCTGCCTGGGCTGTGGAAAAAGCAGTCACGGCTACAAGGGATGCAACAACTAAAGAAATCTTCTTTGTTAATTTCATTTTTTTCACCTTTGTTAAATGGTATTATGTTAAAAAATGGTTAGCGGGTTACAGAAATAAATATCGACTTGTAATGTTTAACCTCTCAGATACCACACAACGGGCTGATTTGCAATTTGCAAGCTCATCGGTCGAAAGGGAAAGGACAAAATGAAAATTATTGGAATATCGGCAAGTGCAAGAAAGAATAAGTCTACTCATTTCCTGCTGGAACAATGTCTACAGGAAGCCAGCACTACTGCTGAGGCTCTCGGAAAGAGTCTTGATGTAGAGTTAATTGATCTCGCTCCGTTGCAGATTAATGGTTGTGTCGCATGCGGTAAATGCAAAGATGCTGTGCTCTGTAGTCAGGAGGATGATTTTCAACCACTGATTGCTAAACTTGCTAACCCGGCAATAGTGGGAATCATCATCGCTACTCCTGTATACATGGGATGTATGTCAGCCCAGGCTAAGGCATTTATTGACCGTACAGTTCTTTTCAGACGCAATGGTTTTATGTTTAAAAATAAACTTGGTGGTGCAATTGCTGTGGGTGGCTCAAGGAATGGCGGCCAAGAGTTAAGTATCCAGGCAATCCATGCCGGCATGATGATCCATGACATGATAATAGTCGGTGATGGCGATCATTTTGGCGGTGCTGCCTGGGGAAGTCATCCTGATGGGTACGAAGGGGATGAAACAGGAATTATCACTTCTCGAAATCTTGGAAAACGAATGAGTGAAGTCGCTATTATGATGAATGTTTAGGGAGAAATTCATTGCTGAAGATACTTTAAATCATGCCAAGCGAGATCTTTTTCAAGGATCAGAAATTACCATTCGTCGAGTGTCGCTATTCCACCGGTAGCAAACGTGAATATAAAGCTCATATGCACTCGACTTTCAGTATTGGTGCATTGGATTCTGGTCAGGTTGAATATAAAGTTGTTAACCAAAATTCCACTTTGACTGTTGGGTCGCTGGCTCTTATCAATCCTGAGGCATTGCATTCCTGTAATGCAATAACAGAGGAAGGGCGCAGCTATTTCATGCTCTATCTTGATGTAGCCTGGTGTCTTCAGGTGCAACAATCATTATGGAACATTGATGCTTTCATCCCTGTGCAACGGATTCGTCTTGACGATTCGGCTCTACACCAGCGGTACTGTCAAGCCATGGTACGGGTGATGGGAGAGGAGATGCATTTGATGGCAAAAGAGCAGTTGCTGGCTGATCTTGTGTCTATTGTTTTTAAAAAGAGCTGTAGTAAACAGATTGTTGCGACGTATAGCAGGGAAACAGATATCGAGGAGTTGAAAAAACTTCTCGGTGCTTCTCTAAAGGATGATCTGACCCTGGAAGCTCTGGCAGGGAAATGTAATGTCAATCCTTATACTTTTCTTCGTCGCTTTAAAAGAGCCACCGGAATCACACCCCATGCTTATCGGACGACTTGCAGGATTGAGCAGGCAAAACATTATCTACAGCAAGGGATGGATATTACTGAAACTGCTTTAGAGTGTGGTTTTTTTGACCAGAGTCATTTGCATCGTCATTTCAAAGCAATGACCGCTGTGACTCCTAAAGAATATCGTATCAATTTTATATAATAAAATCATTTCCATTGCGGTCGTTGACGTTGGCAGATTCTCAGGAGCTTAAGTCACTCCGCTACAACACAGAGGTTGCACGTAATGCATACAATAGAACCAATAGGAATAATACATTCACCTTATAAGACTGTTGATGATATGCCCATCCAGCCAAAAGGGTCACCCGCTGTTGAGGGACAAATAGTCGTAGAGGATAAGTACATTGATGGTTTGCAGGATCTTGATGGTTTTAGCCATATATATCTTCTCTACAGTTTTCATAAGGCCACTCGAACTGAAATGCTCGTGGTACCATTTATGGATACACAACCCAGAGGTGTCTTCGCTACTCGCTCACCGCTACGACCCAATCATATCGGTATCTCAATCGTTAAATTGTTACAAGTCGAAAAGAATACATTTACGGTAGGTGGAATTGATATAATTGATGGAACTCCATTGCTGGATATTAAACCATATATAGAAAAATTTGACAGTGTGGCAGAGAGTCGATCAGGATGGTTAAAAGCCAGTGATGAAGAAATCAGTAATCGGCGGTCTGACGGTAGGTTCAGGTAGTATAAAACGATTTGGTGTTTCATTATCCTGTAAAAGGCTTACAGAGAGAATAATATGATCCGGAAAATTCTGGTAGTAGATGATGATCAGGTTTTGCAGCTTACTCTTAAGCGGAAAATGATAGAGTTTGATGAACAGTTTCAGGTCGTGCAGGCCGTAGATGGGTTTGATGCTTTGCAAAAGCTTGAGGATTCAGCATTCTCTCTTGTTATCACAGATTTACTAATGCCGAGAATGGATGGAATGAATTTGATCAGTCATATTCAAAAAAAATATCCAGATCTTCCGGTCATTATTATTTCAGGGGTGAAGAGAAAAGATGTTCCAAATATTGAACAAGTTGATGGTATTATTGCATATATGGAGAAACCCATTGCTGTAAATAAACTACTGGAACTGATCTTAAGTACTTTAGAAGAGGAAACAAGGGGAGGCCTCATGCACAATATCTCTCCAACAATGTTTATGCAGTTAATGGAAATGGAAGAAAAGACATGCACCATACGGATGCTAGATAATGGTTCGGACGAAGGTGGCATACTCTATCTTAAAGATGGTCAGTTACTTGACGCCAGAGTGGGGTCGTTAAAAGGTACTGAAGCAGCATTAAGAGTATTTTTCTGGAATGAAGTAACCGTGTTTTTTCGCCATGAGTGTGCGCCACGAGAAAATGTGGTTAATCGTAAAATCCAATCGATAATTATGGTAGCACTGACAGCAAAAGATGAAGAGGATGATTTAGCTTCACCAGCAATGGCCGAGAATCTTTCGCCTTCCGGAGAAATTGAGGAACAGAATGCAGTAAATAGTGCAGGCCAGACGATTGGAGTGACAGAACGTTCATCGCTCAAGGGTTTGAGATTACTTTTGAGGGAAGAGTTTGGAGAGCAGTCCGGTATTGGTGCAATATATCATGCTGAGGGAATGAGCAGCGTTGTCAATAGACTGGATGAACTCGGAACACGTTTAGGATTTGGCGAGTTGAAGGTGGGATGTATAGAAAAGAGGACAGGGGCACATACATTTCTGATACCAGGGACACCGCCAAGCCTACTGGAGACAGAACTTCATTGTCCTGTTGAAAATATTTTTAAGGTGTTGACTAAGGGCAGCTGATACTTCAGGTTTCACTTCTGTGACTTCCAAGGATTTGCTGTACTTCCGAATTGCTCAATCGCTCGCTGAATTCGAGGTGCAGGGAATATTCGTTCCCGATACGATCCATATCCCGGACTGCTTGCACCGTACCTGTACGGACAATTACTGTAGCCGTAATTCCAGCACTTATTGAGACTCTGAGCTGGCGTCCAAAAAGGGTTACGGCATTTTTTTTCTGGGAAGAATGAATAGAAAATGCCACCCCACCCATTGAAATGTCCAGCAGATCTCCTTTTGCTTCTTTACTGATTTTTTTTCCACTTTTGTTAAGCACTGTAAAAGTCAGTCTTCCGGCGACATCCCTTCTCTTGAATTGCCTGCGATTGCTTTTGGATTTTTTCAGCTGGCTACTGGTTGACTGGACGCTGGAGCAGAAATCAAATAATTTGGCCTCGAGGGATGGATGGTGTTTTTTAAGGGATTCAAGTTTCGCTCTGGAAAGTAGAAATACTTCACAGCCTAAGCTTTTAGCACTAATTGTCCACACTGAAGCTTCAAAAAAGGTTTCTGCACCGACAATCTCTCCTGTTTTATATATGTTTAAGGGGATTAACAACTCTCGGCTGAGTACCTGGGTCTGTAGTTGCCCACTGTTGATGAACAGGAGTGTTCTGGCGTTTATCCCCTGCTGGACAATTGTTTTGCCGTTGGGGTACGTCTTAAGAGCCATGGCATGGTACAGAGATGAAAATTCTTCTATGCTCAAGATGTCAGTTAGCTCTTTCCATATTCCCAAATGTCTGATGTCGATTGCTGCCTGCTTTGCTTCTTCAATCAACTCCGCTGTCTGAATAATTTCAGTTAACGCCATGGGGTTAACTGAAATAAGCCAATCACGTAATCTATATGCGGTATCAAATTGTTTCTTTGCAGAGCACTTGTTGATAAGTCGGATGATCAAGGCCAGTGCTTCATCTGTTTTTTTCTGAGCGAGTAAGTCGTTTATCTGCTGTTTGTGGGGAAGAATACCCGCTGGTGCTTTCTTCTGTGTGTTACTTTTATTTGGCGGTTCTGGTTGGCCATGTTTTGTTCCCTTCGTCTTGAAATGGTCTAGTTGTTCAATTGATATCCTGATAGCTTCTACAATTTCATGTGCAGGGGGATTTGCTTTTGCGCTTCGCTTTTCCAGAAAAGTTTTCAATACAGAGACAGCTTCGTAAGAGGAGCAGTTGCCCAGTGTCTGACAGATCAGCAGCAGTAGCCTCTCCTTTATTTCGGGGGTGAATTCATTTTCCTTACGAAGAAGAAAGATCAGTACGGCGGCAACTTCTTTATCAGCGTAGGGAAGGAGTGCTTTGATGATGTTTGGTTTGAGCTTGTCATCGGAGTTGGATAAGAGGTTTAGGAGCACACGTTTACAGAGAGTTGGCTCGGAAAGTTTTGTAAGAAGAGTAACGCAGGCCTGTTTTATCTTTCGAAGCGTTTTATCGTCCGTGAGCCCGATAATTACATACCCAATATCGGTACGAGTGAGATAATAACTTCCTTTGTTGAATGTAAATTCAGCCGCTTGTGGATGACCAAGCGATGCAATGATTTCACTCCAGTTAGAAAAGACTTTGACTTCTCCTCCAGCTGTAGGTCCTTTCTGGATGAAGAAAAGAACTTCACCCTGAGTAGAGAGAAGGATTACATCCCGGACTGCATTAAGTTTCGAAATTTTGCTCAAAAAAGTGTTCATAAGTATATTAGGTAAACAATTTTTTGCGATAGGATAACGCCTGGTCAGGAAGTATATCGACACCTGTAATGTGTTGCTGGTAACAGTTCACTTCGCTAATTTTAAGAAAAATGAGGCTGGAAGTCAATACATTCCGCTTTGAAGTATTTATGGTTCAGGGGACAAATAGTTCCAGCTATTTGATATTGCGTTTTGTTCCAAAAGAGAAAGTTGTTATAAAAATGCCGGAAAATACAAGGGACATACCTTGAACATGATATCCCAGCAAAAATTCATCCAAAAAAATGATGGCTAGAATAGTACTGAATACGGGCATCAAGTGGATAAAAGGGCCAGCACGGTTTGCCCCAACTTCCCTGATGGCACGAGTCCAGCAGATAAAGGCAAGGACAGATGCAAAAAGTGCTACATAAGTGATGGTAAGCACTGTGGCTACATTAAGTTGCATATGTCTGCCGCTCTGTATTTCAAGCAGGTAGCAGGGGAGGATGAAAATTAAACCTATGACCATAATACTGGTGAGGTACGCGATAGGGTGTAAGCCAACCGGGTAGTTTCTTAAGTTTGCGGAGTATAGTGCCCAAACCAGAGCGGCCGCCAGTACCAGTAGGTCGCCTCGGTTAAATGTTAACTGTTGCAGGGTGGTTAGGTCACCCTTGGCAATAATTAACACTACGCCGCTAAGCGAAATCAAAACTCCAAGAGACTGTTTGAGACTCAAGCGTTCACGGTAGACAAGCCAGGATAGAACAACAATAATGATTGGGATGCAGGAGTTTACCAGAACAGCATTGATGGCAGTGGTGGATTGCAGAGCGAGATATATAAGAGTGTTAAAACCGGTAACTCCAAGAATACCCTGAAACAGCATGAACCAGCGGTGCTCCTTGAGGAGCGCACGTTGTTCGTAGACTCGTCGTATTCCAAAAGGGGCGATGATTGCCAGTGCCAGAGCCCAGCGCCAGAATGAAAGACTTAGCGGTGGAATTTCAGCGTGCATTCCACGGCTTAAAACAAAGTTTCCGGACCAGAAGAGGGCGCTCAAGGTAAGTAGCAGGTATGGCATAATGATAGCTTGTAGGTGGTGAAAAAAATGATATTGGAAAAAAAACAGGGTAGAACATTTCTACTGTTCATATACAATTTTTAGTAAAAATACACCCACCTTTTCTGTTCCCTTGTCGCGATTACAGACCCAATTTTCCGGGATCGGAGAACAGTTTTTTATCCATGGCCTTTTCTCTTGCAGCATCTCTGGTGATCTTTCCTGAATCTACCAGTTCCTGTAGATGTTTGTCCATGCTTTGCATCCCCATGGCTGCTCCGGTTTGGATTAGTGAATCGATCTGGGTGATTTTTCCTTCTCTTATTATGGAGGCCAGGGCTGAGGAACCAATCAATACTTCAAGGGCGGCACATCGTCCCTTGCCATCACGTGTTTTTAACAGTTGCTGGGCAATTACAGCTTTGAGAGATTCTGAAAGCATGGTTCTACTCTGGGCCTGTTGGTCGGCCGGAAAAGCATTGATAATCCGGTCGATTGTTTTTGCTGCACTGTTGGTATGGAGTGTTCCAAATACCAGGATTCCTAGTTCTGCACAGGTGAGGGCGAGGGAAATAGTCTCCAGATCCCGCATTTCGCCAACTAGAATAACGTCCGGATCTTCACGGTTAGCAACCATCAAGGCTGTGGCAAAACTCTCGGCATGGGTACCTATTTCTCTTTGGGAAAAAACACATTTTTTATTGCGGTGTACAAATTCCAGAGGGTCTTCAATGGTGATGATATGCTTGGGGTGGGTGTCGTTAATCATGTCGATAATGGCAGCCATGGTAGTTGACTTTCCGCTACCGGTTGGCCCGGTAACTAATACCAGCCCTCGTTCATAATTAGCGATTTTCCGGATAATAGTAGGCATGCCAAGCTGGTCGAGAGTGAGGATCGTGGTGGGGATAATACGAAAGACTGCGCCTATGCCCCGATGTTGATAGAGGAAATTGCAACGGAATCGTCCTACCCCGTCAAGCTCATAAGCCTTATCCAGGTCTTTAATCTTTTGAAGATCCTCTTGTTGTTTTGGTTCAAGGATCTCATAGAGAATTTCTTTATTGGATTCTGCGGTGAGGGTAGGTGCATCCATGGGAATCAGATCTCCGCGCAGGCGTAATAGTGGTGGAAAACCGACAACCATATGAAGATCGCTCGCACCGTGCTCCTTCATTTTTCTGAAAAATGTATCTATTTGAGCCATTGTTTTTCCGTCCCTGCTATGAGTGAAATCGGTAATTGCATGTCAATTGAAGAAATAGTAAGAAATTTTATCCTTCTTCCTTCAGATCTCCAGAGTCAGGTGGCATAAAGCGTTTCAAAATACTTTTGTTGTTCACATTAGCGATTGCAGCCTGCAGTGAGATCTTTTCTGCTTCCAGAAGCTCTACTATGGAATCGTCCATGAGACGCATACCGATATTTTTCCCCATCTGCATGGTAGATTGGATCTGATAAGTTTTGTTGTCACGAATAAGGTTGGCAACAGATAAACTTCCTATCAAGACCTCCAGAGCCAGCCGCATGACCTTGCCGTCTACTGACGGTATAAGGCGCTGGGTTATTACAGCTTTCAATGACTCGCTGAGCATGGCTCTTATCTGATTTTGTTCCCCTGGAGGATAGGAGTCAATAATTCGATCCACGGTTTTTGCTGCATTGGAAGTGGAAAGAGTACCGATGACGAGATGCCCTGTTTCAGACGCTGAGATAGCAAGAGAAATGGTGTCAAGATCTCTCAGTTCGCCAATAACAATTACGTCAGGATCTTGCCGCAGGGCGCCCTTCAATGCATTCTGGTAGGAGAGGGTATTGCTTCCAAGCTGCCGTTGATTAACAATGCCTTTTTTAAGAGGATGGATAAACTCGATGGGGTCTTCAACTGTGAGGATATGATGGGCGCGTTGAGAGTTTATATAATCCACCATTGCCGCAAGCGTTGTGGTCTTTCCGTGTCCAGTGGCACCAGTTACCAGAATGATACCTTGATGGTTGTCGAGGATCGAATAAATCACATCCGGTAACCCTAATTGGCTGAGCGTTGGGATTTCTGGAGGAATAATACGAAAGACACCACTCACTCCATTGTTGTGTACCATGGCACTTCCTCGGAAGCGACCAACTCCTTCAATTTCATACGCAAAATCGAGTTGCTGGCGACGGGCCATAATTTCACGCTGTGCAGGTGTGAGAAGTTCATCCACCATCTTAAAAGTATGCTCAGCAGTAAGTGGCTGACTTTTCAAGCGTACAAGTTTTCCGGTATGGCGCACCATAAATGGTTCCCCAGGGATAATATGTACGTCTGAGGCGTTCATACTTATTGCGGCTTTAAAAACTTTATCAAGTATGGGCATATGCGAGTCTCCTGATAAACAGAAAAATCAAATCTAGAGGCTACTGTCAGCAGGAAGAATGATTTCTATATTACTCACAAGTACATTGATGAAGTGACTTTGTAGGATCTCTTTATTGTCATGATCTGTGACAATAGTATCGGTGACCACCATGAATTTTGTCGTCTGGTTCATGAAATCTGTTAATCTAGCTCCGGGAACAAGATCGATTTGCCCTTCAATTCGAAAATCTTTTGTTAGAATAATTACCTCTGTCTTGAGAGTAGGCATGCTGTTTCCTGTGGGAGTTGTCGTGAAATTTCACCTCTATCGTAGAAATAGAGATTTATTTGGAATGTTAATTATCTAAGTATCTGTCACCAAGACTAAGATGTCAATTACTCTATTTTAACAGGATGGAAATTATTCTGACAAGTGGTTAAGGGAGTAGTAAGAAGAGCATGAGCGATTAATTCGCAAAATTACGTTTTCTCATAGAAATAGAAGAAAGAGGTGAATTATGAAAATCCGGAAGGTTAGTCCTGACAGTCGTAACAAGGTCTACGGATTGTTTCGAAAAGGATTTCCAGGAAGTAACTTTGAGTTGAATATCCTCCAAAAGTTACATAAAAATGATAGAGACCTATACGAATGGGCTTGTATTCATACGAACAAGGATATTGCGTATATTGCTTTTGCAAATGCCTACAATGGAAGAGATGTCTGTGGTGTACATCTGATACATTTCGTTGTGAAGCCAGAGTTTCAGGGGCGGGGAATAGGTACAGAGTTGTTACATTTTGCTTTGAGACAGGAAGAGTTGCAGGATAAAGCAATATATGTCCTTGGTGATGCAAGGTTTTACACTCGTTTTGGGTTTGAAACATGTTCAAGCCCGAGCTGTCCGTTTGGTGAAAAGGGGAAACAGTTTTTGAGTCTTCACAATATTCAAAAACCCCACTTTACTATTGGTTATGAACCTGAATTTAAAGCAGGCTGAACAGTACCTTACATCGCACAATGACTGCCACAGCCGCAGTTAGATTCTTTTTTCGAAATAAGGTTCTTTATGCGTGTTATGGCAGGTCTAATGGAGAGGATGAGAAGTAAAAGAGCAGCTGCCAGAGATATGGAATGGGGGAGGACATCGCTGTGTGTACTCACAATTGCAGCTGCCGAAATTCCCAATGAAAAATAAATTAGATCAATCAGGAGACCGCACAATACAGCAACAGTAGCCATTGAGACCACATAGAAGGCAGTGGCTTTTTTTCCAAGGATTCCAATTAAAACTGATAATGATGTTACATTGGTGGCAGGCCCAACAAGTAAAAATACAAGGGCAGTGCCAGGACTCACCCCTTTCATGATAAACGCAGCGGCGACGGGTGTTGAGGCGGTGGCACAAATATAGAGTGGGATACCAAGGCATAGCATTAGAAGCATGGAACCGAGGCCGCCACCAAGATAGTTTACTATCATCTCGTCAGGAATGAGTACGGTGATGACTCCTGCTGCGAGTAACCCTATGAAAAACCAACCTGCCAGATCACCCCAGATATCAATAGCAGCATAACGAAGGATCTCTTTGAGCTTGTCAATGATTGTTCCGTTTTGCTTAATTTCTGTTGAGGAGCAGTTGTCTGTGCAACCACATGCTGTTGTACTACTAGCTATAGGTGGAGCAACGTTCACAGGCTCGACTGGAGGCTGGAAGGTATTGATGCCAATTCCAGCTGTTATTGCTGATAAAAAGGCACTGACAGGGCGTGCAACTGTCATAATAGGGTCAAGTAAGGCGTAGGTGATAGATATTGAATCAACACCAGATTCAGGAGTTGAAATAAGAAAAGCGGCTGTAGCACCTTTGCTTGCCCCCTGTTTTTTAAGAGTTGATGCTGCAGGCAACACACCACAAGAGCAGAGTGGTATAGGGACTCCTAGTAGTGCAGCTTTAAACACTGAACGATAGCGGCCACTGCCCAGATGTTTAGCAACATAATCAGGTGAGAGGAAAATCTTTAATAAACCAGCAACAAACAGTCCAAATATCATATATGGCGCTGATTGAACGAGAAGCTGCCAACTGGACGATAATACATCTACTATAAAGGTGGTTATATTCATTTTCTTACTCTTTGCTATGCTCCAGGGCGATTTGAAGGAGCTTTGTTACGTGGTGATCGTTGAGCCTGTAATAGAGGATCGGGCCAACCCGGCGGTTGCTGACAAGTTTTAATTGTCTTAGGAGACGAAGCTGATGGCTTACTGCTGATTCCGAAAGTCTCAGGAAGGCCGCAATATCACACACACACATTTCGTCTTGCTCAAGAGCGTGAAGAACTTTGAGCCGGTTTGCATCTCCCATGGCTTTGAACAGTTGTGCCATGTTGTGGTTGTCTGCGTCGGAGAGTGCTTCCTCATTGGCGGTGTGGATACGTTTTTGGTTGATACAACGAGTAGTACAGCGATCATAAGTGTTTGCTGTTTGCATAGAAAAAAACCTCCATATGTGAGCGTCTGTACAGATACTAATTCTGTGTAAGGTATTTGCAAGGAAAATTTGCTGTAGCTTACTTGATTTGTATAACCATCATGTATAGTATTGGTTGATTGATAATTTCGTAATTTAAAGTACACCGCATGATTTGTAATTTAGCATTGGCGGTTGTATTAAATCTTAAGAGTACAAAGGTGAGCCACTATGGCAGAAGAGCAAGCGAACAACGACCCAGCTGAGAACAGTCCAGTATTTCGGATGCAAAAGATGTACATTAAGGATTTTTCATTTGAAAATCCCAATGCACCTGCAGTTTTCCAGGCACCAAATCAGGAGCCTAAAGTTGAAGTGAATCTGAAATTGAACAATACCAAACTGGATGATGATCACTATGAGGTTGGATTACAGATAACAGCGAAAATCGTAGATAAGAATGCCAATGATAAAACAATGTTTATCATGGAAATTGAACACGCAGCTGCCTTTTTGATGAAAAACATCCCTGCTGAGCATCAGGAGATGGTTCTTGGAGTTGATTGTCCAACACTTCTCTTTCCATTCACCAGACAGATCGTCAGCCAGATCTCAGTGGATGGAGGGTTTATTCCTTTCTTGATGGAACCAATTAATTTCATGGCATTGTACCAGAATTCAAAGAATGAGGTTCAGGAAGCTCACTAAAACGTTGTGAGTTTTACTCTCCTAGGTTGTTGTGTTCCATGATAGCTGGATAAAAGAAAAGGCCCTGAAAGCAGATTGCTTTCAGGGCCTTTTCTTTTGGATAATTTGGGACGAATTGTTCTTACAGGCCAGTGGCGACAAAATTGTCAATCAGGGTATTCACACCTTTATGGATGGCGGTGTCAAAAAGCACGTCGTACTGACGATCACTGTAAATAGACTCAGGAGAAACCTTAACCTCAACCCGATTGGTCCAGACAAGGTTCCCGGTTGCAGCTTCCTGTACCCATATACGCAGTTGAACAACTGCCTGATCGATCTGGCCACCATTTTTGGCCATTTCACCAAGGCCAGCACCCACAGCCCCCCAGAGCATGGCATTTCCAACACCGTCAAGCCCACTCGTTGATCCATTGTAACCAATAATCGCGCCAATGGTCGCGGGTAACAACATATGTCCATAGGAGTCATATGTGTCACTCCTGGCAAATCCATTGAGAGTCTGACTACTGAGGCCAAATGAAAAGGGGAGGAGACCTTTCTTCATAATATTCCATGAAGTTTCTTCACGAGTTTTAAATTCAAGGATACGTCCACGAAGAATATAATCAGCATTGAATCTACGACCAAGTTTGGCCACGGTCATTTGATCAAGTGCATGGGTACCAGGACTCTCAGAAACGGTATGTCCAGAGTTCATTTTCTGCTGCTGGATATAGCCCCTTAAATGTTGTTTCATAACATCAGACCACTCATTATTTAGTTCATCGGAAAGGCTGGAAGTGGAATTCTCATCATAAGGTAAAATAGAAATAATTTCCTCATCCACAAGATATCCTAAAACATCTTCCTGAATGACCGTGCTAAACCCATTTGCAACGATTCTATCTGTAAGAGCCTCTGAAACAGAAAGGTTTCGTCTATATGCACCCGCGATTGAATCTGCGTAGGTGTAGTCAGCAAAGGGGAGAATGACCATGGTCATGCCTTTGCCTGGGGCATTTGGCCCAGGGGCATCCGGTACATGGAGGGTCTCCACAACGGTCTGGCCGCATCCCATAAAGAGAACTGCTGTCAGCAGGTAGAGTAGATATTTGCACTTCGTCATGATTAATTCTCCCTGAAATTCTGTTTAATTCTTGCAGGTAATTAGTGGTTATTAGGCGATTATTTTTTAACTGAAAATAGGCTAATTAATAATCCGTGGTCTTAAGAGTATGATTAATTCTCGTTTACGGCTGACTTTTTCTTCATACCCAAAGAGATACTTAAAAAAACCGAGGTTACTGGTTCCAGGGATAAATGTTCCTTCTTCCTGCTCGACATTGCTGATGAGTCCACCGATTACCAGCATTTCACCGTCTCTTACCTTAACGGTAGTACTCATTTCTCTTACATTAATAATGGGTAGGCCAATAGTTCCTAACCCAACATCCCTATATTCAATCGGTTCTTCAAGCTCAGAGGTGACAGGAACAAGATTTAAAATGATTTGATCATCATCAAGAATGTTAGCTGTTAAAGCCATGCCTACTCCAGAAAGAACACGCTCAGTTTCTACAGTGTAGGATATTGTGCCAGTCTCATTGTTAACATCAGATTCAATGGAGTCTATGTAGGTAACATTTCGTCCAACGGTTATAAGTGCAGGCTGTCCGTTTAACACACTCAGTTTAGGGTTAGAAAGAATAGTAGTCTGGCCTTGCTCTTTTACAGCATTTATAAATGAGTCGAAGGTAAAGGCAGCTAGGGAGATAGCAGCACCACCAGCACTGGTGATGAGTTTTCCAACAGTAGCGCCTGCCGTAGTAGCAGCGTTCACGGTGTCAAGTGCGGTTAGTACAGTATTTGTTGTTCTGTCATCACCGGAAAGAGAGTCGGCTGCGGTATAATCGAAGGTCCGATCTCGGATGTCCGTGGTCTGGTATGAACGGTTATTTACTGTATTATTATTGCTTGTATTATCATATGTTTTATCTTGCCCTTCGTAAAACTGATATCCCCCACTTGAAACCGACAAACTCTTAAGAAGCAAATTCCAGTTGAGTCCTATTGAAGAACTATCATTCAAATGAACTTCAATTATTTTAGCTTCGATGGAAATTTGTTTATACAATTCTCTTTTAAGATTCTTGAAATACATCTCAAGCTTATTGAGCAGTGGTCGTGGAGCGTGGACAGTAATAAGTCCAACAGGTTTATCGATGGTGTACCTATTACCAGATGCTGAAACCTGTCTGGTGACAGTCGCTGTTGAGTTGCTTGTATCGTTGTCTGAGCTAGCTGTAGCAGGTGATGCAGAGGTCGCTGCAGTTGACCAGGTATCAAGAATAGCGTCCATATTATCTTGAATATTTTGCCAGATATTAAACTCATTTTCTCTGGAATCAAGTCGTATTGTTCCTTCAATATTAGCTGATGCATCGTTACTGCCTAAAACATTGCCACCTACTGCTGTTTCGTAGAGTGATTTAGTGAACGGCATTGCGACATGAAACTGTCTGGTCTCTTTGTACCGGACAACAATGGTAGAACCTTCCATCTCGTGATAAAAGTCAACTTGGCGAAGTAGATTTTTTACTGCATCATAAAAATCATCATCAGCATTAATATCAACATCAACAAGTACATTTTGATCAACATCACTTGCCCAGGAGACACTCATTTTTTTGAGTGCAGCTAAACGTTTGAGGATATCCCAAAGTGGTTGTGGGCCCTGTGTCGAACGAATGGACGCACCTACCTTGATTGCGACATCGGCAGCGACTTCGTCAAGGCTGTCATTACTGGCACTGCCTACTTGATACGATGGTTTTCGATACTGAACAGGAAGTTGAATCTGTTTTTCAACTTTTTCAACTTTTTCAACAGGAGCAACATGTTCAGCAACTGGATCAATTTCAGTTTCAGTCTCCTGGGGAACACAGGAAACGAAAAACAACAGAAAAATAGATAGGCAGCTTAACGTAGCACCTGAGATTGGTCGTTTCATGAAACACCCCTTGGGCAATGAAAAAAATAGCATGTTTATTTGTCAGTTAATTGTTGTTCATGGTCAGTCGGCCACGAATGTATTTTTTCAGACCGGGACCCAACTGATAACCAGAGTAAAGTAGTGTCTTGTACTGCTCAGTTGCTTTTGCTGTGAGGCCCATTGTATCGTAAAGGCGAGCTCTGGATATCATGGTGTCGACGGTATCACTGTAAACATTAGTATATCGGTCGAGCAATTTTAAAGCGGCTTCTGGCTGGTTTTTTTCTTCGCTGAATGCAGCGTAGCTGATTAACGCCTCTTTCAGTGGTGGTTCTCCATTGATACTCTGAGAGAAAAATTCCATGGCGTCTGAAACGTTATCCATATTCGCAGAAGCAATCGCTGCATAAAGAGCAGCATGATAGTCCTGTTTTTTCAGCTTCAGTGTTTCTTTGGCAAAATGTACTGCTTTGGCATTGTTGCTTAGATTAACAAGATAGAGGGCGGCAAGTTTGTTAGAGATCTTTTCATTTTTTGGCCAAAGTTCGAATGCTTTTTCGTACATGGCCGCAGCATCTTCAATGTCGTTATTTTTCTCTTCGATTTTTGCTCTACGCAAGAATTCTTTGGCCTGCATAACCTCGGCAGGAAGGCTTGCGGACTGCTGTATGATCATTGCTTCCTGTTGGATAACTTCAATATCTGCCTCAAAAGTAAGATTATCACTGGCACTCTCTGGCCAGTCGAAATTGTTTTTGGCAGGATAGATAACAATCGTGTTGTGGCGTTCTTCTTTTTTGAGGTTTTTCAGATTGAGAATGATATCGAGTGCAAAATCCCAAGGAACATCATTTAAGGCAAGGGTGAGGGAGCCGCTCACAGCGTCATCTACAATCAGGTTAATATCACTTATTTGACGAAACAGTCTGAAGACATTGTGTAGATCAATTTTGTAAAAATCAACACTTATTCTTTTTGCCTTATAGCCAGAGAAACCAAATGAGTCCTGTAACTCTTCAGCCGCAATGGAGGCCATTGCAGCATTGGAAGATTTGCCAGTGATGGCAGCCTCTGAGGATTCAATGAGTGCATCAAGGGTAGGGTCAGAGGTCGTGGCTACGGAGTTAGTTTCTGCAACTGTTACTAAGAGTCCTTGTGGTACAGTTTTAACAGTATAAGAGAAAAGGTCTTGTTGCTCTGAGTCAAAGACAATACGTACACCAGAGCCTCTGGTTGCAACTCTAATTCTGTCGATACTTGATGAGCCAATGACTTTTTCACGGACAAGTTCAGAGCCGTCAATATCATTAATATCTATAAACATAGAGTCATTAATATTAGCTCGTCCAGTTACCGTATCCTCTCTGAATTGCTTTATTGGTATGCTGGCCTGAAAGAGGATTTCCGTTTGCTTTTCACTCCTACGGACAGTAATATCGCGCAACACAGCGGATTCCGATTTTTGTGAAATAGGTGCTTTTATCTCATCTTTTGGAAAGATTTGGATCGCCAGATTGTTGTCAATTTTGTCGACTTTGTATGTGTGGCTTTCTGCAAGGGTAATCTCAAATCGTGTAATCTGGGGTGATTTATCTCTCAACAATGTGACGTTCAGAGTAGCAAAACCATTTTTAGGGAGTACTGTTGCAATATCAATATTCCCTGCCAGTTCAGCACCGGCTATATCAATCACCAAACGAGTGGGAGAAAATAGCTCGTATTGAGTATAGGCTGGTGCAGTGTCACCCTGAAGTACCACAAGTAGACTGTCATTTTGCAGATTTGCCTCAATAGTCTGCACAGTATACGTTCCTGCGTTTCCATCTATTGCCTGGCCGATGGTTGCAAGAAACAGGAAAAAAGACAGGACAATAGCCAGAGAACATTTGGAGTGCTTGTTATACATTGTTTATTCTTCACCCTCTTTCTTTAGGAGCATAACGATATTGCTTGTTAGTTTTTTACCGGCTCGGGTAAAAGCGGTTTCTTCAATTGTAACTTTATTTGATTGGATAGAGGTAACGATCCCTCGTCGCCCTATTTCCATGCCAGTTTGAAGGATATACCCCTTTCCAGTGGTATCCTCAACCATGGCAAAATCATTCTCGTCAGCCATAACTATAGCCACAAGATTTAATTGGCCTGGTTCAAAAAGCTGCATTCCTGTGAGTTGGTCTTCTACGGGAAGGATTTCATCTATCTTTGCCGCTTGAGATTTCTCAGATATAAAAGGAACAAAAGGGTCATTTCGACCTTCAATCAAATACTCAAAAAGTACCGGGTCGGAAGCTTCTGCACTTACTTGTGCCCCCTCTATTTGATTCGTACTTTCCAAGCAAAATGCATTCTGGTAGAAACCCATAAGCCCGCAAAATATTATAGCTGAGAGAGTCAGGCTCTTTTGTTGCCTTTTTAGTATGGTTGGTATTTGCATATGGTTGGCTTACTCTATTTTTTCTTCTTGGGTTGTGCCAGTTTCTTGTTAGTGAACCTGTATGTGACCAGGCGACAGCTGGAGTTTAAGAGCATTTCTCCAGATTCTTTTTTGGGACCACCCATGGTTATGTTTGAGACGGTTACAATACGATCCAATTTTGAGATCTGATCCAGGAAAATTCCCATATTATGGTATGGTCCTCGTACTTTAATCTCCACCGGAATCTCAGAATAAAAATCTTTAGGTACATCAGACTGCGGCTTAAATGTGAGAAAATCAAGGCCTGCGCCACGACCAAGGGCTGAAATATTTGTTAACAATGTGGGGATTTCTTTCTCTTTTGGCAACAATAGTGATGCTTCTGCAAAGCGTTCTTCAGTGGCATTTAATTCAGCTTGGAGTTTACCTCGATTTGCTGCTTTGGCTTTAGCTTTTTGCAGGTCACGTTTAAGTGTGGTGCGCTGACTTACCAGTTGGCTGTTCTTCTCCTGTTGCGGTTGGAACCAAAAGAAGTAGAAGAGAACTACTGGCAGAAGAAAAAGTAGTGCAGCAATTGCCACCTTGAACTTTTTTTCAAGAGGGATGTATTTATCATCTATGAATGTCGCAAAAGCGTTATTCTTTTTCATATGCTGGAGCGCTGTCTATTTTTTAGTTTCCGGAGTCTCTTCTTTGGGGCTTACGATCGAACAGGCCAAAGAAAAGCTCTTTAAATTTCTTCCTGATACTTTAGTTAGAGACGCATTGGAAAGGTTTACTCCACTAATATACGGAGATTCTTTTAATGAATCCATAAACTGGGCAATTGTCCTATTATCGAGGGCTACTCCAGTTAATGAAAGACTGGTACCCTGCTGCTTCAGTGACTTCAGCCACATCCGCTTTGAATCGACTTTATTTGCAACTGCATCGAGGATGTGAACAGTAGTGGCAGAGTCTCGTTTTAACTTTTTGATTATTCCGATTTTATTTTCAAGGTCTTTTTTTGCTGTCTCTAACCGTTTCATTTCCTTCAGAATAGGCGCATATTTTTTCTTTTCTACTTTTAGTTGAGCGATTTGCGACTCAATGGTATTGATTTTTGTCGACTGTAAAAAGGCGACAGTACCCAGAATAAGAAGTAGAAAAACTACTAAAGTAGTAAAGCTGACTATCTGATTACGTGCGTTTGCACGTTTTTTCAGCTGACGTATGGGAAGGAGATTAATTCTTAGCATATTGGCAGCCTATATCACCGATGGACGGATGGCAATGCCAGTGGCAATGGCCATTTCCGGTCCAACACTTTTCAGATAATCAGGGTCGATTTTCTTTGAATTTACGGTCATGTTGCTAAATGGGTTAAAAAGTTCTACTGGTAATTCGGTCTCGTTTGCAAGAAACTCAAGTAAACCCGTAACCTTGGAGCCACCACCACTCAATACAAGGCGATGAAGTGGTGCTTCCTGGTGGTTGGCATGATAGAGATCGATAGCTTTTTTTATCTCAAGAACCCATTGGGTACAGGTTGAAGTGAAAATTTCTTCTATTTCAGCCTGTTTCTCTTCGGCTGGAATGTGGCCAAGTTTCAGGGCTTCGGCATCTTCATAACTAATATCAAAAGTTGCTTCTATCTGCTCTGTCAACTGCTGACTCCCAACAACTATGTCGCGGGCAACGACGGAAACACCTTCAGAAATGATGTTAATGTTCATTTTGGCTGCGCCAATATCCACCAGAGCAACATTCTCGTCTTTAGGGTAGTTGTACTCGTAAGTGTTTTCTAGTGCAAAACCGTCGACATCGACGATAACAGGTTTAAGGTCAAGACCTTCGAACATTTCAAGATATTCGTCAACAATGTCTTTTTTTGCAGCCACCAGCATAACATCTGTTCTTTCTTCATCACCTTGATTTGTCTTCAGATCCTGAAAGTCTAAATACACATCTTCAATATCAAAAGGAATATACTGCTCTGCTTCAGACTGGATATGTTCTTCCAGCTCTTCATCACTCATGACCTGAAGGTTTACTTTCTTCACAATCACTGAGTATCCAGAGATGGAAAAACCAATTTTCTTCTTCTTGATTTTAAGGTTTTTAAAGAGTTCTTTAATCTTGTCGGCTACAACATCGGGATCAATCAAGGTTCCATCGTCCACTGCCCCTTCAGGAAGGGTAGCACTGCCAAGATTGACAACAGCATAGGCCTTGTCAGTTCGTTTGAGCTGGCAGACTTTGACGGCATGGGAACCAATATCTATACCGATAACAAGGTCTTCTCTTGAAAGGAAGGGCAGGTTCATTAGTTTTTTTATCTATGCTTGAGAACAAAATTTGTCGCCTGTAACGTTTATTTCATCGAAAATTACAGACATTAAACTGCTAGCTCATATTAAGGACACAAAAAAAAACGTTTGTCAAGGAGATGGCCCGTAATATTAGATTTTTCTTGTTGCTAAAACAGGCGGTTAAGAAGTGTCTGGAAAGCTGTGGGCTTGGCGCTGCACTATATGTAGGACATGTTGGTATATACTCCCCGCTATATAGTATAGGTACCCAAGGCAGGGGGGTGGTGCTGAAAGTCTTGGTTTTATTTTGTTTCCTTATCGTTTTCGATGATGTGCACTCTCCATATATTGCATTGAATGGCAGGTTTTTGTTCGTTTGTGGGAGTTGGTTGCAGGAGGCTAAGTGCAATTTCGAGGTTGTGAAAGTGACCATCAAACCCGTAAGCTGATTCAAAAAATGCTTATCGTAGAGTGCCCGAGAAGCTATTTAGGTTTGGTTTGTCTCTGGTTAATAAGATAGATACCTGAGAAAACCAATGTTCCTCCAATAATAAGAGAGCGTTCCAATTGTTCGCCTAGCAGGAGAGTGCCAAATAGAATACCACTTACTGGAACCAGATTGACGTACATGACTGCCCGGCTGGCACCGAGTTTTTTTACACCATCATAAAACCAGATAAATCCTAGAGTTGTCCCGAAAAATGCAAAGTAGAAGAGACACCCGATACCGACTGTGCTAAGACCCTCGATTTCAAACAGGTGGCCACTGAAAAGAGCTGTGATGAGAAGAAAAAATGCGCCTACAGAGCATGAGTAAGCCACTGCAACCAGAGGAGCGATATCTTTCAGGAGCTTTTTGCCGATGAGAGTGTACGCAGACCAACTGATTACGCAACCAACTATGTAGAGTTCTCCTACGCCTCCAATATTGCCCTGAAAAAAAGTTGCAGGATGCCCCCTTGAAATAACAACCAGCGCTCCACTGACGGAGAGTATCATGCCAATGCTTCGACGAAGGTTGCTTCGTTCGCCAAACATAAGTATGGCAAAAAACGTCGTGATAACCGGGTTGACTGCAATGATTAGGGATGCACGTCCTGCTTCTACTGTTTGCAGGCCAGTAAAAAAGAAAATGTTGTAGGCAAAAACACCGGTCATCCCCAGTAATGCCATAGCTCCCCACTGTTTTTTTGTTAAGCTTGGTAGCTTTTTGTCACGGATCAAAATTGCGCTCAAAAGCATTGCTGAAGCTAAAACAAAACGAAATGTTGAGGCAGTTATCGGGTGTAGCTCTTCGGCCAGCAGGCGTCCGGCCACAAATGTTCCACCCCAGAATATCATGGTCAGGACAAGGCGGATATGGACGCTTGCAGAAAAAGTGGGTTCAGTCATGGAGGGGACACTGTATAGAAAGGTTAGAAATAATAATATGAGTATTAGTCAAAAATGTTTTTATTGTCTTTTGGCAATTTTCTGAATGCGTTTAATGGTATAGCTTCACCATCTTTTTTGCTTCGTCAGCGATACGCTTCTGAAGGCTAGCCGGTTCCAGCACCTTGGCCATGGAACCATACTGCAAGATTTTCATCGTTATTTCCCGGTCATCGGCCACTGGTAGTGCTAAAATAATACCATTATTACAATGTTCAATCGTCTGGTTCCTGTGCCAGTGTTGTCTGCGAACCATCTCTGCTGCTGTGCCAGTGAATAAGATTTTGGCGTGGTAACGTGTCATTCCTGTAAATATTCCAAAGGCATCATCGAGGTATGCTTTTGGAACAGGGTGAGATCGTTTTCCGAGCTTGCCTCCAGTTGTTGCGTTGGTTATTCGTGCCATATGAAATAGGCGATGGTCTTTTCGCAAATAGCAGTATGCCAGCAGGTACCAGCTTCCCTGGTAGTTGACGAGTTGTAAGGGCTCAAGGGTGCGGATGCTTTGTCGGGCATTGGCGGAGGTGTATCGAATCACAAGAAGTTTTTCCTGTAGTAGTGCCTCGATAATAGATTCAAAAATTGCTGGTTCGAGGTTTTCGACTTCTATCCATTGGCAGAGGATATTCTCCATTAAACGTTCATAGCCCGGTGCAATCAGTTGGCTCAGCCGGTTTTCCAGTTTTTTCATTTCCGGTAAATTAGCAAGGCCTGCTTCATCTGCCATTTTTTTGAGTAGCCCCATGAGGAAGAGGAGTTTGGGACTATCTTCGAAGGGCAGGGTGAAATCATTATCGGTGTAGTAGTAGCCGTTGTGAACGGAATTAAAGGCAAGAGGTGCCAGTAGTCGATCGCGCAGGTAGCTGATATCCCGGTGGGCAGTGGCGCGGGAAAGCTCAAACTCTTCAACCAGGGTTCTGGCATTTGGGAAACGATTGTTTTTGAGCTTTTGGTGGAAGGCGTAGATGCGTTCGAGCTGGCTCATTTATCGTGGTTTACGTCTGTGCTTCACTGGCAGAATTTTCATCTGCTCTCTATACTTGGCAACAGTACGTCTCGCGAGTTTGATACCGTCTGCATCGAGTTTCTTGGAGATGGCATTGTCGCTGAGAGGTTTGTAGGGATCTTCGTCCCGTATCATTTTGCGGATACGTTCCCGGATGGATTCAGCTGCCAGTGCTTCTTTGCCACGAATGGGGATGGCTGTAGAAAAGAAATACTTCAGTTCGTAAATTCCCAACGGTGTGTGGACATATTTGTTGGAGGTAACTCGGCTGATGGTAGATTCGTGCATTTCGATGTCTTCGGCTACGTCGCGCAAGATCAGAGGGCGCAGGTGGGTGGGTCCATGCTGGAAGAATTCGCTCTGAAATTTGAGAATGGAGTCCATCACTTTGAAAATCGTCGCCTGGCGCTGGTGTAAAGATTTGATGAACCAGCCGGCATCCTTTAACTTTTCCCGAATGTATTTCTTGGAGTCTTTTCCCATATCCTCTCCAGACTGCAGGAGCTTCTGCAGGTCAGAAGAAAGTTTCAGGTTTGGAATATCATCTTCGTTGAGGTGGATGACGAATTTGCCATCTATTTTCCTGACATACACATCTGGGATAACGTAGTTGGTGGCTTCATTGTTGTATGGCAGTCCTGGGTATGGTGTGAGTTCGGAAGTGATGAATTCAATTGCTCTCACAACATCTGTACGTTTTTTGCCTGTGGCCCGGGAAATTGCCTTATAATTTCTGGTCTGCATGAGGTTGAGATGTTCAGTGACAATTTTTGCGGCCAGAGATTTCTCTTTACCCATACGTTCAAGTTGCAGAAACAGGGACTCACTCACGTTTCTTGCGGCAATGCCTGGTGGATCAAGGTCTTGAATTGTCTCCAAAATATACTCGGCAGAATCCTCATCACAATGAGTCGCTTCCACAATTTCTGCAATATTACACTCCAGGAACCCGTAACGATTAAGGTTGCCGGCTATGAAAAGGGCGGTCTCCCACTCGTCAGGTTCAAGATTTGCATGGGCGAGCTGCCATTGCAAATATGCCAGCAAGCTTGGTTTTTCAGAAATGAAATCAAACTGACTGGGAGCGTCAGCTGGTGGAGTTTCACGAGAAAAGGAAACGTTTGAATCAAAAGTGTTGGCGTAATCTTCCCAGTTTGTTTCGGGAACATTGTCTTCCATCCTCACCTGTTCTGTATGATCCTGTTCTTTTTTGTCACTGGCCTTGGGCGCTTCTTCAGTAGAAGAGAGGCTTTGCTGGTTTTTGGGGTGCGGGTCGGTAAGGTTGGTGTCTTCTTCCAGGCCAGGATTTTGTTCAATCTCTGCCTGTAGAGCATCGCCGAGCTCCAGACGATTCATCTGTAACAGTTTAATGGCTAGACGCAATTGTGGCGTCATCACCAGTTTTTGGCTGAGCTTGAGCTGTTGTCTGAGTTCTAGGGCCATTGTCAGTAGTTACATTGAAAAATTTTCGCCAAGGTACATCTTTCTGGCAACTTCACTCTCGATGATGTCGTCAGCCACACCACTGGTTAAGATCTGTCCGGCATTCATTATGTAGGCAAAGTCACACACTTGTAGGGTCTCCCGGACGTTGTGGTCAGAGATGAGGACTCCAAGTCCTTTAGCTTTCAGTCCTATGATCAGTTTTTGCAGATCGGCAACAGCCAGGGGGTCAATGCCGGCAAAAGGCTCATCGAGTAGGATAAAATCAGGCTTCGTTGAAAGGGCACGCATTATTTCCACACGTCTGCGTTCGCCGCCCGACAGGGCATGGCCTTTATTCTCACGCAGGTAATCAATTTTGAGATCGCTCATCAACTCGTCAATGCGGTTGGTGATCTCATTTTTAGCTAGTCCCAGTGCTTCCAGGACAATACGTACATTTTCCTCAACAGTGAGCTTTTTAAAAACCGAGGGTTCCTGAGCAAGATAGGAAATCCCTTTTTGCGCTCGCATGTGGATAGGAAGATTAGTGATTTCCTCATTGTTCAGAAGAATTCTGCCACCGTCAGGCCGGATAAAACCGGCGATGGAGTAAAAAGAGGTGGTTTTGCCGGCACCATTTGGCCCCAGAAGTCCCACGACTGCGCCTGTGTTAACCTGAAGACTTACCCCGTCAACCACTGTGCGATTTCTGTAACGTTTAACTATTTTGTCTACTTCAAGTTGTGCCATTGCAAACCCATGGTTTCGGAATGGTTCCGAACGGTATATGTGTTTTTATTGTGGGGTGAGGGTGGCTTTCACTCGTCCGGATTTCTTTTCGCCAGTTTTGCCATCGACCGTGGCTGCGGGGCGTCCACCAATAACTTCAGAGCGGCCTTCGTCAAGGTAATAAATAATGGTATTCCCTGTGATAAGGTTTGTCCCCTGCCAGGCTTTGGCGTCACCGCTGAGGATCACTTTTCTTTCCTTGGCAAGGTAGTTCATGGTTTTGCCAGTTCCCAGCCACTCACCTTTGGTAATTTCAACATTGCCTTCGCATCGCAAACGTTTTACCTCCTGCTTTTTTCCTTCGTCGGCTGAAGTGTAATAGACAGTCAGTTTGTCGGCTCGTATTCGAACATCTGCTTGGCTGGCGTCAACATTTCCAGAAAAAAGGACATTACTATCCTCTTCCAAAGATGTCATATGATCTGCTTCGATATTAATTGGTGCGCCAGCAGCAAAAAGTTGTGTGCTGATGCAAAGCGAAATTATAGTTAACAGTGTGGTATAAAATGATTTTCTTCGTTTCATACATTCCCTGGGAAAAGTGGAAAATATTTATTGCAAGTATCAAGCCTAATATACTTGCGGAGTGAATAAAAGTAAAGAAATCCACAGCGGAATTGAAAATAAAGATTTCTTTACTTCATTGATCTGAGTCTGTAAAATAATAACGATATTGTAGTAGTAGTTGTATCTGGTTGATTTGATATGTTTTATTAAGTGTATCTTTTTTTATGCAGTAAACTCGAATAGAGAAAAATTGAGATGACTAAGTGAAAAACCTCATGTAAAAGGCGCGTTTGTAACCGTCTTATGGTGTATCTTTTCCATTATATCGGCATACTAAGGTATGTAGTGAAGGTAGGAAAGTTGCAGCAACGAAGCGGGTGAATTTTTTTTTATTTAGCCATCGGGGAATAAATATGCAGGAAAGTATAGACAGAGCCAAAGGCCTTATTGAATCGCTGCCCTACATGCAGCAATTTCGTCATAAAACTGTGGTCATTAAATATGGCGGTCATGCCATGGTGGATGAGAATCTCAAGAAACAGTTTGCTCTTGATATGATTTTGCTGAAGCAGATCGGCATCAATCCGGTCATTGTGCATGGCGGTGGTCCACAGATCAACCAACTGCTTGATCGTCTACAGATTAAGCCAAGTTATGTCCAGGGGATGCGTGTTACTGATGGCGAAACCATGAGTGTGGTGGAAATGGTACTGGTTGGCAAGGTCAATAAGGAAATTGTTGGCAATATTAATCATTGTGGTGGTCGGGCTGTTGGCCTTTCAGGTCGGGATGGTGATCTGGTTTGTGCGGAAAAACTACAAGTGAGTAAGAAAAATGATGCAGCATTACAGGATGCACCGCCTGAACTCATTGACCTTGGTCGGGTGGGGCGGGTCACACAGGTGAATGTGGAGATTCTACAGGCTTTGGATGATAATGATTTTATTCCGGTTATTGCTCCCGTTGGTGTCGGAGAAGACGGCCAGGCTTTTAACATCAACGCAGATCTTGTGGCAGGAGCTGTTGCAGAGGCCTTAAAGGCGGCCAAGCTGATTCTGCTGACCGATGTGGCAGGGGTGCAGGATGGTGAGGGAACATTGCTGCGATCGTTACAGAAAACAGATCTGGAAGGATTGATTGACAAAGAAACCATCGCTGGCGGTATGATCCCAAAAGTGCGGTGTTGTGCAGATGCCTTGAATAATGGAGTGACTAAAACCCATATTCTTGACGGTAGAATCGAACACGCCATTTTACTTGAAATGTTTACCAAAGAAGGAATCGGAACGGAGATTGTCTAATGAGTGAAGAAAATAAAATCTGGGCTGAAAAGGCTGAGAAGGTATTTATGGGAACCTATGCAAGATATCCGGCGGTCATGGTAAAGGGAGAAGGATGTACACTCACAGACGCAGACGGAAAAAAATACCTGGATTGTCTCGCAGGAATTGCAGTTTGCAGTCTTGGTCACTGTCATCCTGTTATAACTGAAGCCGTCTGTGCGCAGGCTGCGGAGCTTATGCATGTTTCCAATCTCTATTACACCAAGCCGCAAACTGAACTAGCTGCGTTGCTGGTTGAGCATTCTTTTGCCGATCAGGTCTTTATGGCAAATAGTGGCGCAGAGGCAAATGAAGCGGCTATAAAACTAGCCAGAATTTTTGCAGGGCCCGAACGGTATGGAATCATATCTCTTACCGGGTCGTTCCATGGCAGAACATTGGCAACAGTGGCGGCAACAGGTCAGCCAAAGCTCCAGAAAGGGTTTGAGCCAATGCCTGAGGGCTTTTCTCATGCACCTTTTGGCAATCTGAATGTACTGGAAGCCATGATAACCGATCAGACTTGTGCCATTATGTGTGAACCTTTGCAGGGTGAAGGTGGCGTGCGGCCTCTGGACGTTGAATATCTGCAAGGCGTTGAAAAGTTGTGTAATGATCATAATCTTCTACTGATATTTGATGAGATTCAGACTGGAATGGGGCGTACAGGAACTCTTTTTGCCTATGAGCAGATTGGCATCGTACCGGACATTATGACACTGGCCAAAGCTCTGGGTAATGGTATGCCCATCGGTGCCATGCTCACCAGGAAAGAGATTGCAGCCTCTTTTGTACCTGGTGCCCATGGTTCCACGTTTGGCGGTAATCCTGTTGCTTGTGCTGCCGCTGTTGCCACCATGAACATCATGCTTGAAAGTGGCTTCTTAGAAGAGGTGCAGGAAAAAGGAGAGTATTTACAAAAAGGACTCAAGGATATTGCTGCCCGTTTTCCTAATCTTGCCTGTGGTGCCAGGGGAATGGGGCTTATTCGTGGCTTAGTACTCACTGATGTCGGAATAGAGCAGGGTGCTGATATTGTAAAAAGGCTTTTTGAGAATGGTGTCCTTATCAACTTTGCCGGTAATGCTGTACTGCGTTTTCTGCCACCACTGATAATTACAAAGAAAGAAATAGATACGCTTCTTACCGCTGTCGCTGATGTGTTAGCTGAGTGCAAAAAATAAGTATTTCTCTGGAGGATAAAATGAAAATTGACTGGTTATATCTACGAAAAGGCTGAAAATCCTGTACTAAAGCTCAGGAGGCTCTTGAGCAAGGAAGTATAGTGGCGGACGAAATCGAAGATGCACGGAAAAATGTGATTAAAGCAGATGGCGCATGGGAGATGATTGTAAAAGCCAAATCACTTTCTGTCGGGCGAGGCAAGAAGGTGCAGATATTTGTCCCGGACAATGGCAACAAAGAGGAAATTCTGAAAGTCTGCCTTGGCCGAACTGGAAACCTGCGTGCGCCAACAGCTCGTAGCGGAAAACAGTTGTATGTTGGTTTCAATGAAGAGATGTACAAGGAGTTGACCACATGATTCAGGGTGATCTGTTTCCGGTGGGTGAAAATATCAGCCCCGTTGATGTGAAAACATATATGGCTGAACATGAGCCGGAATCTTATCAGCTACTGGACGTTCGGCAGCCAAAAGAATTTGCAGAAAGTCACCTTCCCGGTGCGGTCCTGATTCCCGTGAAAGAATTACAGGACAGGTTAAACGAAGTGGACAGACATAAACCAACTTTTGTCTACTGACGCTCAGGGGTGCGCAGCAAGGCTGCTGCCGGTTTACTGAATTCTGCAGGGTTTACCAATATTCTCAATATGAGTGGAGGGATTCTTGCCTATGATGGCGGAAAGGCCATGGGAACCGAAGCCTTTGGTGTGGATCAATTTCTCGGACAGGAATTCCCTGATATGTTTCGTTTGAGTTATGCCATGGAAGAGGGGATGAGGCAACTGTACATTGCACTGCAGGAGTGTACTGACGATCCTCAAACTGTGGAAATGTTAGACCGATTTGCCAGGTATGAAGATGGGCATAAGGCCAAACTGCTTGCTTCTTTTCCCGGCAATGAGGGTGAAGAGTCACAGGATGTCAGCAAGCTTGAGGGCGGCTTTGATAAACAGCAATTTCTCGATCATTACCGAGTGCATTTGCCGGAAAAAAGAGACATGATTGAACTTGGGATGATGCTGGAAACGCAGGCCCTTGATCTGTATAGTCGTCTCAGCAGAGAGACAGAAGATCAGCAGAGTAACGCATTGTTTACATTCCTTGCCAGCGAGGAAAAGATGCATTTACAGGTTTTGAGTCGTGAATTGGATATGCTCTAGAGTCCTTTAGTGCTTTGTAAATTTTTTTCGTGTTTTTTTGAAAAGAATTTGGTGAAGGTGCTTACACCCCTTGAGGGGTGCTGTGCTGAGTGTCGGCTATCCATCCATCGCCAGTGTTAGTTCTCTGAAACCGTGGGGTTGCAACGGTTCACCTGCAAACGTCCACGCTCGTTCCTCGCTGCGGTATTGTTTGCAGGTGAACCGTTACGCTCCTCGCTACCGGGTAATTTGTAAAGTGGTGTTGGAAATCTGCTAACAAAATTTCCAAAAAACTTTGCAAAACCCTCTCCTTTTATGTAAATATGATTCTTTTCCCCTTATAAATACAGCAATTGTGCTTGGGGGATGTATCTGAAAAGGATGGTATCTTTTACAACATCCGTGAGCCAATAAGAGTCATGTTACACCATTTAGAATCATTACAAGAGTTTAGCGAAGATGAGCTGCTGGCATTTGTCAATCGTGCCATCACCTTGAAAGAAGAACGTCTAACCGGTGCACAGCACCAGCAACTTGCCGGTAAAACGGTGGGGCTGATATTCGAAAAGGTTTCGACTCGTACTCGAGTTTCCTTTGAATCGGCCATGTATGGCCTTGGCGGACAGGTGATTTTCCTTTCCGGACGCGATACGCAGCTTGCCAGATCGGAGCCTTTGAAAGACATGGCACGGGTTATGTCCCGTTACGTAGATGGTCTGGTGGTGCGAACATTTGGCCAAGAAGTGGTTACTGAACTGGCAAAATATGCTTCAGTTCCGGTGATCAATGCTTTGACTGATTTGCATCATCCCTGTCAGATTTTAAGTGATATCATGACAGTGGTGGAAAAAAAAGGTGATATCCAGAGTCTGAAAGTAGCTTGGATAGGAGATGGCAACAACATGGCCAATTCCTGGATTCAGGCAGCAGCCACTCTTGGTTTTGAGTTGGTGTTGGCCTGTCCTGAAGGCTATGCTCCTGATTCTGAGATATTTGAAGAAGCGTTAGGAAGAGCTGTAAAGCCAATCACCCTTCTGCGTAATCCAGAAGAGGCCGTGGCTGGTGCCGATGTAATAAACACTGATGTCTGGGCTTCTATGGGACAGGAAGAGGAGCAGGAAGCGCGGGCGAAGATCTTTGCTCCCTATCAGGTAAATAGCGAACTTATGGCCAAGGCGCCTGCTGATGCCATTGTGCTTCATTGCTTGCCTGCGCACCGTGAAGAAGAAATTACAGAAACCGTTTTAGAATCTGCGCAGTGCGTGGCCTTCGATCAGGCCGAGAATAAAATGCACATGCATAAAGCAATACTCGAAAAGCTTTTAATGCCTTAGGCATTAAAAGCTGTAATAAAAAATATAATCTGAAGTTCTATTTAATACAATTGGTTGATAATGGCACCAAGGCACTTATGCTGGCTTGTCGTTCATCACCGGTGCTAGGATAAAATAATGGATGTGAAAAAAATAGTTCTCGCTTATTCCGGCGGTCTTGATACCTCGGTAATATTGAAATGGCTTGCTGAAGAATATGAATGTCCGATTGTCGCTTACGCTGCCGATGTCGGTCAAACTGAAGACTGGGATGCCATCCGTGAAAAAGGAATGGCCACCGGTGCTGAAAAGGTGATTATTTCTGATCTGCGAGAAGAGTTTGTCAAAGATTATATCTTTCCTGCATTTCGTTGTAATGCGATTTATGAGGGGAAATATCTCCTGGGAACCTCTCTTGCCCGTCCGATTATCGGCAAGGAGCAGGTTCGTATAGCACACGAGGAAGGTGCCGATGCTGTAAGCCATGGTGCCACCGGGAAAGGAAACGATCAGGTACGTTTTGAGCTCTCTTATTTGGGGATTGACCCAAGTCTCAAAATTATTGCACCCTGGCGGATCTGGGATCTGAACTCGAGAACAAAGCTTGAAGAGTTTGCTAAGAAGCATAAAATTCCGGTACCAACCAGTAAGAAAAACCCATACAGTTCTGATGAAAATATTCTCCATATCAGTTTTGAAGGTGGATTGCTGGAAAACCCCTGGAATGAGCCGGATGAGGATATGTACAAGCTCTCTGTTTCCCCTGAAAATGCACCGGATAAACCTACCTATATCGAGATTGATTTTGAAAAAGGAGATCCCGTTGCTATAAATGGTGAACGCATGGCTCCTCTTCCTCTTTTGGAAGCTTTGAATAAAGTAGCAGGGAAAAATGGAATCGGGCGTTTAGATCTCCTTGAGAATCGTTTTGTGGGTATGAAGTCCCGCGGAGTGTATGAAACTCCAGGTGGCACGCTGCTTCGTGAAGCCCATATGGATCTTGAGACGCTTACCATGGATCGTGAGGTGATGAGGATTCGTGATTCTTTAATCCCTCAGTATGCATTGATGGTTTATAACGGATTTTGGTTTTCGCCAGAGCGTGAATTGCTACAGGTAACCATGGATGAGAGCCAGAAAACAGTAAATGGTACTGTTCGAATGAAACTTTACAAGGGCAACTGCTTTGCCGTTGGAAAAAAATCTGACAACTCGCTTTACCAGGAAAGTTTTGCCACTTTTGAAGAAGATGACGTGTACAACCAGGCTGATGCCGGTGGTTTTATCCGTTTGAACGGATTACGTCTGCAAATTGCGGCCATGCAAAACAAAGGGTAAAAGATACAAATGGAATCAAATACTAAGAAACTCTGGGGTGGACGATTTTCCGGCAGCACTGCTGCTTCTGTTGAGGCTTTTACCGAGTCCATTAGCTACGACAGCCGGTTGTCTACGTATGATATTGCCGGTAGTAAGGCGCACGCCACGATGCTTGCGGCCAATGGATTGTTGTCAAAAGACGAACTGGTCAGCATCACCGAGGGGCTGACGGCCATTAAAACAAAAATTGATGAGGGGACTTTTCCTTTCAAGAGTGAGCTTGAAGATATTCATATGAATATTGAAAAGGCACTCATTGATGCCATTGGTCCAGCAGGTGCTAAACTGCACAGTGCCCGGAGTCGTAACGATCAGATAGCTCTTGATTTTCGCATGTATCTGCGTGACCAGTGCGACATTTTTGTGGAACTGCTGGATGATCTTCGGCGTGCTTTTGCGCTTCTTGCAAAAGAGTACATGGGGAAAATGATGCCGGGTTATACGCATATGCAGCGAGCGCAGCCGGTGCTTGTTTCCCATCATATGATGGCCTATTTTGAGATGTTTGGTCGGGATCGCGAGCGGATTATTGATTGCAGAAAGCGAATTAATATCTGTCCTCTTGGGGCTGCCGCCATGGCCGGAAGCGGCCTTCCCATCGATAGGGAAATGGTTGCAGAGATTCTTGGTTTTGATGGGGTGACAGCAAATTCTATGGATACCGCAGGAGATCGTGATTTTGCTTTGGAATTCACCTCCTGTTGCACCATGATTCAGCTCCACCTCTCTCGTCTTTCAGAGGAGTTGGTGCTCTGGTCCAGCCAGGAATTTTCTTTCGTGCAGATTTCAGATAAATTCTGCACCGGTTCATCCATTATGCCGCAGAAGAAAAACCCAGATATTCCTGAGCTTATTCGTGGAAAGTCGGGGCGTGTGGTGGGTAGCTTGATGTCCCTGATCACTCTTATGAAGGGGTTGCCACTTACCTATAACCGGGATTTGCAGGAAGACAAAGAGCCTGTATTTGATGCGGTGGATACCGTATCTGCCTCCATGGCTATTATGGCGGAGATGCTTGGTAATCTCACGTTCAATACCGAACGTATGGAAGATGCCACCAAAACAGGATTTATGACGGCCACAGATCTTGCAGATTATCTCGTGTTGCACGATGTACCTTTTCGTGAAGCACACGGTATTGTAGGCAGGGCTGTTGCCACCTGCATAGAGAAAGGATGTGAGTTGACAGATCTTAGCCTTGCCGAGATGCGAGAGTTTTCCGATGTAATCGATAAGGATATATTTGAAGTCTTGAGTGTTGAGGGTTCTGTAAATTCCAGGATATCCACTGGCGGAACAGCAATACAGCGTGTTGAAGAGGCAGTTGCAGCTGCCGGAAAACTGATGGGAATTGGAGAATAACAATGTTGAAAAAAACGCAGTTGGCAGGAGCCTTACTTCTCACAGGAACTTTGTTTCTGGTGGGCGGATGTGGATATAAAACCGATCCGGTTCCACCGGATAGTATTGTCCCCAAGGCCATTAATGATCTGCGTTATTCTGCCAGTGAAAAAGGTGTTATCCTGAACTGGACATTCCCCAAAGAGACTATCAGAGGGTCTGATCTCACGGATATCAGCACCTTCGATGTGTACCGGGCTGTGGTTCCTCTTAATGATTATTGCCCCACTTGTCCCATCCCCTTTAATGAACCCATTCAGGTTGCCGGTGGTCTCGTTGATCCGGAAAGCAATCGCCAGGGAACATACGAAACATCCTTACTTCGTTCGGGACATAAATATTTCTTTAAAGTACATGCCAGGACCAGTTGGTGGGCGGCCAGTGCGGATTCAAATATTGTTTCATTTATCTGGCATACTCCAGCAAAAGGACCTGAAGGTGTGAGTGTTAAAGCTGCTGATAACAGTGCTACCATAAGCTGGCAGCCTGTCGTCACTCTGATGGATGGTCAGCAAACGGATTACCCACTTTCCTATCAGGTGTTACGCAGTAAGGATAATAAGGATTTTGCAGCGATTGGAAATAGTACCAGTAAGACACAGTATGTTGATACCAGTCTTCTAAATGGTGAGACCTACTATTTTAAAGTGCAATCCATCCTCAATGTGGATAAAAATGATATAAGTGGTGGAATTTCTAGAAGTGTTAGTGCAGTTCCAATTGATCTGACACCACCTTCTGCGCCTGCTGGAGTCACCGCTGTACAGACAGGTGCTGGTATAAAGATTTTCTGGGATAAATCCCGGGATGCAGATGTGCAGGGGTACCGTATTTACAGACGTGGTGGTAAAGATGGTGTTGCTGAAAAAATTGGTGAAGTACCGGCAGTATACGCCATTTTTGAAGACACAGCTGTCGATGCAAACACAAGCTACTACTACACTGTTACCGCCTATGATAAGGCAGATAAGCCAAATGAAAGTGTGAAATCCCGTGAGGCTTCAATAAGACATTAAACAAATGAATCATTTTGACTATAAAAACGGAGAACTCTTTTGTGAAGACGTTGCAGTTGCTGATATAGCAAAAGTGGTGGGAACCCCCTTTTATCTCTACTCAAAAGCGACGCTGACCCGACATTTTCAGGCCTTTGACTCCGGCTTTAGTATGATAGACCACATTACCTGTTTTGCCGTGAAGAGTTGTTCAAATATCGGTATCCTTTCACTCTTTTCAGGCCTTGGTGGTGGCGCTGATATAGTTTCCGGCGGCGAGTTGTACCGTGCTTTGACTGCTGGCATTGATCCGAAAAAAATAATCTATTCAGGAGTCGGCAAGACAGAAGAAGAGCTGCGTTATGGGCTTGAGTCAGGAATTCTGCTCTTTAATGTGGAATCTGAACAGGAGTTGCAACGTTTAGATGCTGTGGCTGCTGAAATGAAAATGAAAGCACCCATAGCTTTTCGGGTGAATCCTGATGTCGATCCAAAAACCCACGCCTACATTTCAACGGGGCTAGCCAAAAACAAGTTCGGTATCCCCATTCAGGATGCGTTGGATTTATATATTCAGGCTAATGAAATGGAGAATATTGATGTGCAGGGAATCAGTTGCCATATTGGCTCGCAGCTCACCCTTATCTCTCCTTTTGTGGAGACTTTGCGCAAGTTAAAAGTGTTCACAGAACTTCTTGTTGAGAAAGGGATAGCCATCAAATATCTTGACCTTGGTGGTGGTGTGGGCATAACCTATGATGATGAGGAACCTCCCCATCCGCAAGAGTATGCCAAGGCTATTCAGGAAGAATTGGAAGGGCTGCAGGTTACACTGATTCTTGAACCGGGCCGGGTAATTGTGGGAAATGCCGGAATCATGGTTACGAAGGTGCAGTATACCAAAACCAACCATGGCGGGGAAAAGCCAAAACATTTTGTGGTAGTGGATGCGGGCATGAATGATCTTACCCGGCCAAGCCTCTACGGAGCGTTTCATTCGATTGCTGTGGTACGGCAAAAAGACACTCCTTTGCAAACCGTTGATATCGTAGGCCCCATATGCGAGACCGGTGATTTCTTGGGAAAAGACAGAGACTTCCCACTGGTTGAGCAAGGAGATTTGCTGGCTGTGGAAAGTGCTGGTGCGTATGGATTTACCATGGCCTCAAATTACAATTCGAGACCACGGGTAGCTGAAGTAATGGTTTCAGGAAGTCAGTTTCAGGTGATACGTGCGCGTGAGACACGAGAAAGCCTGATTCAGGGTGAAATAATCCCTCAATTTGATGAGTAATGAGATGAATATAGAATTTCCGGTTTCATTTGCCAAGATGAGTGGTTCCGGTAACGATTTTATCGTGATTGACCATCGTCGTACACTGGTTCCAGAAACAGATCAGGCAGAATTTGTACGCAAGGTCTGTCGACGCATGTTTTCCATTGGGGCTGATGGGGTGATCCTCATAGAAAACTCCGAAACGGCTGATTTCTCCTGGCAGTTTTATAACGGAGACGGTTCAGTTGCTGAAATGTGTGGTAATGGTGCCCGTTGTGCTGCTCGTTTTGCTTATGCACGGGGTATTGCCGGTAAAACGATGAAGTTTGAAACGCTGGCTGGCATTATAGAAGCAGAGATCCTTGAAGATGATGACGTAAGTCTCCTGATGACAACACCAGTCGAGTATAAAAAAGGTCTGTCGGTAGAGCTTTCAGGGATTGAAATAGAAATATCTTTTATGAATTCAGGTGTTCCCCATGCCGTCCTCTTCATGGAAAATGATATGGATATTCCAGTGAAAGAGTGGGGCAATAGCATCCGCTTTCATGAGATGTTTGAGCCAGCTGGCACCAACGTGAATTTTGTGCAAACGCTTGAAAATGATGGAATACGTGTCCGCACCTACGAACGTGGTGTAGAGGATGAAACCATGGCTTGTGGTACCGGAGCAGTTGCTGCGGCCATTTTTGCTGCAGAAAAAGGAGTATGCTCTTCGCCGGTATGTGTCACCACTTCCGGTGGGGAGCGCTTAAAAATTGTGTTTGATATGCAGAGTGATGGGCGTGCAGAAAACGTATATCTGCAAGGGCCAGCAAGAATAATATATATCGGTCAATTAACGGCTGAAGCATTACTATAAATGAGTTTGGAGACATCATGGAAAAGTATCATGGCGCAATAGTAGCAATCGTTACCCCTTTTATCAATAACGAAATTGATGAGCAGGGGCTGGTAGATCTCATCAATTTTCAGATCGAAAATGGAACCCATGGAATTGTCCCATGTGGTACAACAGGTGAATCTGCAACCGTCAGTTTTGACGAGCATAAACGGATCATTGAGCTTACCGTGAAGACCGTTGCCGGCCGTGTTCCTGTAATTGCGGGAACTGGTGCCAATTCCACAGCAGAATCCATTGATCTTGCCAGAAGTGCAAAGGCAAGTGGAGTAGATGCCACCCTGTCTGTAGTCCCTTACTACAATAAGCCCAATCAAGAAGGCTTGTATCAGCATTTCAAGGCAATTACCGAGGCTGTTGATATTCCGATAATTCTTTATAATGTTCCCAGCAGAACTGTTACCAATATGCTGCCGGAGACTGTTGCTCGTTTGGCAAAATTTGATAATATTATCGGTATTAAGGAGGCCACCGCCTCCCTGCAGCAGATCACAGAAGTGATTCGTCAATGTCCTGATGATTTTATCGTACTTTCGGGAGATGATTTTACCTGTATGCCAACAGTTTTTATCGGTGGCAAAGGTGTTATTTCAGTAACATCCAATGTGCACCCCCGGGGAATGGCAGATCTTATGGAAGCCGCCCTTGCAGGTGATCTCAAAAAGGCCAATGAAATCCATTACAGCCTTTATCCATTGATGACCTCCATGTTTTCAGCTCCCAATCCAGTACCTGCCAAAAAAGGTGCGGAACTGCTTGGTAAAATAAAGGATGGTGCACCACGTCTGCCATTGAGCGAAATTGATGATAAATCTCTTGAAACTGTTACTGCCGCCATGAAAGGCTTAGGAATATTATAGCGGTAGATACTGAAAACTGAAAACTGAAAATTAAGAAAATGATAAACGTAATAGTAGCAGGCGCTGCTGGAAGAATGGGGCAGCGCATCGGATATATGGTCAGTCAGCATCCAGAGCTTAATTATGCTGCCGCATTTGAAGCACCCGGTAGTCCCGCAATCGGAAATGACCCTGGTGTAATGGGTGGTTGGGGTGAGGCTGGAATTACAATAGAAGAGGGCCTTGAAGCCGTTGTTGATAAGGGGGATGTCATTATTGATTTCACCTTTCATAAGGCCACCATGGAATTTGCCAAAATTGCATCGGTCCACAAGCGAGCCATGGTTATTGGTACCACCGGACTCAGTGTTGAAGAGCTTGCAGAACTGAAAACTTTAGCTGCCAATTTCCCCTGTGTCCAGGCTCCTAATATGGCGGTTGGTGTCAATGTGCTGTTCAAACTGGCCGAAAAGACCGCTTCAATTTTAGGCGATGACTATAATATTGAGATTGTTGAGTTGCATCATAATAAGAAAAAAGATGCACCTTCCGGGACCGCGCTGAAACTTGCTGAAATGGCAGCGTCAGGCGTAAATCGTGATCTTGAAAAAGTTGGAGTTTACGAGCGAAATGGAATAATCGGCGAACGCACAGTGGAAGAAATCGGTGTGCAGACGGTTCGTGGTGGCGATATTATTGGTGAACATACCATTTATTTCGCAGGCCCTGGCGAACGTATCGAAATAACACACCGCGCCCATAGTCGTGATAACTTTGCTCAGGGTGCAGCAAAGGCGGCTGCTTGGGTGGCAGATAAAGAACCCGGCATGTATAGCATGTTTGACGTTCTTGACCTTCAGGATCTGTAAATAAAGCAATGGAAAAAGTATGGCTGGGGTTAGGGTCAAATCTTGGTGACAGCCGACAGATTCTGCAAAGGGCCTGGAAAACACTTGGCAACGATCAAGACGTTACCCTGGTCGTGCTCTCATCCCCATACACTTCATCCCCTGTGGGAATGACGAGTGATAATTGTTTTGTGAATGCCGTGGGCATTATCGAGACAAGGCGTGATCCTTTGTCTCTGTTACGTCTGTTGCAGCAGGTAGAAAAAGGTTTTGGTCGCGATAAGAAAACAGGAAGTGCAGGGTATCAGGACAGGCTGCTGGATCTGGATATACTCTATTTCGGTAATACTCAGAACAGTACTAGGGAACTGCGACTCCCCCATCCGCAGATTGCTAATCGCCTCTTTGTCCTGGCCCCTCTTATGGAGTTAGACCCGCTGCACAGAAATCCTTCTACCCGAAAAACAGTTGCACAAATGCACAGTGAGTTGTTGTTGCAAATTGAAAACGATGAAACGATTTTTCAGGAAATTAAACGTAGTTCATGGAACGTAAAAGAGTGACAACGTGAGCCCAATAAAGATAGTAATCATAGCTGGCCTTCTCTATTTCGGTTATCGCCTGTTAATCAGTGACTGGAAAAAAAAACGGGGGAAAGGTGAGGAAAACCCCAGCAAAGAAATGCCGCAGGATGGTCAGGTTGAAGATGTGCTCGTTGAAGATCCCATCTGTCATAAACTTGTTCCCAAACAACAGGCTATTCGTCTGAAACAAAGGGGAGCAGAAGGATATAATTATTTTTGCAGCGAAGAGTGCTGCAACCTATTCGTTAGTCAAACAGGAGAAAAGGAATGAAATTTTTTATAGATACCGCCAACCTTGAGCAGATTAAAAAAGGTGTGGAGATGGGAATGGTTGATGGTGTGACCACGAACCCTTCGCTCATTGCTAAAGAGGATAAACCTTTTGAAGAGATCTTAAAAGATATCCTTGCTGTGGTAGATGGCCCTGTGAGTGCTGAAGTCGTTAGCCTGGAAGCGGATGGAATGGTGAAAGAGGCAAAGGTGCTGGCTGCCATGTCTGATAATATCGTCATTAAAATCCCCATGATCATTGAAGGGATCAAGGCTGTAAAACAACTCACAGCTCTTGGTATTAATACAAATGTGACCCTTGTTTTTTCTGCTGCCCAGGCCTTGCTTGCTGCCAAAGCAGGAGCTACTTATGTAAGTCCTTTTGTCGGACGCCTTGACGATATCGGAACACCTGGAATGGATGTGGTAGCCGAGATTATGTCTATTTTCAGGAACTACGGTATAACCACAGAAGTGATTGTAGCAAGTGTGAGAAGTCCGCAGCATGTGATGGAGTCTGCAGCCATTGGTGCAGATATTGCCACCATTCCTTTGAAAGTAATTGAACAGCTGGCTAAACATCCCCTCACTGATATTGGTGTAGAGCAGTTTCTGGCTGATTGGGAAAATAGAAAACAGTAATTGCGTATGGGGTGAGCCATGAGAAGAACATGTTGGTGTCTGTTTACTCTTTTAACCGCTTTGTTGGTGCAAGTTCCTCAGCAAGCCGGTGCGCAGATGTATGTTTGTGTGGACAGCAGTGGGAAAGAGCAATACACCAACATGAATTCTTCAGGTAGTTGCCGCCCGTTACAAAACAGGATCAGTATCACAAGACCTCCTGGAACTGGTGGCAGTTATTTTCGGAGAGTATCCACTTACCAACCGCCCTCCCGTACTGATGCATCCAGTTATGATCATCATATAAGGAAGAGCAGCCGTCGATACAATGTAGATCCCTTTTTAATTAAGGCCGTGATCAAAACCGAATCGGATTTTGATCGATATGCCTTGTCAAAAAAAGGGGCACAGGGATTGATGCAGCTCATGCCTGGGACTGCGAGGGAACTGAATGTTCGTAACCCTTTCAATCCTTACGAGAACATTGATGGTGGAACCAGATATTTAAAGAGTATGTTGCAGCTCTTTGATGGTGATGTCGTCTTAAGTTTAGCGGCATATAATGCGGGGCCCACGCTGGTGAAACGTTTGCAAAAAGTTCCGAAAAATACTGAAACCCGAAGATATATAAAGAAGGTACTGGCTTACTACAAGGACTATCGCGGCCACCTGCCAAAGGATTGATTAGATGATTGTCAGTAATAAAAGAATTGCACAAGGCAGAAATATACAATGAGTAACCGGAAATTCTGGCCAAATATTCTCACTGGCCTGCGCTTTGCGCTGATCCCTTTACTGATGGTGTTGCTCTCCCTGGAGCAGACAACATGGATAGCATTCTGGGCATGGTTTGTTTTTGCTTTTGCAGCTTTTACTGATTGGCTGGATGGTTATTTGGCCCGTAAGTTCGATTGCGAAACAGTTATTGGTAAATTGATGGATCCGCTGGCAGATAAGCTACTGGTGACTGCTGCTCTACTTATGTTGATTCCAATGGGTCGCATTGCCGCCTGGGTCTGTTTGCTGGTGATCAGTCGTGAGATCTTTATTACAGGTGTTCGGGGGCTGGCTGCTTCCAAAAATAAAGTTGTTGCTGCAGATAATCTTGGGAAAATTAAAGCGAATTTTCAGTATTACGGCATTGGTTTTCTGATATTTCCTGTGGGGCTCCTGCCGATTCCTTACCAATTTGAGTTTGCAATAGTACTTATCTGGATTTCCATTGTGTTGAGTTACTGGTCAGCTGCCCAGTATATGTATAATCTTCGGGATATCTTCATTGAAGAATCCTGACCGGGAAACAGTTACAGAACTCACCGAACTTCCTAATATTGGGCCTGCCATGGCAGAAGATCTACGACTTGTTGGAATCAGACAAGCAAAAGATCTGATTGATAAAGATCCTTACCAGCTATATGACTCATTATGTCAAAAGACTGCAACAAGACATGATCCTTGTGTGATCGATGTGTTTCTGGCAGTAGTAGACTTTATGGAAGGAGGCAAAGCTTCACCTTGGTGGAACTTTACAGCAGAGCGGAAAAAATATCTTTCTGTCAGGTAGAATGCTTATTCTGTCTCAAGCATATCCATTAACTCTTCCTGGAATGCGGTGTCTTCCATGAGCTTGTTGGCAATAACCTGACACAGTGCCGCAGGCAAGCTGTCGATATCTCCAGCAGCAACATTGATTGATATTTCACCATGCTCATCGGCTTCAAGGATTAGTGCTGATTGGTTTTCGTTGAGTTGTAATGTATTCATTGTTCTGGATTTCCCTTTGCTTTGAAATATCTGATCTGTTTTTTGTTGTATTTGATATCTACTTCCAGTCTTCCACACATTCGAAAGGAAAGCCAGTTCATTTCTCCTTGACAGTTCACTGGCAGGTACGGTATTAATTCCTCAGCATTTTTAATGCCAGAGTGGTGAAACTGGTAGACGCACTGGACTCAAAATCCAGCGGGGGCAACTCCGTGTCGGTTCGATTCCGACCTCTGGTACCAGAAAGACGCTAAGGTGTAACTTTATGAATATCATGGAGTTACACCTTTGTTGTTTCTAGTACGTTTATTTGCTCTATCTTTATGTTTTAGTGTAGGTTGTGATGCTTACGAATAGATTGTTTTAGATGCTCAATTATCAAAGAGGGATATCCATGAAAAATATTCATTTTTTTTGTTGTGCGTTACTTGTGCTGCTTGTGAGCACAAATATCGCCTCTGCTAAAACCTATAAAGTTGCCGTATCACAGATTGTTGAACATCCTGCATTGGATGCCACCCGCCAAGGGCTTCTAGACGGTCTAAAAGCAAAGGGATATGAGCAGGGTGAAAACCTCGATTTTGTCTATCAGACTGCCCAGGGAAACCCTGCTATTGCAGTGCAGATTGCCAAGCAGTTTGTTGGAGAAAAACCTGATGTGCTGGTCGGTATTGCCACTCCCACTGCCCAGGCACTTGCCGCCTCAACCCGTACGATTCCAGTTGTTTTTACAGCCGTAACCGATCCACTGGGGGCAAAGCTTGTGAAAAGTCTGGAACATCCCGGAGCAAACGTAACCGGCCTTTCCGATCTTACTCCAGTGGCACAGCATGTGGATTTGATGCAGGAGCTTGTTCCTGGATTGAAGGCAATTGGTGTGGTGTATAATCCAGGCGAGGCAAATGGTGTAACTCTGGTTGAACTGTTAAAGAAAGCGGCCAAAGCAAAAAACATAAAAGTAGTGGAAGGGAGTGCGCTTAAAAGTGCTGATGTACAATTCGCCGCCCGTATCATTGCCTCTAAGGTGCAGGTGATTTATGCTCCCACAGATAATACAGTTGCCAGTGCAATTGACGCGTTGATTGGTGTTGCTAATCAGGCGAAGATTCCTGTTGTTGGTGGCTCCACCTCTTTTGTTGCAAATGGTGCCGTGGCTTCTCTTGGTTTTGATTATTATCAGGTTGGCGTGCAGACCGCTGATTATGTGGATGCTGTGTTAAAAGGAAAGAATCCTGGTGATATGGCGGTGGGATTTGCCAAAGGGTCCGATCTCTTTCTGAATATGAAAGTGGCAGATAAACTTGGTATCAGCATCTCAGATGAGTTACTAAAGCGCGCATCAAATATTATTAAATAACACAGAAAACGAAGATGTCTTTGTTCGCCTTTTTAGGCACCCTTGAAATTGGTTTGATTTATGGCCTTGTGGCACTTGGGGTCTATCTAACCTTTCGTGTCCTGGATTTTCCGGATCTCACCGTTGATGGCAGTTTTCCAATGGGTGGCGCAGTTGCCGCCACTGCTATTGTTGCCGGAGTTAACCCCTGGCTGGCCACCGGATTTGCAATACTTGCCGGTGCTGCCTGCGGACTGGTTACTGCCTTTCTTGCCGTTCGTTGCGGTATCTTACATCTTCTAGCATCGATCCTGACCATGATCGCCGCCTTTTCCATTAATATTCGGATTATGGGCAGACCCAATATCGCTCTGCTGGGCGAGAATACTATTTTTACGTCCATTGAGAAATTTGGCATCGATCCTCTTTACGGGAATCTGGGGATGGTTTTTGTCATTGTTCTACTGGTGGCATTTTTGATCCTCAGGCTGCTGTCCAGTGATTTCGGGTTAGCCCTGCGAGCCACTGGAGTGAATGATGCTATGGTCGCTGCTCAGGGCGGTAGTGTCGGATATTATACCTATGTTGGTCTGGCGCTATCCAATGGCCTTGTGGGACTTGCCGGAGCCCTTTTTACCATGAGTAATTCTTTCGCCGATGTGACATCTGGTGTGGGGACAATTGTTGTAGGACTCGCTGCGGTGATTTTGGGCCAAACCCTGCTCTCTGGGCGTCAACTATGGGTGGCGGTTATTGCTGTTATTCTTGGTTCTATCCTCTACCGACTGGCAGTGGCTTTTGCTCTTAGTACAGGAATGTTTGGCATGCAGGCATCGGATCTTAATTTGATTACAGCAGTTCTTGTGGCTGCTGCGTTGATTGTCCCAAAAATGAAAAGCAAGGTGCGTGCCAAAATTTCAAGGCGGAAGACAAAGTGATAGAGTTAACTGATATCCGCATCACCTTTAATGAGGGAACAGTCCTTGAGAATAAGGCCTTGCGGGGAGTCAGCCTCAATATCCCGGAACATGAATTTGTAACCATCATTGGTTCAAATGGTGCAGGTAAGTCTACTCTTCTTGGAGCTGTGAGCGGCGAGGCCACAATTAGTGATGGCATGGTGAAGATTGATGGCGCGGAGGTGACTAGCTGGCCGGTATATAAACGCGCAAAATATGCCGCTCGTGTTTTTCAAAATCCACTGGCTGGAACGTGTGCAACACTTACCATTGAAGAAAATATGGCCCTTGCATACAGTCGAGGGAAAAAAAGAGGTTGGCAACTAGCTCTTTCTGGTAAGCGCCGGCAGCTTTTTCGGGAACGTATAGCAATGTTAAAACTTGGCCTGGAGGATCGGCTTGGGGACTCTATTGGGCTGCTATCGGGTGGGCAGCGTCAGGCGGTGAGTCTGATTATGGCAACATTGTCTGATAGTCACCTCCTGCTTCTCGATGAGCACACAGCGGCGCTTGATCCTCGTATGGCCGCTTTTATCCTTGATCTCACAAGCAGGGTGGTTAAGGAATTCGGGCTCACTGTGATGATGGTCACCCATTCCATGAAAGATGCTTTGGCCAGTGGTCAGCGTACAGTGATGCTTCATCAGGGGCAGATTGTACTGGATGTCTCAGGGGCTGAGCGGGATAAACTTGATGTGGCGCATCTGCTTGAGATGTTTAATCGCGTAAGAGGCGAAGAACTGGCTGACGATAGCCTCCTTTTGGCTTGAACCGGGACGAAAATCGATGGATATCAGTGTTTTTCTGCATGGGCTGACCTCTTATTTTGTAATCATAGATCCAATCGGTGCAGCTCTTATCTTTAACGCTCTTATGACGGGAGAAGAGAACTCCGTTCGGCGCAAACGGATGGCGTTGAAGACCTGTCTTATTTCCACCATTATTGTACTGACATTTGCTTTTCTGGGAGAGGCACTACTTAGCCGACTTGGTATTTCCATTGAGGCCTTAAGAGTCTCAGGTGGTATTTTACTTTTTGTCACTGCTTTTGGCCTTATCACCCGTGAAACTGGGTATGCAGTAGCTGGGAAAAGCAGCGATATATCTGTGTTCCCCATGTCCATTCCATTGATTGCAGGCCCTGGTTGTCTTACTCTAACCATTCTTCTTTTTTCGAACAGAGAAGTACCAGGTGCTACATTAGCATTGGTTTTAGCGGTACTGCTAAATTACGGAATAGCATTTTTTGCACTCCTGTTTTCTGATAAAGTGAAAAAAATTGTGGGGCGAACTGGAGATGATATTCTACGGCGATTGCTGGGAGTTATACTGGCTGCCCTTGCGGTGCAATTTATCAGTGATGGTGTGATTCAATTGCTTCGTAGTTGATTGCTGGTAAAAATCTTTGTACACTTGCAGGTGTGCCGACTAAACAAACAGCAACATTTATTGGAATCATTTTATGAATCAGGAAAACATTCTTAAACTTCTTCAAAATGTGCAACGGGGAGTGAGTTCCGTTGAGCAGGCCATGGAGACCTTGCGTCATTTGCCGGGACAATATATCAAGGATGCCTGTATCGATCACCATCGGAGCCTGCGTACCGGGATTCCTGAAGTGATTTTTGGAGAGGGGAAAACAGCCGAGCAGATTATTGAAATCGCAAAAACTTTTATAGCGCAGAAGACTCTTTTTCTTGCGACCAGGGTTGATGCGTTAAAGGCTGAATCTGTTCTCGATAAATTACCGGAGCTACAGTTTCATAAAGTTGCAGGAATTCTTTCGTCTGTTCTGGTAAAACCGGATTTAGAAAAGGTAAGAGGGAATATTCTTATTCTTTGTGCTGGAACATCTGACATCCCGGTTGCCGAAGAGGCACGTATAACAGCTCTTGCTTTTGGGAATCCTGTTACCACGCATTACGACGCCGGGGTCGCAGGGCTGCATCGTCTGTTTGACAGACAGCAGGATATCCTGTCTGCTTCAGTAATCATTGTGGTGGCGGGCATGGAAGGTGCTTTGCCAAGTGTTGTCAGTGGTATCTGCTCTGCCCCCGTCGTGGCGGTTCCAACGTCCATTGGTTATGGCACTAGTTTTGGCGGTATAACGGCTCTTTTGGGCATGTTAAACAGTTGTGCACCAGGCCTTGCCGTGGTGAATATTGACAATGGGTTTGGTGCTGCCTGTCACGCATCTGCCATCAATAGAAAAAATAGTCCCGCAAGCTTGCAAGAATCAGGCAGTACAGTATAATCACGCATCTCTCTTACTTAAACACTTTAACCATAGTTCCAGGAACCTGAATGAATACATCAATCAAGCTGAAACTTTCTGTGCTTTTCTTTTTTGTTATAATGTCCGTCGTCACCATTGTCCCTTCTTTTTACGAGGACACTCCTGACTGGTGGCAGAAGTATATGGCACCGGAAGGCTTGCGTTTAGGGCTTGATCTTCAGGGTGGTATGCATCTTGTCCTGCAGGTAAACCTAGATAAGGCTGAAGAAGATTCTTTAGAGCTTGCCGCCAACGAACTGAAAGACAGTCTCCGGGAAGAGGGAATCAGTGCCGTTCGCACAAAATCAGATCCGGGTGTTGTGCTCTTTACCCTGCCAAACTCCGGTGCTGTTGATACCGTCAAACGGTTGGCAAAAGATCGTTTAAAAGAAATCAATGTGAAGGTGGATGCCAAAGAAGGATCTTTCCCCAAGATTACGGTCACCTTAAAGCAATCAGAAATTGACTTTATCCGTACCCATGCCGTCGAGCAGTCCCTTGAGATTATCCGGAATCGAATTGATCAGTTTGGTGTGGCAGAGCCTGTTATTATCCGTCAGGGCGAGGCGGAAATTGTTGTACAGCTTCCCGGTGTAAAAGATCCAAAACGTGCCTTAAAGTTGTTGGGTGAAACTGCCCAGCTTGAATTTAAACGAGTGGCCGATACTGCAGGGATCAATCTTTTTCAACTTGCCGACGAATCACTCAAAGCAGAGCAGTGGAATGGAGTGTGGACGGATCATGCAGAGGTGGTGAAGTTGAACCGTGCCCTACAGAATCGTCTGCCTGAAAATACCAGAATATATATCGAAAAAGATACCGACACCGAAACGGGTAGAGAAGTTATCCGACCTATCCTCCTCGATGAGCAGATCCTGATGACAGGGGAGATGGTGAAGAATGCACAGGTACGGATCTCCAATCAATTTAATGAGCCATACGTTTCCATCGACTTTACCTCACGTGGAGGGCGGGTTTTTGCCAAACTCACCGAAGATAATGTAGGAAAACGTATGGCTATTGTGTTGGATGATATCGTTCGTTCAGCACCGGTTATCCGAGAAAAAATCCTTGGTGGGTCGGCCCAGATAAGCGGAAGTTTTACCCATGAAGATGCTGCGGATCTGGCCATTGTTCTACGTGTTGGTGCCCTTCCTGCACCCGTTGATATTATTCAGAATATGACAGTCGGTGCCAGTCTTGGACAGGATTCAATCAACAAGGGCATGACTGCTGGTGTCTTTGGTGCTCTGATTGTCCTTGGCTTTATGGGTATCTATTACCGCTTATCCGGATTCATCGCCAACAGTGCACTTATCTTAAATATTCTCTTCCTTTTCACAGGGCTTGCCATTCTTAATGCGACTCTGACACTGCCGGGTATTGCCGGTATCATTCTTTCCATCGGTATGGCTGTTGATGCTAATGTGCTTATATTTGAACGAATGCGTGAAGAGTATGCTCTTGGCAAATCTGTAAAATCCAGTGTCGATGGAGGTTTTGGAAAAGCATTCTGGACCATTGTCGATTCCCAGGTAACAACTCTGATTACTGCCATGGCGCTCTTTATGTTTGGTACCGGCCCCATTAAGGGCTTTGCCATTACCCTTTCCTTAGGTATCATTTTTAACCTCTTCACCGCTCTTTTCTGTTCGCGACTGATGTTTGAGACCCTTTACTCTTTCCGTGTTTTGAAAAAGCTTAACTTCATGCAGTTTGTGAAGAAGCCAAGTATTGATTTTATGCGTCTTCGCAATATTGCTTTTGGAGTATCTGCTGTTCTGGTTACCATAGGGCTCATCGCCTCTATTCAGATTGTCAGAGGCAAGGCCAATATGGGGGTTGATTTTACAGGTGGTTCTTTGCTGCAGTACAAGGCAAGTGAAGATTTTACCATGGAAGAGGTGCGAAGGGCTTTTGCTGCTGGCGGAATGAAACAGATGAACCTCCAGGAGGTTGAGGGAGAACATCGTCTGATAGTGAAGGTGAAAAAAGCATCCCATGTGGTGGTAGGTCTTGATGAGCAGATCAATAGTCTGCTTGCCAGTGAGCTGCCGGATAAAGGTTTTGTGCTTGAGAGCCAGTCTGAAATCGGCTCTTCTGTAAGTAAAGTATTACGTAATAAAGCTATTCAAGCCGTTTTTATCTCGCTCTTTGGTGTCATTGTTTATCTGGCCATGCGTTTTGATATTCGCTTTGGACTGGCGGCTGCCGTTGCCACCTTCCACGATGTTATTGTAGTGCTTGGTATCTGTTGGCTTCTCAATGTGGAGATTACGCTGCTTATCGTAACAGCGCTTCTGACACTCGCTGGATATTCGTTGAATGACTCAGTTGTTGTTTTTGATAGAATTCGGGAGAATATGCAAAAGGATGAGCACCATTCACTGCTTGACCAAATTAATAAAAGTATCAATCAGGTTATGAGCCGTACCTTTGTAACATCTCTGACCACTGGCATGGTGTTGCTTGCTCTGTTCTTCCTTGGTGGCTCAGTTATCCATAACTTTTCTCTGGCACTGCTTCTCGGTGTGATAGTTGGTACCTATTCGTCCATCTTTATTGCAAGCCCGGTACTGAGTTTGTGGCCAGCTAAAAAAAATGCGTAACGTAACATAATGGAACAGGAACAACTTCCCAAAAATGTGAATCGTATTGAGGCGGGAGAGATCTTTTCTTTCGCCTGTCATCCGGGTGTTACCTGCTTCACTGCCTGTTGCCGACAGTTGGAGCTGGCGCTTACCCCATATGATATTTTGCGATTAAAAAGAGAAACAAAACTCGATTCTACGGCGTTTCTTGAACAGTATGTCATTCAGGAGCAGGAGGCCGAAGATGTTTTCCCTCGCTTCTATCTGACCATGGTGGATGACGGACAGGCTTCCTGCGTTTTTGTCTCAGACAAAGGTTGTACGGTATACAGTGGAAGGCCCGGTGCATGTCGTGCTTACCCTATGGGGCGTGCCGCAATTCGCCAGGATGACCACTCCATTGATGAGTTTTTTGTGTTACTGAAAGAGTCCCATTGCCATGGTTTTGAAGAAGCGGAAGAGCAAAATAGCGAGAAGTATTCTGCAAGTCAGGGGCTGACTCTGTATAACGAATTCAATGATGCTGTGGCCGCGGTATTGCAACATACAAAAATCAGGCAGGGCTTGCGTTTGGGGCCAAAGCAGATTGAGTATTTTGTACTGGCTCTGTACGATCTTGATTCTTTTAGAAAACAGCTGGAAGAGGGAAGTCTACCTGGAAGTGAAAAGTTTGATGCAGCTACCCATAAAGAAGATGAACAGCTTTTGTTGTTTGGCGTGGAATGGTTGCGCGGGGAGTTATTTGGCCAATGAAACTCAAGCTCGTTATTTTTGACTGTGATGGGGTGATGTTTGACTCCAAATTTGCCAACCAGACATACTACAACCATCTTCTTCAGCACTTCGACTACCCGAAGATGGATGAGGAAGAAGTGGAGTACGTGCATATTCATAATGTGATGGAATCCACCCGTCATATCTTTCGCCATTATCCAGATCAAAGTTTAGCAGATGTTGATACATTTCGGCAGGAGACCGGATATGCTTCATTTCTGCAATATATGAAAATGGAAAAGGATCTTATCCCGTTCCTTGATATTTGTAAGCAGCAATATCAACTGGCTGTTTCCACCAATCGTACCAATACCATGGAGCCGATTCTGGATATCTTTAAGTTGGGAGATTATTTTACAAAGGTGATGACGGCAGAGAATGCAAAACGTCCAAAACCGGCACCGGATGCTTTGCTCGAAATTCTAGAGCATTGTAATTGTGAGGTAGGTGAGGCGATCTATATTGGCGATTCCATAATCGACCGTCAACATTCAGATGGTTGTGGCATGCGTCTTATTGCCTTTCGAAACAAAGAACTGGCAGCAGAGTATCATGTGACAAGTTTTCTGGAAATCCTTGATTTGCCACCATTCCAGGAGGCCGCCAAATAAGCTTACTCCTCGCGCCCTTCATCCACTCGTTTAATTCCTTCCATTAAGAGCATCATAAAATCCCCGATTTCTGCTGCTTTCATTTCGTCAGGGCTTAATCCTGTGGTAAAGGTGTAACGCCCTTCTTTTTCTTTCAGCATGTCAAAAATTGCAGCCTGATTAGTCACATCGTGATACTGGGCATTGATTACACAGCCCTCACGGAAAGAGACTTTGGCGTTGCCATTGGGCAGCTCAAGAGAAAGAATGCCGGTTTTCTGGTTCATGTGAAAAATCTGGAAAAGCTCAGCCGGTGGCATTTCATGAATCCAGCCGCTCATGCACGCGTCAAATATTCTAGAGCGGTGACTATTGGATACGCTTAAACGTTGTACAAGAACCTTGGCCATAAACAGTTGAAGTTCTGGGATACGATCAATGAGTCGGCAGAAAGCATCACCCGCGATGGATAACACCTCAGTTTCCTCTATGGTTTTGACATCTGCTCCAGCTACATCTTTTCCAAGATAGCTCATCTCACCACAAATATCACCGGGTTTGAGAGTGGCGATGACAAGCGAATTGTCACTGACCACAAGTTCACCGGAAAGAATGAGGTAGAGGTAGAGCGAACTCTGCCCTTTGGTGATAAGGGTCGCGTTAGCTGTTACTTTTTCCTTTCTAAAGCATCGAACTGCTGAAGCAATTTCAGTGTCTGGGATGGCCTTGATAAGGGGGTAATCTTGAATCTCTTTCAGGAGTGCGGCATCCTCGGAATCAAGGGGGCTGACAACGGCATCAATCAATCCTTCATCGTTTGCTTTTTCTTCTGAAATCTTGGTGAATTTAATAAGTCCACTGCACCCACTACAGTTATACACTTTGTCGTCATTATCGCTGTTTGCGTTATCAAGATACTCAAAAAGTAAATTCGTCATTTCTCTAACAAGAATAAGGCAAGTAGGCTTGTTTCCAGGGCAGGAAAGTGCTTTCTCTGAGAGGGTTAGCAACTCTCCTTTAGCGTAAAGGGGACAATTGTTGTCTACCGTGATTTTGAAATAGAGTTTAAATGAATTCATTGCGCCATAATATATCACAAAACACGTACCGTTGTAGGAGAAAGTTTTTTTTTATCTTAAGATTAAAAAAAAATTTTGAATTCCCAGAAGTTACTGCTATACTTCATCTATCTAACCCTACACACTAGTCTATTAGAAAATGATTTACTATGAGCAAAACCACGAATCAACTCGAAGATGTTTTTCAAGAAGTCAGTGATTACTTTGCCTCCGTCTCAGGGGTGACTGTCACTCCCGGTGAGGGCTCTCCTCCTGAACAATATACCATTACATATAAATTGAGTGGTGTCTGCAAGGAAAATAATGGGGAGGTATACAGCTGTGATACTCATGTGATCTCCCTTTCTCTCCCTTTCGGGTTCCCTCACTTCCCGCCAAACTGCCTTCCGGAGAGTCCCACATTTCATCCCGATTTTGACTCATCTGCCATCTGCATTGGTGATGTGTGGGAGAAAGACAAATCCGTTGTTCAGTTGATCCTTCATATTGGTCGTATGGTTGCGGGTGAAACATTTTCTGAATCCAACGTATTTAATGAAGAGGCGGCAGAATGGTATAAAGCAAATAGTGATAAGTTGCCATTTGACAGTGCAGATTTTCAACATATTTCGCCTCCTCTGGTAGAAGAGGATGACGAAGATTTTGATACCATTGATACGCTGGATGATGATGCCTTTGGCGAACCTTTTTCTCTGGAAACAGATGAGCCGCAAGAAGCGTCGGTGGATGTTGACCGTTTACAGCTCATGGCAAAGCAGAAACGCTTTAATACCCTTTACAGAGAGCTTGGTAAGATAACGAAACAGTTTCCAGGGCGTGAAACACTCGAAGCAGATACTCGGAATGCAATCGATATCAGTACAAACCTCTTCCGTGAAGGAGAAGAGCTGGAGTACCAGGGAAAACTAAGAGAAGCTCTGGAGAAATTTGACGCTATTGAAAACATGGTTTCTGATTACCCTCAGATTCAAGAAGCAAAGAGTAGAGTCCAGCAGGCGTTTGATCTTCTAGGCGATTGGGTGAATGGTGGGCCGGATTCCAGTGAGAATCTGATTGTAGAAGATACCTTTGTTGATTCAGCTGCCGTAACAGATAACGACGAGGCTATAGAAAATAGCGAAGGGAAGCGGACTTTTTTTGAAGATAAAAAGGCCGCAAGTAAGAAATGGATCGTTACGGCTCTGGGTCTTGGAGTCGTAGCCTTGTTTGTAACCTTGATTATTTCCTATTTTTCACTTAGTTCAAGCCTTGAGAAAGCAGAGCAGCGTTATGGAGAGTGCCAGGTTTTGCTGGACAAAAATAATTTTATTGTTGCCCAACGAAAATGTGAGGAAGCCCTGGTTCTGATTTCTGAAGTACGATTGGTCAAGCAGAATGCAAAAGAGCAGCTTACCGCTAAAATTCAGTCTATTCTCCAGTCACCTAAGCTCAAGCAAGGATTGGATGGCAAGGTGAAGTTCGAAGGGGTGTATATCACCAGATCTGCCAAAGAGTTAATTATTACGTTTAAAGAGACAAAAACATATGGAGATGCATTCTTTGAAGAACAGCGCTGGGATGAAGCAGCGCTCAGCTATACAAAAGCCTTAATGACGGCAAAAAGTTCTGATGCCATAGACGATAGCTTGTTGGCAGAAATCAGGAAACGGATGCCGCGGGCGCAGTTTAATGGGATTATGCTGTCTGGTGAAAAGGCACTGGCAAGCTCAGACTGGTATGGAGCCACAGAGCATTTCGGCTCAGCCCTTCAGTTAGCCAAAGAAAACCCAAATGTTTTGCCTGAAGATATTACACAGCTGGAGTTGCTCTCAAATCAGGCTGAATTCAATGTGTTGCGTGATGAAGGGCATTCGGCTTTCAAGGCTGGTAACTGGGCTGTTGCACTAACACGTTATCAAGGTGCACTGGAATTGGTTAAGAAACTCGGTCTGGCAAAGTCGGATACTATAACCAGTCTTCGTGAAAATATTGTTAGAACAAATATCTACATGGCAATTGAGAAGGGGAAGAAAGCATTTTCTGCCTCAAACTGGGATGAAGTTATTGGCCAGTATGAAAAGGCTATTGTTTTACTGGAGGAGAATTCGGAACTGTTAAGCAGTATTAACACCCAGGCAAGTGGTGAAAAGCTCTCCCGAATAATGCTCCATGCTGAAATTATTCAGGGTAAACAGTCGCTGGCTAAATTTCTGAAGGATGAAGGGCTTGAGCAGGCAGTGGGTAAGATGCAGGAAATTCATCAAATAATATCCCGTAGCAAGTTTGCTGATATTTCAGAATTTCGAATTCTTATGGATGAGTTAACTGTTGATATCGACGCAACCAGAGAGAAGATACAGATCCGTAAACAGTCGGCATACCTGACTGAAAATTACGAGAAACTTTTTCTTGCGCATTATCCAGCTACATCAGGTTCGATACTGAGTTCTCCGAAGGTGGAATACCTTAAGAACGTAGGCAATAAACTGTTGTTCAGAATGCAGTGTACGGAAAAGGCCGGTGGCAGGCCCCTTCGTTTACAGATGGATTATCTCTATTCTCCTGCCAGTGGGACTTGGCAGTTCTATACTGGTAACTAGGAAACAAGCTTTCTGGAAATGCCCACCCTCAGAAAGGCTCCCTGGTCGTCATTGCATGGCTTTTTCAGTGGTGATGATGGTGGTGCCCGTGTGTGTCGTCTGTTGCAGCGCCGCCTGCGGCAGTAAGCGCTTTTTCCAGATACTTGCTCACTTCTTCCATGGCTGTAACAGCAGCCTTTAGATTAGCTTCCACCTCTTTGGCGCCATTTTCCTGGCCAGCAAGTGTCGCCCATTTGTTGCACTCTTCTGCGTGGCCACGATTGTGCTCAATCCAGTGGGGTAACAGTACCCGTAACTTTTCCAGTTCGTTCATGTTTGTTCTCCTGCTATGGAAATTAACCCAGAATGACTTTGCCACCCAGGAAATCTATGGATTGCACGCTTACATTCGGAACAAATTTGGGATCTTCAAAAAAAGTGCTTACTTCAACCCCATTCTCTTTCACATCGAGTCGGGTAACGCTTTCCATTACCAACTCTTCCTGATCGTTCTCAGTTTTTACAACGCTCATTTGACACATGATTTCACCTTATACCAGAAGACGGAATTCACCCTTACCAAGTAAGTTGTGGAGGTGTAATATTCCAACCAGTTTTTTGTCCTCTCCAACAATGGGGAGGATTGTTATCTCATGTTGCTGCAGTATGCTCAAGGCATCAACTGCTTGAATATTTGCCTCACTTGAAACAGGATCAGCAGTCATGAAATTCTCCACAGAGATAGTTGTGATATCTCTGGATTCTGCAACGGCACGTCGTACATCACCGTCTGTTATGATACCTAACAGTTTGTTTTTCTGGTCAATTATCAGGACAGCGCCAAGATTTTTACTGTTCAGCACTGTGACCGCATCTATTGCGAGGGTTCCTGCCAAAACACAGGGGATAGAGTCGCCCTGTTGCATCACTTCACTGACATTTACTTTTAACCGTTCACCAAGACTGCCGCCAGGGTGGTTTTTACGGAAATCGGTGGCTCGAAACTGTTTTCGGTTCAAAAGAACAACGGCCAGGGCATCGCCCATGGCAAGGGTTGCTGTGGTGGAGGCTGTGGGGGCAAGGCCTAAGGGACATGCTTCTTTAGGCACATGGATATCAAGAACTATATCACAGGCTCTGGCCAGAGCAGATGTTTTTCCGCCAGTCATGGCAATGATTGTGTTTCCCCTTTTTTTCAGGCTGATGAGCAGTGCATTCAGTTCTGTACTTTCGCCGGAGTAAGAGATGGCGAGAACCACATCCGAAGAAGCCACCATGCCAAGATCTCCATGCATGGCTTCAACGGGATGGAGAAAAAAGGAAGGAGTACCGGTGGAGTTAAGGGTTGCTGAAATCTTTTGACCGACTAGGCCTGATTTGCCGATTCCTGTAATCACTAGGCGACTGGGGCAGGTGAAAATAATTTCCACAGCCTCATTAAACTCTTCTCCAATTCGGGAGCGAACAGCGGCTAAGCCCTGTTCTTCAATTTCAAGGACTTTCCTGGCTTCTTCTATTGACATGATTGCATTCCTTTGGTGGGCTGTGGTAACACCCTGTTCACTGCTAAAATATGAATTCTGTAATGTGTCGGCAACATATAAATGCTGTATAGTAATCTTATGTATGATTTTATGGGTATCATAGTAAGCAAATATAATAGAGAACCCGTCAGGATGTCATTAAAAAAACGTCTAAACAAAATCGTGTCATGTATCTGTTTGCTGATTTCTTTGTCGTTTGCCTGTAGTGCTGACGCTCTTGAACCACAGGAGATCCTTGTCCTCGCCAATGGTCAGGAAAGAGCCGGGGTGGCGCTGGCACGTTTTTATATGCAGCAGCGAAACATTCCTCCTGAAAATCTATTGCTCATTCAAACTGCGGTCAATGAAGAGATTCCCCGTTATTATTATGACGATGAAATAGCCGGGCCAGTACGCAATTTTTTGGCAGACAATCCTACCATCAGTTGTCTGCTCCTCTTTTACGGTATACCATTGCGAATCGACGGGCATGCGCTGACAAATGAAAATCTTAAGGAGAAAAAGAGTCATGTCGCTCGTCGTCAACAAGATCCCATGGCTTCTGTTGATTCAGAGTTAAGCCTGGTACGAGTACCGGGGCATCCCATAGCAGGCTGGGTGCAAAACCCATATTTTCTGCAATTTCAAACACAAAAAACAGAATACAGAAAAGCACAGGTACTGATGGTTGCTCGGCTTGACGGACCGGATGAGCAGACGGTGCGTCGTTTGATTGTTGACAGTATCGAGGTTGAAAAAAAAGGCCTGACTGGCACTGCCTATTTTGATGCTCGCTGGCCACAACCGGAAAATACGAAAAAACTGCAGGGGTATGCATTATATGATAATGCTATTCATGAAGCGGCAAGAATCACGAAAAAAGTGGTGCCCACGATTATCGACGAGCAGTCGAGTTTGTTTCAGGCAGGCGATGCTGCCGATGCTATTCTCTATTGCGGCTGGTATAGCCATGCCAAATATGTAGATGCTTTTGACTGGCAACAGGGAGCAGTCGCTTACCATATTGCCAGTAGTGAATGTACCACACTTAAAAAAGAGGGAAGTCAGGTCTGGTGCAAGCGTCTACTGGAGGAAGGGGTGGCCGCCACCATCGGTCCGGTCGGAGAACCCTATGTGCAGGCATTTCCGTTTCCACAGCTTTTTTTCGGTCTGCTCCTCGATGGTGATTTTACTCTGGCTGAGGCATACTTTTTAAGCCTTCCGTATATCTCCTGGAAAATGGTGCTGATTGGTGATCCACTCTATCAACCGTTTCGGGCGCGTGGCATATTGCCCTAAAGCGGTTTCCTAGCATTGCCCAACCGTTTTTGTTCCTTCTCAAGAATTTCGCCAAGGATAAAAGCAAGATCGCCGATCAGCTGGATGCAATGCTTGCGACTGCTGTCGGGATTGGAATAATATTCTTTTACGGCATCCCGATCACTCCACTCCATGCCCGTGATCTCCTGGCAGGTGTTGCCGCCGAATGTCTCGGTGAGTTTGTCGAATTCCTTGGTGAGCCTGTGGCCAGCACTCCACATTCTGGGATTTTCTCTTTCCTTGAGGTTTCCTCTGCCGTGCAGGGTAGAAACTGCAGCCACTGCGCCGAGAAGTGTCCCGCAAACTGATCCGGAACCGGCGATTCCACCAGCAAATGCACCCACGGCTTTGATGGTTTTTTCATCTTCCTGTTGTATCTTTTCCAGACCCACGGCCAGGATAGCTTGGCTTCAATGGAACCGTTTTTTGAAAAGATCCATCGCCTTTTCTCGCATATCTTCTGGAGTCATGGTATTTTCCCTGTTGACTGGTCGTTTTTAAATTTAATTTTCTTTCGTCTCTTTTTACTCTTTCTGTGGGAAAATTCCAGTGATAGATACGCATTGTCATATTGATTTGCCAGTGTTTGCCGCTGTGTTTGAGAAAGTGCTAGCACGTGCTAGAAAGGCGGGTGTGACGGCTCAAGTGCTTCCTGGCGTTGTGCGTGCAGGTTGGCAAAGGATTTTACATCTGTCGGCTGTAGAGCAGGATCTTTTTCCAGCCATAGGTCTACACCCAATGTATTTATCCCAGCATGGGAAAAATGATCTTGAGGAGTTGAGGCGGCTGGCTTTATCTGGACATCTGGTAGCGATTGGTGAAATTGGGCTCGATTATTACCTGAAAGAAAACAATCGTTCCATGCAACAGGAACTTTTCGAAGCACAACTTGTCATTGCAGCAGAGGCAGATTTGCCGATATTGCTCCATGTACGAAAAGCCCACGATCAGGTGCAGGCTACTATTCGCCGGCTCAATTTTACTGGAGGTGGTATTGTTCATGCCTATAGTGGAAGTTTGCAACAAGCTGAACAATACGTAAGACTTGGATTTCTGATCAGTATCTGTGGTACCGTAACCTATGATCGTGCTTCCAGGATTCGAACAGTTGCAAAGACACTGCCCCTCACATCACTGGTTATTGAAACAGACTCCCCTGATATCCCGCCATCTGCTTACCATGGAGAGTGCAATTACCCAGAGTATTTGCCTACGATTTTATCGGCTCTTGTCCGTTTGCGCGCTGAGCCCTACCAGCAGATAGCGGCGCAGATAGAAAAAAATAGTCGTGTTCTGCTTTTTCAATGAGTTCAGTTTGTTTATTATAAGTTTTTGTGATAGTTCTGTTAAGCCCTACTGGGATATTTGCTTCAATCATTACGTGACAAAGAATTTCATCTTGTGTAAAAATCCGTAGTTCCAACGGTAGTAAGCTATTCCCCCTAATACTATCTCTGACTTACAGGGAAAGGAGAACAATATGAAAGGTTTTAAAATTATTTCATTGCTGCTGATGTTGCTTATTGCAAGCACTGCAGGAGCAAAAACGCTGAAGCTGGCCATGGATGCCGATCCGGTATCCCTTGATCCCCACGTGCAACTCTCCGGCGGAATGCTTCAGTATTCCCATACGGTTTTCGATCCTCTGGTTCGCTGGACTCAGGATATGAAGTTTGAACCTCGTCTTGCTGAAAAGTGGGAGCGAATCGATGCTAATACCATGCGTTTTCATCTGCGTAAGGGTGTGAAATTTCATAGTGGTAATCCTTTTACAGCAAAAGATATTGTATGGACCATTGACCGTCTGAAAAAGAGCCAGGATTTTAAAGGCCTTTTTGAGCCATTTACCAGCGCAGTTGCCGTTGACGATTTCACCGTTGATGTGAAAACTACAAAACCTTATGCTCTCCTTTTGAATATGGCGACCTATGTTTTTGCTATGGATTCAGTTTTCTATACCGGCACAGATGCAAACGGTCAGGAGAAGGATATCATTCTGAAAACCGGTGCTTCTTTTGCCCTTGATAATGAGTCTGGAACCGGCCCTTTCATCGTTGCAGAACGTGAGCAAGGTGTGAAAATGGTATACAAGCGTTTCGCCGCATACTGGGATACCAAGTCTCCGGGTAATGTGGACGAGGTTGTACTCACTCCTATCAAGAAAGACCCCACCCGTGTGGCTGCTCTTCTTTCCGGTGATGTCGATTTCATCATGCCTGTTTCTCCCCAGGATTTTAAAATAGTGGGGAATGCCAAAGGTATAAACCTTGTCACCATGTCCGGTGGCCGTGTGATTACTTTCCAGCTGAATCAGGAAAGTCGTCCTGAATTTAAGGATGTCCGTGTGCGTCAGGCCATCGCTTATGCCGTAAACAATGAAGGAATTGTGAAGAAGATCATGAAAGGAACTGCTACCACCGCTGGTCAGCAGGGTCCTAAAGGTTATGTCGGATATAAAGAGAGTCTTACACCTCGTTACGATATTGCCAAGGCTAAAGAGCTGATGAAAGCTGCCGGATTCGAGAAAGGTTTTGAAGTTTCCATGATGGCACCAAATAATCGTTATGTAAGTGATGAGAAAATTGCTGAGGCTGTTGCTTCCATGCTTTCCAAGATTGGCATAAAAGTTAATCTGAAGACTATGCCTAAAGCGCAATACTGGCCAGAGTTTGATAACCGTGCAGCAGACATCATGATGATCGGCTGGCATTCAGACACTGAGGATTCAGGAAATTTCTCCGAGTTCCTGGCCATGTGTTTTGATAAAGATGCTGGTTACGGACAGTATAACGCCGGTAATTACTGCAATGAGAAAGTTGATGCTCTGGTACTTGGTGCCCAGGTTGAAACCGATCTTGCTAAGCGTGCAATTATGCTTCAGGAAGTTGAGCAGATTCTTTACGATGATGCTGCATTTATTCCAATGCATTGGCAGCATCTTTCCTGGGCTGCAAAAAATAACGTGAAGCTTGAAGCCATCGTTAATGCTCAGAATTTCCCCTACTTTGGTGACCTTGTAGTAGAATAAGTGAGAGAATAGCGTCCTGTCAAATAAGAAGGGCTGCCTGCACTGTCTGTGCGGGCAGCCCTTTTTTTGTTGTGGATTGTTGTTTAAAGTTGCAGCTCCATCTGGTATGTTGCCGCCACATTCATTTTTCACGTAAACCCTTAACCCATTGAGCAAATGTTCGCATTTATTGTCCGTAGAATAATCCAGGCTACCGTGGTCATGCTGGTCATTGGTTTTATTGGCTTTTCGGTAAAACATCAATTAGGTGATCCCGTTCGTGATCTGGTGGGTATCTCCGTTTCTATCGAGGAGCGTGAAGCACTCAGGCAGGAACTGGGGTTGAATGATTCTTTTCTGGTGCAGTATGGCAGGTTCTTGAAAAACGCCATGCATGGTGATCTGGGCTATTCTTTCTTTTATAAACGTCCGGCCCTCGATGTGATTTTTGATAAAGCTCCAGCCACCATCGAGCTGGTTTTTGCGGCAAGTTTAATTATCTTGCTGATTTCTGTCCCTGTTGGTTTGTACTCGGCCATCTATCCTAAACGATTCTTCTCGAAATTTGCAATGGGAGTGTCCATTGTTGGTGTTTCTATTCCGGTTTTCCTGACAGCCATCGTTCTTATTTATGTTTTTGCAGTGCAACTGCACTGGTTGCCGTCTTATGGGCGTGGGGAAACGGTCGACGTTTTTGGCTGGGAGAGTGGCTTACTTACCATTGATGGTTTAAGACATCTGGTATTGCCCTCCATTGCTCTGTCTTCCATTATGCTGCCGCTCTTTATTCGTCTTATACGTTCTGAGATGATGGAAGTGCTTGAAACCGAATATATCAAATATGCCTGGGCCAAGGGATTATCCAGAAGGCGCATCTGGATGGTACACGCCTTCAAAAATACTTTGTTACCTGTTATTACAGTGGGTGGCGTACAGCTCGGAATTCTGATCGCTTTTACCATCCTCACCGAAACGGTTTTTCAGTGGCAGGGCATGGGCTTTATGTTTCTGGAAGCTGTGGAACGCTCCGATACTGCTCTTCTCGTTGCGTACCTGGTTGTGGTCGGTGCGCTTTTTGTGGTCGTAAATACAGTGGTTGATATTATTTACGGTTTGATCAATCCAACAGTAACTGTGGCCTCACGCTGATGCAGACTAAACGACAAAAATTCAAAGAGTCCTACCTGCTATACAGTTTTAAACGCGATAAAGTTGCCATGGTCAGTTTTACTATTCTGACGATTTTTCTTTTGGCAGCATTATTTGCCCCGGTTCTTGCGCCTTATGATCCTTACGATACTGCCTCCATAGATATTATGGATTCTGAAATTCCACCTTCCTGGGTGGCAGATGGTGACTCACGTTTTTTCCTGGGCACTGATATTATGGGACGAGACCTGCTTTCCACCATGTTGTACGGCCTGCGGATTTCGGTGATGATTGGTATTGGTGCTGTGATTTTGCAGGCCATAATCGGTATTGGTGTGGGGCTTGTGTCCGGATATATGGGAGGCAAGGTCGACGCCATACTTATGCGGATAGCAGATGTTCAGCTCTCTTTTTCAACACTGATGGTGGCCATTATCGTCAGCGCCATTGTGCAGTTGACATTTGGTGTAGGGCGTTATGAACAACTTGCTGTACCTCTTCTTGTTGTAATTATTGGCATTGCAGAATGGCCGCAATATGCGCGTACCGTTCGTGCTTCAGTACTTGGTGAAAAAAACAAGGAATATGTGGAAGCCGCTCGTGTCATTGGTCTTGATTCCAAGCGGATTATGTTTTCTCATATCCTGCCCAACTCTCTTTCTCCCGTGCTTGTTATCTCAACAGTACAGGTGGCAAATGCAGTTATGAGTGAAGCAGCACTTTCTTTTCTTGGTTTGGGGATGCCCGTTTCAAGACCTTCCATTGGATCGTTGATTAATGCCGGGTTTGAGTATATTTTCTCCGGTGCCTGGTGGCTCACCTTCTTTCCCGCCATTTTGCTTATCATTTTTATTCTGGTAATCAATCTTCTGGGCGACTGGCTGCGCGATGTCCTTAATCCCAAACTTTACAAAGGTTGATCAATGGCACTGCTTGAAGTGAAAAATCTTGAAGTCAGCTTTGCTCTTCGTCATGGTGATCTGGTTGCCCTGAATGATGTTTCCTTTACCTTGGATAAACGTGAGCGTTTGGGTGTGGTTGGCGAATCTGGAGCGGGTAAATCCGTTACCGGTTTTGCGGTTATTAATCTGATTTCAAAACCAGGTCGAATCACTAAAGGTGAGATCCTCTTTGATGGCAAACGACTGGATCAGTTCTCAGAACATGAAATGCGGAGTATTCGTGGAAATCATATTTCCATGATTTTTCAGGATCCAATGATGACCCTGAACCCGGTCCTCACTGTTGGTACCCAAATGGTGGAGACGTTAAGGGCCCATCGTAAAATCAGCAAAGCGGAAGCTGAAAAAATTGCCATCAAAAAGCTTGAGCTTGTGCATATTCCCTCTCCTGAGCGAAGGTTATCGCAGTACCCCCACGAGTTTTCAGGGGGCATGCGTCAGCGTATTATTATTGCCATTGCCCTCCTTACTGATCCCGCAATTATCATAGCCGATGAACCAACGACAGCTCTCGATGTTACTATCCAAGCTGAGATTATGGATTTGTTGCTTGAACTCTGTGATGCACAAGATATGGCCCTTATGCTGATTACCCATGATCTTGGTGTGGTTGCTGAGGTGACAGAACGGGTGATGGTGATGTACGCCGGTAAAGTTATCGAGACTGCCAAAACAATTGATCTGGTAAGAAACCCCAGGCATCCCTACACTAAAGGGCTTATTAATGCCTTGCCGGGACACGGTGAATGTGATCAGGAAAACCGTTTGCAACAGATTCCAGGCACCATGCCGAACCTGACTGAGATAGCGCCGGGTTGCTCTTTCCATCCCCGTTGCGATTATTGCCAGGATATTTGCAGAAGTACAGTTCCGGAATTGCGACAAATTGGAGAGAGCAAAGAGCGCTGGGTGAGTTGCCATCTCGTAGGAAAGGGACAGCTGTGATGAATGACTCAATTGTACGAATAGAAAATCTTGTGAAGTATTTTGATATTTCCGGAGGATTTCTTGAACAACTCCAGATTCGTTCCGGGAAAGTAAGACTCCATAAAACAGAGGTTAAAGCTGTCAACGGGGTAAGTTTTGAAATCGCAGTAGGAGAGACCCTGGCAGTTGTTGGTGAATCTGGTTGCGGCAAATCTACCCTTGCCAGAACAGTGATGGGACTCTATCCGCCGACATCGGGCAAGGTATTCTATCGTGGGGAACGTATTGACAATCTCTCGTCAAAGCAGATGCTGCCATATCGTCAGCGTATGCAGATGATTTTTCAGGATCCTTATGCGTCGTTAAATCCAAGAAAAAGTGTGCGTCAGACCCTTGAAGAACCTTTGCGTTTTCACAGAGGAAAAATTTCCGCAGCCGAAGTCAACGAACGAATGGCCGAGGTCATGGAACAGGTTGGCGTAAACCCGGCATGGCAGGATCGTTTTCCCCATGAATTCTCAGGAGGCCAGCGGCAACGTATTGCCATTGCCAGGGCTCTGGTGATTGATCCAGAATTTATTGTTGCCGATGAACCCGTTTCTGCACTGGACGTTTCCATTCAGGCACAGATCCTCAACCTTATGATGGATGCACAGGATCAGCGTGGGCTGACCTATCTCTTTATTACCCATGACCTGTCAGTGGTTCGTCATGTTGCCACCAGGGTTGCTGTAATGTATCTTGGAACATTGTGTGAACTGGCGACTACTGCAGAGTTGTACGACACTCCGTACCATCCCTACACCCAAGCCTTACTTTCTGCTATTCCCCGGGTGGATGGGACAAAACAGAAACATATTAAGTTGGCCGGTGAAATTCCCACTCCCATAAATCTACCCACAGGTTGTGTTTTTCATAGCCGTTGTATTCATGCTGATGAGCGTTGCAGGAATGAAATCCCTGAATTACTCTCCGTTTCTGATACTTCGGGTAGTCTCGTTGCCTGCCATGCGGTAGCAGAAGGAAGATTATAAATCTCACTGTATACACACTTTCCTGACGTTACAAAAGTAATAATATTCCCTTGAATAGTTGTCGTTGCTTGTGATAGCTTTCCCAGATTCAGCCCAGAACATTGACTGTAAACTTTTTTGAATTTTACTCTCTTTAGCAAAGGATTTCCGATGAATACTAATAAACGGTTTTACTTGTGTCTTTCACTGGCTGTTGCCGTGTTATGTACCTGTATATTCTCATGGAGTGCCTTTGCTGTAGATACCGCTGTTGCAGTCGAACAGGCAACTGAACAAGTCGCAAAGGTGACGTCTCCCGTTGATTACGTGAGTCCGGATACCTATATGAAAATATTGAATATGGCAAAAGAGTGGATTCTGGCCAATTTACCCCATCTGATTGTTGCCCTGCTTGTATTTGTGATTGGTCGCATGATCGTCAACTGGATTACGGCACTGGTGCACAAAACTTTTAAAAAGGCTGGTGTTGAGCCGACTTTGCGACGTTTTCTCTGTAAAATTATTTATTACATTTTACTGACTGGTGTCATTATGGCAGCTGCTGGTGAGTTGGGGATTAAGACCACCTCGTTTCTGGCAATTATTGGTGCTGCTGGTCTGGCCATTGGACTTGCCCTTAAAGACTCCCTGTCTAATTTCGCCTCCGGTGTAATGCTTATTCTGTTTCGTCCCTTTAAGGTTGGTGATGTGATTACTGCCGCTGGTATTACCGGAACAGTTTCCCAAGTGGATATCTTCAGTACTGTGATTTATACAGGGGACAATCGGAAGCAGATTATTCCTAACTCGATCATTACTGCATCAGTAATTACTAACATAAATGCGGAAGAAACCAGACGGATTGATCTTGTTGTGGGGATTGGCTATGACGATGATATCAAACTTGCCAAAACAACCTTGGAGGATCTGATGGCTACTGATTCAAGAATCTTAACCGATCCTGCAGCAGGAGTAGCCGTGGTTGAACTTGGAGCATCCAGTGTTGATCTCAATGTCCGTCCATGGGTGAAAACAGAAGATTACTGGAAGGTGCGTAACGATCTTACGGAAGCTATAAAAGTTACTTTTGATGAGAAGGGCATCTCCTTTCCATATCCGCAACAGGATGTTCATATGTTTCAGGCTGGTAAGTAGGCTTCTGTTGTCTTATAGTTTGTTCCCCCCCCCTGGGAGCGTCGCTGGGGGATGTGTATTGTAGCCATCTTTTTCTACTCTGGGCAGTGCCTTTTCGTGGGGGGAAGAAAAACGAAAACAATTTACAAAGTACTAAATATCCTTAATTTACGGTTAGTCGTTGACTCGGAAATGGCTGTTCTGTATTCTTGATAGTCTATGGAGACGATCAACAAAAATAAACAGAACGCATCATATTGGCAAATTCTTAGTTTGGCAGGTTTGTTGCTTGTAATACTTCTTGTAACAGCCCCTCTCTCAGGTTGTAGTAAAATTGGTCTTTCCATTCAGCAACCACCGCGCAGTAGATCCCTTGGAGAATGTGTGGTGCTTGTCCATGGCATGGCGCGCACTCTCCATTCCATGGATGAGATGCAGCAACGACTAGTTGCTGAGGGGTATCATACGGTGAGTTTAGGGTATCCTTCTACCCACGCTACCATTGAAGAAATCGCCAACGAACATTTTCCCGCAGCTCTTGCACAGTGTCAGCAATTTAATCCATCAACCATCCACTTCGTCAGCCACTCTCTTGGTGGTATTGTGCTGCGTGCTATTTTCAAGAAGATGAAACCTGAGAATATGGGAAGAGTAGTGATGCTCAGCCCTCCCAACCATGGAAGTGAGGCAGCTGATATTCTTAAGGACTGGTGGTTGTATCAATGGATTAATGGTCCTGCTGGTCAGCAGCTAACCACCGATGAGAACTCCTTTCCCAACCAGCTTGGTCCTGTGGATTATCCGGTGGGAGTCATAACAGGAGATCGTTACTTTTTCTTTGACTATTACCTCTCAACGATTATCCCTGGTCAAGATGACGGAAAGGTATCTGTTGCCAGTAGTCGTCTGGAGGGGATGCAGGATTTTCTGGTGGTACATGCTACTCACCCTTTTATAATGGATGATGAGTATGTGCAGGCTGAAGTGCTCTATTTTCTGCAAAATGGATTCTTTAAACATAAGGAAAACCCACTCCTGCCGATAACTGGCGATGACTGGTTTTCTTTTCCCAGCCAGTAGTAGGCAGGTATAGTTATGGTGCATTCAACATTCAAAACGATTCTGCCTCTGCTGCTGCTGATTTTTCTGAATGGTTGCCAACCAAAAGTCTATCTTATGCCAGCACCTGTTGGGATTGCAGGCAACAGTCAGTTCTTCCTGCTGTCCGAAGAAAATATTGACGAAAACTTACTCTACACTCTGTATGCCACCAATCGAATTCCATTCGAGAAAATTAATAATTCCACTGGTTATACTATATTCCCCTCGGATACACTTGAACTTGGATTCCTGGTCCATAGCGTAGGTGAAGATGGGATGAGCTGGAATGATCTCTATGGCGAATCGTTGAGTAGAGAACGTAAAAAAAATCTGCTCCTCACGCAACAATTTGTGAAACCCATGGCCATGTATCATAAAAAGGATGATTTAACAAAGACTTCAGACAAGGCAAAAGGGTTTTTCTATCAGATCAATGAAGCACTGGCTCGGAGTTTTATCAAAGAAATAACTGTTTATGTACACGGTGCGAATTCCAACTTTTATCGTGCAACAGCTCAGGGGGCACAACTCTTTCATTATACTGGTCACAATGCGCTGGTTCTTACTTTTTCCTGGCCATCAGCGGAAAATCTGTTCAAATATAAGGTGGATGTGCTGCATGCTAAAAAGACGATCCCGGCATTTGCTCATTTGTTAGAGGTTCTAGCGCTACATACAAAAGCGAAACGTATTAACATAATAGCTTACAGTGCAGGAGCTCAGGTTGTAGCTCCCGGACTTGCCTATATCTCTGAACAGTACCCCGATCTCTCCGCAGTGGACTTGAAACAGCGGTTACGCATAGGGGAGGTTTATTTTGCTGCGCCGGATACAGCTTTTAAAGCATTTGTTGATCGCTATTTGAAGTTCAGAAACATAGTTGATCGTACCACCATTGTTCTCAATGCAAGTGATAAAATTTTACTGTTTGCGGCTATGCAAAATGGTGTGTCACGGTTGGGCAGGCCTGATATCATGGAGTTGGATGATAGCCAAAAACAAATAATGATTGAGGTTATGAATGCTCCAGATCTCGATGTTATTGATGTCGGCGGTTCAAAGGCTATAAAACTTGGGGGGGGGCATAATTATTGGTACAGTAATACCTGGGTGAGTACTGATCTGCTGATGTTACTGTTTTTTAATGCCAGCCCTGAAGAGCGTGGTCTTATAGGAGTGACAAGCAAAGACGGTGCGGATCTATTTATTTTTCCAGACAATTATAGTGATATTATCCCCTCTCTTATGCAAAAACAGAAAAAGAAGATATTGCGGTTACGCTCTGAATCGAGAGAAGAGGAATGAAACGTCTATTATTTATCCTCTTTCTTCTTCTGGCTCTGTCAATTGTCGGTGGAGGTTTTTTCCTTAAGCGTGGACTCCATATAGAGCACCTGGTTACAAATTCTGCAACGCTACACAATGTTTCGCTTCAGTGGAATACTAAACTTGAATTGCAGATTGAAAGTATTGTGCTGGATATAAAGGAGAGTGGAGCTGAAAAGCAGCCCCTGAATTTAAGTGGTGTCGAAAAGATTATTCCCCTCATGCGTTGGGTAAACCGTCTGTTTGCAACGATTGATATCCAGGAAATTGTCATGGGAGAAATACGTGGGGGATTTCTATATAGTGCTTCAGCAGGACGTTTCGATCTAAGCTCTGCCTATGTTGATCTACATTCAACCCTCACCTTGGATGGCGGTGAATTAGTCGTTGCAATAGAAGAGTTGAGCAGTGAACAGTTCCAGTCTCAGGCGACAGGAGAAGTGCGTTTTGATTTAGCACAGAAGTCCGCTACGGGTCATCTAAATGCTGATTTTGCCTCCTCGTTACCTGTGACCTTCACATTCCAGGCAGATCAGGAGCAGTTCTCTTTTCAAGGGAAAGAAAATGGAAACATCACTACTATCACTCCTTTTGTTAATCTCTTTGGCCTTAGCGATAACATTCAGTGCTGGATAACCGAGTACCTCTCTGGCAGTCGCTATATACTGAAAAGCGTAGCAGGGGATTTTCGCTGGGATAATCCCCTGCATCTCTACGAAAGTTTTTCCGCAGAGGTACGAGTAGAAGATTGTCAGTACACATTTGCTCCAGGTCTTGAGGCAATTAAGACAGACTATACGGATGTCTTTTTCAAGAATGGTGTTCTAGCAATTATTCCGCATGATTCTACTTTCTATGGCCAGAATGGTGAGGACTCCTGGCTGGATATCAATTTTACTGATTTTGATAATATTTTACTCACGGCCTATATCTTGACCCATGCAGTTGGTAACTCAGACATTATAAACCTTTTGGAATACTACGATATTCCACTCCCATTTGTGCAAACTGAAGGGAAAACGAAAACAGAACTGACTCTTGCCATCAACCTGAAAACTGAGGAGATCATTGCAACTGGAAATTTTCAAATCACTGAGGGAGTCATTGAGTATGACATGAGCTCATACAGCATCAAAGATGCTGAGATAATCCTAAATAACAATCATATTCGTATAAAAAGTCTCGATCTCAACCACGGTGAGGTGTTGCATGCGGGGATCAGTGGCTTTTTTGATACAGCTACCCAGAAGAGTGATATTGATATCGTCCTGCATCATCTGGATATACCAGTGGGAGCCTCTATGCTGAGGCTGGATACGTCAACGTTGCATCCAAAGTTGCAATGTCAAATCAGACCCGAAGGGATCAAAATTGAGAGTGGCGAGTCATTCTGGACCTTGAATAGAATGTCACTTCATTTTGGATCTTTTTCAACACCATTTTCCTTTAGTGATTATTCAGGTGTTCTGCCTCCTACAAAAATATCTGTGAAAGATGATGCTGACATTGAAGTTGTTCGGGCAGAATTGAGCGGAACATTTGTGGGCAAGAAGAAAAAAGTGGATCTTCATGCTCTGTTGCAGGCATTTCATTTTAAGGGACTGGATTTAATAAGTGATAATACACCTGTCCAGATAACATATACGGATGGTTTGAGCATTGAACAAACGGCAGAATCCCGATGGACTTTAAATCAGGTTCCTGTGACACTCTACCCAACAAAAGGTGGCTATAAGAATAGTGTGCTCTCTGTTAGCAGTGATAAAGTAACGTATGGGGATTTTTTTGAAGGGGATATTAGTGGATCGTATGATACTGCTCTCCAGAAGGGAGAATATACCATTGCAGAACCGCATCTTGGAATGGAAGCACTTGATAAGTTCCTTGGTAGAGAGCCCCTTACTTTGCAGGTGGATGGCTCGGGGCAGTATCTGAAACTGTTGGTTCCAGAGTTTAATCTGAGTATCACTACTGGCGAGAATAAACAGTGGACAGCCCTCGTGAGTGATTTGAAAGTTATTCATGACCGCTCGCCATTGCTGCAACAGTTTAAGATCGATGCCGGGGAGCTGACTGTAAGCTCGGCAGATGGTGGAGTACCTTATCTCTTCACTGCCACAATCCCCTGGCAATATCCTCTTCTGGTTTTTGACAATAAACCCATTGAACTCTACCAGATAACTGGAGTTGTCAAAAATGGAAGCGTGCAGGCTGCGATTAACGACAAGCTACAGTTGCATTATGCAGAGAAACTTGAGATTAGCTCAGAGCATATTTTGTATAATATCCCTGCAATTTCAAAATTTTATAAAGAGTGTGTTTTGTCTTTGGATGACAAAAAAGAGAAGGAAGTGACCTTCTCTACAATTCTCACCGCAACGGATTCCGGCCTCTATCTCTCTCCAAACAGTCAGGTTATTGCTGAAACTCTAACCCTTAGTTCCGTAAATAAAAAAATCGATATGGAGCTTATTTCGGGTTCAGGAAAAATCATAATTGTCATGGAAGGCGAGAATTTTTCTCTCCATGGTAATGATTTAAACGATACGTTTATGAATGCACTGAGCCCTGATGCACACCTCCGTAATGGGAAGATGTCTGTTGCAGGTAAAGGAAAATTTGATGACTTCTCAGTAGTTCTTGAGATTGAGAAAACGGTACTGGAGGATTTTAAAACGCTCAATAATATCCTGGCATTAGTGAATACCATCCCAGCTCTTATCACTTTCAGTCTGCCCAGTTATAGCAGTAGTGGGTTGCATTTGTCTTCAGCAGTGTTGGGGATGAAGGTTGTGGATGGTGTTGCTGTAATCGAGTCAATGGTGATTGAGTCGCCGGAACTGAGTATCATAGGAAAGGGGTGGCTTGACTTTATTGAGAAAAAAATCGATATGCGTTTGAACTTGATTACGCAGTCAAAGAAAAATATGCGTAAAATTCCATTGGTAGGCTATATCCTCGCTGGCAAAAAGAAACAACCTTCCATCACAGTGACGGTGTCAGGTGATTTGGAAAATCCTGAGGTGGAGCACAAAACATTTAAAGAAGTAGCAACGATACCTTTCAGTATACTCTACCGGACACTGGCATTACCGGCACATCTTGTGTCGCCTTTGCTTGATAATGATGACGCCAAAGTGCCAGAGAATAATGACATAGAACAGGACGAGAATGCAAAATAAAGTCGGAAGAGTGGTCAAAAGTGTAATTGTTTTTTGCCTGATTTTGGTATGGGCATGGGGCAGTATGGCACTCTTTTTTGCTTTTCCTGGCGCGGTATTGTTGCGTGGAGGACTGGCTCTGGTTTTTGCAGGTATGTTGCCCACGTTTTTTTACTTTTTCCGTTCCTTTCGCAAGAGCTTGCTTCTCAGCCTTCTTTTTCTGGCACCATTATTGTTTTGGTGGCAAACACTGCAACCGACGAATGAGAAAGAGTGGGCACACGATGTGGCCCGTATCGCCCATGGTGAAATTACAGGAGAGAGACTGCTTCTCCACAATGTTCGAAATTTTCGCTATTACAGAAATGATACAACAACAGAAGAATGGCAAGAGGAAGAACGGTGGGAGTCAAGAGAGTATAATCTGGATGAAATACAGGGCTTGGATCTGTTCCTCTCTTACTGGGCATCTGAGCATATTGCCCATGTAATCATGAGTTGGGATTTCGGTGAGGATAAGCATCTGGCCATTTCCATAGAAACCCGTAAGGATATCCATCAGGAATATTCTACTCTACAGGGATTTTTCAAGCAGTTTGAGCTGAGTTACGTGGCTGCCGATGAAAAAGATCTTATCCGTCTACGGACAAATTTTAGAAAAGAGCAAGTCTATGCCTATCGGCTTGAGGTCTCGCAAGAGAAGGCACGTGCCTTGCTGGAAGCATATGTCATTGAGATGAACAGTATGGTCTCGGCTCCGCAATTTTATGACGCTCTAACACGCAATTGCACAACAGCTATTTTTCTGCACACAAAAGCCATTAATCCCGACGCCCCACCGCCTATGGATTGGCGAATAGTTGTCAGTGGTCACCTGGATGAACTTCTTTATGAGCGGGATATGCTAAGCCAGCAGCTTCCTTTTGCCGAACTCAGGAAACAAAGCCGGATAGATTTGCATATGCAAGCACAGGGTGAAAAAAACTTTTCAAGGCTGCTAAGAACTCTTCAGTGAAGGACAGCATAAAAAAAAGCAGAATTCCCAGAAGGAATCCTGCTCTAAATTTCTACAACCTGCAGAATATCAGCAGCCGCCGATTCCTCAACTGCCCGCTTTTTTCTCTGGAACAGGTACGGAGCCGTCTTTATTAATGGGTCCGTTAATGGAGCTACGTGAGACCTTAATACGTACCTTTTCGGCAATTTCAAGGGTGACTACGGTGTCAGTGAGTCCGGTGATGGTTCCGTGGATACCGCCAGAAGTCACAACCTTATGACCGTTTTTCATATCCTCTAAAAATTGCCGCTTCAGTTTAGCCTGCTTCTGTTGTGGCCTGATAAGCATGAAATAAAAAACACCAAAAATAAGGATCAGGGGGATAAATGATGCAATTCCACCAGCTCCACCAGCTCCACCAGCTCCTGCTGCGTATGCGACTCCAGTCATGGTAACTCCTCCATATTAGTTTGGAAAATGTTTATTGATTTTCTTTTGCGAGACCCGGTGCCGGTTGGCCTGCTTTTTTGTACTTCACGGAAACTTCTTCGAATACGCTTACGAAAGAAGGAACTTGGTGTTATGCAGGGCACAATCGTTAAAAATCTTCACAAATTACGTTTTTACAAGAACGGTACAATCGTAATCATTCTGTCTCCAGCTTGCCATAAAAATCGTTACGAAATGCTGTAAAGCTATCGTTTTCAATGGCTGTACGTATTTTTTTCATTAGACTGAGATAGTAATGGAGGTTGTGAATGGTATTTAAATGGTAACTGAGGATTTCTCTGCTCACAAAGAGATGCCTTAGATATGCGCGCGAGTAATTCCGACAGGTATAACAATCACAGTCCGCATCCAAGGGCTCTTTATCTTCACGGTATCTTGCATTTTTGATTATAACTTTGCCGGTTGAGGTAAACATCGTTCCGTTTCGTGCGTTGCGAGTGGGCATCACACAATCAAACATGTCCACTCCTCGATACACTCCTTCAACCAGGTCAGCAGGGGTACCCACTCCCATCAGATAACGGGAATAATCTTCAGGCAGGTGTGGGATAGTAGCCTCTGTCATATCCTGCATCATTTCTTTGTCTTCTCCGACAGACAGGCCGCCAATGGCGTACCCATCGAAACCGATATCAATTAGTGATGCGGCATGTCGTTTCCGCAATTCCGGATCCATTCCTCCCTGGACAATACCAAAGAGCAACTGTCCCGTGTCCGACTGTGCATCTTTGCAACGTTTGGCCCAGCGGGTGGTGAGATCCGTGGAGCGAATAACTTCTTCACGGCTGGCTGGATAAGGGATGCAGGTATCAAGGCACATCATGATGTCAGATCCCAGAGCTTCCTGAACATGGACGGCATCCTCCGGGCTGAGGAAGAGTTTAGAGCCATCAAGGTGAGAGCGAAAAGCAGCTCCTTCTTCAGTGATTTTAGCAAGTTCTTTTAAACTGAAAATCTGAAAGCCGCCGGAATCTGTGAGTATTGGGCGATCCCAGTGCATAAAGTTGTGCAATCCACCAAACTCTTTTATAAGTTTATGTCCTGGCCTGATAAAGAGGTGGTAGGTGTTGCCCAGGATGATCTGGGCACCCATCTCTTTCAAGTTCTCTGGGGTGACGGCTTTTACAGTGGCCTGGGTGCCAACGGGCATAAAAATTGGAGTCTGAATGGTGCCGTGCAGAGTTTTTACTTCGCCTCGGCGTGCATTGCAATCTGATGATTTGCAATGCAATGTGTATGGTGAGTTTGGATTTGTCATGGCCGCTACTTTACCCCCTGTGCTTGTCCTTTTCAAGCTTTCATGGTTATAGTGGCCAAGTGAGTAGACTGTTTCTGTAGGTATAAATTTGTTTTTCGGGAGGGATGCATGGCAGTTGAAATAGAGCGAAAGTTTCTGGTAAAGAATGATACATGGAAAGAGAATGCGACCGTTAAACGCTATAGCCAGGGATACTTGAGCCGCCAGCAGGGAAGGACAGTGCGAGTTCGCCGTGTGGAAGAGAAGGCTTTTCTGACTATAAAAGGGCCAACCAGCCATGGCTGTTCACGCAAGGAGTATGAGTATGAAATTCCTGTGCGTGATGGACAAGAGCTCCTGGAAACGCTCTGTGAACAGCCACTGATTGAAAAGAATCGTTATCTTGTTAATTTTGCGGGTATGGTCTGGGAGGTCGATGAATTTCTAGGTGAAAACAGTCCGCTGGTAGTTGCAGAAATTGAGCTTGAAAGTGTTGGGCAGCAATTTGAAAAACCGGACTGGTTGGCTGAGGAAGTGACAGGGGACATACGATATTATAATTCTTCTCTTTGTGTAACTCCATACTCCAAATGGAAATAAATTGAGATTCTGTTGCTATGAAGAAAATAATTCTACAATGATTGATAAAAGGATACCCTATCAGTTTGAATATTCGGAAATAAGGGAACGAATGTGGAATTCCTTTTCCGAAATGTCCTGGAGCAGTGTGAATTGAGTGAGAGCTTTTTGTAGATTGGTTTCAGGGGTACTGCATTTAAAATAAACATTTCCCTGTAGGTAATCTGTGAAAAAACGAAGTCCCAGTTCAAAGGTGATGGCTCGTATGCCGTCATATATGTATTCTAAGTCCACTGCAGTGAGCAAGTTTGCAGCCTCCCCCAGATAACCTTTTAACGTAGCCTGGCAGAACACCATATCAAATTCTGTGGTGCTTGCCGGGTTCGATTCTCCACCTCTGTTACAAACGGATCGCAGGCAGTCTCCGATATCATGCTGGAAGAAACCGGGCCCTATTGTGTCAAGGTCGATGATGCTTAACGCCTTTCCGGTTTTTTTATCAAAGAGGATGTTGCCGATTTTCGGGTCTCCGTGGATGATTGCTGTGGAGATGCTGCCGTTGTTTGCAGCCCGTTCCAGTGACAGTGCTGCCATCCTGTTACTAGCAATACTCTCTCTGCAACGTTGAATATTTTTTGAGCTACTTGACCGGTGGTTAAGGGCATCGTACTTGTCCAGATAGGAAGACAGAAGATGGAATCCTGGCAAGGGGATCTCTAACAATTGGACGTTAAGGCCTGCAAGTTTTTTATGGAATCGGCCCAGTGCCCATCCGGTCTGGTTCGCCTGGAGCGTGTTTTGTACTTCGGCGATGGAAATACTTTTGTCGATATAGGACAATGCACGCCACAGGTTGTTTTCTTCATCCTTAACTGATCCTTCTCCTGCAAGAGTTGGAATCAGAACAGTATCCTGCCAGCGCTGTTTTTCCTGTCCTGTGTATGATTGTAAATACTCGCTTACAATTTGTAGATTATGAATCAGTCGCTCAGGCTGAGGAAAGACCAGCGAGTTGATACGTTGCAGGACAAGAGTCTGTTCCGGTGAACTGGCGAGGAACGTATCATTGATATTTCCCTCTCCAAGGACACGTATGTTTACTTCAGCTGGGTTTGTAAAATAGTGAATAAGAATATGTCGCATTGGTGGCACCATTTTCATTGTGGCTTCACACGTTCTTCGGCTTGCCGATAGTGAGAACTGCGTTTCAGAAATGGGCGTTCAATATAGCGGTAGGAAAGGAAGGAAGTAAGCAGGATAACAGCAAGCAGAGCGAAGAAAACCAGCCAAGGATGTGTATCAAAGAGGGAAAGGGTTGTGAAGATTTGGATAATGGGGAAGTGATAAATATATACGCCATACGACATATCTCCAAATTTCCCCCAGTTGCCGAGATATGGAAAAATAAGTGTCACAGTAATGACAAGGATGGCGAGCGATAAGGGATAAAAGAGCTGAGCTGTGATGCTGTGTTGTGAGGAAACGATAAGAATGGCGATTGCCCCGGTAAGCATAATTTGCCAATATCTTTTAAAGAAGGAGTAGTAGAGATACAGGCCTCCACCACTCAGGAAAAAAGAAAGCTGGCCGGGAAGTTGTTTTTCAAGTTTAAGGTATATCTCCAATCCATTGCTGGCATGCATCGATAGAAACCAGAACGAATAGGCAATGGAGGCAGCATATAAACAACAGAGTGGTAGCCACTGTCTTTTGCTTTTTAAGAGTAGAAAAATAAGGGGCACGGATAGGTAAAACATCACCTCTATCTTGATGGTCCATAGCGGTGGATTGATAACCTGTAAAGGATTACTGCTGAATATTCCGGCTATATCAGGTTGTAAAAAATTTAAAAAAGCAAGGTTGGAAAAAAGGTAACGAAACCATTCCCTGCTGAATAGGATGTCTACAGCCGTATCAGAGAAGAGTAACGGCAGAAATATGGCAGCGATCAACACCACCGTCAGATAAGCCGGATAAATACGCCTTACGCGTTTGTTCAGGTAAGAAAGGACGGAAGATGAGCGATCAAAACTTCTGAAGATAAGAAATCCGCTGACCACGAAAAAACAGTCAACGGCGATTCCTGAATAGAAATAATTGGCCAGAGGCAGAAATGCTGAAACACCACTGACCTCGCCAAGATGGGCAAAGCAGACACTGAATGCCAGAAACAGACGAAGAATGTCAAAGTTGTTTTTATTCGGGATATCTGTCCCTGTTGTCTGGCGCTTGGATTGCAAAATACGATTTCCTGGGTATCAGTGGTCAAGTGGGGCGCAGTAAGTGGCCATTTTATTTTGCTTTACGGAAAGTGCAATAGAAAATGGCGTTTGGCATACACTGCATTACAGGTGTGGGAAGAGAAGATACTGCTCGGAATGTGTTTATTGCAGCTCTGCTACAGGGAATGCAACCAGTCAGTCAACGGTACTGGATGGAAAACACAGCTTTTTGGCGCATGCCAGGCACACTGGCCATTCACCTCAATACCGTTTCTGATCACAGAAACCGGTCTGTCCGAAGAAACCACAATGACAATGACATGTTTATGCTCTTTTGAAAACCGAAGTGCTGAATTATAGCGGGCTCCCCGAGCCAGATCTTCACCAGGAATGGTAAGCCCATCCAGAAGACAGGAGAAGCCATGCAAATGGCAATCCTTGCCAATATGGAGTGCACCGTCAACGGCTGAGAAAGAAGCAGCCAGCGCGAGAATGTTTTTCTTTGACAAAGCAATGGGCGTATGGAATGTCTGGCCTGGAATCTTCAACGGAGGACTGTTTAAATCCAGAACCAGTGTGCAGCCATGACAGGATCGTTCGGCGTTATGGACGAGCGTTTTAATGATTTGAAACAGTTTGTGGGTGGTGTCGGTATTAACAGATTCTGCCTCAAATAATGCTTCTTCTACTTCCACAAGTTTTGCTTTGTTGGTGGTGGAGTGGAATCTGCCGTCGGAAAAACTGCAAACTTTATTTTCGCATGTTTTGATAAATCCGTATCTGCCGTGAAACTCTACGAGGAATGAAAAGTCAGGTTTTTTAGCATCGCAGATACCGACGATGGTTGACCCGTCAGAGACAAGATGGTTACTGCTGTCCTCCACGCTTTGCAGTAATTTTCGCACATGTTTGGAGTTGTCCAGTTGCGGTCGTTTATTTTCGTGGAACTGTGCCAGGAAAGAGACTTGTTGCATATATCGCGGCTCCACGAAGAGCAGTTGTCCCTGAGGCAATGCCCCCTCCTCCATAGTTTTGGAAATACCCAGCAATGCTTTCAGCACAGGATAGATACGGATGGTTGAGTCCAGTCCAAGGTGCAGGTTACATTCATCAACAAGGTGGTCGCGGACGGCATGGGTTGCGTATTCTTTTAGAAAACTCCCTGATATTCCCGAGTACAGTTCCTGTTCATTGGCAACATCATGGGAGAAGCGGAGAACGGTATGCTCCAGCCAACGTTCGGTGGGGCCGAGGGAACAGATATTGGGATGATGTTCTGTGAACCACGTTTGATAAAAAACAGACCCTGAGTGGCCGCCATAGGTGATGAGGCCATCGAGGTCGAGATTCTTTTCCGGAAGGATATGACTGAAGCGGGCCTTGTCGTTTTGTAATTCACCATCCGTACGCCATGTCGAATTTTTAATGAACAGATTCGTAAGAGCCGGGTCATATCCTCGTAACAGACTTTGGGGATCACAGATAAAGAGTGGGGACTTTGGGGTGAGACTGTAAATTACCGCAGCCCGGCTTGGTCCGGAGAATTCAGACAACCCTTCCTGTAGACCGTGTAAAATATCACTAATACACCGGTGAATAAAATGTTCATGTGTGTTTGTTAACATGGATCGTATGGGCCGTTATCAGGTTGACTAAAAATGATGTAATGGAATTATGCTTATAAATTTGTATTTTAAGGATACAGAATGCATTGTTTTCCGTACGTGTAAAGGGGATTTGATCCGTAACAAAACCCACATCTAAAAAAGTGTATCACAAAACCCTGGTAAAAGTGAAATCGGTAGTATCTTTTTATTTTCGATTTTTTCTAAACACCTTGTAATGAAAAGAGTAGCCTCAAAGTTTTTTTAATTTTTGGTGAAAATATTTTAGGAGAAATGTAGGAACCGGCAACACGTTTATTTATCTCTGCAAGCGTTGGATAGGGGTGGATGGTTCCGGCAAGGGATGAGAGTTTCATGCCGCCATTTAATATGGCCACCCATTCACCGATGAGATCACCTGCTCGTGGACCTAAAATTTGTACTCCCAAGGGTTTTTCTTTTGCATCGAGCAACAACTTTAACTGTCCTGTTTCTTTGCCTTCTGTCAGTGCCCGGTCGTTTTCACCGAACTGTTCTGTCAAGACCGTGTAGGAGAGCCCTGCAGTAGTCGCCGCTTTTTCGTTCATACCGATGGAGGCCAGTTCCGGTTCTGTGTAGGTGCACCAAGGCATCCATTTTGTGTTTATTTTTCGGGGAAGATGGAAGATGGCATTGGAAACTACTATCCCTCCTTCATATCCTGCTGCGTGGGTAAACTGGAAGGCTCCGTTGATATCGCCCGGAGCATAAATATGCTTGTGTGAGGTTCGCATTCGCTGGTCTACCACAATGCCACGATTGGTATATTCGAGATCTATCGCAGAGAGCCCCAGGTTTTCTACATTTGGTGATCTTCCCTGAGCGAGGAGGACAGTATCTGCTGTGAGTATAGTCTCTGTCTCTCCACACTGGATATGTAGCTCTTTCATGCTGCCTTGTTCACTGGCATTGGTAACAGTTGCGTTGAGGAAAAAGCGTATTCCTTCCTCCTCCAGTTTTTGCATGACTCCATCAGCCATATCTTTATCTTCTTTGCTTAAAATCTGTGCCGATCGCTGGATAACCGTAACGTCAGAACCAAGACGCTTGAAGGCCTGTGCCATTTCGATGGCAATGGGGCCAGCACCCAGTACCAGCATTGATTTTGGCAATGTGGAAAGAGTAAAAATCTCCTTGTTCGTGATGTATGCAATATTGTTTAGGCAGGGAACACGTGGCGGGGCTGGTGAGGAGCCAGTTGCAATAACCCAGGATTTTGCAGATATCTTTTTACTGCCCAGAGTGACACTGTGTTCATCATTAAACTGTGGTGATCCAAATTGTACCTCCACACCAAGTTTGTTGAAACGTTCTACAGAGTCATGCACCTGAATCACATCAATAACCGATTGGATACGTTCGGCCACCTTCGAAAAATCTACGGCAGGAGGTGATATGACCGGTAACCCAAAGCGCTCTCCCTGTTGCATGTTGTGGTAGAGTTTTGCCGAGTGAATCAACGTTTTTGAGGGGATGCAGCCAAAGTGAAGGCAATCCCCGCCAAGGCTTGGTTCTTTTTCTATGAGTAACGTTTTGGCTCCAAGTTGTGCGGCCCCTGAGGCAGTCGTCAGTCCTGCTGCTCCTCCACCAATTACTGCAATATCGTAATCAAACTTACTCATGATTCACTCCTTGTTCTACGAACGCGGTTCAAAATCTTTTTGGCAACCAGAGGAAAAATACCTAGTAGTACAAAAGAAAAGAGCAGGCCGGGAGAGAGGATTCCTGAGAGGGAGTCAATTTTGGCAAGTTCACGTCCTGCGTTAACATATACCAGTGTTGCCGGGAGCATTCCGATCTGGGAAACCCAGTAGAATGTTTTTATGGGGATCTTGGTAAGGCCCATGACCAGATTGATAATAAAGAACGGAAAAAGAGGAACGAGGCGCAGAGTAAAGAGATAAAATGGCCCTTCTTCTTCCATGCCTTTGTTGATTTTTGTAAGCTTATCGTCAAACTTATCCTGTACCCATCCTTGGAGAAGATAGCGGGAAACGACGCAGGCCAGAGTTGCACCGATGGTGGATGCAAAAGAGATAATGATAGTTCCAGTAACAAGACCAAAGAGTGCACCGCCGGCAAGGGTCAGGATGACAGCTCCCGGTAGGGATAAAGCAGTTGCTGTTATGTAGATGAGCATGTAGGAGACAATGGTCAGAACCTGATGCTCATGATAATAGCCTGAGAATGTAGCTTGTGATTCTTTCAGGTAGGCAAGATTTAAATACTGGCCGATATTAAGTACCTTAAATATGACAATAAGAGCCAGGACTCCAGCCAGAATCAACAACTTCTTTTTTACATTATTGGGCATAAGCTACTCGGTCCTTGTGTGGTAATGATGGCGTCCGTAGTGGGCACTCCCCAGTAGGGCCGCATCTTTCTTCATGATGATATGGACGGGAATGGATGCCATAAGTTTTTCCATTTTTTCTTTGCGCCGAAAATGTTCAAGAAATGGTGCAAAGGAGACATGGGAGGCGATTCGGGGAAGAATACCTCCGCCAATAAAGAGCCCATCGCGGCAGTACGTTTTTAAGGCCAGGTTGCCAGCCTCAGCTCCCAGAATTTCTAGGAAAACAGATACCGTTTTCTGGCAGAGAGAGCAAGGGGGGGTGGCATGTGCACCTTCCACAATGGCTGGTGTTCTGTCTGCTGCCTGTTCAATGGTTGCAGATCTCAGGCTTTCTTTTGGGATATCAGTTGTGGCGAAAAAATCATAGATATTTGGAATGCCCAAGCCTGAACAGAGCAGTTCGTAACTGACAACCTTATATCTTTTACGCATAAACCTGAGCAGTTGTTCCTGCTCTTGGTTCAACGGGGCAAAATCACAATGGCCACCTTCCGAGCCCTGCGGAAAAAAACGGCCTTGGTGGTTGAGTAAAAATCCCTCACCCAGGCCGGTTCCTGGTGCGATTACTGCCTGGATACCGTTTGTTGCAGTATTATCTCCCTGCTGGATTGTGAGGAGTTCATGTGGCCGCAGCAGAGGAAGGCTTGCGCAGACAGCGCTGAGGTCATTTATGAGTGAGACGTCACTAAAACCAAATCGTTCCTGAAGTGCATGCTCGCTGAGCGCCCAGTCCAGATTGGTCAACTTGGCAAGGCCTTTATGGATTACTGCAGCAACTCCCATACATCCGTATTCGGGAGTGGGGGAGTTGCGCAGAAAATCATCGAGAATGCTATCGAAATCCGGAAAGTCACTGTTCCTGTAGCGCTTATGGCGCAACGGTGGGGCATCTGGTGCCTGCGAGAGTTCAACAATTGCCAGATCACTTTTTGTGCCGCCAATATCTGCTGCCAGAAGCTGTGTCATTCCGTTATATCAATTTCTGTTGTTTGTTTGTTGAAAACATAATTTGTCAGATAGAATCGGAAAAAACTTCATATACGAGGCGCGTAAATTTTCTATTATTTCGGTGTACTAAAGTACAGCGTAATGATAGGAGATTTGTACCCCAAGGGCACTTCTTTCAGGGCGCACAACGAAGTAGGTGAAGAGTTTTTACGGTTCTATCATCGCTCAACTACGGGATATTTTGCTCTAAACCAATCGCGCCATCCACCTTTTAATGCGTAGACATCGGTGAAACCCATTTCCATAAGCTGCCGTGCCAAACTGGCACTGGTTGCTTCGTTGGGTCAGGCACAATAGAGTACCAGCGTCTGGTCTTTAGTGTAGTTTTTTGACCATGTGGCGATATCACTTCCAGCGGCTCGAATGGCGCCCTGAATCATAAATTCACTGGAACTCCAGTCCCTTCCCGAGCGTACATCGAGTATTACAACTTTATCGGAGCCAAGATGGCCTTTCAGTTCATCTTTGCTCATTGTCGGTGCATCAGCGGCCATGAGCTGTGATGTTCCCACAAAGAAAAAAATGGAGAGTAAGAGCAGGATTCTTTTCATAGTGCATCCTTTTTTTTAGGGTTAATAAAAACCAACAGCATTGCAAGGAAACTGCTGGCAACAAGTAAAAAGACTATAAATTTAAGCAATTCCAGTGGGTGTGAACTGCTGAGTAGAATGGTCACAAGCCCCGTACTAAGAATCAAGGGGGCAAAAAATGGAGTGATGGAAGGTAGACTCTTTTCTGCTTTTATGGATGCAATGGCGGCGAAGCTTACGGTACAATAATAGAGAAGCCAGAGAAGCAAAGCACTTCGAAGGAGTAGCTCAAGACGTTCATCACCTGCAAGACCTGTGGCCATACATGCCCCAACGGCAATTGCAGTAAGAGGTGGAAGCAACCATCGCTGTCCTTCTTTTGCAAGAAAACGAGGGGCCATTTTTTCCTGGCTGAGTTCTGCAAGTTTTTGTCTACAAAGCAGGGTGAAGCCGGTGAACGCTGCGCAACTTCCCATGATTACCACAATCCCCATAATCTGACGGCCAGTATCGCCCATAATTTTTCGGGAGGCTGTCATAAAGGGGATTGTTGAACTGGCCAGTCGCTCTGGATTGACGTGGGCCAGAGAGGCAAACATCCACGGCAGAAGCACCAGTAACGCAATAAGCGCAACATGGGGAAAGCCACTCTTCTTTCCCTGAAAGAGATTGGAACCGGCAAATAAGAGCAGTAATAGTGCTGAAGAAAGACCACCTTCAGATATATGTTGGGGGATCTGAAAGATTGTACCCATACTTTTTGCGGGATTAAGCGAGCCATACACGCCAAGGAAGAAGATTCCCAGCCCGGCCAGACCGACAAAGAACAGCTGTGTTTTGTACACCTGTTTTAATGGTAAAAACTGTAGTAGCGTGAGTAGGCCCAGAAGTAAAAAGGCAAAACCAAAATTGGGAAACCAGTAGAGAAAGACTTCATTAAAAGTATATCCCGAAGTGACCAGTAAGGCCGTTGCTGCGAGAATGAGCAGGGGAAAGCTGGAGGCAATGGTCAGTGCTCCTGCCGGTATTGTTCCAATACTCTTTTTAAGGAGAGTCAGTTCGCTGCTCTGTGTATCAGATTGTAGCGCTTTGTTAATGGTGTTTACATTGAAAGAAAAAATAAGTGCCGCAAGAGCTAGCAGAGGGATGGCCAGCCAGCCAAGATAGCCGGTACTGTTTCCTGCCATTACCATTGCTTCTGGCGAAAAGAGCCAGCCACAGCCAAGGGCCAGTGACATTAGAAGAGGTGGATTCATAGCTTTTCCTGCATGTTAGGATGAATAAGGTACCTCTTTACAGTGATCACGATGTGGCACTCTGTCTACTCTTTTTCTTCGACTACTATGGCATCTGTCTCGCAGAGATCTTCACAGGTATGACATCCATGGCATTCATCTTCGTTGACCACGGTGGCTTTTTTATCGACTAATTCGTAGACTTCACCGGGACAGCCTTCGACGCACTCTCCACAACCATCACATTTATCTGCATCAACCTTAATTTGCCACATAACTTTTTCTCCTATGGATTGTAATTGCTTGGCTGTCGTTGCACTGAGTATTCCGGTTCCATTGCATTCTGGACAATCTGAATATGTAAACTGAAAGCGACTGACACCGCCAAACCAACTGACTTGTCCGGTACCAGAACATCCTGGACAGGTTGCATTTTCTTTGCTGTTCATCTTTTTTTACCGATAAGTGAGCCTAGGATTCCGCGGATAAGACTACGTCCAATCTGGGAGCCAAAACTTCTGGCTATAGACTTTATAAAAGTTTCACCAGCTGATTGCCTTTTACGGCCGGAACGCTTGTTCAGTGCTTTCTCAGCTTTAATTGCCGCTTTTTCCCGTTCCAGTTCAGCAGCAGCTTCCTGCCGTTTTTCTACAAGTTTTGCTTCTCGCTCTACCAGAAGTTCATAGGCAGATTCACGGTCAAGTGCTGTGTCGTAACGTCCTTTAATGGGGGAACGATTCAGAACTGTATCTTTTTCATCCTTTGTGATAGGGCCAATCTGTGAGTGAGGGGGCGCCAGTAAACACCAGTCAACCATGGTGGGTATCCCTTTAGAATCAAGGGTTGAGACAAGGGCTTCGCCAACACCTAATTGCGTGATGGTCTCTTCTGTATCTATCTCAGGGTTTTGACGGAAGGTTGTGGCTGCTACTTTTACAGCTTTTTGGTCTTTTGGTGTAAAGGCACGAAGGGCATGCTGGATACGACATCCCAGTTGGCCCAACACCTCATCTGGGATATCATTTGGATATTGACTGACAAAGAAAATTCCCACACCTTTTGAACGAATAAGGCGTACAACCTGTGTGATGCGGTTTATAAGGCTTTTGGGAGAGTTTTTGAAGAGCAGATGCGCCTCATCAAAAAAGAAGACCAGTTTCGGCAAGGGGGCATCGCCACGCTCGGGTAATTCTTCCATTAACTCAGACAGCAGCCAGAGTAAAAAGGTGGTGTATATTTTAGGGTTGGAATAGAGGGATGAGGCATCAAGAAGGCTCACTACACCACGTCCTGAAAAATCAGTATGCATCAAGTCGTCAATGTTGAGAGCGGGTTCGCCGAAGAATTGCTCTCCTCCGGCTTCTTTTAAAACCAGTACTTTTCGTTGAATGGCAGAAACCGACTGGCTGGCAATGTTCCCATACTCTTTGGCCAGTTCTTTACGGTTTTCAGCCATCCAGTTGAGCATGGATCGTAAATCTTTAAGGTCAAGGAGCAGTAGTCCCTGATCGTCAGCAATGGAAAAGGCAACATGCAGGATTCCGGTCTGTGTCTCATTGAGTTCCAGGATATTGGCGAGTAGTACCGGACCCATTTCTGAAACTGTGGTTCGGATGGGGTGGCCTGTTTTTCCTTCAATATCCCAGAATAGCGTGGGACACCCTTCAAAAGGATGTTCACTGATACCCATGTGCTCAAGTCGTTCGGTGATTTTCGTGTGGGCTTTTCCGGGATTAGCAATGCCTGACAGATCGCCTTTTACATCGGCAGAGAACACAGGGACACCGAGGCGCGAGAAGGCTTCAGCCAGTACTTGCAGGGTTACGGTCTTTCCCGTACCGGTGGCACCTGTTATAAGGCCATGTCGACTGGCCATGGCCGGATCAAGAAAAAGCTGCTTGCCATCCTTATTACCACCAAGGAGAATTGCTTGTTGTTCTGCCATTTTGAAAGACTCCGTACAAATGAGAAGGGATGTTAGAAAAGCATCAATCCCATTCTATTATGAAGGATAATCAAATGCAAGAGCAGGGCGGACAATTCCATTTTTTGCTTTGACGTTGCAGTTGACAAAATTGGTTTTGCCTATGGCTTGTATGCCATTGTGATTGTGGATATGGCCAAAAATATGGAGTTTTGGCTGGATTTGTTGCACTCGTTCCAGGAGATCGGAACAACCATGAGAAACACCACCATCTTCATCCATAATCCCGCAAGGGGGTGAGTGGGTGATGAGAATGTCGATATCAGCAGGGATCAGATCCCACTTCTTACGTATGGTTTTTCCACGTGGCAGCGCGAAGGCACTACAGGCTCTGGTGTTGAATGTTGGTTGCCAGGGAGAACCATAGATCTTGATACCTTCAATGCTTACTGCAGAATCCTGTAAGTATATTGCATTTTGTAGCAGTTCATGTCCTATCTCCGGTGAGTATGCCAACAGGTGATCATGGTTGCCGCCGATAACTATTTTATATGTATGCGGCAGTGTTTTTAATAAGTCGTTAAATCCTGCAACATCCTGCACTGTTTTGCAGATGGACATGTCGCCAGCAAAAATTAGCAGATCGCCGTCGGGTATCTCGACTTTCTGGTGGAGTGAATGGGTATCGCTGAATGCTACTATTTTCATGAGACGGGAACCAGTGTCTACTTGGGGGCAATTTCATAACTTACTGAAGGGAGGCCATGGGGGTGAAGGCGGTGAATGTACATTGTTACCTCCTTTCTTATGTCTGGATCTCGTCGATGGAACGAATTTCCCTGGCCTCTGTTTTGCTTTTGTTCTCCTGGTTGGCGACAATTTTGAATTCAAAAATATTGTTAGAGTCTAAAAAAAGAGAATCTGATGCAACGTTAGACTGGGAGCAATGAAAAAAAACGCTTTCGGTTTGAAGGCCATTTTTCGTCATGGAAAAGTAACGCATAAAGCCAAATCCACGATCGTTGTTATAGTTGATGGGGAATCCTCGGCGCCAGTCGCCGCCATCATTCTGGATGGGAAGAAGGCCGGGGATAAGAAAACCTGAAAGAAAACTGTCCACTTCTTCCTTGAGTTCACCGCTCACGTTGTTAAAGGCAATCACTTCCACCCTACAGCCCATATTCTGTAAGGCCTGTACCAGACGGATAAAATCACCATCTCCGGTGAGGAGGATTATCCGATCAAGATTTCTGGCCTGAAGTAATGCGTCAATGGCAAGATCCATATCGGCATTGGCCTTGGTCGTAAGGATACCTTCATCATCAACAAAATGTTTGATGAATTTTTTGATAACCTTAAATCCGCATTGGCGCAGGATATCGTGATAGCGATAGAGTTTGTTGCGATAGTCACGATCTTCTTTGGTTCGCTCGCCATTCTCAGCAAGGTAGCAGTTGGCCCGTAAAAGGGTTGAGTTACCTAAATTTGCGAGATCAGCAAGGATGTCGTAGCGCATTCCGTAACCACCACAGAGGCGGATGTTTTCAGCATCAACGTATATTCCGGTTTTTAATGTCATTTTTTTTATTAAAATTTTGAGAGACTCGTAAAAGTAAAACCTTGGATGGCTACGAAAAAAATGAAGAGTTTTTTCTTAGCCATCATTCTTCCCACTCTCGTCCGTCCCTTGCCAGCAGGGCAACAGATGCCACAGGTCCAAGAGAACCGGCGGGGTAATGTTTTGGCGGCTCATTACAGCTGGCCCAAGCGTCAAGAATGCTGTCTATCCAACTCCATGAACGTTCCACTTCATCACGACGGATAAAGAGGGACTGGTTGCCAAGCATGGTTTCTAAAATCAAACGTTCATAGGCATTGGCCACATGGTCATCCCGGAAAGCATCTGAGAAAGAGAGATCGAGTATGGTTTTTTGTAACTTGATTCCTTTACCAATCCCCGGCACTTTATTCAACATCTCAATTTCCACCCCTTCATCTGGTTGCAGACGAATAACCAGTTTGTTCTGGGGCAGGTTGCGATAACTGTCTTTGAAGATATTGTGGGGTAGCTGCTTGAAGTAGATCACCACTTCGGAGCGTTTCGTTGTCATGCGTTTACCGGTGCGCAGATAGAAGGGGACTCCGGCCCAGCGCCAGTTGTCTATATCCACCCGGAGAGCAACAAAACTTTCTGTGGTGGATCTGGCGTTGCCATCATCTTCATCGGTGTACCCGGGAACGGGACTGCCTTTAATAAATCCGGCACCGTATTGACCACGCACAGTCACCTGATCCGCATTGTCACGGGTGATTGGTCGCAGTGCTTTTAATACTTTTAGTTTTTCATTACGGATGGAGTCACCGTCCATATTTACTGGTGGTTCCATGGCAACCAGGGTCAGGATCTGCATCAGGTGGTTTTGCACCATATCCCGCAACTGGCCGGATTGGTCAAAGTAGCCCCAGCGTCCCTCGATACCAACTTCTTCAGCCACTGTAATCTGTACATGGTCAATGGTGTTGTGATCCCAGTTGGTGGTGAAAATGGAGTTGGCAAAACGGAGTGCCAGCAGATTCATCACCGTTTCTTTGCCGAGATAGTGATCAATGCGATAGATCTGTTCCTCTGTAAAAACATCAGAGACGGTATCGTTGATCTCCTGAGAGGACTTAAGGTCATGGCCGATGGGCTTTTCAAGAACCACCCGGGTGTTTTTACCGGTGAGACCCGCATATTTCAGTCCTTTGCAAATATCATCAAACAGAAAGGGGGCAACGGAAAAATAGTTGACCAGATTTCTGTTGTCCTGGTCTGTGACTGCCGTCAGTTTTTTGTATTCTTCCGGTTGGTCGATGTTGATCAGCACATAACAGAGACGTTTTAAGAGCCTGTCCTTCACCTCTGTATCGAGTGTGTTTTTGCAGAATTTATGCAGAGCAGACTCCATCTGCTCAACAAAATCATCCTGGCTTATGGCATGTCGCGCAACCCCAATAATACGGGTATCAGCGTGTAGATGACCGACTCTGTCCAGTTCATAGAGTGAGGGAAGCAACTTTCGTCGTGATAAATCGCCAAGTACACCAAAAATAGTAAAATCGCAGGGGAGACTATTGGGGGACATGTGAGTTCCTACTGGTTAAGGGAGATAATCTCGATCTTATTATTCGCATGTGGGTGATCTGGGGATGGCCCTTCTGTTTGCAGGATGCATTTCCCGGATAAGCCGTGATCCGCGATGAGATTTTGAGCATATTCTGTCCATTCCTTCGGATGCGTTGCTTCCTCAATGGGGTGGACTCCGTAGGAAAATTGTAGCTCCTGGCAGGTTTTTTGGCTGGAGCTGATTGCGAAAATCCAGACTGGCAGTCGGAAGCGCGTGACTGAACGCGCTGTATAACCACTGGCTGTGGGAGTGATAACTGCTGCTGGATCGTCAATTCGTTCCAAAAGGTTTTCAATGGAAACTGCTATGAAATCAACAGTACTGTGTTGGTAATTTGTCTTTCCACTTTGGGGGACTAAGGTGGAATCAATGTGTCGCTGTAGGCGGGCAGGTTCAATGGATTTGGCTATTTTTACTAGCATTTTCACAGATTCCAGAGGGTAATCACCCATGGCTGATTCTTCGGAAAGCATTACCGCATCAGTTCCATCAAGGATAGCATTGGCCACATCCGTAGATTCGGCCCGTGTTGGACGACGGTTACGGGTCATGGATTCCAGCATTTGGGTGGCAGTGATTACAGGTTTTGCAAAGAGGTTGGCGCGGGCAGTGATAAATTTCTGGATAACTGCAATCTCTTCAATGGGAATTTCAACGCCCAGATCCCCTCGTGCAACCATAATACCATCAGTGACCGCTAGAATCTCATCTATCCTGTCCTGAATGGAGGCGCGCTCAATCTTGGCAATAATAAAAGGATCATATCCCATTTCCGAAGCCGCATGCCGCACGTCTTCCACGTCCTGTGCTGAATTTACAAAAGATTGGCTGATAGCATCAACACCATGCTCCAGTGCAAATTGCATGCATTCACGATCCCGTGGGGTAAAGGCGCTGGTGCCAAGGTCTATACCTGGGATATTTAAGCCCTTGCGGGATCGTAGTTCGCCACCCATAATAACCTTGCAATCGATATCTGTGGCCGTTGCCTGCACTACAGTCAGCTGAATAAGGCCGTCGTTGAGATAGAGCGTGTCGCCGGGTTTCACAACTTTTGGCAGTGTCATCATGGTGATGGCAACTCGCTGAGCCGTACCGGAGATCTGCTCAGTAGTGAGCGTGAAGCTGGCATCTTTTTCCAGGATGACAGGTTCTTTGGTAAAGTTTCCAATACGCATTTTAGGACCAGGCAGATCAGCCATGATAGCCACCCGCTTGCCAGTCTTTTTAGCAGCAGATCGGATCTTTTCTATCACGTCTTTGTGGCTGGCAAAATCACCATGGGAAAAATTGAGGCGAGCCACGTTCATTCCGGCCAGCAGCATTTTTTCGATCATGGCGGGTGAGTCTGATGCTGGACCAATGGTGCAGACCAGTTTTGTTTTATTACGAGTTGCAAATTCCATGGAGTTCATTTTTTAATCCTGAATATATTGCGCCTGAATTGCTGTGATTGCGACAGTATTGATGATATCTGTCACCACACATCCCCTGCTCAAATCGTTAACCGGTTTTTTCAAGCCCTGGAGGACAGGGCCAATGGCAACAGCACCTGAAGAACGCTGTACCGCCTTGTACGTGTTGTTTCCTGTGTTTAGATCAGGGAAGATGAAGACGGTGGCACGTCCCGCAACCTTGCTGTTCGGCATTTTGGTTTTTGCAACACTGGGCTCAATAGCGGCGTCGTATTGAATGGGCCCCTCAAGGAGCAGATCTGGTCGTTTTTCTTTAGCAATACGTACACCTTCCCTCACCTTTTCCACGTCAGCGCCTTTGCCTGAGGCACCTGTTGCATAGGAGAGCATGGCAACTCTTGGTTCGATGCCAAATGTGCTGGCAGTATCTGCTGAAGAAATGGCAATTTCAGCAAGTTGTTCCGAATTAGGGTCGGGGTTCACCGCACAATCGCCATAAACCAGTACTTTGGTGTCCAGGCACATAAGAAATACGGAAGAAACCACTGAAATACCGGGTATGGTTTTGATGATTTGCAGTGCCGGACGAATGGTGTTGGCGGTGGTGTGTATTGCTCCAGAAACCATACCGTCCACTTTTCCTTCGTAAACCATCATCGTGCCAAAGTAGGAAGAAGGGCTGGACATAGCATCTCTTGCACCATCAAGAGTCATGTTTTTGTGTTTTCTGAGTTCATAGAAAGTCTGTGCAAATTGCTCGGTCAGTTCAGAACTTGCAGGATCGACAATTGCAACACCCTTTAGATCAAGGCCAAGCTCAGCAGCCCTGTTGGATATCTCTTCAGGATTTCCAAGAAGAGTAATGTCCACCACGTCTCGTCGAATCAGGATTTCAGTTGCCCGCAGGATTCGTTCGTCTGAGGCTTCCGGCAGTACGATATGCTTTTTGTCTGTTCTTGCCCGTTCAAATAGACCGTATTCAAACATTACCGGAGTCACAGTTTTAGGCGTTTCACTGAGGATGGCCAGTTTTCTCAACTGTTCTGCGTCCACATGGGTCTCAAAGAGGCCTAGTGCCAGAGCAATTTTTCGTTCATCACCTGAATTGATCAGTGCTGGAACGGACACCGCATTGGTTGTTGTTGTGTAGGTGTCGGTCTGTACGCTGAGCAGCGGAACTGTATATTTTCGTCCGCTGATTAGGCGCATGGTATTTGGGCCTGGAGTAAAACCTCCGGAAAGAAGAATGCCAGCAATATTCGGATAGTTGGATGACATTAGAGTGGAGAGGGAAGCCAGGATAATATCGTCTCGGTCACCCGGAACTATTATCAAGTCACCATCTTCCACATGACCAAGAAAATGTTCCATGGTCATGGCGGCGATCTTAAATTGCTTGACGATCCTGTCCATACCATCCGGTCGCTCCAGAACATTCTTACACTTTAAGGCTTCGCTGATATCACTTATAGAAGGTTTGTCCAGTTCTTCGTTTTCCGGGATGAGGAATACCGGAGCATCACCTTCAACGGGGTCGTCCAGTTCGACTTCGAGTACGCCGAACGTGTCCTCAGCCATGCGGTTGACAAAGGTTGCGTAATGAAGGCATCCTGATTCCTGAATTGCATCTGCGGTGATTTTTATTTCCTTGGCAATATCACGGGGGGTTTGATTCATGCCGTTGATGACACCGACAAAGGGGCAGCCAAGATTCTTGGCGATCTCCATATTGATTTCCACGTCAAATGCGGAGAGAAAGGAGTTGGAGTTCAAGCCTTCGCACAGGACAAAATCATATCGTGTCTTGAGGTTGCTGAGTTGTTTGATGAGTTCTTCAAGGCAAAACTTCATTCGGTCTTCAGCCACAAAAGACTTGACCTCAGATGCCTGAAATCCAAAACTTTCCTCATAACTCATTGAGGGACAGTAACGTTTGCGGATAAGTTCTATGTCACCATCCCGTTCTCTTTCAGAATCTATGACAGGGCGAAAGAATGCAACGTTTCCTATGGAGCGGGTGAGCATCTCCATAAGCCCCATAGTAACGATCAGTTTTCCCGCTTCAGGTTCCAGAGAGGCGACGTAGAGCGTGTTGGATGGCATGATCGGTTCCTTTAGGGCTAAGGATTATGGGGGAATGGTTATTGTAAAAGATAAAAAACAAACAGATACAATAGGTAATGCTGTCGTAAAAAGCCAAGAGTCTCGAAGGGCTTTTTACGAATCCATTTTATTCCCACTCAATTGTTGCAGGTGGCTTGGAAGAAATATCATAGACTACCCGGTTTACTCCACGAACCTCGTTAATAATACGGTTTGAGATAATTCCCAGCAGATCGTAAGGAAGTTTTGACCAATCCGCAGTCATGGCATCCCTTGAATCAACAGAACGAATGGCAATTACATTCTCGTAGGTACGGTTATCGCCCATTACACCGACGGTCTGGATGGGAAGGAGGACGGCAAACGATTGCCATACTTTCCTGTACCAGCCGCTTTTCTTCATTTCCTCAAGAACAATAACATCTGCCTGACGGATGATGTCGAGACGTTCTTCATTTACTTCGCCCATGATACGAATACCGAGGCCGGGGCCAGGGAATGGTTGGCGATAAATGGCCTCTTGAGGAAGGCCGAGCTCCAAGCCTAGTTCCCGTACTTCATCTTTAAAGAGCTCACGCAGAGGTTCGATGAGATCCAGTTTCATAACTTCTGGAAGTCCACCCACATTGTGGTGAGATTTGATAGGTGCTTCACCCATAAAGGAGACCGATTCTATAACGTCGGGGTACAGTGTGCCTTGTGCCAGGTAATTGACTTCACCGAGTTTTGTCGCCTCTTCTTCAAATATTTTAATAAATCCGAGGCCAATGCGTTTACGTTTTACTTCTGGATCAATCACTTTATGCAGTTCGCTTAGGAAAAACTCTGTGGCATTGACATCAATAACGTGAAGCTGTGTTTTTTCACGGAAAAATCGGAGGATGGCCTCGCTTTCGCCTATGCGCATAAGGCCATTGTTGACGTAAATACAGGTGAGCTGGTCGCCAATTGCTTTATGAACAAGGGCTGCGGTAACCGAAGAATCAACACCCCCCGATAGTGCGCAAAGAACTTTGGAATCGCCAACTTTTGCCTGAATCCCCTTAACGGTGGATTCGATAAATGAGGCCATGGTCCAGTTGGGTTTACAGTTACAGATACCGAATATAAAGTTTCTGAGAACGTCAGTTCCAATCAGGGTGTGAACAACTTCCGGATGAAACTGTACGGCAACAAAGGGTTTCTCTTTATGCCTAAGAGCTGCAAAGGGAGAATGCTCACTGGTGGCTGTTACTTCAAAGCCCTCCGGGATAACTTCAATACGGTCACCGTGGCTCATCCAGACCTGATGGGTGGCAGTGTTTGCTTCAAGGCCAGCAAAAAGTCCTTCGGTAAATTGTACGTTGAGGTCTGCCTTGCCAAACTCACGCATGTCGGCATTCTCAACACGTCCACCAAGTTGCTGCATCATCAGCTGTGCACCATAACAGATGCCAAGGATGGGTATACCTAACTCGAAAATTGCGGGATCGGAATGGGGAGCATCCTTGTCATATACAGAACGTGGACCACCAGAGAGAACAATACCTGTGGGTTGCAGGTCCTTGATCTTTTGCAAATCAGTTGAGAATGGATGGATTTCACAATAGACTTTTTGCTCACGGATGCGGCGGGCAATAAGTTGAGTGGTTTGTGAGCCGAAATCGAGGATCAGGATTTTTTGTTCATGGATATTCATGGAGTCGTCTCTCGGAGGTTGTATTATTTGTCAGTGTTTAGCACATGCCTCATGCCGGCTTTGAGCCGGATTATTATGGCAATATACGGGGATCTGGTTTCAGTTATGAGCCGAAGTAAAGTCTTGAAAGGCTATGCAGTTCTGTAGTTGGGTGCTTCCTTGGTAATAATAACATCATGGACATGGGATTCACGCAGGCCCGATGCAGAGATTCGGACAAAGTTGGCCTTCTCCCGTAACTCTTCAATGGTTGCTGCACCAACATATCCCATACCTGAACGCAGTCCGCCCAGAAGCTGGTAAATGACATTGGTAAGAGAGCCACGATAGGGAACTTTTCCCTCAATGCCTTCGGGAACCAGTTTGGACTGGCTGGAAACTTCAGACTGGAAATATCGGTCAGATGAACCTTTACGCATGGCACCTATAGATCCCATACCGCGATAGCCTTTATAGGTTCGTCCCTGGTAAAGGAAGTTCTCGCCAGGAGTCTCATCCGTTCCAGCAAAAAGGGAACCAATCATAATGGCATGTGCGCCAGCACCAATTGCCTTGGCAAGTTCTCCAGAGTGTTTGATGCCACCATCTGAAATAATGGGGATATCATGCTTAGATGCAGCTGCAACAGCATTTTTAATGGCCGTCATCTGGGGAACACCGACACCTGCAACAATCCTAGTGGTGCAGATGGAACCAGGGCCAACACCGACTTTCACGCAGTTTGCACCGGCCTGAATCAACGCTTCAGTCCCTTCAGATGTGGCAACATTTCCTGCAATGATCTGCAAATCCGGGAAGGTGGACCTGATACGTGCAACAGCATTTAAAACACCTTGTGAGTGACCGTGGGCTGAGTCGACCACCACCACATCAACGCCAACATCAATCAGTTTTTGGGCATTTGCTTCAATGCCCTCGCCTACGCCTAAGGCTGCACCGACCAATAACCGGCCCATATCATCTTTTGCGGCAGAGGGGTATTTTCGGATCTTTTCAAGATCTTTAATGGTAATCAAACCACTGAGCTTACCATTATCATCAACCACCAGAAGTTTTTCAATGCGGTGCTCATGGAGGAGTGCTTTGGAATGCTCAAGATCAATCCCAACCTTAGCTGTAACCAGATTTTTGCTGGTCATGACATCGCCCACATGCAGGTCATTGTCAGAGACAAAACGCAGGTCGCGGTTGGTGACAATTCCCACAAGTTTATCATCTCGTAAAACTGGCAGCCCGGAAATCTTATATTTTGCCATGATCTTTTCCACATCGGCAACAGAGTGGCTTTCCTTCACAGTAATAGGATCTACAATCATGCCTGATTCAGATTTTTTGACCCGTTCCACCTCAGTGGCCTGTTGATCAATGGTCATGTTTTTATGGATAATGCCGATACCACCTTCACGGGCAATGGCAATGGCCGTTCGATGTTCGGTAACTGAGTCCATGGCAGCGCTGATTAGTGGCGCATTCAGGCTGAGGCTGGGGGTCAGTTTGGTGGTAAGGGAAACTTCATTGGGCAGCACCTGTGAGGCCGCAGGGGCAAGAAGCAGGTCGTCAAATGTCAGGGCAACTTCAAGATTGTCAGGTAACATGGAAACTCCTCAGTCATGGTACAAAAGTAGGATGGTAACTCCGGACTCAAAATGTTTGGTAGACTGGCCCGGAATGGTATTGTTGCAATATGTGTATTATCGGTCGCAAGTCAAGTTCAGACAGGCTATAAAAGGTCTTTTTACGAAAGAGTCAATGGTGATGGCGTCGTAAAAACTCTTCATCTTCTTCGTCACTACAAATTTGCTGTCGTTACGACGTACTTAAGTACGCCTCACTCCATCAAATTTGTGTTCCTCGAATATGAAGGTTTTTCCTTAGCCATCTGATTTTTTACTTTTTAC
>JAFLJS010000033.1 GCA_022712895.1 Desulfocapsa sp.
TAAAAGCTGTCAACGTTTAAATTACTCGTTGTTTGCTTTTTTGTGATTGTCTTTTTGCCACCGTGAGGTTCCCCTCAAGGCCGCGGCAAATTACTCAATTCAGAGGGGGGTGTCAACAGTAAAAAGAAACTTTTCTTGAAGTAATCTCGATGCATTTTAAAGAGTACAGATTATTGCGGTGTTAGCTGAAAAAAATATATTTGATGGCTGTGAAAAGAAGAGCACTGCTGAGTATTATCTTGATGAGTCTCGCTTTAAAAAATCGTTGTGCTCGTGCTCCAAGGTACATTCCAACCGCCCCCCCGATACCAAAGAGTAGTCCTAAGCGGTAATCCGGGACAATTATTTGCCCAGCTGCGAAAGAAGATGTAGCGAGTAGTTGAAAAAAAACGACCCCGGTGGCCGAAGTTATAAACGTGCCCATCAGACTTGCTCCGGCCACGGTGTGTACAGGCAATTTGTAAATTGTAACAAAAAACGGTGCAATGATTGCTCCGCCACCGATTCCATATATGCCACCAATAAGTCCAACAACCAGACTGAGACAGATTATGGAAAATGTATTCACGCGGTGCTGGATACCGTCGAAGGTGAACTCTAATGAGTGAAGCGATAGGCTGGTGTTGCTAATTTTAAACACTGTACCATCTGTTGTTCCCGCGGTAGCTTTGTGCTCCTTTTTGCTGAAGATATCCAGGCAGAGTTTGGTACCTATATATAATAGGACAAAACCAACGAACATTTTGAACGCATCTGGGGATGGTAAGAATGTGACTCTGATAAAAACACCGGCCAGTACGCCAGGGAGTGTTCCGATAACAACAAGCCAGGTAAGAGGCCAGAGCATTCGCCCTTCTTTGATAAAACGAAAAATCCCGGAGGGAATAGCTACTATATTATATAGATGGTTGGTACTGGAAACTGCCGGGGAATCAAAACCAAGAACTGAAACCTGGAAGGGGAGTAGGAGAAAGGCTCCCGACACCCCGGCCATGGATGTGAAAAATGAAATTGTACAGGCAATCAGTGGTGGAATATAAGGAGATAGCTCAATGTCTGCCACCGGAAAGTACATATTCTATGTCCTGTGCCTATTTGACCCACTTTTCAAGGGTGGAGATAACCTTTTTTGCCTGATCAACGCTTGAAATGTTGAATTTAGATTTCGGCAGATACTCGCCATCTCTTTTCTGGTAACGTCTGATGGTGAACATCTCTTTGCCAAATTCATTTTTGGCCTTGCTCCAGTTCTGATAACGGAAGACGATGGTTGCCCATGCCCCTTTGGTTAGAATCTCTTTGTCCAGTTCCTTTACCAAGAGTTGATCATCTTCTTCGTATGATATTGTGATTTCGTTTACATCGCTTGCCATGAGTTGCTCCGATTCGTAATTAGTTGGTCTATAGAAAACTGAACATCGGTGATGAATGGTAAGCCAGTGTCCAGTGTAGTGCCCGTATAGTTAAAAGTACCTTTGCCTAATTCGTCTCTAAAAAAAACGAAATGAATTTATAAGATCATAGCATGCAAACATATCCGGAAAAAAAAATAAAGGGGAGAAAACGATTGCTTGTCTTTCTCCCCCATGGATTGTGTGTGTTTATGGCTTACTTTGTTCTGTCGCTGAATGTGAGCTTGCCAGCGTCGGTGGCTACGTCAATGATGCTGCCTTCCAGGAATTTCCCTTCCAGAATTTCCATGGCCAGCGGGTTCTCGAGGTGGCTCTGGATGGCACGTTTAAGTGGCCGTGCCCCAAACATTGGGTTGTACCCACTGTCTACCAGGAATGTTTTGGCGTCGTCACTGATGTTGAGTTGAATTTTTTTCGCTTCCAGTCTTTCCTGTAAACGCTTGAGCTGGATCTCGATGATACCAGACATATCCTCTTTGGAAAGACTGTGGAAAAGAATAGTCTCGTCAATCCGGTTCAGAAACTCCGGTTTGAATTGCTGATGCAGGAGCTCGTCGATTTGATTGCGTATGGATTCTTCGCTTTCATTCTGCTCTGTCATCTTGATGATCAGGTCACCGCCAAGGTTGGAAGTCATTATCATAATGGTGTTTCTGAAATCAACAGTCCTTCCCTTACCGTCGGTCATGCGACCATCATCAAGAACCTGAAGAAGCACGTTGAATACGTCCGGGTGTGCTTTTTCAATTTCATCCAGTAGGATTACTGCGTAAGGACGCCTACGAACGGCTTCTGTCAGATAACCTCCTTCATCATACCCCACGTATCCGGGGGGGGCTCCTATGAGTCTTGCCACGGAGTGCTTTTCCATAAACTCTGACATGTCAATGCGGATCATGGCTTGCTCGGAGTCGAAAAGGAAATCAGCCAGACTTCTGGCAAGTTCAGTTTTGCCGACACCTGTGGGGCCGAGAAAGATAAACGAACCAAGGGGGCGGTCGGGATCTTGCAGACCTGCTCGTGCCCGTCTCACAGCGTTTGAGACCGAACGGATAGCGTGTTTTTGTCCAATAACTCGTTCAGATAACTCCGATTCGGCGTGTACCAGCTTGTCTTTTTCTCCTTCCAATAACCTGTCCACCGGAATCCCAGTCCATCTGGCGACAATACCTGCAATATCTTCGCTTCCCACCTCCTCTTTGAGCATTTGCTTGTGTTCTTGGATGCCATGAAGTTTAGCATTTGCCTCGTCCATCTCTTTTTGCAACTCTACAAGTTTTCCGTAGCGAATCTCAGCCACTTTTCGTAGGTCTCCAGCTCGTTCTGCTTTCTGAGCCTCTGAGCCGAGTTCGTCCATCTTTTCTGTGATCTTACGAATGGCCTGAATAGCGTCGTGCTCTATTGTCCACTGTGCCTTGAGGGAGGTAAGTTCATCGTTGAGTTCGCCGAGTTTGCCGTTAATTTCCTGGAGACGGTCTTTCGACGCTTGATCTTTCTCTTTCTTCAAAGCCTCTTTCTCAATCGCCAGTTTGATTTTTATTCGTTCTAAAGCATCAATCTCTGTGGGCATTGAGTCGATTTCAATGCGGAGTTTGGATGCAGCTTCATCGATTAGATCAATTGCTTTATCCGGTAGGAAACGATCTGTAATGTACCTGCTGGAAAGTGTTACCGCGGCCACAGTTGCAGAATCTTTAATTCGCACTCCGTGATGCACTTCATATTTTTCTTTGATACCACGAAGGATTGCAATGGTGTCCTCCTCGCTGGGTTCCTGAACCAGAACCGGTTGAAATCTTCTTTCAAGGGCAGCATCTTTTTCGATATATTTACGATATTCGTCAAGGGTTGTGGCTCCAATGCAATGCAGCTCTCCTCGTGCAAGAGCTGGTTTTAGCATATTCGATGCATCCATTGATCCTTCAGTTGCCCCTGCTCCAACAAGCGTGTGGATCTCATCGATAAAGAGGATAATTTCCCCTGCTTTCTCTTCTACTTCTTTGAGCACGGCTTTTAGTCTGTCTTCAAATTCACCACGATATTTTGCACCAGCTATCAGGGCGCCAAGGTCAAGGGACAGAACCTGCTTCCCTTCTAAGGTCGCAGGGATATCGCCACTGACAATACGGCTGGCAAGGCCTTCGGCGATGGCAGTCTTACCGACACCTGGCTCACCAATAAGAATGGGGTTGTTTTTGGTGCGTCGTGAAAGTACTTGGATAATGCGTCGGATTTCTTCGTCTCTGCCGATTACCGGGTCGAGCTTTCCTCGTCTGGCCACATCAGTCAGGTTTCTTGCATACTTTTCAAGGGCTTGGTATTTTTCTTCGGGGTACTGGTCCGTTACACGCTGGCTGCCACGAATGGTAGTCAATGCATGAAGGAACGTTTTCTCATCGACTCCAAGATGCTTAAGTGTTTTGGCACTGGTTGATTGTCGGTCTTGAAGGATGGTCAAAAAGAGATGTTCCTGGCTGATGAAATCATCCTTCATTTTGCTGGACGTGGCAAAAGAATTGTCCACGATTTTTTTCAGCTCATTTGAAAGATACACTTGCCCGGCGCCGCTGCCGCTAACGTGCGGTATTGCATCGATTTGTTTGTTTATTTCTGCGAGTAGTCGTGAAGGTTCCAGTCCTATTTTCTGTAGAACTGGAACAACAACACCGTCCTTCTGTTCAAGGATCGCTTTGACCAGATGGGCAACTGCGATTTCCTGGTTATTATTATTGGTCGCCAGTTGCTGGGCGGCTTGTATTGCTTCCTGTGACTTCACCGTTAATTTGTCGAATTGCATTGTTTCTTCTCCCATTGTTTTGACGGTTCTGATTGCCAAAATATATATAAAACCGAACTGTTAGTTGCGGTGTGCTAATGTCTTTACTCAGAAAAAATAAGAATGAAGGGAGGTTTTGTCAAGTTTGTGGCAAGGTTGTTGCATGTGGCCTGTCAGGGCGTGATGGTGCGGAGAGTCTCGAAAACAGCTGTTGCAATATCGGTTAGGTCGTAAGGTTTCTGCAGGAAGCAAGCCGCACCAAGGCTCAAGGTCTGTTCAATATCAACATTGTTTGAGTAGCCGCTAATGATAATGGCTTTCTGCTGTGGTTGGATTTGTAGCATCTGTCTATATGTTTCGTAACCATTAATGCCGGGTTTCATGAGCATGTCAAGAATCACCAGATCCGTGGGATTCTCTTGTATATATGCTACAGCTTCTTCACCGGAGCCCAAGGTGTTGACCTTGTATCCAAGAGAGCTCAGTACATGACCTGCCATTCTCCGTGGAATTTCTTCGTCATCGATAATGAGAACGGTCTCACCCGATCCTCTTTTTGGCGGACTTTTTGTGGGTTCTTTTAGGCGGTGGTGATGAGGGGTTCTTTTCTGTGTGATAGCCGGAAAAAAGAGTTGAAATCTTGTACAGTCAGGGGCGTTTTGAACAATGATTTTACCGTCATGGTCTTCCATGGTGTTCCAGACTATGGCAAGGCCCAGGCCCGAGCCACTACGGCCCATAAATTTTTTACTGTAAAAAGGTTCGAAAATATGGGCCAGATCTTTATCCGAAATACCGGATCCACTATCCTTGACTGTTAATACAATGTAGTTCCCTGGAGCAAGCTTATGTTGATCCTTTTCGGTCTCGCGAAGAGTTACATTGTTCGTGGAAAGGGTGACCTGTCCCTTCTCGGTAATTGCTTCAAAAGCGTTGGTTACAATATTTGTCAGACAATTGCTGACATGCGCAATGGAGCAGTGCATAAGATACAAATTATCCTCTGTTTCCACAGTATACGAGATGTTTGGGTTGAGAGTAGTAAGCGCTTTACCTTCTGGTGTATGAAAAAAATTTCGGATAAGCAGGTTGAGATCGCATTCCTCTCTGGTACTGGCGACACCTCTTGCTATGGTAAGCAGGTCAGCAACTACTGCAGAAGCTTTCTCGCCGGAAGTTTGAATGTCGTGCACGTATTCCCGTAAATTACTATCCCGCGGAAGTTTGTTCAGTAAAAGAGCTGGGTAAGTAACAATACCCGACAGAATATTATTGAGATCATGGGCTACGCTACTGGCCATTTGTCCCATCGCTTCCATCTTTTTAGTTTGGCAGAGCTTTTTTTCAAGTTCCACACGTTTTCTTTCACCTTCTTTAATTTCAGTAAGGTCTTTGAAAATAAAAAGAATTCCAAGTGGACGCTGTCTTCTGCCAAAAATGGTTGTGATACTGGCTAGTGATGGAAACGTACTATCGTCCTTTTTTCGTACAAGAATTTCGATTTCTTGATGAATCTTTTCTTTAAGGGAAGGGATGAGCTGTTTTGTACCCAAGTTTTCCTGGCCACAAAAGATATCAACGGATTGACCATCTGCCTCTTCTTTTGTGTAGCCAGAGAGTTCTGACGCAGCCTTGTTGATGTAGTAGATGTGACCTTCCATGGTGGTTACCACTACTGAGTCGAATGAGGTGTCGAGGGCGTGAAAAAAGAGCTGAAGATCCTTGTTTGCCTTTTTCAGCTCCTCGGTTCGTATTTGTACCTGCTCTTCCAGCTGGCTATTCAGAAGTTGTAAGCGCTTTCTATTCTCTGAACTTCTGTATTCGAAAAAGTAGAGAAAAATAGAGATTATTGTGAGCAGATTGGCAAAGTAAAAAATATCGTAATTGGAATAACTGCTTTGTACATTGAGATGGATTATGCATACAATAACGAGACTAGCGACAGAAAACAGAGTGGCGAAGGTAGCACCACAGAGGAAGAACGCAATCACCACAAGAACCGGAAACCAGCCGAGGCGTAAAGTATCTTCGGGAACATTAACAAAGATGGCGCTGATAACAATCAGACCAGCCAGGCAGGTAAATCTGTTGACGATGGAAATTCGATCTTTGTTGCCTCTGATCCAGAGCAAACCGATAATACTTAAAATACCAAAAAACAAATTTATAGCTCCCTGGCTGGTGTTACCACTATTAAAGCGGATAACTGACATCACAGAGAGGGTGAAACTGACAATGAATAGCAGCACATTGATGGCCATGACCCGCGATTTCAGGTCATATTCATTTGTGGAGAAAGTAAATCCACTGTTGAGAAGCTTTTGGAGCTGCATATTTCTTTTGTACCTTCTTCAGTTAGTTCTGAATGAACTTATTTTAAGTTATGCTTACGACCCGGTGCCGTTAGAATAATCAGCCCGAAAATTAAAAGGAGAACTCCACCCCATCCTTTAGAGTTTAGCTGTTCGCCGAGAACAAGTACAGCAAGTATTCCTGCTGTGAGAGGTTCCCCTAATGTTAATGTTCCCGCGGTGGCCACAGTAACACTCTGTAGTCCTTTGCTGAATAAGTAATATGCAAGTGCCCCGGTTACAAGACCAAGGTATAAAATAGTTGCTGCTCCATCAGCTTGTTTTATCCAGGACAGGTCGTATCTAAATAGAAGGGGGAGCATAAGGAGTCCGCCTAATAGAAAAATTTCTCCTGTTGCTGCTACTGTATCGCTGCGTTTCTGGAAAGTGTTTTTCATGAACACTGCCAGGAAGGCGTAAGAGAGTCCTGAGGCCAGTGCCAGGAAAACGCCGGTCAGGACAACGCGATCCATGTTAGTCGATAATGCCACCAGCGTTGTGCCACTGATTCCTGCAAGGGTTGCAAAATACCACCTAACAGAGGGCTTTTCTCCGCGGATGAGCCAGGCAACGATACCTGCAAAAATTGGTGATGAGCCTATGCCAACAATAGTGCCAACAGACACACCTGTGAGTTTTACTGCGCTGAAAAAAGTGATTTGGTAAATGACAGCACTGATTGCCGCTAAAAAAATAGAGCCGAAGGGCTGGAATGTTGGAAAAGATTTCGAATAGAGACGAGCAGGGATGCAGAGTATCAGGCCGCCGATCAGAATACGTAATACTCCAAGAACAAGTGGTTGCGCCTCGGATGCTCCCAAAGCCTGTGCAGTTCCATTGCTTCCCCAGAGGATGGCACTTGCAAGAACCAGCAGGTTGCCATTATTTTTTTTGGTAATGTTACTCTTCTTTTGCATTTGCAATAAACTGTCTGCAGATTCCACGTATCAGTGAAGTTTCTTTCGCACTCATCTGTACTTTGCCAAGAAATTGTCTAATGTTACGCATATAGTAATCATGGCTTTTTTCTTTAAGGAAGTCGATATGGCTGAGCATTCTATCCACGTGACAAAACATGTTTTCCATTTCACGGGAATTGGCGATTTTGGGTGTGGGCAGAGCATCTTTTTGTTCATGAACCACTGCGTGAAAGATCTCATAACAGTGGATGGAAACAGCCTGGGCCAGATTCAGTGATGAAAAATCGGCTGTTGGAATGGCTGATGTTTGTTGGCAATATTGGAGTGCTTCGGAGCTGAGCCCACTGTCTTCAGGACCAAAAAGAAACGCAATTTCATTTTCAGCGAGCAGGGGCAGGATGTTTTGTACAATTTCCCTTGGTGGTTTTGCTGGAATTCTTTGCCTACCACGTCTGGCTGTGGTTCCGATAACCTGAGAGAACGGGGCCAGTGCCTCGGGCAGATTCTCATGAAACTCCATCATGTCCAAAAGATGTGCGGCGTTGTGGGTTGCCAGTTTGGCCATGCGAGTGTGATCTGGGTATTCGTCACTTACGACAATGATACGGGTGATTCCCATATTCCAGGCTGCCCGTGCAGCTGAACCGATATTTTCAGGGTATTTCGGGTGCAACAGTACGATAGCGATGTGATCAAGGAGTTGTTGGTTTGCAGACATGTTGAAAAGAGGCGTGAGAACGTGTGAATTATAATAAAGAAAAACGGCCATAAAACAGGTTTTCTGCTTTACGGCCGTTTACGACGAATATATAATATTTGCTGATGGTTTATTTAGCCAGACTCTCTTCCAAGGATACCCGGCTCAGTTTTTCGTACTGCTCCACTTGCTTGGTGGTGTTGGTGGGCATAAGGCGTTTGAGCAGAGGAACGACACCTTTCTCAGAATCATCAAAAACCCGTTCAGCCTCTTTTAAAGTAATCTGCCAGGCTGGAGCAAAACCGGGTGCTTTTTCAAACATCATATCCAGTGCCGTCTGGTAAATATAATATTGACGAATCTCTTTTCGCCCAGGTTTCTGGTTGAGGGACTGGACGGTAATACGAAGGTTATCCCGTTCCTGCTTCAGCTTTTCAATTTCATTTTTGCGGCGTTCATTTTCGCCTGAATCAATCTCAAGCTTGGTGTGCAGGTGATTACGTAAACGGGAGACTTCTGCACTCAGTTCACGGCGGCGTAAAAAGCCTCGAATGAAAATAATGATGCAGAAAATACCGCCAAGAGCCAGTCCTTTAGCAAAAGGATTGCTGATTATTGTGGTGAGCCAGCTTGCTTCTTCCATATTGGAAAACCTCCAGAGATAGGTGCAAAGATTGTTTCTTTCTCCCAGTGAATGAGTAAAAATATTGGGCGAAAGTGTCATATGACTATTTTGAAAAGTAAAAAATAATCCAAGACAATAAACTTTTATGCGAAATTAATCGTCAAGTCAAGTGTGATTGTTCACATAAAACCTTATGGTGGTGGTTCGTTTTCTGCTACCGGGCCGAAATAAATACGATTTTGTCTGAGATCGACATCGATCAGAGTCACTGCTAGCAGGTCGCCAATCTGAAAGGATCTGCCTCCATGTTTTCCCGTGAGCCGATGATGTTTAGCGTCAAAAATATAGTGATCGTCTTTCAGGCTGGATATCGAAATACCGCCACTGATAAAGAGATCGATCAGCTCAACAAAAATGACAGATCCGGTGACACCTGAGATGACGGCATCGAATGAGTCTCCGACTTTGCTATGCATAAACCGAATTTTTAGTCTTTCGTTCATCTCGCGCTCGGCACTGACAGCGACCCGTTCCCTCGCTGACAGAAATGGCCCCATTTCTTTGCTTGAAACAGTGTTCTTTTTACGGGTACGAACCTTGGTACTCCGGGTGAGAAATGTTTGTAGGGTTCGGTGTACTGTGAGATCTGGATAGCGACGGATTGGCGATGTGAAATGGGTGTAATCGGTGGCAGCCAAGCCAAAATGGCCAATATTCTTTTCGTCATATTTGGCTTGCTGCATGGTACGCAGGAGTAAATTGTTGATAACATATTCTTTCGGAGATCCCTTCACCATGCTGATTACCTGCCCAAACCAGTCAGGATCTTGACGAAGCGGAGGCAGGTCCAGGCCAAGAGATTTACCAAATTCAACAAAATCTGCAATCTTCTCGGGGGCTGGTCGTTCGTGGATTCGATACAGCCCATCCAACTTGTTTTCAGTAAAAAGTTCGGCGACTGCTTCATTGGCAGCCAGCATAAATTCCTCAATGAGCTTGTGGGCAAAATTTCTCTCCGTTCGGCTGATGGCGATTATCTTACCCAGCTCATCCAGTTCCATAAAAGGCTCTGGAATAGTAAAGCCTATTGAACCACGTTGCTCCCTGATTTTCATAAGCTCTGTTGCCAGTTCTGCTGCCCATTTCAGTGGTGTTAGAAAATCTTTATGTGCTTTTCTGACAGCTGCATTTTTGTCCTCAAGGATCTGCTTGACTGTTGTGTAGGTAAAACGCTGCTTGCTACAGATAATTGATTTTGCAAATTCTTTGTTTTGCAGGTGGCCTGAACGATTAAAGTCAAGGATCGCAGTAAATGCGTAGCGATCTTCATTCGGCACCAGGCTACAGAGGCCATTTGATAACCTCTCAGGAAGCATGGGGATAACACGTCCAGGAAAATAAATGGATGTACCGCGCAAGTAAGCATCTTTATCCAGAGGACTTTCCGGCTGCACGTAATGACTGACATCAGCGATGGAAACGTAGAGGCGGAATCCTTTTCGGGTTTTCTGCACACAGATGGCGTCGTCGAAATCTTTTGCAGTTTCACCATCTATGGTGACATGCTGAATATCACGAAGGTCAAGCCTTCCTTGGCCTGGCAGAATGTCATCTGATATTTCTTCTACCTGCGTAGTTGTCTCTTCACTGAATTTGTGGGGCAGGGAATGTTTTTCAATGACGAGCCGCATCTGCACATCCACCGAATCGGGATTGCCAAGAATCTCAAGGAGTGTACCGTTTTGATACCTAAAATCGTCTGTTTCACCCTCAATGTTAACAATTACAGCGTCGCCTTCCTGGATTTTTGGATCACGTTTGCCGGGGATACGGACTGTGAAAGGAAAGCGAGTATCTTCAGGGTAGACAATGGTTTGTCCGGAGCGAAAGGTAACAAAACCAGCGAGTCGGCTAGTTCCACGGCGCAGGACGGCTACTACTTCTGCCTCTGGACGTCCGTCCTTTTTCACCTTGAATATTCGTACCAGTACGGTGTCTCCGTGACGGGCTGAATTCATGTTACTGGGTGAGAGGAACGCATCTTTTGTGTAGTCTGCTCCCTGAAGTTTTGATGTGATGTTTGTTACAAAGCCAAAACCTTTCGCGTTTTGGTCAAGCACTCCTTCGGCTAATCTATGTTTTGAACCGGCGCCGTAGAGATCTGTGTCCAGCTGTTTTAAAATCCGACTCTTTGTCAGTTCTGTTAATAGGGCGTGGAGCGGTTTACTGGAAGAAGATGGGAGATTCAGTTGCTCAAGGATCTGTTCAGCCTGTATCGGTTTTTCACCGGTGTACAACAGGCTCAGTACTTGAAACTTAAGGCTGTCATCCCGTGAATATGTCTGTTTTGTTGGTTTGTTCTGGCCACGGTGGGAACGTGTCCCTTTTTTTTTCCGCGGAAAGTGTCTTTTTTTTCTCATTATATTTTTTGGTTTTCCAAGAAGCTTTAATTCTGGTAGTGTTAAGTGAGAGTGTAATAGTACTTCTCAGGTAGTTGATAGAAAATGTGAACAACTAGACGTGAGTTGTTTCGATGTATCTAAGGTAGTCACGATTTTCCTAAAAGCAATTTGCTCATCACAAGCAGGACGTTTTTTTTACAAATATGCAATATATTCCCTTCGATTTAGAGTTATATCGTTCTCAGATGCGACAGTTACTGGGGGCAGGTCCCAAGGTTCATGTTTTCTGGGATGCCCTTGATTTTGCGACAGATGCCCATGACGATCAATGGCGCAGATCCGGTGAAGCATACATTATGCACCCCTGTTCTGTTGCTAAAATTCTGGCTGCTGAAATGGATGTGGTTGATCCAGAAATCCTTTCTGCAGCGTTGTTACATGATACTGTTGAAGATGTTGAAGAAGTTACCATAGATCTGGTTGGTGAGAAATTTGGCTCTTATGTTGCTGCAATTGTTGAGGGGTGTACCAAAGTTACACGAGACTCCAGTGATAAGCAGAGTCTGTCCAAAAAGGTTCATCGGAAGATTTTTTCTGGCGCAGCACTTCGTCCCGAGGTGATGCTGGTAAAACTAGCCGATCGTCTACACAACTTGCGTACTCTACAGGCCATGCCGCCTGCCAAACGGCAGAAGATTTCTGACGAAACCCTCGATATTTATGCTCCTCTTGCCACCGTTCTTGGCCTTTTCAGCCTGAAGCGGGAGATGTATGATCTGGCCCTGATCTTTAAATTTCCCAAGCAGGGTGCAAAACTGCAAGGGCATATCCGAAAACTTGAACAATCTCCAGAAGCCACAGAAATCGTAAAAGCGCTCGCTGATAATACAAGGAAAGTTTGGTTGAATGCTGAGGTTTCCATCCGTACCAAAGGGCTGTGGGCGTATTATGATTCTTCCAACCGGATTTTAAGAAAAGAGATCGATAATCCCCTTGAGATTCTTATTTTGAGTGATGACGTGCAGTCCTGTTACGCTGTACTTGGCATTCTCAACCAGACTTTTGCCCCCATCCCCCGTACGATACGGGATTTTATTGCCAACCCTAAACCCACCGGTTACCAGGGTTTACATGCCCGGGCAAATATCAACGGCAATAAATATCTGTTTAAAATTCGTACCAAAGAAATGGCTCGTCGTGCCCAGCGTGGGTTGTTTAAAGATTGGACCTCGAAGAGTAGTGTGCAGCGCAGTTTTATAAAAGATATTCAGGAACTTTTTGATGTCATTGGCTCGGAAGAATCTGGCTCTTATCGTGAGATTATTGCTGTCAGTGGTAAAAAAGAGATTTACACGTATACGCCGGGTGGTGACCTTTTCTGCCTGCCTGCGAACTCGATTATTCTTGATTTTGCTTTCCGAGTTCACACTGATGTTGGCCATAGTTGTACCGGAGCAATGATTGGCAGCAGGAAAGTCCCATCAACCCATAAAATGCGTGATGGTGATGTTATTCGTGTCCTGCGCAGTGCTCATCCTCTACAGTTTCAGCCATCAATCCTCAGGTTGTGCCGAACTCCCAGAGCCAGAGCAGAACTCTCCAAAACCTTTCGCGTTCGACGTCAACAGTTGTCAAAAGAGATTGGTCGCTCGATAGTTGCCCAGGAAATGCTGCGTTATGGCTTACCAATAGATCTTTTTAAACAACCTGATCTGCAAAAGGTATTGAAATATTTTTCTCTGATTGACCTTGATGAGCTGTATGTTCACATCGGTGAAGGGCGTTTGCGGCTTGCCAGTTTGATCGCACAGATTGAGAAACAACTTTATAAGCAAGCGTCCCCCTTGGTGAAACCCACAGGCACGCTAAACAAGATTGAACTGACAACACTTGACCCGGTGACAATTAAGATTTCTGCTTGTTGCAAGCCAAGCCCCACGACCAAAGGTTTGTATGCATTGCTTTCTGAGAGAGGTCTTTCCATTCATCACAAGGATTGCCCCCAGTTGGAGAAAGTAAAAATTCAGCGGGAAGATCTTGTTGATTTGCGCTGGCAACAGCATGAAACGCGAGTAGATAAGACGCAGTCTCTTGTCATTATGGCTGCCACCCGGCATAGGATTATGTTGTTGTTGGGCGTGGCGCCTGAAGAAATGAAACTATTGGAAATTACTTTGCTTTCGAAGACGCCAACTCCCACTCCAGCTTGGGAAGTGAGTTTTCAGGTGCCTACTCTCCATGTCTTGAAGAATGTGCTTCGTCATTTCGATAAATCGTCACTTCCATATGAGTTTGACTTTGAATATTGATAAACTCGTAAAAACCCCAGAAACA
>JAFLJS010000062.1 GCA_022712895.1 Desulfocapsa sp.
ATGGAGGCGCCCAGCTCGGTGTGATTCGAAAATTATCACCTTTTGAGTCTTATGGCTTTATCGTCAGCCAGGATGCACGTGAAATTTATTTTCATGAAAACGCTTTAAAGGATGTATCCCTTGATTCCCTCAGTGAGGGGGCTGAAGTTATGTATGCTGAAAGCGAGGGTGATAAAGGACCACAGGCAACTTGGGTGCGTGTGGGGCATTGAATTAATAATTGAAGTAAAACTAAATATGGGCTCCATGCATTGAACTTTGCATGGGGTCTTTTTTTTATTTTTTTTGTGACTCTAACTATTTACGATAAACTCGTAAAAACCTAAAATTTAGATGGTTAAGTATTTATGCCCTTTGTTCGGGTGAAAAACTTCATATCCGAGGCGCAAATATTTTCTATCATTTCGGCGTACTAAGGTACGTCGCAATGATAGAAAATGTGCAGCAACGAAGGAGATGGAGAGTTTTCACCCTAACTACGGGCATAAATACGACGCCATCAAGAGTGACAGGTTAACAAAAAAACAATACAAACCAGGAGAAAAAAATGCTCAAAAAGACAATCTCAATTGTGGCCGCCACTATCATCGGTGGTTCAATTCTCAGTACTTCAGTTGCCAGTGCCAGAGATTATGTTTCCATCGTCGGTTCTTCCACCGTCTATCCATTTTCCACCACAGTAGCTGAACAGTTTGGCAAATCATCAAAATTTTCCACACCCAAAGTAGAATCCACAGGCTCAGGTGGAGGATTAAAACTCTTTTGTGCCGGAATTGGTGTATCGCATCCAGACATCACTAATGCCTCAAGGCGCATTAAAAAATCGGAATACGATAGGTGCCAGAGCAATGGAGTTAAAGACATCATCGAAGTTAAAGTTGGATACGATGGCATCGTACTTGCCAACTCCAAAAAAAGTACTCAAATGAAACTGACCAGAAGGGACATCTTTCTGGCACTCGCCAAAATGGTACCGGGCGCTGACGGCAAATTAATTGACACCCCGTACAAAACCTGGAAGGAGGTCAACCCAAGCCTCCCTGACATCAAGATTGAAGTTTTAGGCCCCCCTCCCACATCAGGTACACGCGATGCCTTTGCAGAACTTGCAATGGAAGGTGGAGCCAAAACATTTGCTGATATGGCTGCACTACGCAAAGCTAAAGGAGATGCAGTTAAGCCACTAATGGTAAAACTTGGAATCCCTGAAAATGCGTTCAATAAAAAAGGTAAAAAAGTTTTCCAATATGTGGCTCATTCTATCCGTGAAGATGGTGCGTACATCGAAGCCGGAGAAAATGATAACCTGATAGTGCAAAAACTCGACGCAAACCCAGCAGCCCTTGGCATTTTTGGATTTTCTTTCCTTGATCAGAATGAAGACAAGGTACAGGGGTCTGAAATAGATGGGCATCTTCCCACTTTTGAGGGTATTTCTGATGGCAGTTATCCGGTTTCCAGACCACTTTTCTTCTATGTTAAAAAAGCACACGTTGCTGTTATCCCCGGAATCACCGGCTACCTTGCAGAATTCACATCAGACAAAGCCTGGGGAGAAGAAGGATATCTAGCAGACAAGGGCATGATTCCCATGCCAGAAGAAGAAAGAAAGAAGTTTGCAGCCAATGTAAAGAATCTGACTCCACTTGTTTTACAATAGCCGAAAGTTTTTCTATTACCCAATAAGCCAAGGAACATCATGTTACAGACACTTTCCCATACGGCACCGCCAATGATTGATACAAGGAATGAGCAAAAGGCAAGATCCCTGGTTCAAAGGGATGATCGACGTACGGCAGGTGAACCATTTGTAACAGAGCCTAGGATTAGTTGCCGCAATGTAAACGTGTACTACGGTGACAAAATAGCAATTAACGATGTTTCCATCGATATTGGAGCGAATGAAGTACTTGCCATGATCGGTCCCTCCGGCTGTGGCAAGTCCACCTTCTTACGCTGCTTGAACCGAATGAATGACACCATTGACATCTGTAGGGTGGACGGTCAAATCCTGCTGGACGACATGGATATTTACCATAAAAAGATTGATGTGGTTCCCCTTCGGGCACGGGTAGGTATGGTTTTCCAGAAACCGAATCCTTTTCCGAAATCCATCTTTGATAACGTCGCTTATGGCCCGACAATTCACGGTCTTAGTGCCTCAAAAGCGGAGCTTCATGCAATCGTTAAAACCTCACTGATTAAAGCCGGACTCTGGGATGAGGTAAAAGACCGCCTTGATCAGCCGGGGACTGGACTTTCAGGAGGGCAGCAGCAGCGACTGTGCATTGCCCGTGCCATAGCTGTCGGGCCTGAAGTGATCCTCATGGATGAACCCTGCTCAGCACTTGATCCGATAGCCACTGCCACCATAGAAGAACTTATTTCAGAGTTAAAACAGCAGTACACCATTGTAATAGTAACCCACAATATGCAGCAGGCAGCAAGGGTATCGCAAAGAACTGCCTATTTTCACCTGGGCGATCTGCTGGAGGTTGGACAAACAGATAAAGTCTTTACCAAGCCCTCTCACCAGCTCACGGAAGACTATATTACCGGGCGTTTTGGTTGATCAGGTGTCATGCTGAACAATGAAGTTTGTTACTTAACCATCTAAATTCTGGGTTTTTACGAGTTTATCTTCTTTACGATACTTCCAGGATATTCAGTGTGCAGCGTACTCTCAACTGTGGGATTAAACTCATCCTATAACATATCCAGTTTATCAATCTCAGACTGCAGACAGCTAGGACAATAACCATGGCTGAACTTTGCCCCTGTGCGTTCGGAAACATACTGTTCAACTCGTTGCCAAAACCCATCATCATTTCTGATTTTTTTACACTTTGAACAGATTGGTACAATACCCTGCAGAGATTTAACTTCCGCCAAGGCTTTTTCCAATTCGCTGTTTTTTGCTGCCAGTGTCCTATGCAGATGTTGAATAGTTAACTGGGCTTTAACACGTGCCAGCACTTCCTGTACTTCGAAAGGTTTGGTAATAAAATCAACTCCACCCACTTCGAATCCTTTCATTTTATCCTTAGTCTCGTTAAGAGCCGTGATAAAAATGATCGGGATATGTTTTGAAAGCGGATTACTTTTTATACGCCTACAGGTTTCATAACCGTCCATTTCCGGCATCATAATGTCGAGTAAAACCAGATCAGGAGGATTCGTAGCTATCTTCTGCAAAGCTTCTTTTCCGGACTCAGCAACGCAAACAATATAATTCATCTTTTGCAATAACAGCACAAGCAAATCTACATTAATCCTGGTATCGTCCACCACCAGTACGGACGAACTGTCTAGTGTCTTCATAAATAAATTCCCAAAATTTTCTTTATTCTCTAAATGCCACGATTTTTGATTCTTTAATCTTAACCAGTGTCCTTATAATTTACGTACAACCGAATTAAAAGTATAATACTCTTAAAATCCATTTCCATAAATTATCATTAAATCTTTCATCGATATTCACCCTTCCTTAAATAGCAACATGGAATATCTCATACGGGCACGTTCTGTGCATCAACCTCTAGAAACACATAAGCGTCGCATTTAGCACCACACTACTGTAGTATTTATGTGGTACGGTGTCGCATTCCGCACCACATGTGTTGCTTAAACTTTTCGACAGGTCGAATAACACTATGGATTCATCAAGAAGAAACGAGATCCTTTTAGCCATTAATGAGCTAGCCGCATCCGACGGAGGGGAGCTTACTGAAAAGGGCACGCTCCTTGAAAAATGCTGCAATGTTCTTATGCATAACAAAGAGTATTGTCTTATCTGGGCTGGAGTACGCGACGATGACAACCTTGGTATAACGCCTCTTGTTGCCTTAACATCTGCCAATATTCCTGATCGTGACTGTATGAACCTTGTCGAACAGGTTGTAACGGAGATGCATAAAGAGAATCCCGCTGCAAAAGCCCTTCTTACTGGACAACACGTTATCTGCCAGGACATTCGCAATGAAAAAGACACTCAGGCCTTACGTGAGATATCCTTAAAGACCGGTTTTCTTTCCTGCTCCGCATGGCCACTGCTCTACAAGGGAAAAGAATTTGGTGTACTCTCCATTCATTCTGAAAAGAAGGACTGCTTTATTGAGCAGGAAATATCTTTTCTACAGACAGTAATAGCTGATATTTCCCTCGCTCTCTACTCTCAGGACATCACTTTGTCCATGCAGATTGAGCGTGATTTTAACCGGGAGATTGTGGATACCATGCAAGCTCTACTGATATCTGTCTCTCCCTGCGGACGCATTCTATCTTTCAATCAAACCGCCGAAGAAGTTACAGGATACAAAGAACGCGATGTTATTGACCGCTACTGGGTTGATGTACTCATGGCACCGGATCACAGAAAAGCTGACCAGCAACGGGTAAGCAACGTGCTTAAGGGTGAGCAGAATCAAATGAATTTTGAATCGTGCCTGCTCACAAAAGACAATACGGAAAAAAGTATAAACTGGCACGCTTCATTTCGACAAAACATCGAACAGGGTAAGGTGGGTATGGTTCTGTTTGGCATCGATATCTCTGAAAAAATCCGTGCCAAGAAGGAACTGAAACAGGCGGTTGCCCAGTGGGAGAATATCTTTTCAGCAATCCAAGATCCGGCATTGATAGTCTCAATTGACTCCAAAATACTTGATGCCAACTCCGCAACCTTTACCGCCGCACGGAAAACCCGCTCTGAGGTCATCGGTCAACAGTTATGTGATGTTCTGCACCTTGGCCGCTTGAAAGAATCATCATGCCCCCTTGAAGACCTGGTTAAAAGCCGACACAGTAGAATCCTTGAGACAGAACTCCTTGGTCTACATGGCAATTATCTATTAACAGTCAGCCCATTAAACCTACAGAACAGTACCATGGAGGCAGCTCTCCTCGTGGCAAGGGATCTCACCGAGGAAGAGTTGACCAAAGCTGAAGCCATGCGCGCAGCCCAACTGGCCTCCATTGGTGAGCTGGCAGCCGGTGTTGCCCATGAAATTAACAATCCGATTAATGGCATCATTAATTATGCCCAGATTATCCTTGATGACCCCAAAGATCCAGAAAATCTGGATCTCTTAAAACGTATAATAAAAGAAGGAAAACGTGTAGCCTCCATCGTTTCCAATCTTCTTGATTTTTCGAGACGTCGTGAAGACTCTGCTGAAGTTGTTTCTATCCACAAGATTGTTAACAACTGCCTGGAACTCATCCAGCACCGTTTCAAAAACGATATGATAACGATTATCCAGAACCTCCCTGACGACCTCCCTCTCGTCTACTGCAATGCTCAGCAGATACAACAGGTACTGCTCAACATCCTGTCAAATGGTCGGTATGCTTTAAATGAACGGTATACAACCCATGACCCCAATAAAATTTTCACAATCGCAGGGGCACCTATACAGCGTGACAAAAAAGAATACGTACGCCTCACCCTGACCGACAATGGAACGGGCATAGCTCACGATACAATTGACCGAGTTTTTGATCCATTCTACTCCACAAAACCGAAAGGAGAAGGTACCGGGCTTGGTTTAAGTATCAGCCATGGCCTTATGCAGGATAACAAAGGACTGCTCCGCATTCAAACCGAACCCGGAGAATCAACTTCACTCATTGTAGACCTACCGATCTCTAACGAATAAGGAGAAGTTTATGGCACATTCAACTCGATCTCTGATCATTCTCTCCACAGGATTTCTTATGGCTGTGCTTGTGGTCTTTTACATGAACCTGCAGATTGCAGCATCTGACGATTCTTTTCTGCTCTACAATCTCTCATCCCTCGCCTGTCTGATAACTGTGTTTGGGCTCTTTCTTTTTCTGTTTGCAAAAGATTGCGACACGGCACAGAAAAAACAGGTACGACTCCGTGACAAAATTGACACCATCACCAACTCCCTTAATGATGCGCAATCAAGTCTTGACGATGCCGTTGAGAAAAAAACTTTTGAGATGTCGGTGATCAATGGCTCTCTGAACAGAGAGATCGCCGAACGAATCCAGGCAGAGACAGAAGGAACTAAACTGCGAAAACGCCTCCATGCAATTCTTGATTCTGCTGGTGATGGCATCTTTGGCATTGACGGCAATGGCATGGTGACATTTGTTAATCATAAAGCAACAGAACTTCTGGGCTGGACAAAAGAAGAGCTTATCGGCAAATCCCACCATGATCTCGTACATCACACCCGCAAATCAGGTGGTACATTTCCTGTTGAAGAATGTCCAATATATAAAGCTTACAAAGATGGGCATATCCACAGTGAAAGCGATGATGTTTTCTGGGCTAAAGATGGAAGAAGTTTTCCCGTTGAATACACCTCAACCCCAATGCTCAATGGCGGCAATACCAACGGAGCCGTTGTGGTGTTCAAAGATATTTCCAAAGCAAAAAAACTGCAAAAACAACAGGAACTCATTCTGAACTCAGCAGGAGAAGGTATTTTCGGTCTCGACGTGGAAGGCAAAGTAACGTTTATGAACAAAGCTGCCTCTATCATGCTCGGTTGGGATCAGAATGAACTGATAGGTCGATCTCATCACGAACTTGTCCACCATAGCCATTCCAATGGCAGTAAGTATCAGGAAAGTGACTGCCCCATTTATATGGCCTGCTCAGACGGTCAGGTGCACTTCAATTCAGATGACGTTTTCTGGACAAAAGACGGAAGTAACTTCAATGTGGAGTATAGCTCAACTCCAATAATAGAAGGACAGAGAATTACCGGAGCTGTTGTCATGTTCAGGGATTTGACAACTTTTTCATGATCATCCGAATCCATAAGCAGGAGAAACAATGACAAACCAAACAACTGAGCATATTCCAATTCTTGTGGTTGATGATGAGGAGTCCCTGCGCCATACATTTAAGATTTTCCTCAAGCGAGAAGGGTATGGCCCCATTGTTCTTGCATCAAATTTTGAAGAAGCGGTTTATGAACTTGCCAACAACTCTTTTGAGTTAATCATCAGCGATATCGTCCTCGGCGGGAATACTGGCATTGATCTATTAAAGCGTATTCGGGAATTGAATATGGATTGCCCGGTAATTATGGTTACCGGATACCCAAATGTAGAAACTGCTTCCGACGCGTTACGGTTTGGTGCTTTTGACTATATCCAGAAACCTGTGGAAAAAGAGCAACTCCTCAAAACCAGTCGTCTGGCATTGCAGCAATACAAGCTCCAGAAAGAAAAGGTGAAGGCGGAAGAAAGCAGAGAACGGTATCGCAGTTATCTAGACACCTTATTTCGCAGTGTATCAGATGCAATCTTAACAATTGATGACGACATGAATATCGTCAAAATGAACCAGGCAGCCCGTTCACTGTTTGGTTCCATAAATCCTGATGTTCAGGAAAATGCCAACCTTGCTACAATATGCAATGATCAGGGGAGCTGTTTTTTCAAGGAAGAGACTGAGAAAGTGTTACGTTCAGGAATTGAAATCACAGAACATCGCATTGAATTTGAAAGCCTTTCAGGAAAACAAAAAATCCTCAGCCTCTGCGTATCCCCATTAGATGATGGTAGAGGTGGTACCCACGGTGTTGTTATCGTTATTCGTGATATGACAGTGTGTGTCCCCAAGCAGGAAGGCAACCGGCGCTCCACATTTCATCGCATGATTGGTTCAAGCAAAGTTATGCAAAATGTTTACACAATGATTGAGAATGTGGGCAGGGTCGACTCTGCTGTGTTGATAACAGGTGAAAGCGGTACGGGAAAAGAACTGGCCACGGAAGCGCTGCATCTTGAAAGTCACAGAAGACATCGGCCTCTCGTCAAAGTTGACTGCACAGCCATCCCGGAAAACCTCCTGGAAAGTGAACTCTTTGGTCATAAAAAAGGTTCCTTTACCGGTGCCGATGAAGATCGTATGGGCCGTATTCTTCAGGCTGATGGAGGAACACTGTTTTTGGACGAGATCGGCGATATATCCTCCATGATGCAACTGAGGCTATTGCGTTTCCTACAGGAAAAAACTTTTTACCCTGTGGGACGTGACACTGCTATTCAAGTGGATGTCCGTGTAATTGCAGCAACAAACGTAAACCTACGTGAACAGGTGCAATGCGGTAAATTTCGCGAAGATCTCTATTTTCGTCTGCGGGTGATTGATATTATTCTTCCACCCTTGCGCGAACGAAATGGTGATACCATGCTTCTTGCAAATCATTTCCTCAATCATTATGCCAGCCTAATGGGAAAACCGATTAACGGCATATCAGAACAAGCCAGAGAGTTACTCGCCGCATATCACTGGCCTGGAAACATCCGTGAACTTGAACATGTTATTGAACGTGCAGCTGTTCTCTGTAATGATTCCACTATTTCAAAAGAGCTGCTGCCAGCAGAGATTCTCTATCCTCAGGACTATAAACCCATGACTCCCCAGGTTCAGGAGACGCACATTCCAGATAACGAGCCACAATTTACTCCACAATTCTTTCAACCCGACAGTCTCAAAGACGCTATTATCGCTGCCCTCAAAAAGAGCGGTGGTAACAAGGCTAAGGCTGCACGTCTGCTCAACATAGATCGCTCCACTCTCTATCGTAAATTAAAAGAACTACAGATCGACCTCAATTCCCTCGATATCTAATCCCACTCCTCTCCATGCCACACTTCTGTCTGATCAGAAGTGTGGCACAATACCACACTTTCGCTGTACATCATCTTCCATCCCCAGTCACTGTTCCGTATCCGCCACGCACAAAATCTCATAACATACTGTTATCTATATACTTAAGAAAATGATTAATAGCTTTTCAAGATAGGCACCATATGTGCAATATCTCAAATTAAAGTGGATAAGTAGTTCAACACTGAAGGAGAACAGATGCAGCGGTTCCCAACAACAACGGATGAATTCAAAGAATTGTTTCCTAATGAGGAAAGCAGTCTGCAATTCCTCTTTGGTAAACGCTGGCCCCAGGGTTTTGAATGTTCTTATTGCAACTGGCTGAACACTGAACAACTCCCTGTAAAAACCATAATTTGCGGTCACTGCGGACACCCCACTTCAGTCACATCAAACACCATCATGCATGGCACAAAAAAACCTTTGTCTGAATGGCTTCTCTGTATCTGGTGGTTCGCTGTAAGTGAGGAAGGGCACAGTGCCAAAGATCTGCAACGCCTGCTCAAACTTTCCAGTTATCAGACAGCTTGGACCTGGCTGCAAAAGCTACGAATGGCCATGGCTTTTTCTGACAACAGACAGTGCAGAGATACGGTTGAGCTAGCGACTGCAAGCATTTCTTTGGGGGGTGAGGCAAAGAATAATGCCAATATTCTTGCTGCTGCTGAAATCATCATGCCGGCAGGGATTACCGGAAGAATTAAAATGCGGACAATTCCCGAAATAAGCCCAGAACTCATTCAGGAATTTATAAACATTCAAATCCTACAGGGCTCTTCACTGATCCTCCCAGAGCTCGAAGCTTTCAGGTCTGTCTCCAGGAAAAACTTTATCACCATGAACAGTGCCATTGTTGATCGCAGCCAGCAAATCATCAAAAGTTTTGAGATATGGCTCAACAAAATTCATCGAGGTGGAGTCGTTGCTAAACATCTGCAACTCTACCTGGACGAGTTTTGTTTTCGCAGCAACGCTGCCATGCTTCCCGATGCAGAAGCAGTTTTTGAGCTGCTGCTCAAAGGGGTAATTCGCAACAAATCAATGTCTTACAAAAGATTAACCTCAAAGAAGAGTGAGGAGTAAACAATGTCCCAAATTCAAACAGGATTACTCGTACTGCTTCTTACTTTTATAGGCGTGGTTGGATACAACGTTTATATAAACGAAACCACCCCCATAGAACGTTCATACAGTGAATTTATTGAGCTTGTTGAGCAGAATAAAATCAAATCTATACATCTGAAAGGCGGAGAAGTTACCGCCGAAGATGTCCTGTCACATTCTTTTAGTACCTACATTCCCGATGTAACTCTTGTTATGCCACTTTTCAAAGAAAAAAATATCGAGATTACAGCTGAATCAGCAACTGAAAACTGGGGCGGTTTTATGCGATCCATGCTGCCTGTTCTTTTAATTCTTGGTGGCTATCTGATCTTTAGCAGAAATCAACAGGGACCAAAAGCTGATTTTGGCAAAGGTAAGGGCAAATCATTTCATCCAAAAAAGAAAATTGATATCAGCTTTGATGATGTGGCTGGCATCAGTGAGGCACGTCTGGAACTTTCTGAAGTTGTCGACTCATTAACCAATCCTGAAAAATTTTCTGTCCTTGGTGGATACATCCCCAAAGGTATTCTTCTCCAAGGCCCTCCGGGAACAGGAAAAACATTATTGGCTAAAGCTATTGCTGGCGAAGCATCCGTTCCTTTTTATTCAATAGGCGGCTCAGACTTTGTTGAAATGTTTGTTGGTGTTGGGGCATCCAGAGTTCGTGAACTCTTCACAGAAGCCAAGAAGAATGCACCCTGTATCATTTTTATCGATGAGATTGATGCAATTGGCGGCAAACGAAGTGGTGGCAATGCCAGCGGCTCAAACGACGAACGGGAACAAACACTAAATGCGCTCCTTGTTGAAATGGACGGTTTTGATTCCGACGAAACAGTGATCATTATTGCAGCCACAAACAGACCGGACATCCTTGACCCTGCATTGTTACGACCCGGCAGATTTGATCGCCAAGTGACCATTGCCCTGCCAGATGTCAAAGGACGCAGAAAGATACTCGAAGTACATGCACGAAAAATCGTCCTTTCCCATTGCACAGATCTGTCGGTAATTGCCAGAGCCATCCCCGGATTCAGTGGTGCTGAAATCGCAAATCTAGTCAATGAAGCGGCACTTATGGCAGCACGTAAAAACAAAACAGCCGTAGACAGCAGTGACTTTGAAGATGCCAAAGACAAGATCAGTCTTGGTCTTGAACGAAAGAATCTTGTGATCAAAGAGAAAGACAGAAGAATAACCGCTTACCATGAAGCGGGACACGCCATTACAGCAAAACTTCTGCCTGAGACAGATCCGGTTCATAAAATCACCATCATCCCACGTGGACAGGCACTGGGCCTTACTCAGCAAGTGCCTCTTGATGACAGGTACACCTATTCACGCGATTATCTCATCAACCGCATAAAAATACTTATGGGTGGCCGTGTTGCTGAAGAGATCGTTTTTGACCATCAGACAACTGGTGCAAGTAACGACATCTTGTCAGCAACTGATATCGCCTCTCGTTTCGTCTGTGAATTTGGCATGAGTGAGGCCATTGGCCCCATAGCATACTCACAGGAACAGGAAGGGTTTTTAGGCAGTACCTCAGCGTCAAAAGCATACAGCGAAAAAACTGCTGAGCATATTGATCAGGAAATAAAAAACCTTATTGAACGATGTTACAGCGAGACCTTCGACCTGCTCACAGTCAATAATAAGTTCCTGCACAAACTAGCAGAAGCATTACTGGTCAACGAGACTGTGGACGGTGAAGAATTTGAAATCGTCCATCAATGCTACCTAAACGACAAAAAAACAGAAGAAAATATACGAAATAAGCAAAAGGAGGGATGAACCAAAAAACATTACTAATTTATCAGGATAAACGAAGTTTTTTTACAAGGAGGAAATAATGCAAACGCGAAAAAAAATCATGCGAACGGCACTGGCCTTGACTACAGGCGCAATACTGTTTGCACCCGGACACCTTTTTGCGATGGATGCGTCGGATGCCCCGGAAACTGTGACCATCGACTCGCTGGCCAAATATTATACGCCTGTTGAATTCGATCACCTTATGCATGTGGGATATGCAAGCTGCGAAGAGTGCCATCATCATACAACTGGCGTTCAGGTTGCAGATCCGAACTGTCTCAGATGTCATGCAAATACACCGGAAGCAGATGAGGTGAGTTGTGTAGGATGCCACGCTGCTGATCGCTTTAACGATACATATCTGTCCACACTGGATGACCCCCGAATATACCACATCGATAAACCAGGCTTAAAGGGAGCATATCACCTGAACTGCATCGGTTGCCATGTGATCATCGAAGGCCCGACTGGTTGTCAGGACTGCCACGCAATGACAGAGGCTGGGGAGAAGCTCTTCAATACTGGAAAACATGCTCCGGCAGGTGGAACTTCATCTGGTGCTAAACATTGACCAGGATTCGGTAACCAGTCTAAGGAGGACATTATGAAAAAACTCAATCGAAGAAGTTTTATTAAAGGTGGCCTGGCAACAACTGCCGCGGTCACGGTCTTAAAAGAAAAGAAAAGTGCGGCCTCAGGTGATTTTGACAACTACCCCGAAGGAATGGGCGTCATTGTCGATCTTACCCGTTGTGTAGGCTGTCGGTCTTGTGAGGCAGCATGTAATAAAGAACAAAACCTGCCAGAACCAGAAGTACCATTTGATGATTTTTCAGTATTTGACTACATGCACCACGGTGAGAAACGACGTACCGACGAAACAGCCTATACAATCGTCAATCGTTACAATCCACCAGAAATTGATCATCCACTTTTTAGAAAAGTCCAGTGTAACCATTGCAATGAGCCAGCATGTCTCACATCTTGCTTTGTTAACGCCTACACCAAGACCCCAGAAGGGGCTGTTATCTATAACGCCAAGGTTTGTGTTGGTTGTAGAACCTGTATGGTTGCATGTCCATTCTATATCCCAGCATTTAAGTATTCCAGTGCGTTTAAGCCCCAGATTATGAAATGTATCTTCTGTTATGACACTCGTCTCAAAAACGGAGAGCCACCAGCATGTGTTGAAGCATGTCCGCAGGAAGCATTAACCTTTGGCAGGCGCAAAGACGTTCTGAAAATTGGTAAACAACGCATCCGGGAGACCCCTGGAAAATATGTCGATCATATTTACGGCGAACATGAAGTAGGTGGTACCGCCTGGATGTATCTCTCAAGCGTACCGTTTGACAAAGTTGGTTTTGATACGCACGTACCCAAAGAGCCTATCATTAATTCTGTAAAAGAGTTCCTGGCGATGGTTCCCATGGTTCTAACCATCTGGCCCGGTCTCTTTGTAGGGTTCCATTTACTGGCCACACGAAAAGATAAAGTAAGAGAAATGGAAAAAGAAGCAGAATTGAAAAAAACGAAAGAAAATGATGAGAAGGAGGAGCAGGCATGAAACTCTTTTCCAATGAAAGACCTGAAATTCCAATCGCCCATCACACAAAAGAAGATGGCTCAGCCTGGACCATTAAAGAAAAATTATGGCTTGGACTCTCCGTCACTGAATATAAAAAACAATTTTTCAGAAACCCGGTAAACTGGTTTATGATAATGCTCTTTGCCATTGGCATCCCGCTGATTCTTGGCCGCTATGCCTTTGGTTTGGGATGGGTTACCCACGCTTCAAACGATTATCCCTGGGGTCTATTCTTAGGATTTGGACTCTTTGGTATGGTTCCTCTGTCAGCGTCAGGATTTATGCTTGGCACCACGGTTGAACTCTTTGGTAGAAAAGATTTCCATTCCATTGAACGGCTTGCACTGCTCAATGGACTCCTTGGATATTTCTTTGCTGTAGTGTTTCTTGAGATCGATCTCGGTATGCCATGGCGCCTGCCCTACCCTATGTTTGTTTCCTTAGGACCTGCTGCGGTATTATTTCTTGTGGCCTGGCATGTCGCTACCTATCTCTCCGTACAAATAGCTGAAGTACTGCCCGCCTTTTTCGAATGGATTGGCTGGCTCAAAGGAAAACGTATCATACGCAGATATGTCCTTGGCCTCACAGTTGCCGGTATTATCCTGTCAACGCTGCATCAAGGTGCTCTCGGTGCCTTATTCACCTATGCACCGGCAAAAATTCACCCACTCTGGATCTCATCCAACTTTACATGGATACATTTCTTCGTCTCATCCATTTTTGGAGGACTTTCCATGGTAATTATCGCATCAACCCTGATCAAAAACTTCATGGGCTGGCGTTGTGATGATGAGTTCAAAGACAACCTGGACTACGTAACCATAGGAATGGCCAAAGGTGCTTCTCTTGCCATGATTACCTATCTGGTTATCAAACTTGTAGCCGTTGCCCATGACCAGGAATGGACTTACCTGCTCACGGGATGGGGAAGTTATTACATGCTTGAACTGGGCGTTGCAGTTGTACTGCCTATGTTTATGTTTGCCTTTGGTGTCAGAAATAACTGGGTAACACTTATCAGAGTCGGTGCCTTTATTGCTGCCATTGGAATCATCTGGAATCGACTCAACACAGCTCTTGTCTGCTTCAACTGGCAGATGTACCAAGAGATTCCACACTGGAAAGAAGTATGGATTACAGTAACAATCTACGCTCTCTACTTCTTAACCTACCGTTTCATAGTCTATCGTCTTCCCATCGTTTATGAATGGAAAGGCGAGAAGTAAAGCCTGAACCTGAACACTCATTCTACCCCAGAGTCTCTTGCAAAAGAGACTCTGGAATATGTTTCAATAGCAGAGGAAAAGGGAGACTACAGATGAAAAAATTTTTCTCACAAATTTCACTAAAAAGAATATTTTCTCTCTTCACCTTTAGCACCATCGCCCTGCTGCTGGTGGTGATATTTTTCGCAGGAAAGCAATATCTACTCTATCACCAGTGCGACTCCCTGGTAAGATCCAGTCAGCATATACTTTTTCAATTCACTGGAATAAAAGAACATATTAACGAGACGTTCCTCTCTGACAAGGCTCTGGACAGCTCAAAACTTATAATAGAAATCCAAGGTCTTGACGATGAGCTTACACATATTTTACAAGATGTCCTTATCCCAGAAGAATTCAAATTAAACTTTATCAGCCAGGTTGATCTGGTTCACCTGACGGTTACTCTTCGCAGCATACAAAATAGCAGCAGCGGAACAGACACAAATCAAAAAGCTAAACTCACCAGACAACTCCGTACAATACATGCAAAGCTCACTGCGTTTAATCAACTCATCACACGCTATACGCAAAAACAACTATTAGGATTACACAGAGCCTTAGTTGGGCTACTCACCTTCATCATAGCCGCGATCAGTATTATGCTGCTGGTTATTAACCAGTATATTACATCTCCCATTCTTCACTATTGCAAAGCATTATTTCCGAAAGAAAAAGATACCATATCCCTTTTTACACTCCATAAGAGTATTGAAAACATGGCCGCACAGCCATCAGAGCGAGATGTGCAACCAAATCAGCGCAATGTAAAGGAAATGTCACGTCTCTATCGCAACTCAAGTATAGGCAATCTACTTGGAGGCATCAGTAACGAACTGACAAATCGTTCAAACGGAATTATCAACTACACCCAAGCTATCCTTGATCTGAGTCACGATCTACAGGTGGATCATGATTCTAAAGTATTGTTGCAGAAGTTATTTATCGAAGAAAGAAAAATGTCAGAACTCCTGACGCATATGATCCAGTTTACCAGTAGCAGTGAAGATGGTGCAGCCAAAAGCCTTTCCCTTGAAGATATGTTTGCTCCTATAACTGGACTTGTACAGGGGACACTGAAAAATGACAGGATCACCTTACATCTCACTCTTGATAATCCGTCACGTATATTGAATTATCATGTCAGTGACTTGCAACTTGTCATATTATCTGCTCTGCAAAGCAGTAGAGTCGCACTCAACCGTTCTGACACCCTCCAACGACAACACGAAGCCAAAGAGATAACTATTTCTTTAACAGATGAACTGCTTACTGAAAATAGGGTGATTATTGCAATCGAAGATAATGGTGCCCCCTGGAAAACAAATCCTGACGACACCGTGCCCGTAACAGAACGCCCCTGGCACAACATGCGATTCTGCAATGACTTCCTCCATACTTTTGGCGGGAGTCTCCAGGTTAATAGAAAAAACGGGGTGACGAATCAATGCCTCATTGACATTCCATTTCGTGAAAAACGGGTAAATGAAAAATGCTGAACTGGATACTCATTCGTACCTCTCGACTCCTGGACTGGGCCCTTGTAATTATGGTGGTTTTTGCATTGGTCTATGTTTGTCAATTTATGATAAACTTTTTAAGTCCTCCTCAAAACAAGGATGAGTAGCAATTATGACAAAAGACATTTCCGGATTGAAAGCTTGTGGTGTATAATGAAGAGAATGAAAAACATTCTTATTGCCCAAAGGAGAGCAACTAATCAGTTATTAGTTGTTTGCAGCAAAGTTTAACTATCCTACATGAGGAGGTTTACATGGCTAAAAAATTACCATCAATGTGTGTACATTCTGCAAAAGACTTCAAGAAACAGGGAAAACACATCAGTAAACTGGCTAGCAAGCTGGATCTCATTGCTATCACCAACAGGCTATCACTCTTTATTGATGGTAAACCTTGTCGACGCTGGTGGTTCGCCAGTAAAAAAACAAGTGTGCTGCTCTCGGTGGAATATGGTTTAATCGATCGGGAAGCTATTAATTTTCTGACCAACGACATAACGGATTAGTCCCTTATACTACAAAGAAGTTCTTGCTTCACTTGAGCCTGATAGCACTCCCTGCTATCGGGCTTTTCTCATTTCTACCCCCTACTTTTGGTTCGTAACAATCACTTCTGAATAACACCACCTCCTCTGAAACACCTATCCACAAAAGTATGCTACAGAAATGTAGGTGAAAACCTACACTTTTCTTTCATCTTGCTACGCTTTTGATCGTGACACACTTTTCACGCCACACATGTGTGGCACAGACCCCACTTAAAAACATCACATATTATGCCATATTTTCCATATGTTACGCACACTGTTGAAATATTGTGGCACCCCACATACAACTGGCATCATCAATGCAATGTAAGAGACAAAGCAAAGGAAAGAAACACAATATCAAAATGATACAGGAGAACACCATGACTACTAATACAAACACAACGACAAGCACCCAAGTTGACGCAGGATACGAAACTTCTAAGTTTGCTCTGGGAGTTGGAATCAGCGCCGCTGCTCTTATCGGTCTCTGGGCATGTGCCTGCATGATCAGCGCATTAGCAAACCACGGCATTGTCGAAGTGGCAAAAGGCTTACTGGGCGCACTTGGCGCTGCCTGACAAATCAACTCTCTAGATACTTAAAAAACACACAACCGGAGGACACCATGAATACAAATATAACCACCGCTAAAAAAACAGAAGTAGACGCTGCTTATGAAACTTCTAAATTTGCATTAGGTGTGGGTATCACTATGGCTGCTCTTGTTGGGATATGGGGTGTGGCAAGTCTTGTGAGCGCTCTTAGCACCAACGGTCCTGTAGATCTTGTGAAGAGTTATTTCACAGCAGTAATCGGCATCTAAAACAATATTGAACACTACGAATAAAATTATCGAACCAGGAGAATGGCATGAGTACAACTACAAATAATTCAAAAATAGCTGGAAGAATCATACTTGCAATGGGCGCCATCATCTGTCTCTGGGTGGGAGCCGCATTAACCAGTGCTCTGTCATCGGTGGGTTGGTCAGTCTCTACATTAGCTGGTCAGTATATGTCAGCAATTGGTATGGTAAAACCACTGCATACCCTGGTGGATTATTACACACACATCAAAGGTATTGAGTATCTGATCTGCGTTGCCTTCTTTGTCGCCTTTCCAGTTTTCTTCAAATATGTTAACACGGTACCAAAAGCGGTTACAGCAAGAAAATAATCGATAACTCTCCCTGATATCTTCTGCTCACATGCCATTACCGGTGAGCAGGAGTTTCTCACTTTCACACATTTTGTGTAATCAATGGATCAAAAAGTGAAAATAATCAAGATGGGTCGTGGAATCTTTTTCCTGCTTGCCATCGGCACCCTACCCATTCTGTTTATGAATCCGTTACAATATATTTCCGCACTTATCATTTGCGGTGGAATGTCATTTGCTTTGGCCTTCGTTCTTGTCTAGCACTTCTGCCTCCTCAAAAGTTCAAAACTGAGCACATCATTCTGAATACCATAGAGTAAGAGCTCCTCTTACTCTTGGCATCACCCTTGACAACAGTGCAGTTTTACAGTCTTATTACTCCATCGGGGGCTTCTCGCCTCCATGAAATACTACCCGGGAAATAACGATATGTTTTTCAGAGTCATTGCATTTATTGTTGGCCTTATTGCTGTAATCGCAGGAATTTCAAAGTATGACAGTTCGGTCGCGACAGCACCTGTACCTATAATAACAGGTGGCCTGGTGATGCTCATTGCACTGTTTAACCTTCTGCCACAAATTAAGCGCTGTCCATCCTGCCATAAAAAAATCTCGAACAAAGCTGAAACCTGCCGGTTCTGTGGGAGCAAAATATGAATAGAGCAATTTTATTCCTGCTACTCTGTTATCCTTTACTCTATACTGGCTGCAGTGGTGATGAAGAAAAGAAAAAGAGTTCCGTTGATTCGTTTACTGAAGAGACCGCTCAAAAAGCAGTAAAGTACATTCAGGAACCTCTGGACAAGGCACGAGCTGTACAGCAGCTAGCCAATGAACATTCAAGTGAGATCAAACAGACAATAGAGGCTGAGAACTAGCCCCTGAGATAAGATGTCCCTGCAAACAAGTTGCAAGGACATCTCAGGTCAAACAAATTCAGTACTGCTTATACTTCTTCAACTGTGATAGCACCCTCTGGGCATACTTCTACACAGGTCTCACAACCAAGACATTCATCCATCTCAACTGGATCTGATTTCTCGTCAACCAACTCAAGTACAGACGCTGGACAAGCATCAATGCATTCTTCACAGCCGGTACACTTGTCTTTATCTACTTCTACATTAAACGACATATTAATTCTCCTAGTTCTCATTTTAGGCCTATTTGACCCTTTATCATACCATTTGCCCGACGCATCGGGCATATACACAATACAAACAAGATAAAAAAAACCCTTTGTATTGTCAATCTATTTCGTAAAAAGATTCAGCTTCTTTTCTATTCTCCCTACGATACTCTTTCCCTTATAAGCACCAGTTGCACAAAAAGCAAATCGTCTCAAAAACTGTCCGTATAATTCTTCAAGACAACACTCCTGATCATCCACCACGTCCACGACAACACCTATCCACAACAGTATGCAACAGAAGCGTAGGCAACACCCTACACTTTTCCACACTCATACTACATTTGTGATCATGCCACACTTTTCAAACCACATTTATGTGGCACGCGAAACGCCGACGTTAGACATTTTCATACCGTTTTTTCAAGTAGTTACAGTACTTTTTGAATTATTGTGGCACTCCGCGTACAACTGGCATCATCAATGCAATATAAGAGACAAAGCAGATGAAAGAAACACAATATCAAATCGATACTGGAGGACAACATGACTACTAACACAAACACAACAACAAGAACTCAAGTTGATGCCGCATACGAAACCTCTAAATTTGCTCTGGGCGTTGGAATCAGCTCCGTTGCTCTCGTCGGTCTCTGGGCGTGTGCTTGCATGATCAGCGCATTAACGAACCACGGCATTGTCGGCGTTGCAAAAGGACTACTGGGCGCAATTGGCGCTGCCTGATACTGCACTCAACAAAAGCTAACTGATACTCAAAAAATCCGATCAGGAGGACAACATGAACACAAATACAAACACTGCCCAAAGAACTCAAATAGATGTTGGTTACGAAACTTCTAAATTTGCTCTGGGCGTCGGCTTCTCAATGGCTGCTCTTGTAGGAATCTGGGGTGCAGCAAGCATTATAAGCGCTCTTGCCAGCAACGGACCTGTAACACTTGCAAAGAGTTTATTCACAGCAGTAACCGGAATGTAAATAACACATAAAAAACGAAGTTTGAATATAGAAACTGGAGATCACCATGACTACAAATACAAAAAATTCAAAAACTGCCGGAAGAATCATACTTGCAATGGGTTCCATAATATGTCTCTGGGTAGGTGCCGCATTAACAAGTGCTCTATCTTCAGTGGGTTGGTCAGTAAGTACATTGGCAGGCCAGTATATGTCAGCGATCGGTATGGTAAAACCATTGCATACTCTGGTGGATTATTACACACATATCAAAGGTATCGAATATCTGATCTGCGTTGCTTTCTTTGTAGCCTTCCCGGTTTTCTTTAAATATGTAAACAAGGTTCCAAAAACTGTTACCGCAAAAAAATAACAGACAACAAAAAGCCTCACATAACTCCGGCCCATATGTTTTCACAGATGGGCCGGAGTTATTTTATTTCAACTGATTTTATGGCTGTGCCAGACACAATCTTATTTTTTCCAATAAGGGTACTGGCCAAGAGCCTGTTGAAGCTTTTTCTTTTGCCTGATTGAGCGTATCTTCCCTATAATAATCAGCCCGACGCCTGAACCAAGGCTCCAGAGAGCCGCATCAACACCAATTTTCCCAAGCAATAAAAAAGAAACACTAAGAAGCAGAATAACAAGCCCCAGAACAAACATGGCCTGTGAGGAGTAGGCTTCCGAACTGCGTACTGAAAAACTTACTGCCCAGCCATTATTTTCTCTTCCCTTATTGCCTCCAGAATGCAACAGTTCTCCGGCTGGCATATACTTCATTTCTGTTCCACAATTTGTGCAGAGGTAAAAGGTCTCACCACTTTTAAAATCTGTTTCACCAGATTCTCCACAAGTAGCACAAGCCGGTATGGGTATATCACTTTTGGTCATTGTATTATATTTCGATATTGCGACTTCAGGTCTGTAAAGAACATTATAGCTAAAAAAGTTCGTTTTCAAGGATCAGTGAAGAGAGAGATATCATGCCGATCAATTCACCATTCTCTTCCACCGGAGCCCTTCTGATACCGGCACGAAAAAGTAACCGGGCGACATAACGAATATCCATATCTGCTGGTACTGTGATGACCGGTTTTGTCATAATTTCATAGATATTCACCTCACCAGGAGAACGTCCAGCAACCAGAACACCCTTGATAAAATCCTGTATAACAACCATTCCCCAGGCATCATCAGCATGTCGTTTCTGCACAAGAAGGTACCTTGTTTTTTCAGCTCGCATCAATGCCGCAGCATCTTGGGCAGTGGCCATTCCATCAATGGTTACCACCCCTTCTTTCACAACATCTTTTGCCTTGATTATAACGTTTTTATCAAATCGCATACTGTCTCCAAGAGTAGAACTCTCTAAATTCTGGATTTTTATGAGTTAATCAATTTTGATAAACTCGTAAAAACCCAGAACTTAGATGGTTAAGTAAAAAGCTTCATATCCGAGGCACAAATATTTTCTATCATTTCGGCGTACTAAGGTACGTCGTAATGATAGAAAATGTGCAGCAACGAAGGAGATGAAGAGTTTTTACGACGCCATCAATTTTAAAATCTTATCATGTCACCAGACATAAAACATTCTAAAAATAACTTCCTCGAACATCTTCCTTAAAACGTTCCATTTGACTTTCCAGACCAACTACATGCTCCACAGGAAGTACAAAGGCAATGCCTGTTCCTGGTTTATGAAATTCACCACTTTCTTTTATCACATCGAGAATTTCAATAACCCGATGCTCTTCCACAAGAAACATGATGATGTCCGTTTGTGCCTCCAGCGACAAGCCAAAAAAAGTCTTTGCTTCGTGGATACCAGTCCCTCTGGCAGGGATAATTGTAGCTCCGGTTGCTCCTGCGGCCTTTGCAGCATCCACAATAGTATCCGTGATATCTGTTTTCACCGATGATAAAATGAGTTTAAAGCGCATTCTTTTTCTCCATTGTTTTTTTGCTGCGTTTTGACTTCCAGTCCATCAGCTGTGCATATCCCATAACTGCAATTATGGGAAAAAGGCTGGCAAAAGCAATCAGCCCAAAACCATCCAGTGCTGGATTTCTACCAGGAACTGTACTGGCCAGACCGAGACCTAACGCTGCCACGAGGGGCACTGTGACAGTAGAAGTTGTCACCCCCCCCGAATCATACGCAAGTGCAACAATGCTTTTCGGGGCAAAGATGGTTTGGACAATAACGATTAAATATCCCACAAGAATATATAAGTAGAGAGGGGTACCACTGACTATACGAAATGTTCCAAGACTGATTCCGAAGGCCACACCAAATGCCACCGTGATTCGTAATCCCCAGGTGGAAATGGTACCTGCCGACACCTCATGGGCCTTGAATGCTACAGCGATAAGAGAAGGTTCTGCAATGGTGGTTGCAAAACCGATCATTGCGGCAAAAAGATACACCCACCCATAAGCTTTCCAATCAGCATGGGTAACAACTTCAGTTGTACCATATAAAAAAGCCGGATCTGACAACTGGGTCGCCATGATTTTACCCAGGGGGAACAATGCTTTTTCAAGCCCGGCAAGAAAGAGGGCAAGTCCGAGAACAACATAGACACCTCCCACTATAAGACGACCTAAATTGGGGATTTTCTGACGCAGTACCAGCAGTTGAAAAACAACAATTAGAAGAACAATGGGTAAGACATCTCGACAGGTGGCAAGTAGTATTCCACTGAAATCTTTTATAAAATCCATAGAGTCAGATGTTTTTATCTAAAAACAATAAGCCCGTATCCCATAACAAAAATCATGGGGAGCAGAGAGGCAAAGGCGATAAGACCAAAACCGTCAGTTAAAGGACTCCTGCCTCGAATTGTCGAAGCAAGGCCTACTCCTAATGCTGCCACAAGTGGCACTGTGATAGTGGATGTGGTAACTCCACCGGCATCATAAGCGATACCAATGATCTCTTTAGGAGCAACAATTGTCATCAGCATAACAAGTACATAACCACCAATGATCAAGTAATGAATGGGCCATCCACGCAGGATACGCATGACCCCTATCAGAATGGCCAGTCCCACAGAAAATGCCACAGACATGCGAAGTCCGAAGGCGTATTGTTTCAGAGATTCGGGACTGGGGTCGATAAGCCCACCACTACCAGCGATATCGGCTGCTTTTGCTGCAACAGCAATAAGGGCTGGTTCTGCAACTGTGGTCGAAAATCCAAGGGCAAAAGCGAATGAGAGCAGCCAGAAGAGGCTTCCTTTTCTGGCAAGTGCCTGGGCCATGGCCTCCCCTATGGGAAACAACCCCATTTCAAGCCCTTGAATAAAAAGACTGAGCCCCAGCACAATTAGAAGGGTACCAAAAAGGACCTCTCCAATCTGAGGCAAAGGCTGGCGTATCACCACCATCTGGAAAAATGCAATTACCAGCACAATGGGAAGCAGATCGGTACATGCATTCCTTAGTTTTTTTAAGATAACAGTTAGAATCATAGGCTATTCTGTAAAGCTCAACATATAAAATCGTATCATTCTTTCATACTTGTCATACGTTGATAAACTCGTAAAAACCCCAGAAACAGGATGGGGTTGTAAAAAACTTCATATGCGAGGCACGAAATATTTCTATCATTTCGGCGTACTAAGGCACGTCGTAATGATAGAAATATTTCAGTAACGAAGCAGATGAAGAGTTTTTACGACTCCATCATACGTTCATAGAGGAAAACAAGAGTTTCATATCAGAAGTTCTCTGATCATTATCAATGACTGTTATCTCCCCTTGCAGCTTTGCAACTGCAGCAAGCAGAAGATCATCACGTACCGTCTCAGGTTCCATCTGTAAAACACCAGAAAAACGAAACAATATCACCGCATTTCTGTCTTCCTTGTCCGTTACTATGGTGAGCGTCTGCTTCTCTTCCAGCAGCTCAAGACAGCTGGTATACACCCGATAGAAAACGTGCTGAAGTAAGGCTGGATCACTGATAATGGCAGGAACATCATCACCGAATTCAAACCGAACTTCAATCTGTTTCAACCGAGCAAAGCGTTCCAGAAAGACATACTCTTCCTCAATCAAATCATTGATCAAAAAAGAAGAATATGGAGTATCCGGCCTATGCGCCATTCCACTAAGATGATGCATCATCTTTGCTGCAATGACTATTCTCCGTTCAATGGCTGCGATGGACTTCTGAAAACGTTCCACCATGACTTCGTCTGCAACCAGTGGTTCCATTTCAAGGATATCACCCATCAAACCATTGGACTCACGAATAATACCAAGATGGTTTTTCATATCATGGGCCATCCCAGCCATCAATCTGCCAAACGATTCCAGTTGTGCTTCGCGAATACTGTTCTCTGTTTTTGCATCCATAAAATATCTAACCCTTACCGCGTTTTTTATGTGCAGATTCTATTATAGCCATAAGTTCCGCAATATCGAGCGGTTTCATCACATAAGCAAACGCACCTCTTTTTTTAGCCTCTACACCGGAACCAGCAGAACCATGCCCGGTAAGCATAATAACCTCAATGGTCGAATCAAGTTCCTTTATTTTTTCAAGGACATCAAGACCACTCATATCAGGCATTTTCAAATCAAGAATGATAATATCCGGATTCATTTTTTTAAGAGCATCCAAGCCCTCAACACCACTGTGCACATCCACTGTGGCCATCCCACGAAGTTTTAACCGTTGACATAAGGTTGAGGCGAACTCAACTTCATCATCAATTATTAACACTGTTGGCATACTCATCTGTTCACCCGAAATGTTGACTTAAAAACATCTATTCACTCTGCTGCACTGGTAAAGTTATTTTAAAAGTAGTCCCTTCACCAAGCTCAGATATCACCTTGATATCGCCACCAAGTTTTCGCACTAAACCATACGTTATGGAGAGTCCAAGTCCAGTCCCTTTACCGGTCTCCTTAGTCGTAAAGAATGGTTCGAAAATCCTCTCCTGCACCTCTGTAGACATCCCCGGGCCATCATCTGCAATCTTAATCAAAATGCTCTTTTGATCAACCTTACGGGAGCTGAGAACAATGGTTCCATGATCACCAATGGCATCAATGGCGTTATTGGTAATGTTTAAAAAAACCTGCTGCAACGGACCACGGTCACTCATTATTTTGCCGACGTCCAAATCCAGGTCAAAATCAATTCGTATCTGGTTATAAGTGGCTTCCCGTGCCAGAAAATCAATAACTTCACGAAGAAGGCTGTTGACATCAAGCTCTTCAGTTTCCACATCAGTATGCCGGGCAAATCCTAGTAAACGATGGGTAATTGTTTTGCAACGATTTATACTGCTCTGAATACCGGCAAGTGCCTCGGCCATTGCCTCTTTATGTTCAAAATCTCCAGAGAATTCCATAAAATCCTGCACCAGTCCAGTTTTCTGATTAATTATGGAAAGGGGATTATTTATCTCATGGGCAACACCTGCTGCCAGCCGTCCTATGGATGCAAGCTTGTTACTATGCTCCGCCTCGCTATACAACTGTTGTCGTTTTTTGTCGGACACACGCAGGTGAGTTGTAATTGCAGTACTGATTTCGATAATAACAAAGATTGCGATAACAACACAGGTCAGAAACATAGTGATGAGTTTAATTTTAAACTGTGTCCATGAGGAAGCATGCAGATACTGTTCTTTGATTAACACCAATTTCCATGGGGCGTTGACAAGGGAAGCAACCGCGTGATTAACCTTCTGGTTACCAACTGTTTTTTTAACAATTGTAATCCCGCTGGACATTTTACTGACAAAGGTTTTTTCTTCCTCACCTGCGATCCTGTGAAAAATACATATCTCCCCAATTTTGCCATACTTCAGCGGTTGGGTTGTTGTAATTCCTTCCGAGTCAACCAGAAACATATCATCAGAATAACTGGTTCTGATCGTATCGATAAAGTGTTGCAGTGTCTTCCCATCAATGGTCACTCGCAAAACCCAAAGATCCTCCTTCTCAGGATGTTTTCTACTGACTGCTATGACAAAGTGGGGAACATCCCGAAAGCCTGAAAAAACACTGCTTATATACAGTCCTTGCAGCATAACTTTTTTGTACCAGATCTGATTTGAGTAGTCCTGCTCTCCAAGAGAATAGTTACCAAAATAAGTCTTTTGTCTTCCGTTAGAATCGATGACTTCAATATCTGCGAAACCGGGATACTCACTTTTCAACCTCACAAATAGAGCTTCCAGCTTTTTTGGATCAAGCAGCTCCTCATAACGATCATCACGGGCAACAAATTGTATAACAGACTGTAATTCGGACACATAATGTTCAATGGTGAGCTGCGCCTCCTCCAGATTAAGAACTAGTTGATCCTGTTCTTCCTCCTGTAAAAGATTTTCGTATTGATAATGCGCAAGAACTGAAACAAGTGTTAAGGGTGCGAGAACCAATATAAGCAGAATTATGGACAACCCCCTTGAAAACCGTCGGTATTCTCGAGTAATATTACATCCGTAATCATCGTTTGTTTTCGGTGCAGGAATAAGTTTTTCCAGCCAGTGGCGATGTCTACTCATGGGGCCACCTCTCTCGATGCCACACCCGCGAATATTGTACCTGATTGAAGTTCGTTATTCATGGCCAGCTGCAACACATCGGCATATGGCCCGATAACAGCATCAATAACCTTTATTTTTTTCCAGATTAAAAACTTATAATGTTCGTCTTCAATCCCACCGCAAACAACGAGTGCAACATCTTCTTTCAAGGCAAGATCGCAGAGTACTTCAGCAGAAATATCAGATAAAATAAGGGACCGTGGTTCCTCCATGAGTTGGTGGTCATAACAGGTTGCAATAACAACCTCGGAACTCAAATCAAAACGAGGAGAGACAAAATCACCACGAGTACTAATCATAATTTTCATATTCGTATCCTCATCAGGTCAACTGGTGTTTTTTAAGTTTTCGCCAAAGGGTCGTTCTCCCCCAACCCAGCAATCTGGCAGCTTTAGTTCGATTCCCCCCACTCTCACGCATTGCATTCAAAATCATTTCTTTTTCAATATTAGTCCAGTCACTGTTTTCTCTTCTGAGGGGAACGACGTGTTCTACTGGAGGGGGAGAGGAAGGAGGAGGCGAGACGGTATCCACCACAGTCGGTTCCAAGGGACGAAACAGATATTGCGGAAGATCTTTTAACTCAACCATAGTTCCCTGACAGATATTGGCTGAATATTCGGCAATATTTCGTAATTCCCGAACATTTCCGGGATAGGAATAGTTATGAAGGACTTCTGTTGCCTCTGCACTAAAGTCTGTCACCTTCCGCCCAAGTTTCTCACTAAATTGCCGTAGAAAATGACCCAGCAATAATCGAATATCCCCATCACGTTCACGCAAGGAAGGAGTATGCAGGTGCAGAACGTTTAGCCGATAAAAAAGATCCTCACGAAAAAGCCCTTTCCGCACTTCTTCTCGCAGTGTTCGGTGAGTGGCAGCAATAATGCGAACATCAACCTGCACCTTTTTACTTCCACCCACTGGAAAAAACTCACGATCATCGAGTACAGTTAGGAGTTTTACCTGTAGGGGGAGCGAAAGATCACCAATCTCTGTGAGGAAAATAGTCCCTTTATTGGCCAATCGAAACATGCCAACTGTTTCCGTCAAGGCTCCGGTGAAAGCCCCTTTCACATGGCCAAAAAGTTCCGATTCCAGCAAGGCCTCCGGCAGCGCACCACAGTTCACCTTAATAAACGGCTGCCTGGCCCGCGGTGATGACTTATGCAGAGCCTCTGCGATCAAGTCTTTGCCGGTTCCAGTTTCTCCAGTGATCAGCACTGAGGCGTCCGTGCGAGCGAGAACAGACATCAGTTCAAACACTGCTTCCATTGGTGGGCTGTGCCCAAGAATTTCGGTGCGAATGGACTGTTCGTGGAAGCCTAACTCTTCAACCATTGCAACTGAAGTATCTTCCAGAACGATTAGAATTCCCACAGGCTGACCCAATTCATCGTGAAGCCGGGTAAAGGTAAAATGAATGGGGAGTTTTTTACGATGGCGATTAATTATATTTCCGTCAACTGAAACAGGCTCTCCGGTTTTCAACACCTTTTTGCACGGCTGCTTTTTTGCATCAAGATTTGTACGCAACACATACTCGCCGTAGACCCCCCGCACCTCATCGGCATCATAACCTGTCATCGCCTCAAGAAAACGATTCATGGTTAGAATGCACAGATCCGGCCCTAAAATGGCAATACCATGGGGTATACCATTCAGTATCTCATCTAAACCGGGAACGTTCTGCAGTGTTGACTCAATTTGCATTGTTTCACACATGGGGTTGAAATTAGTTTAAAAGGTTCCAACTCTGTTTCAATATGAAACTACGATACCACTTTTACTAATACACGTATATGACTTCCCCTCTCTTTTACACGACATCCCTATGCCAGAGAGCGACAGAGCTCTCCGGTACCGGGTTATAATAATTCTACAAAGGCACATTATCAAAAAAGCGGCTGTTCACTACAAAGTGGACCGCAATACTTGCAAAATATCCTAGAGCAATCACTGGCATCCATTTTAAATGCCCAGCAAATGTGTACATTCCACGAGCCTGTCCCATAAGCGCAACACCTGCCGCAGAGCCAATGGAGAGCATACTGCCTCCAACACCTGCCGTGAGCGTTACCAGTAACCAGTGCCCCATGGACATATCTGGCTGCATGGAGAGAACTGCAAACATTACCGGGATATTATCAACAATTGCTGACAAAAATCCAACCAGAATATTAGCACTTGTTGGCCCCCAATTGACATACATCACTTCTGAAACCACGGCCAGATAGCCTATAAATCCGAGGCCACCAACACAAAGAATCACACCGTAAAAAAACATCAGAGTATCCCACTCGGCTCGTGCGATGTTTCGAAACACATCAAAGGCCACAACATCACCGATTCTCTCCTCTGCTTTTTCAGGATCGTAATCCGGGTGACGACTACCATGACGATGGGTCTTTTTCAGGTAGAAACCATATATTTTCAAATACGCAAGTCCTGTCATCATTCCCATCATAGGTGGCAGATGGAGAAAATTATGAAAACAGACAGCAGTGGCAATGGTTGCCAGGAACAGACCGATAACAACAAGTGCACCGCGCTTAAGCTTCACATCGTCGTCACATGCTGGCGGATTAATCTTAGGTACAGCAAAACTCATGATAACTGCTGGTATAAGCCAGTTGACAACGGAGGGGAGAAAAAGATTAAAGAAGGTTCCAAAACTGACGATACCTTTCTGCCACACCATAAGAGTGGTAATATCACCAAAGGGACTGAAAGCACCACCTGCATTGGCTGCAACAACAATGTTAATACAAGCAAGACCTACGAATTTGACATTATCCTTCCCGATGGCCATAACGACAGCACACATAAGCAGGGCTGTGGTCAGATTGTCAGCTACTGGGGAGATAAAAAAAGCAAGAACACCGGTAAGCCAGAAGATCTTCCGAAAAGACAGGCCTGCACTGACTATCTTCACCCGCAGTGTCTCAAAGACCATCCGTTCCTCCATGGCGTTAATATACGTCATCGCCACCAGCAGAAAGAGAAAGAGTTCCGCATATTCAAGGATATTGTGTCGTACCGCTACCTCGGCAGCATCGGTAAAACCATGGCTTGCATAGACCCAGCCGATAATACCCCATATAATACCAGCTGCCAGAAGGACGGGTTTGGATTTACGCATATGCGTATACTCCTCAGCCATGACAAAACCATAAGCGATCACGAATATGGCTAACGACAGATACCCTACCCAGCTGGTAGTCAAATCAAGGTAGTTTGCTTCCGTCCCACCTGATGCCATCGCCAATCCTGGCACAACAAATAACGCTAAAAGTTGTAAAAACAGCCTGTACGTAGTTCTTATCACAACACTTTCTCCTTGTTCACAAACTTGAAATTTTTATCGTCTCAACAGATCTAAGTTTTTTCCATACATTCGAAAAAAATAAAACCCATCATTTTTGGCAGTAAATACTCACTATTCTCTGAATATGCACTGCCAAAAATACTCCTGTAAAATGAAATGCAGACTGTCCAACAGTCTGCATTTCACCAGAAGAGTATGATCCAGTTACATTACCCTTGGAACATATATCTCCATGCCCATCAAAGGCCAGATCACTGTGACCGCTAACCAGGTTACAAGCATCAGCAGTGCACTGGTTGGAAGCCCCCACAGGAAGAATTCGGCTGTGGTGAACTGTTTTGAGTTGTATGCAATGGCATTTGGTGCAGCACCAACCAGGAGCAGGAACGGCATACCGGCCACGACAAGAGAAGAGAACAGAATAACCTCTCCACCAACCCCGAGATAAGGGGCAATTACCAGAGCTACCGGTAAAGAAATGGCAATGGCTGCCACGTTCATAATGAAGTTGGTCATCATCATAACGAAAAATGCCATACCAAGAATAAAAACGATTGGAGGTGAAGTCTGAAACAGCACCAGCCAGTTAACTGCCATCCACTTAGCCGCTCCGGTCTCCCAGAGGCAGAAACCGATAGACATGGCGCCGGCAAAGAGCAGGATAATATTCCAGGGAATTTCTTCAAGATCATCCACATCCAGGATATTAAAGAGAAAGAAGGCAATGGTGGAACAGAGCAGAATGCCTGTTTTGTGTAAATCGGCAAGAGCAGGTATAAAGTTTTTCAAAGCAATAACAAGAATCGTCAGCACTACGATAGAGGCTGTAATAACTTCTTTACTACTCCAGCTACCAAGCTCAGTATACATTCTGCCGGCTTTTTCTTTCAGCCCTGGGATTCTATCCCGTTCAGGTTTGAAAAAAATCATGAAAAATCCCCAGAGGAGAAATGTCATAAGCCAACCTATAGGAAACATATACCAGGTAAGCTCAAAAAAGCTGATATCAATATCCATGATATCTTTATAAAACCCAAGGGCTACAGCACCACGAGCCGCGCCAAGCAGGGTTACAATACTCCCCGCTCCGGCAACGTAGGCCATACCGATAAAAAGGCCTTTGCCAAATCTAGTAGGATTGTCGTCGTCGGAATAGAGGGCATGAATAGCCATAAGCAGTGGAAACATTGTGGCAGCAACCGCGGTATGGGCCATAACATGGGTGAGAGCGGCTGTCATAACAAAACAGCCAAGATAGATCATGCTTGTCTTTTCACCAACAATGGAGAGCATCTTATAGGCTATGCGTTTGGTAAGGCCGGTTTTGGTAAAGACCATACCAATAACAATGGAACCAAAGATAAAGAGAACCGAAGGGTCCATAAAATCTTTAAATGCTACTTTTGGATCACGAATCATAAAAAGTGCCTGAAGGACACCGATGGTAAGACTTGTTACACCAATGGGTACAACTTCAAAAACCCACCAGGTTGCAGCCAGCAAAAACACCGCAATGGCACCTTTTGCCTGCTGACTTAAAACAAAATGTTCACCCATGGGATCGATGGCATCAGGCCAGGGCGGGCAGTAATAGACAAAACTAAACAATCCGATCCCCAGAAACATAAATAGAATCCGTTTCACATTGAACGGTTCTTTGGCCTCAGGTAGGCTCATAGTTCGAGACTCTGCAGAAGTCATTAGTATATCCTCTTTTAAATATTAGTTTTTCTATTCCATGTCACAATAGATATTGCACATCGCATTGAAGAGTTTCTCAAGACAGAGTAAACCGACAATGTTTCCATTCTCGGTTACTGGAACGTTAAAATCGTTCCGATGCGACATCATGACCAGGGCTTTTAAAATATGTGTATCAGCCGGAAGCGAAAAATCGATGGCTTGCAACAGATCCTTAACTGTTTTTTGCTGATTTTTTCCGCATTCAGCAAACGCCTTCTCTTCGTACAAAAATGCGAGATTGGGGTATTCCACATCCTTGCCTTCAAACTTTTCAACCTTTGTGGCATCAACCAAACGGGGTACCAGACCCTGCATAATGTCAATGAGAGAGAGCCTACCAACCAGCTGGTTTTTATCATTGACAACCAACAAGCCAGCATAGCGCAAACGTTCCTGCGTCTCGGCCCGGAATGCCATAAATACCTGGATTGCCTCCCGCAGCGTCTGGTTCTCGTTTAGTTGCGGATAGTGATCCAGAGGTATGATAATGTCCCTGATAACCGAAATTTTGTTGCTCACAATTTTCTCCTCTTTTTCATTTTTCTTTTTTCATTACTCGTTACAATTTACCTATTTTTTATGATTACAAACAGTAGACGCACCTCACCCGTCCAAGTTGTTCACGCAACCTAACATTTGTGATTTCAAGTGGTTAAGTGGAAAAGTGCTTCTTTTGCTGGATGCGGTTTGCTACCAGCTTTTGCTTCTTAGGATGTTCTTCATCTCTTCAGCAGTTTTCTTTTCAAGAACACGCATACGTTCTCTTTTTGCCTTCCATATTTTATCCAGAAGGTCATTAATGATAACTGGTTTTTCGAGAAAATCGAGGGCTCCATGTTTCATGGCATCAATACCACTTTTAACAGTGGCCTGACCGGTCAGCATTATCACTTCCATATCCGGTCGTACTTCTTTAATCTGTTTCATTGTTTCAATACCATCAATACCAGGCATGGCCAGGTCGACCACAGCAACATCAAAACTATGATCCGCTACTTCAGCTATGGCTTCCTCACCACTTGCCACTGTCACAACTTTTAATCCTCTGGTTTCGAGACGTTGAGACATGAGTTCGATAAACTCTCTCTCGTCATCAACAAGCAACACCTTTGCGGCTAATTGATTATCCATACTATTCTCCCATATTAATTAGTTAGTGAGCCTTGCGATGATTTCACACCCTTATAAGTCTGTACCATTTTTAAGGCTGCCACTTTTGCGTAGGCTTCATCAATAATTGTTGTCAGCTGTGCAATATCAACAGGCTTATGTAAATAGGCGTGGGCACCAAGATCCATGCAGATATTCTTATCCTCCTCCGAACCATGCCCTGTAAGAATAATTATCTCAATATTCGGATTGAACGCCTTTGTCTTGCGGAGGACATCAACGCCGCCAATACCAGGCATTTTCAAGTCAAGGACCATGACGTCTGGAAGTTCGTTGACCAAAAGCTCCAAAGCCTGCTCACCATTAAAAACCGGGTATGATCCATAATTTCTGGTATTGAGTCGATCGGAAAGGGTTTGCACGAATTCCTGCTCATCATCAACCAGTAATACTTTTGGTGGTAGGGTGAACTCCTGCCCTCTGTAAATCGATACACTGTAATTATTGCCTGCAAGTACTTTTACCGAATGTACACCTTCCACACTTTCAGTGATTTCTGTCAAGGTATTCGCGAGTCTAGGGAAGTTGGCCACACTTTTATTAACAAGCAGTGTGATCTCACCACAGAACCCTGATATTTCCAGCACATACCCCCGTTCAACCAGTGCCAGTTCAACCTTTGCTGCAACCGCCATATCATCGACAGCCTGCTGTGATATCTCCTGCTCGAGGACGGCAGGCTTATTATAATTTTCTAGAATAAGTTGTACTGCAGCGTCCGGGAAATTTTCTCCCATGGGAATAACGATGTCATAGAGTGCCTTATCAGTTATTTCCTTTTTATACAGATGCTCTGCCCAGTCTGCCGCACTGCTATCATGATTTTTTATCACTTTTGTCGCATTACTTTCGGTAAGTCCTTCACCTATTGCACGTTGAACCCGATTGGCTTTTTTGTCAAAAAGCCCGACACGCAAGACATGCGTTACAAGAGCTGGGACAAGAAGTGCTATATTCCCAGAGTAGATAATACCTTTTTTTTGCAGATGAGCTGCAATGACAATTTTCAGATATGCCGTGATTTTCTCACGTTCCAGAGTAAATCGGTTAAATACCGATGACGGACCATTAATTGCCCGGGCCACCTTGTCTTCACTAACCTTAAATTTACTGGACACTTCAGATATAATATCTGAATCTTGAATAACACTGAATTCAGTTGCTACGGCAAGTTGTTCCCTGACTTTATTTTCTTCAACAAAGATTGTATTAAACAGTGCGATTGAGGACATAGTAGGCTCCTTTTTTTAGTGGAGTATCTGGGGAGAGCTTATGCTCCGCTGAAATGCTTCCTTCTTTGTTTATAGAATAGCATGAAACATGCCACAACTGAACTATTCGACTAATTCCTTTTATTTCAGCAGCTTATCCGCCTAACGAACGTTTCACGCGCCAGGCACATCGAAACATTACGGAACATACCCGAAACATAACGTTTCATTTTGTTCCTAAGGGAAACATATATAAGAAGAAGGGGGGGGGCAAAAAGAATATTCTATTAGAAAAAACTACATCTACTGACCAAGGGCCACCCGCAGGTAAGCCCTTGCCCAAACCTTACACGACACCAGCTTGTCACAGAGCCGCTGCTCTCACAGCCAGTTTGACGGCTGCAAGATCAGCCTCATTCCGGGTGTCCTTTCGCACCAGGACAACTGGAGGTACCAACAACGGTTGCTCCTACCGCCAGTTCTTTTGCTTTGAGCATTCCATTCTCTGGAAGGGGGGCTCAAATTTTCCCCTACTACTTCCTACAGTGATACTTCCTTCTGCTGCGGCAGGTTTTTAATTCTTTTCTGCAACTTTTTCCACAAATCCCTTATCGAACAAGCGGCAGGACTTGTTTCACTAGCAGTCACAGGTATACCCTGTATTTGGCAATCAATGACCGTTGAATCAAAAGGAATTTTCCCGAGAACCTCAACACCTCTCCTTTCGGCCAGAAGCTCTATCTCGTCACTCATCTCCGCATGGAGATCCCACTTATTAATGCAGAGTTTTGTTAAAATTTTAAAATGATCAGTAAGATCGAGAATTCGTTCAAGGTCGTGTTTCCCAGACTGTGACGGCTCTGTAACAACAAGCACCATATCCACATTGGACAGAGAAGCGATAACAGGACAGCCGACACCGGGAGAACCATCAATAAGAATAAGCTCTGCACCGCTCTGCTCAGCGACTTTTCGTGCCTCACTTTTGATATGCGACACCAGTTTCCCTGAATTTTCTTCTCCGGCAAAGAGCTGCGAATGAACAAAAGGGCCGTAAGCAGTATCTGAGATATACCACGTACCGCAATGATTTTCGTCAAGCCTGATTGCATCCTCAGGACAGAAATGAGCACAGACACCACACCCCTCACAAGAAAGTCTGGATATAACAGCAGTCTCTTCCATCGTCACCGACTCAAACTGGCAAAGCTCAGCACACATTCCACAGGCTGAACATTTATTCGTTTCAACACGCGCTTTCACACCCGAACGAAACTCGTGCTCCTCTATTGTTTCAGGAGACAGAAGGAGGTGCAGATCCGAGGCGTCAACATCACAATCGAGCATAACCTTTGAATCTGCCAGATGTGCAAAAGAGCCGACGATGGACGTTTTTCCGGTACCACCCTTACCACTTAACACTAATATTTCTTTCATGGGACAACACCCCTCACACTGTTTGGGTCATCAGGCGGGTCAGCACATTATTCATATCTCTGCGCAGTTCCGGAACTGTTTCAATTAGATTCTTCCCTCTGGCATAGCCTTCTGCAATTATTCGCCGGAAAGGGATCTCAAGAAGCACTGGCAGATCCTGATCATCACAAAATGCCTGCACCTTGTCATCTCCAAGGTCGGATCGATTTACAATCACCCCGCCCGGAATATTAAAATTCTTCAAAACTTCCACGGCAATTTTCAAATCATGGAGCCCAAAGGGGGTGGGTTCAGTAACCAGAATGACATAATCAACACCATTGATACTCTCGACAAAAGGACAGGACGTGCCAGGAGGAGCATCGATAATGGTCAGTTTCTCAGGGTCCGCTTTTTTCTTAACAGCCCTTAAAAGGGGAACACCCATAGCCTCCCCGATGCGCACCCTGCCATGAACAAACTCTATACTCCCTGCCATACCCGACTCAAGAACTCCAATCTCACGAGTAGCATAGATAAGTGCGTCCTCATCACACACCCTGAAACAACCTAGACATGAGTGACACATCTCGGGGAAAGTCATAACACTTTCACCAAACTGGACAATTGCATTATAACTACAGATATCTCTACACTTGCCACAGGCTGTGCATTTTTCTCCATTTACTTCCGGAACCGTAACGCTTATCACGTCGCGATGATCAAAGACCGGTTTCAAAAAGATATGACCGTTTGGTTCCTCCACATCACAATCCAAATATTGCACTTCAATTTCAGAACTGAGCGCTAAACTTGTGGAAATCGTTGTTTTTCCTGTGCCGCCCTTACCACTTGCCACTGTTATCTGCATAGTACTTCTCCTAACCTATCGACGGCACTGTCCGCGCCCTTGTCCCATTCCTCTTCCCTGGCCTTTGCCCTGCCCCATACCGCGCCCACTACCATCATTATTACATTGCCTTGGCGTACCAGCCTGAGAAGCCGCTGTAGAAGAGGTCGCCTGTACAGGTTCAATAAAACCAGCGACAACGTTCCGAACAATGCCACTGGTATCGTTTACAATCTGGACATTGGCCTTCTCGAACACAGGCACAGCCTTAGGGCCAACACGGCCTGTCAACACTACCCGAACCCCTTTGTCAGCCACAAGGGCTGCTGCAGATATCCCGGCACCATGGGCAACTTCTTTTCCCGTGCTGTTATCTATGGCCTCGAGCAACTCGCCTGTTTCCGTTTCAATAATCAAAAACCATGCAGCCCGACCAAAGCGTTGATCAACTTGCGCATCAAGATTGCCTTCTGTTGCAGAAATAGCTATTTTCATTACATTTCTCCCTAATAGTTGTGACGACACAAATCGTCTTTTAGTGTGCTATTACACAAAATATAATGGCATTATGCACAAAATCAAGGGGAATCTTTCGCTAGACTAAAAATACATCTGAATACAGATGAAACTCTGATAGAAAAGGGACAGCAGGGAAATAGCAAAACACACAAAAAAACGACCCCTCCACACTGGCAGGACGCCAGCGCATAGGGATCGTAACATCAGGGGCTAACCATGTAACTTCTCGGGAGACATCAGATTTTTTTCCATATGGCGCAACTCTTCAATTCCTGAAATGACGACTTCAGGATCAGGAATTAGCTCTTCTGCTGGCAGCTTTCCTTCATAGTCCATATTACTGAGGATATGTTTAATGCAATTTACCCTGGCCATTTTTTTATTATCGGAACGAATAATGGTCCACGGTGCCAGGGTTCGATTTGTTTCAGACAGCATCTGAAATTTACGAATGGCATACTCATTCCAATACTTCTGCGCAAGATTATCAACGGGAGACAGCTTGTACTGTTTCAAGGGGTCATGTTTTCTTGAGTCAAAACGTTCTTTCTGTACATCCTTGGAAACAGAAAAATAGAACTTGAACAGAGTTATCCCTTCTTTCACCAGCAGCTCTTCCAACATAGGCACATCTTTTAAAAAGCGTTTATTCTGCTCGTCTGTACAAAAGCCCATAACTGGTTCAACCATGGCACGATTGTACCAACTCCTGTCAAATATGGTAAGCTCTCCGGCCGTTGGCAGATGAGAAGTGTAGCGCTGAAAGTACCACTGACTGAGTTCTGTCTCGTTTGGCTTAGCAAGGGCTACCACGTTGTAATTTCTGGGATTGAGATGGGCGATGATACGCTTGATCGTCCCACCCTTTCCGGCAGCATCACGTCCTTCGAAAATTGCCAACACTCGTTTCCCACTAGCCTGCATGGATTGCTGCATTTTCATAAGCTCAATCTGCAACACACGAAGATCCTCTTCATACTGCAGATGCCACTTTTTTATCCAGATGGCCTGGCGATCTTTATTCTCCTTCGCATCCTTATTTCTAATGGCTGTTCCTTCTGCAAGTTTTACAACTTTCTTTTTTTTCTCCATTTTCCGACCCATAACGACACCTCTATTTGTTGTTTTTCATTTTAGTTATCTTTGCTGGTTAAGTAAAAACTCTCCATCTCCTTCGTTGCTGCACATTTTCTATCATTACGGCGTACTCAAGTACGTCGTAATGATTCTAATTTTGCAGTAACGAAGAAGATGAAGCTTTTTTTTCGAACCTATCAGCCTACGAAACTTCCCAGCTTAATGCGCTGCGCATCCATGATCTCCTTTTCACGGGCTCCTGAAAGGACAATGTTAGGGTCCGGTACAAAATCAAGATCAACATTCCCCCTGTCATACGGAACTGCATTCAGGATCACCTTCATGGCGTTGAGACGTGCTTCATGTTTGTTGTTAGAACGAATAATTGTCCATGGAGCGATGTTAGTATGGGTTTTTTTCAGCATCTCATACTTCTGGTTCGTAAAGTCATCCCACCGATCCTGCGCCTGTACGTCAATTTCTGAGAGCTTCCACTGCCGAAGAGGATCAGTCTTGCGTCTTTTAAAACGCTTGGCCTGTTCTTCTCTAACCACCGAAAAGTATAGCTTCACAAATATGGTACCCTGACGAACAAGATCTTTTTCAAATCCCACAACTCCCCGCATAAAATTAGAATATTCCTCAGGAGTGCAAAAGCCAAAAACCGGTTCCACAACTGCACGATTGTACCAAGAGCGATCAAAGAGTACAACTTCACCACCACGGGGAAGCTGAGCTATATACTTCTGAAAAAACCATTGGGTTTTTTCATATTCAGTTGGTTTGGCCATGGCTACCACCCGGTAATGTTTTTCATTCATATAACGGGTAACACGACGGATAGTACCACCCTTCCCGGCTGCATCACGTCCTTCAAAGAGAATTATCATTCGGCGGTTATTATTTTCCAAACACTTTTGCATCCTGATGAGTTCGGCCTGATATGGCTTTAGGGCCTCTTCACGATGATAACGACGAATGGCCTTTCTCTGGAACTTATTGAGCGCTGGAGAGCCTTTTTTCAGCATCTCGTAATCCTTTAATAAATTTTTCAGGGAAACGTCCTTCTTTTTGTAACAGATTGTTTCAGGGTTCTTTATTTTTGAAACGCTACCTTTTTTTCCCTTTTTACTTTTTGCGACAGCCTTCTTTTTTGTGTCCACCTTTGCCGCTGACTTTGTTTTCTCCACCGTAATCTCGGTTTGTTCTGCCGAGGTGGCAGTGGATGATGCTGCCTTTTTTCCGCTGTTTTTTGCTCTTGTCCCCATGGCTCCCGTTCTCCTTGGATTAGATTATTCCCGCAAGGCACAATCCAAACTTGCCCCCCCGGAAAATAGTATAAAAGAATCTGATGTAGGAGAAATATCATCGAAAAAGAGACAGGGGTCAATACCGAAAAAACACGCTATTACTACGTTAGTGATTACCGTACTTTTGAGGAGAGGGGAGAATTACAGGTGTGACTACTATTCATCATCAAAATCAGCGATAAGATAGGTTCGCAAACTGATTTTCTTTTTGTTAATACCCAGTTTTTTTCGCAGATTATTGCGATACGTTTCAACGGTACGTAAAGAAATATGGAGAAGATCTGAGATATCTTTACTGGTCTTCCCCTGTCTTACAAGATCAGCAATCATGGTTTCTCGAGGTGAGAGTTTGAGCATGATCTTTCTGGCGCGTGGCGAGAACTGGCGAGTAATGGAATCGATATGAGCAGCTATAATACGTATTGTTTCCGTTTGTTTTCCATTCGTTACAGATTGTCTGAGCAGATCGATATACGGATTGACAAGATCCTGTAACTTGATTGAGATCTGTTCTTCAATACTTTCTTTTGCCCGGGTATGCTGATCAAGCATCACCTGCAAAGCAATATTCGCATCCTCTGCTTCCTTCTTTTTCTGCTCAAGGGCAAGCACCGCTTTTCGCTGTTCAGTTATATTCTGGGCAATCAGTCCGAAGCCGCTCTTTTGCGATTCCTGATTCCGGATACAAAACACGGTGGTGGCAAAATAACAGATCTCACCACCTACCTGCTGTTCCATCACAAACTCGTGGCGTCCCTCTTGATCTGCAAAGGCAACTGCCTCTTCAAATTTGTGGTAATCGGCAACATTTTTATGCAGTGTCACTGCATTCATGCCGATAAGTTTTCCAGCAACGTTTCCATAAAGTGTGGCCGCAGCCTGATTATGTATAATGATATTTAAATCAGGATCCATAATAGATATTGCCGTATCACCGGTAGACTGTAACATACTATCCAGTATGGCCTTTTCTTCCATCTGCTGTTTCACTTCTTCCAGTTGCCTGTCCTGCTGTTTAATAACTCCTTTCAGATGATCGGTATAGCTTGTACGTAGGCCCTTCACCATATCTGTTTCTGTTATTATCCCTACACATTGCCCACCACTATTCGTCACCACCAGACGTCGAAGTTTATTCTTGGTGAGTATCTTTGCAGCATCATGACTGGAGACATCTGAGTAAACCGTTTGCACCGGTGTACTCATCACTTCCTCAAGAGCTATTTTCGTCAAATCCTTTTCCGAGCGAATCAATCGCAGCAGGTCCCGTTCTGTAATAATGCCCAGAGGAAGCCCCCCCTCTTCCATAAGCAACGAACTGATACGACGTTCATTCATCAGTTTCATCGCCGCAAAAACCGACACAGAAGGGTGCAACGAAACAATATCCCGGCTCATTACCTGGCCGACACTCTTAAATTCCATAAAGTATTCAAGACCAAGATGGGCAAGAAAATCCGTTCCCGTCATTATCCCAACAAGGAGCCCATCGTTATCCGTCACCACCAGATGGCGAAAACGGTGCTGCAACAAAAGTTGATACGCTTCACGGTAGTCCATATCCACCGAAGCAGTTAAAGCCGGGCTGCTCATAACCTTATAAATTGGCCATGTATAATCGATAAGCCCTCCGGCGCGTATCTGGATCAATGCCCGTTCGGTAAAAATCCCAACAGGCTTATTCTCCTCAGCAACAATGAGCGCACTGAGTTTTTCCCGTTCCATGATACCCAGGGCATGACTGACCGTTTTATCAGGGGAGACGGCGAGAACCGGCGTTGTCATAATGTCCTGCAGTTTTGCCATATTCGTTATTTATGCGGTTTTTTTGAGAAGTTGATTAATGATTAAATGTTTCTTCAACACTATCCAGACGCCAAAGGCCACAATTCCGCTGACAACGGATAATGTTCCAATATACACAAGCTTATCTCCCCAATCTAACGAAACAATCCACATGGACAGTGCACCGCACATAAAGTAGGAGAAAACCATAAGTGAAGAGGCAGTACCTGCATCTTTTGTCACCTGTTCAAGGGCCAGATTATTTGAAGGCGGCCGACTGAGGCCCAGGCAAAAGGTGATAAACCCCATGGGAACAGCAAACTGATAAGGGCCATCAAAACCGCCAACAAGCATTAACAGGCCACCGATCACAATGCCGGCATAACCAAAACTTATCATGGGCAATGTTCCGAGTTTTTTACCAAAATGCATGCAGGTCATGGAGCCAACCATAAAACAGAAGGCATTAGCCCCAAAAAAAAGGGCAAACTGCTTTTCACTGAGGCCGAATCGATTGATATAAACACTGGAAGATCCGGCGATAAACGCAAACAGTGGCAATGCGATCAAGGCATTACAGAACACGACTCCCATAAAACGCCTGTTGTGAAACACCTGTACAAATTTCTGCAAGAGCATCCCCAGGCTCTCCCCTGCCTCACCCTCATGGGACTCGGAAGTTGCAATAACACCACCAAGTGCCACAACACCCATCACTCCCTGAGCCACAAACACCCATGGCCAAGCGAAATAATCCATAATCAAACTGCCAATAGTAGGAGATACCATGGGAGCTAAAGCCATGATAACGGATACCTGACTCAAGACTTTCTCACGAGCACCACTTTCCAGACGATCCCGGGCCATGGCAAGAGATATTGCTGAAGCGGCTCCTGCCCCCATGCCCTGAACAACTCGTGCTGCTACAAGCATCCAGATATTCGTTGAAAGAGCACAGAACAGACTTGCTGCGATGAAAAGTACCAGGCCAGCGATAAGGGGAGGTTTTCGCCCAACTCGATCCGACAAAGGGCCATAAAAAAGAAGTGACACACAATAGGTCACAAAAAACAAAATTAGGGTAAGGTTGACAACAGAGAGAGGCTGCCCCCAGATCTCCATTAGGTGCGGGATGGCTGGCAGATACATATCCGTTGCCAACGGTGGAAATGCTGTGAGCAATGCAAGAAGAAGAACAAAGCGAATCTGCATAACTCTTCTACCCCTTTAGCTCTAGCCCTTCACGATCGAGGAGATCAATCTCCTTACCATTCACTTTAATCAATCCCTCATCACTCATCTTTGCAAAAATACGAGACAGTGTCTCCGGGATTGTACCCAACAGACTGGCAAGTTGCCCCTTGGATATTTCAAGTACCACGTGATCGGGACTGCTCTGTTCTTCAGAGAGGTAAACCAGATAATCAGCCAGTCGCGCAGGCACCTCTTTTAAGGAGAGGTTTTCAATCTGAGTGGTAAAACGACGCAGGCGCATGGAGAGCACAGCCAGCATATTCATAACAAGGGATGGCATAGTATTGACAAGTTCGACAAAACGCTTTCGTGGAAAAAAAATAAGAGTGCTTTTTTCAAGAGCTGTAGCATTGGCCGGAAAAGGCTGATCATGAAAAACAGGAACCTCGCCAAAAGGCTCTCCTTTTCCAAAAATATGAAGAATCTGTTCTTTACCTGAAAATGAGGTCTTAAATATCTTCACCTTTCCACTGGCAACCATATAAAAGCCTTCACCGGGATCTCCCTCAAAAAAGATAGACTCACCGCGTTTAAAGGTTTTCATTACTCCAATATTGACTATTTCTGTAAGATGTTTCGGTGGCAGCCCACCGAACAGTTCACTTTCCTCTATAACCTGACGCATTATTTTATCAGCTCCTCAAAAGACGGCTTTGTATATATTTTTTTTCGATGCCCTTTATGATGAACAGAGCCTTTGCAGATGCATAACAACCTTGCAGTGTAGCATGAATTCCTCCTTTACGATTGCTTTTTTCGGCTACCCGTCTTAAAAATCAGCAGAACATGCAGAGTAGAAGATACATATTACATATCGACATGGACGCCTTTTTCGCCTCCGTGGAACAGATGGACAATCCCAAGTACGCAGGACGTCCACTGATTGTCGGCGGAGACCCGCAAGGCCGTGGTGTTGTTGCTGCCTGTTCTTACGAAGCCAGAAAATTTGGTATCCATTCTGCCATGTCTGCCGCCAACGCTATCAGGCATTGTCCACATGCCCTTTTTGTGCGTCCGCGAAAAGAACGATATAAAGAAATTTCTGTCCAGGTTATGCAAATTTTCCGCGAATGCGCATCCGTCATCGAACCACTCTCCGTAGACGAAGCATTTCTTGATGTCAGCGAAGACCATACAAGCCTTGAAGACGCCATACAGACAGCAGAACACATTCGTAACAGAGTGTTCAATGAAATCGGACTTACCTGCTCAGCCGGAGTTTCCCACAACAAGTTCCTTGCAAAAGTTGCATCAGACATCAACAAACCTGACGGGTTAACTGTCATCAGCCCGGAAGAAGCTGACGATTTCCTTGCAGCACTGCCCATAGGCAAGTTTTTTGGGGTGGGTAAAGTCACTGAAAAAAAGATGCATAGTCTCGGGGTTCGAAAAGGTGCGGATCTTTTTCGGTTCACCCAAAAAGAACTGGAACGTTTTTTTGGCAAAGCAGGTCTTTTTTTCTACGATATCGTGCGAGGAATTGATAACAGACCTGTGCAGGTTAACCGTGGACGAAAATCCATCGGCACTGAAACAACTCTGCATACAGACCTTATTGATATGGAAAAGATTTATGAAATACTACATGATCTCAGCGAGAAAGTAGGGCAGAGTCTGCAACGAAAAGAATGTGGCGGGACAACGATCACTCTCAAAGTTCGCTACCATGACTTTAGCACTGTCACCCGCTCGCACACCTTGTCCGTACCACTGTTCAGTGCCACAGAAATTATGCAACTGATTCCGAATCTTTTACAAGCCACTGATGCTGGTAAAACAAAAGTCAGACTACTTGGAATTACCATTTCAAACCTCAGTGGTATTGCAGAAAAACACCCCTTACAACTGCCGCTGCCTTTTGGATAACCAACAGAAGTTGCTGGTCTTGTAAAAAGCTCATTTACTTCTCTAGCGCTGCTTGCTATTATTTTGCTTAATTTAAACTTTTCAAAAGTCACTTTAACTCAACGAAACAACAACGTAATGAAAGACTTAATTTATTCCATAGTAAATATTTTCCGCTGGGTGGGAAGATTTCTTACCAGTGTACGAATCTGGACCTTGAATATCGCTTTTATTGCACTGCTCTTCTTTATCATTACTGCGATAGGCTCCCAGAGTACCAAAAAAGTAAGCGACATATCAACAAGCGGTATCCTGCTCCTCAGTCTCTCCGGTGATATTGTAGAAGAAAAACAAAACAGTGACCCTATATCCGAGGTCATCAATGAAAAACTGGGCTTCAATACTCTTCCAACTGAGACGCTGTTGCAGGATGTTCTCGATGCCATTAATAGTGCTGCCACAGACGACAATGTTATCTGCATTCTTCTTGATCTTGCAAAACTTAAATCTGTTGGACTGAACCAGTTGCAACTTATTGGGCAGGCACTCACAGACTTCAAAGAAAGCGACAAACTGGTCATTGCCGCTGAAGATTTTTATCCTCAGAAGTCCTATTATCTCGCAAGTTACGCAGATGAGATATACCTGAATCCCATGGGAGCTGTTGATCTCCACGGCATTGGCACATTCCGGCTCTACTTTAAAGATGCCATTGATAAGATGAAGGTCACCTACAATGTCTTCCGGGTGGGAAGTTTTAAATCCGCCATGGAGCCAATCATGCGAAACAGCATGTCTCCTGAAGCAAAAAAACAGAACATGACTTGGCTCACTGTACTCTGGAACACTATCAGTAAAGATATTATCAGAGAACGTAATCTTGATGCTGATGCCATTGAAATCTACACCGAGAATATCCCTTCCGAGCTGGCAACAGCCGGAGGTGATACTGCCAGACTTGCTCTCGAGAGTGGACTGGTAGATGGTCTCAAAACCCGTGAAGAGTTACGAAACTATCTAGTGACTATAAGCGGTAGAAATAGTCATGGAAATTTCCAACGAATCCGCTTCAACAATTATCTGAATACCATTTCCAAATCATATCTCGATAATGGCCTGGACGAACCCAGCGTTGGAATTATCATTGCTCAAGGCCCCATTCTTAACGGCAAGCAACCAATAGGTACCATTGGTGGTGACAGCCTTGCCCAAATGATACGTAACGCCCGTACAGATTCAAATATTAATGCACTTGTGCTGCGCGTAGTGTCAGGTGGCGGTTCTGTTTTTGCCTCTGAGATAATCAGACAGGAAATCCTGGAATTCAAAAAAACCGGTAAGCCTATAGTTATTTCCATGGGATCAATGGCCGCTTCAGGTGGATATTGGATTGCTGCAGATGCCGACGAAATCTGGGCATCACCTGTAACCCTTACCGGTTCCATAGGCATTTTTGCTGCTATCCCCACCTTTGAAGAAAGCCTCTCTGCCATGGGTATTTATAACGATGGGGTCGGCACCACCAGCCTAGCCTCTTTTCTCAACCTCACTCGACCTATTTCCCCTCTGTTAAAGGAGTCTATCTCCATCAGCCTCAGGCACGGGTATGACCAGTTTTTAAATATTGTGTCGGAAGGGAGAGCAATTGATAAAGCACAGGTGTCACGGGTCGCTGAAGGAAGGGTCTTTGATGGGCAGACTGCCATGGATCTAGGGCTTGTCGACAAGCTTGGCGACATGAAAGATGCCATCGACTCAGCTGCCAGGCTTGCCGGTTTGACAGAATACAGTGCACACTACATTCGTAAACCACTGACCGTAAAAGATGAGATTATGCAGATCTTTTCCGGGAAAATAACGGATTGGCTTCTGTCAGTTGCCCTACCACCATCTCTCTTGACTCTTGCCAAGAACCTGATCATGCCAATACAAGAGTTACTGCTGTTTGACGATCCCAAAGGACTCTATGCACACTGTATGATTCATGATTTGTCTCTCTAATGTGCTGTTAGTTCTTTGCGCTTTTTGTAAAATCGTGTAGTCTGTCTGCGTGCAGCTTTTCCATAATAATTATCATTTCGACACAGAGGCCTTATGAAATCGATTTCCTTACTTATTTCCTGTTTTCTTCTGCTTGTACTCACCCCGCTTACAACACTTGCCGCAGACCCTTTTGTTGTCTCTGGTAACCCAAAAGCACCGCCTGTTGTCTGGGAAGAGTATAATAAACTTACCGGAATCGGCCCTGATCTTGCGCAATCCATTTTGTCGGAGCTTGGCATCAGTTACACTCTTCAGGTAAAGGGTGACTGGCAACAGGTTCAAGATAAATGTAAAAGTGGTGAAATCGATATGATCGTTTCCGCCTACAAAAATGAAGAACGCGCCTCTTATATGAATTACTCAGTGCCATATCTGCCACAACCAACGGTTATTCTCGTTGAAAAGGGAAGAGAGTTTGCTTTTGGTCGCTGGGAATCTCTTATTGGCAAGAGGGGAGTAACGAATGTGGGAGAGAGTTACGGACAGGAATTTGACGATTTTATTAAAGACAAGTTAAACGTAAAATACATTGCCTTTGAACGTGCCATTGAACTTCTCAATCGCGGCGAAGCAGACTATCTCATCGTCGATCTATTTACAGCCCTTATTTATGCACAGCTCCTGCAGGGGGAAGATGCTATTACCATCCTCGACCCTCCTGCCACCACCCAGACATTCCATATGACCATTGCTAAAGATTCTGCTCTCGCCAAACAGATGCCCGAAATTGACAAAAAGCTTCGGGTTCTTGTAAAAGATGGTACCGTGGAAAAACTCTTTTATAAACACTACGATGCCTGGAAAACACTGATTGCAAAACGTTCACACTTCTTAAACAGAAATTCTGGTATCCGCAGCCAAGAACATGTGCAGTATCTGAAAGATCAGGATGCGTATGCAAAACAGCGAATTAGCAGCCTGCTCAAGCAAAACCGAGATGGCCTACCAGCTGCTGCCGAATAACAACGTGAACACGGGATCGAAGTCGTCTCTCCATAAGGCGACTTTGACGCCATCAACCCTAAAAGGGTATCAAATGAATCTGTACTCTAGAGTTGACAACGTGCCTTTTAAAGTTTTCACACCGTACAATTCACTCAAAAAAACAATAGTTATTCCGTCCATTTTGCTTCGCCTGATACATTGCGCTATCAGCATTATGTATCAGAATTGTTTCCTCAATTCCGTCTTCCGGAAAGACTGCTATGCCTATACTCGCGCCAACAATTGCTTGCTGACCATTCAATGCAAACGGTACTGAAAGATTCTTTATTATGAGTTGCGCGACCTTGGCAATATTTTCATTTTCCATCACACCATTAAGGATTACAGTAAATTCATCCCCGCCCAGACGGGCAACAGTATCAGACTCCCGTACAATTTGCTGAATCCTCGTTGAAACCTCTCGCAGTAGTTGATCACCTGCAGCATGCCCTAGAGTATCATTAACAATTTTAAATTTATCGAGATCGATAAAAAGCAGAGCAAAGCGAGTTTTCAAACGTTTATTATGCAGTACAGCCCTTGCCAAACGATCCTGAAACAGTTGTCTGTTCGGCAACCCGGTTAAAGTATCTATGGTGGCCTGATGTTTGAGTACTACTCCGTCCTTTTTCTCTTTGATCCTTGTACAAAAAAGACGCCAGCTGAGGAGCATCAAAAGTATAAAAACCGGAGTAGCAATTTGTACAAGGGAGCGTAATATTGCTCTATTTTCAGCACGAATAACCTGAGGGGTTACGTGCGAAACGACCTTCCACTGGTAGGCAGTGTTATTGGCACTTTCTCCCCGTACGTCTCGCCGAGATTTATAGAGTTGCAGTGTGTGGAAAAAACGAATTGTAGTGAAAGTAAAGATGCCAGCGTTGTGCAGATACTGTCCATCTTCTTCAAGAAATATTTTCTCTGAACCGACTGGATGCTTCTTTAAAAAATTATGATCGTGATCCAACATAAATCCCCATTCCATCAGAGGATCAGGATGTTTGAGCCAATAGCCGTCAGCATTGATGAGAGTAGCATGGTCTCCAATGTTTGCAACTGCACTGGAAAAATCATCCAACAACTGTTCTGCCAGATAATTGAGTAGAATAACACCTATTTTTTCTCCCTGAGCATTAAAAACTGGAGTGCCAAAACGAATCATTGGCTTGTGAGGCTCTTCAATTCTGCCATGTTCCTTGTTGAGGTCAAGGGGTGAGACATACACCATACCTTTAGCTACTTTTATCGATTCTTTAAAATAGTACCGATCTCTTTTATTTTGTAAATATTTGGCAGCTACAGCACTGGCTTTTCCTTCATGGTAATTAACCCGCACAATCTCCAAGCCCTCGGTATCCAAAAAACGAATTTGGTCGTAAACGCCCTTCATTTCAGAAAAATATGACAAATCACTTTGTAGAGTCCGGAAGGCTTCAAGATTCAACAGTTTTCTGTCCGTATAAAAGGCATTATGCCGTGCCAAAATAAGAAGATCCGACATGATCGTCTGAAATTCCTGATTGATGGCTCGCGCCCCCATATTCACATTCAACCGTTCATTTTCAAGGCGATGCGTATTAATTTTTTCAGTTTCTGACAGGTAAAAGTAGGTGAAGAAAGCAATGAAGGCTATGCCACAGGGAAGGAAGATATACAAAACAAATTTAACAACGTTATTCATAAGCTCTTATAAAAACTTTTAAATCAGACCATTCCTGACGTCTTCGTAAAAATCTCACATACTTGTTGGTTTTACTGATTTTTTATTCCAATGGCAGACGTTACATCTACTTACAGCACAGATGTAACATATGAAGTTTTTTACGACTCCAACATAGTTAGTATATGCTCACGGCCTCTGGGGGAGTCTCGTGTCCACTGTAACAGTACTTGGAGTACGGGACAAGCCCTCTTCAACATATATCTAGTTAGATAAAAAAGTGCTGCCTGCACGAGGAACACTCTCGACCTTTATAACCCACTTACATCATACAACAATACTCCGAATTACGGATCGACTGCCCAGCCCCAAGCGGAAGGATTTTCGATCAGGTTTCGAATCCTTTCTTTATTGAGTTATAATTCTGTTGCAGTGCTCTACACTTTTTATGAAATTTTGTGTTAAGAACTCGTAAGACAGAACAGTTACGAGGTAAATCAAAAAACCCGAATCACAAACAAATAGTCTGTGACTGGAATTACTCAAATAGAAGGCCAGCCTTCCGATGTCATATCAAATAGTATCATGCCCCGTGCGAATGGGTCACTGGCCACTTTTGCTTTCAACTTCTTGTTATAAACAATTATTTATTTTCTTTGTTAATTGCTTTTAGCTTACTTCGAATTTGCTCAATACGTTTTCGGTTCACACCAAGATCTGAATGCCCAACTCTGGAAGCTGATCGCACATGTATGGTCATTTCTCTTGCGTTTGTATCCGGAAAATAAAATTCTACATCATCAACAAAATGGAACACCCGAGAAGTAAACTCAGCTCTAATATAATTATCCTCAGTCACTATAACCTTTGAGTTTGTCGACTCATTAAGAATTTTTAAGATATGGTTTTTTACTTCTAATGCTGTACCTGTGGTGAGGATGGGTTCGATATAATGTTTTTTATCTTTTGCCTGGCTGTTAACACAATTTGGTGTTGTTGGACATTGAATCAGTTGTCCATTCTCAATTCCCAATTTAGGTATCACTTCTGTACATCCTGTTAAAAGTATTAAACTTGTTAGAACAATCTGAATTTGTTTATTCATTGTTCTTATTCCTTTACGATTATAACGCCGCCAATAACTGGTTTTTTGTGAAGCGAAGTATAACAAAGAGTCCGAGTTTATGTGCGATTGGGGTCAAATCCTTAGCTTGACATAGATTCTCTATCTTTCTACCATCTTGAAATTTTCTGGATCATTTTATACCTTGTTCCTAAACGGTTCAAGGATAAAGATTTGATCCCACCTTCAGACCACCCTCATAAATGAGCCGTTCTTTCATCAGAGAACCTGGCCTCATCAACCGTTAGAAATCCAGGGACACGCAAAAAGCAAAATACATATCGGATAACTTGTGTTTTAATCCTGGTTTTAGGGTAAAGGTACACTCTGTAACCATAGAGCGAAAGGAGAAAAAATGAACAAGCTACACGAGTGGATAACTTGGGTTTTTGACCCTTTAAATCAGTTTTATGAACAGGAAAAGGTTCACCGAAAAATCTCTATCCTGTTGGTTCTGTTTTTTATCTCTAGCCTGCTGGTTATTGAGTTAAACCGTCAACACTTGTTGCCGACTGCCCTGAGTAACATCGTACCGGGTAATCATTTTTATGCCATTGGTGGTGCCTTCACAGTTATCCTGATCCTTGAGGTTATCAGCCTCATTTTTGTTCTGCCCTGTTCTTTTTCCCGTTCTGTGGGTAAACAGTTTGAAATCCTCTCCCTGATTTTGATGAGAAATGCCTTTAAAGAGCTATCCCATTTTCAGGAACCGGTAACTTTTTTTGGCAACGAGAAAAGTATCCTCTATATATTATCAGATGGATTTGGAGCTGTCCTTATTTTTGGCCTGTTGGGTGTGTATTACCTGCTCCAATCTAAAACAAGTGATGAGCGAGACACTCTTGACAATCTATACAGTTTTGTAGCAGCCAAAAAAGGCATTGCTCTGGTTCTGCTCGCCTCCTTTATTATCATGGGTTTACATACCTTGTACGGGACACTAACCGGCAACCAGCAAGGTGATTTCTTTCACGATTTTTACACCCTCTTAATCATAACTGACATTCTGGTAGTTCTTGTTGCCCAATGTTTTCATCCCTCTTTTTACAGCATTTTCCGCAACTCCGGTTTTGCCCTTTCTACCATGATCATCCGTCTTGCCCTGGTGGCTCCAGTCTATTTTAATGTCCTGTTGGGCCTTGCCGCGATTATTCTAGCCATCCTGCTGACAGTTATCAGCGACAGATTGTTCTCAACATCCAAAGAGGTACATTCCAAACATTGATCGGATTGACAAATTAATAGAACAATGGGAGAAAGAGCGACCTGACTTAGATGCAACGCCGATGTGAATAATTTGAAGATTAATGATGCTTAACCGTATAGCGGAGCAGGGAATTGAAAAAGATTTTCTGTAATGCCGAAAGAAGAGCGAAACCAGCTAGACTATTTACTCAAAAAATTTCTACCTCTACAAATGCACAATGAAGCAGCCATCAAAAATAATGCTTTTGATAGGTAAGACTCATTGAAAGGACAATTATGAAGACGATTTGTATATTTTTAGGATCAAGCAAAGGCAATCATGAAGCTTACATGAAAGCAGCGAAAACGATGGGCCAAGAAATTGCTAAGCGTGGTTTGACTTGCGTTTACGGCGGCTCCTGTACCGGCATAATGAATGAATTAGCCAACAGTGTTTTAGAGGCAGGTGGAACCGTCATAGGTGTTACAATTCAAGCCTTAAAGGACAAGGAAGAGTTTCATAAGGGTCTAAGCGAACTGCATGTTCTACCAACCATGTCCGAAAGGAAAAATTTGATGATCCAGCTTTCCGATGGCTTTATAGCTTTACCTGGTGGAATAGGAACTTTTGAAGAATTTTTTGAAGTATACACTCTCGCTCAGTTGGGCTTTCACGATAAACCATGTGGACTATTAAATGTTAATGATTTTTACAAACCACTCGAACTACTTCTGGCCAAAGCTGAAGGAGAGGGGTTTATGAAAAAACCATACAAAGAATCCCTTGCTTATTCCGAAGATCCAGCGGAACTCCTTGAACTCCTCTTAGAGAAAAAACCAATCTCGCAAATACCAGATTGTTAGATAATTACCTTGTAGAAAAATTGCCTTTCCAAGGCCAGTAATTGTAGAGCAGATAACTCATGAGAAAGCAGAACCCTCCCAGTCCAAGCACTATAAAATCAAGACTGTTTGGGGCAACAACCTGAAAAACAGCAGCCAGGGGAGTGTAAAGGATCAGTGCCTGTAAGACAAAAGTAAAGAATACGGCACCCCACAGCAGAGGATTCGCCAAGAAAGCGACTTGATAGCTTCTACGGATCAAAAAGACAAGCAGCATCTCATACAGAACAATAAAATTAAAGACCATGGTTCGCCCATGGATAAGCTCTTCGCCATTGCTACTGTTGCCACCGGTATAAACAAAGATTGTCAGGGCAATAGCGGTTCCTGAAATACCTAAGAAAAAAAGAAGCATCAGACGAGCTTTGGGTAATATTCCTTCAGAAAGTGGGATGGGTGGTCGTTGCATAATACCACGTGAATAGGGATCAATGGAATACGCCAGCGCCGGAGCACCATCAGTGATCATATTAATCCACAGGAGTAACACAGCGGTAAGAGGAAGATTCATGCCCGTCACCACGGCAAAAAAGATAATAAGTACTTCCCCCAGATTACCGGAAAGTAGAAGCATGATGGACTTCTGAATATTATCATAAATCCCCCGCCCCTGCTCCACCGCATCGACTATATGGGCAAAAGAATCATCCAGAAGAATAAAATCTGCTGCCTCTTTGGCCACTTCAGTTCCACTTCCAACAGCTACTCCAATGTCAGCATGTTTCAGAGCCGGAGCATCATTAACCCCATCACCAGTCATGGCCACTACATGTCCATCGGACTGGAGTATCTGGACAATACGCAACTTATGTTCCGGAACCACCCGCGCAAAAATATTTGTATCCTGCCGCAGCGCCTGACGCAGTTCCACGTCGCTCAGCATATCCATCTGAACGCCCGTAAGCATTTCCCCTTCAATACCAACCATTGCTGCAACTGCTTTAGCCGTTTGTGGATAGTCTCCGGTTATCATGATGGAACGAATATGAGCCCTCTTTGCCCGCTGCACAGACTCGGCAACATCAGGCCGGGGTGGATCAATCATGGCTTGCAAGCCAACAAAAACTAATTCATCTTCATTAAACTCTGATCGTTTTTCAATTTCTTTATATGCCATGGCCAAGACACGCATGGCCTGGGATGCATAACGATCATAGACCTCCAGCACCTTTTCCCTCAACGGTTCGTCAAGTACAACAGTGGCACCATCAAAAAGAATATGGTCACAACGAGCGAGCAGGTTATCTGGCGCACCTTTACTGTACACAACAAGTTTATCAGAATTCTGAACCAGTACACTCATACATTTACGGCTGGAATCAAAGGGTAACTCCTCCAGACGCTGTCCGTGGAAGTCAATGCCAGCCTTTGCCCCGCTAACAAGTAATGCCCCCTCTGTTGGGTCACCAACCACCCGCCACCGATCCTCTATCTCTTCAAGTTTCGCGTTGTTGCAAACTTCGCCAATCTCATAGAGCAAGGATGCGGCTTCTCCTTCAATCACCCCCTGAGGTGAGTATCCACTGCCTGACAGTGAACTTTCGCCATCAAGACTCCATGCATGGACAATGGTCATCTCATTCTTGGTGAGCGTTCCGGTTTTATCAGAACAGATTATATCACAGGAACCGAGACTTTCCACTGCTGCCAATCGCCGCACGAGGCATCGCTTAGCCAGTAACCGTTTGACTCCAACTGCCAGAGTAATAGTGACAACGGCTGGTAGAGCCGTGGGTACCGCTGCCACCGCAAGGGAAATAGCAATAAAAGCGATCTCCTGGAAATAGGGGATTGTTATTGCTTCCGCAGAGAGAAGCTGGCGAATGGAAAGGGTAAAGAGAATAATTGTGCAGATAGCAATAATCACCCCTCCAAGGCGTTTACCAAAACGCTCAAGACGCTGTTGCAGCGGAGTGAGACCTTCCTCTGACTCCTGAATAAGGCGGGATATTTTCCCAATCTCTGTGTTCATTGCCGTGGCAGTGACGATGGCTGTTGCACGGCCTGCGACCACTGCTGTCGAGGCAAAAACCATATTCAGCTGATCACTAATGGGAGTTGATTTGGGCAGGATTCCCTCTTCTTTACGTACGGGCAGACTTTCACCAGTAAGAGCAGACTCATCAACTTGGAGGCTAACGGTGGTAATCAGTCTGGCATCGGCAGGGATTTTGTCACCATTTTCCAGAAGAATTATATCACCGGGTATCAATTCCTCCGCAGGAATAGTGAACTGTTTCCCGTTACGAAGAACCACACTTTGGATGCGTATCATTTTTTTCAGTGCATCCAGAGAACGATTGGCACTGAATTCCTGAAAAAAACCAATGGTGCCATTGAGTAGCAGGATGGCCAGGATAATGATTGAATCTACATATTCTCCAATAAGCAGTGAGAAAAATATTGCAAAGAGGAGGATGTAAACGATAAAGTCTTTAAATTGTTTTATAAAAATACTAAACAGAGAGGGAGCGGGTGCCGAGGTGAGTCGGTTGGGACCGTAAGCTTTTTGACGTGTTTCTACTTCACTGAGGTCGAGTCCATGAACAGAACTGTTCATCTCCGTTATGACTTGCTGACTGCTTTTATCAAAGGGCTCCATGTTTTACTCTATCAAAGCCAAAGGACATGGGCAAGACTTCTCGCCCCTATACTCTTTGTCGCCGGTATCTGTTATTTTTGTTTCCACATCGTAGAATTCCCAAGAACATAAACTGATCAATAGTTAACGAATAATCAGATCATGCAATTCATTCTTATCGTCTTGCTGAATCGGAAACTCTTTCTCGATAATATCACCTATCATTCCAATGGCCTGACACAGTGCATCACAAGCACAGCCATCTTTAATTCCTCTTGTTATAAGCTGCATGGCAGTATCCCATTGTTGAGGCTCTATTCGATCATTGATGCCACTGTCTGCGAGAATCCAAGCACGGTGCTCAAGGAGTGAAATATAAATCAATATCCCATTTGCATCTTTGGTCTTAAACAACTGCTCTTCATAAAAAGCGGTAAAAGCTGCCTTTTGCACCTCTGCTTCTGTCTCGTCGGCAAACAGAAAAGGACGTTTCAAAACAGGGTAATAATGAATCAATAAATTCGCCAGCCAGTATAAAGGAAAAAAAAGTCCAAGGAACACCCACATATTGGAGCTGCCAAGCCAGAACATCCCTGCCACAGGGGCAGTGAGCAATATGGCGAGGATCAGGGCCGTAAGGCTCCCCCCTCGAACAGCTGCTAGAGGATAGGAATGGCTTTCACTCGCTAGCATGGGAACAAGCTCACCCGAAGTTTTTGTTTCAGCGTCATGCACTGCCTTGCAGATTTTCTGCTGTTCTTCAGTACTGAAAAACCGTGTGGCCGTAGATCGTTTTTTCATTTTCATTTCTACCATCCTCCCGATGCACCACCGCCACCAAAACCACCGCCGCCTCCACCGAACCCTCCTCCAAAACCTCCTGAAGAACCTCCGAATCCACCACCGCCCCCCATATAAAAGCCGCCACCTCCCGCACTCGAGGCAGCAAGGGAAGAAACAAACAAACCCCCAAGAGCCCCCACTGGAATAAGAGCAAGAAGTATCAATCCCAGTTGAGGAAGCATCATAAATCCAAGAACAGGAGAAGCAACTGCGCCAGCCAAAGCTGCGGTACCCTTTTTCCCATGGAATACTTTTGCAATAAAACTAAAGGCAAAGATCATCAGAAAGATAAGACCAGCCGGATCAGTTCCCTGCTGCTTGACAGGAGGGACATCAGAGGCTGTAAACTCCCCCCGAACAGCTTGAATCATTGCCTGTACACCATCCACAAGTCCAGCATCAAAGTCTCCAGTTTTGAACCGTGGCACAATAACCTGCCCTATAATTCTTCCAGCAGTAAGATCCGTTAGATTTCCTTCAAGCCCATAGCCAACTTCAATTCGCAACCGCCTGTCATCTCGTGTAATAAGCAGCAGTGCCCCGTTATCCAGCCCCTTCTGGCCAATCTTCCATGCCTCTACCACACGTATGGAATAATCTTCCAGCAGATCGCCCTCAAGGGAAGGAACAGTCAGCACCACGATCTGGGTAGAGTCTGAGCTTTCAAACTGGCTGAGGACTGCTTCAGTTTGTGAGACAACCTGCGGGGAAAACATAGCAGCAGTATCATTGACCCTGGCACTGAGAGACGGTACCTCAAGGGCTGCCACCTGACGACTCGGCAAAAACAGGCCAAGACAACAGAGCAGTAGAAAGATGCGCTTACAGGACATGATTTAAAAAGTTACCTTGGGAGCAGTTTTAGCACCCTCTTCAGCCTTAAAGTATTCTTTGCGTTCAAGGTGAAGCAAGAACTTATTGGTGAGACTTGCAGGAAGACGACGAATAGCACCGTTAAAATCAGAAACGGCAGCATTATAACGCTGACGGGCTACATTAATTCGATTTTCAGTTCCTTCCAGTTGGTTTTGCAGGTCTAGGAAATTCTGGTTAGCCTTCAGATCTGGATAGCGCTCAACAACCAACATCAACTTGGAAAGTGCGGAAGTAAGTCCGCCTTGAGCCGCCTGCATCTGCTGCATAGCAGCCGGATTGCCAAGATCTTTTGCTGAAATTTGAACGGAACCAGCTTTAGATCTGGCATCAATTACAGCCTGCAAGGTTTCCTGCTCATGTTTGGCATAGCCTTTGACTGTTTCGACAAGATTGGGAATGAGGTCGGCACGACGCTGCAAAGTTGACTCAATATCAGCCCAGGCCTTAAACACTACCTCCTCCTGCGTTTGCAAACTATTATAGCCACAACCGGAAAAAGCAACACTGAAGAGGGCAGCGAAAAAGAGTATAGATATTCGTTTCATAGGAGCTCCTTAAAGTAGTTTCTGTGTTTTAAATAGTGTAGCAGATCCATATTGTCATTGCCAGATTAATGGGGAGTCTTGTTACATGATGATTGACAAAAACTCCCATTTTCGCTAATAGCAAAGGGAATTAATACGTATCCCACATTGTGATTTCAAGCAATTTCTTTTGCGAAACTTATGACCGCACGTCCATTTGTAATTTTACTGCTTCTCTTCCTTCTCCTTATTGCTGCAATTATTGCAGCAACAGGCATGGGCTTTCTCTCCATCAGTCCCGGTGAAGTTATTGCAATACTCTATTCAAAACTCCAGGGGCAGATCCCTGAAGGAATAAACCCAACCTATCCCTTTGTGGTTATGGAAGTACGGCTGCCACGCATTCTGACTGCTGCTCTGGTGGGCGGCGGACTTGCAGTGGCCGGAGCCGTTTTTCAGGCAATTTTATTAAACCCATTAGCCGACCCTTACACCTTGGGTATCTCATCTGGTGCAGCCTTTGGTGCATCACTGGCTATTATTTTATCAATATTTGGCATTGCCATTCCCGCCTGGTTCTCAATACCCACTTTTGCTTTTTTTGGTGCCATGGCAACTTTGATTGGTGTATTTTCGCTTGCATCCACCGATAACCGTCTCTCATCAAACAGTCTTATTCTCTCTGGAGTTATCATTGCTTCCATTCTCTCAGCGGGTATTGGCTTTATTAAATACTTGGCAGATGAACAGGTGAGCATTATCATTTTCTGGCTTATGGGAAGCTTTGTGGGACGCAGTTGGGGAGATGTCATCACCACCCTCGTTGTGATTATCCCAGGACTCCTGTTTATGCTCTTTCATGCGCGTGATCTCAACATAATGGCCCTTGGTGAACGAACAGCAGACACCCTTGGTGTTGAAACGGCACGAGTCAAAAAGCAGCTATTGGTCTGTGCATCTCTGGTCACCGCTGTTGCAGTATCGGTTTCAGGAATAATTGGATTTGTAGGCCTGATTATCCCCCATCTACTGCGTATGATTTTAGGACCAGACAACAGGATTCTATTGCCCGCATGTTTTTTAGGTGGCGCCATACTGCTCCTTGGAGCTGATACCATTACCCGTGCCTGGCTGCCATCCGAGATCCCCATTGGCGTCCTGACATCACTGATTGGCGGACCGTTTTTCTGTTATATTTTTCGTAAAAAACAGCTAGCCAAATAACATGCAGTCTCTTTTCAACATACAAAACCTCTCCTTTGCCTACGGTAAAAACAGCGTTTTTACAGATCTACAGTTGGAGTTGGAACGTGGCACATTCTATGGATTAATTGGAGCCAACGGCAGTGGTAAATCCACACTTCTTGAGTTACTCACAGGAGGACTCTCGGCCACATCCGGTACAGTGCGGTTCATGGATAAAGAGATACGCCATTACTCAAAACAGGAACTGGCAAGTAGCATGGCTCTGGTTCCTCAACACTTTTCCATGGATTTTGAGTATTCCGTACGCGATGTTGTGCTCATGGGAAGACATCCCCACATTCCACGATTCTCTGCGCCATCAGCAAAGGATTACAAAAAGGTCGACAACGCGATGCGAACCATGGATATTATGCATCTGGCTTCACGAATAGTCAGTGCTTTGTCCGGTGGAGAATTACAAAGGGTTGTTATGGCAAGAGCACTTGCTCAGGATACCAAAGTACTGATCCTTGACGAAGCAACATCTAACCTGGATATTAATCATACCATTGGTATTTTACGCGTTATCCGCAAAATGGTGGATACAGTGCGACTAACAGTCATTGCAGCCATTCACGACCTTAATCTTGCAGCAGCTTTTTGTGATAACTGCTTGGTATTGCAAGACGGACAGATTGTAGCCAATGCCGACGTAAACACTGTTTTCACAAAAGAGATGCTACAGAACGTTTTTTCTGTGGATGTGGAACGAATTTATCAGACCAATCAGAATCGACCTCAGATCCAGTTTAAATATTAGTACCAAACGGAATCTTTTCTTGTTTTAAAAGAGAAAATATTCTAATAAGGCACTTATACCGACTTACAATTCATCACCTGTGTCAGAGCCTTAACAACTCAACCATTATTATTAGCAAGCGATTGTAACCCCTTCATTTGTAAAAGTTCCTGGCGTAATGATCGATTTCCATCAACAAGGGCTGCCTTTTGCAGTGCCTGTTACTGAAATCACAATCGTCGGCAAATCAGGTTTTTCCAGACGCCGTACTTCCTGCAAGGCCTCAAGTAAAAACGAAATGAATCACGAATCAACTCCTCGTCTTCATAGGGAATACAGTAAACGCTTGTTCAAGCATTTTACGGAACACTCCCTGCCAACAAACGTACAGTAACGTTGACAAAGTCTTTCTGTTCCACCTATAATAACATTAGGAAAAAGATCAGTTTTTGACATAAGGGTAGCTTGATAACTGCTTCTTCAAGGTGCCCATAAATCCTTCAAGCGGATAATAACTATGTACAGATTTCTTCTTTTCACCCTTCTCTTTCTCACTCTTTCACAAAGCACACTAGCCGCTCAACAGTACAAGATACCGGAAGAGCTTCAGCTATGGATACCCTGGGTCCTCTATGAGCAGGAAGAAAAAATCTGCACGCTGAATGCGAACAAATCAACAGAACGATTTTGTACATGGCCATCAACTCTCAGCCTCAAGGTAGGTCAGAATGGGGCGGAATTCACCCAAAAATATCTCGTCGAAACAAAAAGCCTTATCGCCCTTCCTGGATCTATACCGTTCTGGCCCCAAGGTGTAAAAGCAAACGGCAAAGAGTTGCTAGTCAATAAAAAAGGCACCCACCCGACAGCATGGCTGGAAGCAGGCACCCACGTTGTCACCGGTTCATTTATGTGGGACTCTCTCCCTGAATATTTATTTATTCCACCTGCCACAGGCCTTGTCAGCCTCAACCTGCATGATCGGGACGTCTCAAACATCCAACTCGATGAAAAAGGTAGGCTCTGGTTTAAACAAAAAAGACAGGAAACAAAAACTGACGAGGATAGCCTCTCCCTTCAGGTTTTCCGTAAAATTGAAGATGGAGTGCCACTGCTCCAGCATTTACGGATTTTACTCACCGTTTCAGGTGCCCCCAGACAAGTAACTCTTGGGCTAAGCAGTGATCCCGCCTTTGTCCCCTTAACGTTACAATCTCCTCTGCCAATTAGTTTTAATGACAAAAACCGACTACAGTTACAGGTTCGTCCCGGCCAATGGGATATCCGTCTCACCCTTCGAAACAGTATAAACAAATCTCCTGCTTCACTTGCTATGGGTAACATTAATGGCCCCTGGCCCGAACAGGAAATATGGGTATTTGCCGCAGATCAGAAATTAAGACACGTTGAGATTGAAGGAGTTTCCGCCATTGATCCCAGCAGGACGTCCCTGCCAAACGATTGGAAAAGACTACCAGCATACCTGATTCAGGCAGACCAGAAGATGCAGTTTATCGAAAAGAATCGTGGTAACCCAAGCCCTGTCCCCAACCGCCTCACCCTTGATCGAAAATTCTGGCTGGATGAGCTGGGAACCGGCCTCACTGTCCTCGACACCATAGGGGGCACCATGACGTCAACCTGGCGTCTGAATGTAGACGACTCACAAAATCTCGGTCTGGTTAAAGTCGCCGGTAAAGCGCGTTTAATTACCAAACTGAACGGGTCAGGAAAAACAGGTGTTGAAGTACGTGAAGGAAGCCTTGCCCTGCAAGCAGAATCTCGAATTGAAACAGGTGTAAAATCCGGGCAACTGGTAATTCCGGCCATAGGCTGGGACCATAACGTACAAAAACTTTCCGGTGAACTCAACCTGCCACCTGGCTGGAAACTCTTTTCAGCGACGGGTATTGACAAGGTCTCAACCTGGCTAAATCGCTGGAGTCTTCTCGACATCTTCCTGGTTCTGATCATAGCACTTGCCACAGGCAAAATCCTTGGTTGGGGATGGGGCCTGGGAGCACTTATTACCCTCACCCTCTGCTTTCATCAAGGAGGTTCTCCCACCTATATCTGGCTACCCTTGCTGGCAATACTTGGACTGCAGAAAATTATCAATGCACCCACAGCCGAACAGGTGATGAGGGTGATTGGGCTTGTCATCCTCACCGTGCTTATTGTGACATCAATTCCTTATATGGTGCAGGAAATAAGAGTTGGTCTCTACCCGCAACTGGAATATGGCAGTTATCGCAAAATCAGCCCGAATCAACGCAGACAAACATTCGAAGAAATGAAGATGAATGCCGAATTAGAAGATGCAGTTTTGACCGAACAAGCTGCGCCCCTATCCAAATCATCTGGTAGAAGTAGTATCGCAAATTACTACAGGGCCGACATTGCGGTACAACAGATTGCCCCACGGAAGATTCAGATTGATCCTCAGGAGATGATCCAGACAGGCCCCGGCCTGCCCGACTGGAGTTGGACCCGCATCGCTCTTCGCTGGAATGGGCCGGTGAACCCGGATCAACAGATCTCTTTTCTGTTGATTTCTCCACTTACAGGAACAGTCCTTGCCTTTATCCGGGTAATTCTTCTGGCCCTGTTGATTATAGGATTTTTGCGCAAATGCGTAACCGTCAGTAAACACAGTAGAACAAAAAACATCGTCAAGCCAGCCACAACGACAACAATTCTCGCCTTGACCCTCATTGCAGCCAACTTTTCCCCTCAAAGCAGTCAGGCAGAGATACCATCTCCTGAAATGCTCCAGGAATTACAAAACCGACTGCTGACTCCGCCCAAATGTGGCTCTGAATGTGTGAGTATCAACAGATCTCATATTTCCATCGACAACGATCAATTAACAGTGATGTTACAAGTCGATGCTCTTATACAAATCGGTGTTCCGCTGCCTGGTAAAAACAGGTTCTTTGATTCCATAAACCTTGATCATAAAGAGCCGATAATTCTTAGACAGAACAAAAAAGGTTTTACAACCATCCGTATACAGCAGGGCAGCCATACCATTACCCTCAAAAAAGATCTCAGTGCAGACAATAAAATATCACTCTTCTTCCCATTGCTTCCGGTTAATGTCCAGGCGAGCCTACAAGGTTGGTCGATTAATGGCATGCGTGATGATGGTCGCCTGTCACGGCAAATCAGCCTTACTCGATTAAAAACTGAAACAGAATTTGAAGTAAACGAAAAAAAGCAGAGCACAACAATTGATATTCCAGCATTTGTACAAGTGGAACGCACCCTTCACGTAAACCTGAAGTGGACAGTTAGCACCAGAATTGTACGTAAAAGTCCAAAATCTGTTGTTGCTCTAAATATTCCACTGCTTCCCGGTGAACACGTTACCAGCGAGACCTTCCACATCGCAAATAAACATGTGCGAATCAATATGATGCCTGGGCAACAAAGCATTACCTACCATTCGTCCATCGAACCCGTCGACAGTCTGGTCTTTACAGCTGCAGACACCTGCTCCTGGAATGAGGTATGGTTTCTGGATGTCAGCCCTATCTGGCATGTCGAGACCAAGGGAATCCCTGAAATCAACCAGACAAACCCGGCAGGTAAACGTTTCCCCGAATTCCACCCCTATCCCGGTGAAAGTTTGCAGCTTTTAGTTACAAAACCTAAGGGGGTCGTCGGCCCTACAATGACCATTAATAGAAGTAAGTTACTGGTTAAGCCTGGGCACCGTGCAACGGAAACAACGCTCACATTTTCACTCACAACCAGCCGTGGTATGCAACATCGAATAACCTTGCCTCCCGGTATTGATCTCCAGAAAACCTTACTTAATAATAAAGAGATCCCTCTACAGCTGGAAGATAACCAACTTATTCTGCCCCTTGCGCCCGGAGAACAACATGTGGAAATCGGGTGGCGCAGTACAACGGATCTTGGCTACAAGACAGCTACGGAAGCAGTTGATCTCGGCGTAAACAGTGTTAATCATTCTATCGAAATGCAGGTTCCCTCTTCACGCTGGATATTGCTCACCGGAGGGCCAAGGGTAGGCCCTGCTGTACTCTTTTGGGGCGAATTACTGGTGATTATCCTTGTTGCACTGTTTCTGGGCAGGATCACACTAACTCCACTCTCTACTTTGCAATGGCTGTTATTGAGTCTTGGCTTAAGCCAGATCCCCGCCGCCATGGCCGCAATTGTTGTTGCCTGGTTACTGCTTTTAGGGCTTAGAAAAAAGAGAGGTGTAGAAATCAAACAGGTTGTCACTTTTAATCTGCTGCAAGTACTGCTTGTCATCCTCACCCTCTTTGCCCTTGGCACCCTCTTTTTTGCCATACAGCAGGGATTACTTCGACACCCCGATATGCAGATAGGTGGTAACGGTTCATCGGGTCATCAGCTGCACTGGTATCAGGATAGAGTAGAGAAACAACTTCCCATTGCCAACGTTATAACAGTACCGCTCCTTGTATACCGGATTGGTATGCTCCTCTGGGCATTATGGCTTGCCATGGCATTGCTTCGCTGGTTACGTTGGGGCTGGGATTGCTTCAGCAGTGGCAGTAGCTGGAAAGTAACTCCTCCACACAAAAAGATTGTACGTACACCTAAACAAAAGACAGGTGCTCAACCTGCAAGAAAACTGGTGAAAAAGCGAGTGGTAAAACCTGTTACTTCCAAGCCAACTGATTGAGATGTAAATATGGAAAAAGAAATTATTGTAGCCATCGATGGCTCCACCTATTCAAACCATGCACTTTCCTATATTACTGGGCTCTTTGCAGAGGTGAAAGATTTTCACTTTCATCTTGCGTCATGGGTTACAGCAGCTACTTCCATCATGCCAAGTGCTGCCAATCCAAAAGATTCTCTTATTCCGGAAGTGAGTCACAATAAAAAGGAAATTGCAGCTAAACGCTATCTGCACAAAGCCAAGGAAAAACTGCTTTTAGCTGGTATTGATGACGAACGCATTCACACAAGTGTTGCAGTTTCAGGCTACAATATCGCCGCCTCCATTCAGCAACATGTGACAAAAGAAATACCGGACGCACTTCTTCTCGGCAGACGTGGCTTTAAGGGGATCACCGAAATGCTGATGGGTTCTGTTTCCACTGAGCTTTTCCGTAAATGCCACTCTACGCCCTTATGGATTATTGACGGGGAAGTACAACAGAAAGACTTCTTTGTCCCTGTGGATGGGTCTGTTAACTCACTTCTTGCAGTGGATCACCTTGCTCATATTTTGAGTAACCGAAAAGATGTCCGTATCTGTTTATTTCACTGCACAGCACTTTTTCGAAAAAAAGTGACGTGTGATCCCAGACTTTTTAACAAACACTGGGATAAAAAATGGTGTACCAAATACCTGTCCGGGAAAGACTGCCTCTTTCAGGGACCTCGTCAAATTTTTCTGGAGGCTGGAATTCCTGACGCAAAAATTGAAATTCTACCTGAAAAGAATGATCTTGAGGAAGCTCGTGGCATAATCAAGCATGCAAGAAGACAGAACTGCGGTACCATTGTTATGGGTCGTCGTAGTGCAGGAATGGCTAAAGGTCTGCTCGGAGGTGTTTCAGACAGAACAATTAAACATGTGGAAAATCTTGCGCTCTGGGTTATTGGTTGAAACGCTTGGAAAATAGCAAAAAAATAGGCAGAATCAAATGAATGACTCTGCCCATGGGAAATGCGATTATTCACCGTAATACTATCTGTTCAAAGACTTCCTTCTCCTAAATCCAGCGATAGCAGCTAAACCTGTTCCGAAGAGAAACATGGTCGCTGGCTCTGGTACTGGGGTTGAAACGGTCTCACCCCAAAGACTAAAATGAGATAAGCCGTTGTTGGTAAAGCCATTAGGATTACTACTACTTATACCGATATCCCAAGGGATTACAAAACTGACACCAGCTTTAAGCGTCACAAGTTCACCACTGCCATAAAGTCCAAAGCTGTTACCTGCCTTTATGCTATACCAAAAGTATCCTGTCCAGTCGAAAGTGCTGTCAGTTGGAATATTAATGTAACCTATTCCGTTTTTCTCATCTAAAATATTGCCATCGTAGGTAAACCAGTCAGAACTCCAGAGGGCATTAAAATCAACAGGAACGAGTTCACCTTGAGGTTCATCATCTACATATAGTTCCTCGTACTTTCCAACGGAGAAGGTGTCAACATCACGACCATAATAGTTGTCTAATAACCAATCGACATTTTCTATCGAGTCCATACCATCAAACTTATGAAGGTTGTTATTTTCTTTAGTGCCAATACCAACCAATGGGGCCTGATAAGAATCAGCGATGATTAGGCTCGCCTGACTCTCTCCTGTCGCTGCGAGAAAAGCAAAACAAGTAAATATGAGAATAAGATTTTTCATTTGTATTGGTGTATTATTTAACATTTCCACTCCTCTTTACGACGGTGAGAATATTTCGATTAAATTACTGAGTGGCCTGACATCTTTTTCAGATAGAGAAGACCTTTGCAATAATCCTTCTTAAAAAGAATATCTATTCCTGGTTACAAAAGCAATAGGCAGAATAACTAATCTTCTTTTTACTGCTCTATCTTGTTCAACAAACAAGCTAACGACTACCTCTCTTTTTCACATGATTACACCTACACTCAGCTTTTACTGGCACTGAGTGTAGGTGGTCGCCCCTGCTGTCGGAAAATTGTATAAAAAATACTGGCCAACCTACCGAGGAACTACACTGACCACTGCGGCCTTACCTGGCTGTAGATATTTGCTCGCCAACTTTTGTATATCGGAGATGCTAAATCCTGAAAACCCTGACAAAATTGTCGTTGGCCACTGCAATTGCTGTGGATACCTCGAAGAAAGTGCGAGCACAGAACTCAACCAATACCTGTTTGTTCGCACCATATCTTTCAATGAGGTAAGCATCGGCCCTTTTGCATGTTCGAGTTCCTGTTCACTGATTTGCCCCTGATACAGTTCATCGGCAATGAGCAAAACTTCTTTTTGTAATGTTGCAACTTGCTTTGGATCAATAATCAGAATGGCCTGCAGCACACCGTACCCCTCATACATTCTGCTGGAAACATTATAAACCTGTGGTGAATAAGTGGCCCCAAGTTTTTCACGTACCACTTTTCGTAACTTTTCTGAAAAAACTTCAGTCAGCAAATGTAATCCTCTGGTCCGTGTAATGTCCCAGAAATCATCAGTTTTCCAGGCAACAAGCAACATCGCTTTTTCAATGGATGATGGAACCGTCAGTTCCAGACTCTCTCCTGTAGGAAAAATAATTGCAACCTTCTCCGCCATTTTCTCTGTTCGAGGAGCTAAAACTCCAAAATATTTTTTGGTCAGCCTGACGATCTCATTTTCGTCAAAATCACCAACCAGGGAGAGTTCCAGGGCTCCCTCTTTGGCTGCTGGTATATACCATTCTTTGAGCTGAGTAAGACTTAACTGCGAGAATTCATTCCAGGGGGGCATACCAAAGAACTTATTGCCGCCAGCAAGAAATCTACTCCCTGCAAACTGCATTGCACCACGAACATCGCCAGCAAGGGAGTCGTAGTGCAATTTCAGGCGTTCCATGCTCACAGTATAAGCATCTACGTCAACACCGGGATCAGCAATTAAGCTCTGTAAAACCTGGAAACATAATTCAAGATCTTTATTAAGACTTGTTGCCTGCCACTGAAAGGCAGAATCTCTTACCTGAAAACGTATTCCGACACTAGAACCCGACACAACCTTTTCAAGCTCTTCCGAGCGCAATTGCCCGGTTCCGGACTGTGAAATAACGGCGTCTGCCAGAAGAGAAAGCCCAGGCATTGGTGCCCCACTCGTACCAAGACCGAAATCCACAGCTATCTGAACTTCATTCTCCTGAAAATCAGTCTTTTTGTAATTAAGCACCACACCATTAGCAAAAACTATCCGTTCGCTGTCAATATCTGCAAAAGACTCTTGAGCAACGATAGCCTCTGCTGACTCGCCTGTGATGTTCAGATAGGGGAATGTGATTGCTTCTGCTACCTGATACTTCCCAACTTTTTTACTCAAGGCGTCGTTATATATCGACTCAATGATGGCCAGAGGTTCTCCATCAGCCATAGCACTCTTACCATTCACTTTCACCAGACGACTTTCACGCGACCATATTTCGCGAAAAGCACCTTCAACATCCGCCACAGACATTGTCTGCAAAATGGGTTCAATCAACTCTTTTTCCTGTTCCGGGGATTGCAAGACTCTGTTACGATTGAGTGTTCGAATGATTGTTCCGGCAAGTTGCTTTGAGTTTCTGCTACTCTTTGTAAGCACCGCAGAATCCAGTGTGGCCAGCATCTCTTTTTTCACCCGTTCGAATTCTTCCACGCTAAAACCATGTTCAAGTGCCTGCCGCAATGTGTTTTCTACAAACATCAAACTCTGCTGCCATTTATCAGGATCACATTTGGCGCTTATTTCGCCATAGGAGAAATGACCTAGAAAAGTACCATAATATATGGTCGCACCGGTGAAAGGAGTGTCACTCTTTTTAGCGAGTTCATCCAGCCTGTGCTGAACGATCATCACGCCAAGATATTTTTGTAACTCTTCAAGTTCCAAAGCAAAGGAATCATTTTGAGGAGTCGTGTTCCAATGGGTTTCAATTCCAGTTTCAGCATATCCCATTTCGGTTTCCTGATGATAAAAAAACTGCGGTTTATCCTGCTGTGGCAATTTACCCGGATCAGGACAAGACGGAACGGGACCAGCACCAGTAAGGGCAGAAAACCGCTTAACAATTAGAGGTTCAACAGAAACAAGATCGAAATCACCTACCATCACCAACACCATGTTTTCAGGCCGATACCATGCATCATAATAACGTTTCATTATTGCATGATCAGCCTTATTCAAAGTTTCAGGGATTCCAATAATTACACGTTCCGGCACTCTTGTTCCCTGCATGGAGAATTCAAGTTCTTTAATGTGGGCACGATATGCAGCAGAATCACGACTACGCTTCTCCGCTAAAATTACTCCTCGTTCCCGATTGATCTCTTCGGGAAGCAAGAGGGCACCTCTAGCATAGTCAGCAAAAACAAGGAGCCCCTTTTGTATGTCTTCTTGAGATCCATTGGGCAATATAATATCATATACTGTCTCGTCATAACCTGTATGTGCATTGGTATCACCGCCAAAACTCATACCGATGGACTGGAAATACTCTATCAATTCACCTGGGGCGAAATGGGTAGATCCGTTAAACAGCATATGCTCCAGAAAGTGTGCAATACCTCGTTGGTCGTCATCTTCATGCAGTGATCCTGCCTGAATATTTAAGGACATGGCAACTCGGTGAGCAGGTTCACTGTTATGTTTTAGGATGTAACGAAATCCATTTTCCAAACGACCAAAAGTAATGGAAGGATCAGCTTTTAAATCACTTTTTTCCTGGGGCCAACTGGTGGAAAGACAATCTCCCAGAGAGGAGAAAGGAAGAAAAAGTCCAAAACACACCGCAACAAGGATAGAAACACACACTTTTTTTGATAACGCCATTACACCCTCAATTTCAATAAGCTTACAAAATACCACAGACAATCTATGGATGAAAAGTACTGAATATGCTACCTTTGCTCTTGTGCACCAAATAATATTACCCTAATTTTGACAGAACTGAATGCAAAACCGAGATGATTACCAAAATAGTGCCGCTATCTATGACTTTCTTTTTTCGCGGGTACTCAGGAATATTCACGAGACAATCCGAACCTGCCTCACCTACAACAAGGCAAAGAACGTGGTTGACCTCTGCTGTGGCACCGGACAACAGTTAAGACATCTTGCAGATCAGGGTATGATACTAACCGGTGTTGACCTTTCACAGGCCATGCTCTATCAGGCAAGAAAGAAAAGCCCGGAATCCATCCACTATCTGGAAACAGATGCCGCTGATACCCAACTCCCCGCTGGTAGATATGACGCTGTTATCATCACCTTTGCCCTCCATGAAAAACCAGCTGCCCAGCACCAGGCGATATTTAAGGAGGCTTGCAAATTGTTGACCCCTGAAGGTGTTATCCTTATCGCAGATTACTGCGTTCCACGTGAAGAGCTATCATCTCAAATTATGAGTACTATTGGTTTTCAATCTGTTGAAAGACTTGCTGGAATCGATCACTATCACTGTTACAAAGACTGGATGTTAAATGGCGCTGTTGAAGGATTTTTAGATACACACAATCCGGGTAAATTGAGTCTGGTATCAGAACACTACTTTGGTTGTGTAAAACTTCTGACAGTTTCAAAAATACCGAAAACACTCAATATGGAAGCAAAGCCATGAATATCTCCGGAATGACTGCCCTTGTCCCCGGTGCATCACGGGCGATTGGGCGTGCCATCGCCAATGAACTTGCCAAACATCAGGTGAATCTGGTTCTGCCAACCTTCGACTGGCCGGAGTCCATAACAGAAATGGAAGATGAATTTACCGACAAAGGCTATTCTTTTCTTTCTCTGCCCGTTGACCTGCGCTCAAAAGAAGCAGTGCAGCAACTCATCGCCAGAACCAGGGAACGTTTTGGTGGTTTACAGATCCTTGTCAATAATATTGAACGGGGTGGAATGCCGGTTGTTCACGGGAGTTACGATCTTCCCCACAATCACGAACAGTGGGATTTGGAAATTACAACTACCTTAAAAGCAAAATGGCTCCTCTTTCATCACTCCCTGCCATTATTACAGGAATCAAATGAGGGTGCTGTGGTAAATATTTCATCCGTTGCCGGGATTGAAGGACGAAGTGGTGCTGCAGCAGTTTTTTTTAACGATGCATACAGCGCCGCCAACCGTGCAATTTCATCATTTACAGAAACATGGGCCAGAGAAGCGTCGCCCTTCATCCGCGTCAACGAACTCATGCTAGGGCTTATTCGTCACAGACATGGGGAAAACACACGGGGATGGGAGACATTAAGCGAAGAGGAAAAACAGCAAGTTACCAGGAAGTGTTTATTACAACGGACTGGAACAGCTGAAGAAGTGGCAAAAACAGTCCTCTTTTTAATCAAAGATGCTGATTATATGACGGGGAGTGTTTTGAAGCTCGATGGCGGTTTTACCCTGGGAAGTAGTCTGGTTCCATCCATTCCAAAAGGGGTTTTGGATTAGACAAAGGGCAGGTCCGATTGAACCTTCTCGGCATTTATTTTATGCCTTTTCATTCGATGTTAGAAGTTCGTCTTTTGTCAAATATGATGAACTCGTAAAAAACCAGAATTTAGATGGTTAAGTAAAAAACTTCATATCCGAGG
>JAFLJS010000027.1 GCA_022712895.1 Desulfocapsa sp.
TTCAATCCACACCCCCGTGAAGGGGTGACCTTAGTGTGACTGGCAGTATGGTTACACCAGAGGGGTTTCAATCCACACCCCCGTGAAGGGGTGACGCCGGAACGTGAGCAAAGGGACATTTGCACTAAGTTTCAATCCACACCCCCGTGAAGGGGTGACAAGGCCGAGGAAGTAAAGGCCTTGAGTTCACACCTGTTTCAATCCACACCCCCGTGAAGGGGTGACAAGCTCCTTACTCATCTGTTTCTCAAGCCTATTGGGTTTCAATCCACACCCCCGTGAAGGGGTGACTCAAGATCACCTATTTGTTGTCTACTGTTACGCAGTTTCAATCCACACCCCCGTGAAGGGGTGACCGGCAGGAGGATGATCATTTGTTAAAGTAAGATTTGTTTCAATCCACACCCCCGTGAAGGGGTGACTTCGATGCCTAATCACAGCGGCAGCTTCCTGAATCGTTTCAATCCACACCCCCGTGAAGGGGTGACGGTTTTGGTGTTGTTCGGGGCGCTATGGATGTCTCGTTTCAATCCACACCCCCGTGAAGGGGTGACAGGTACTATCCGACTACTCGTTCAGGGTAGAGAAGTTTCAATCCACACCCCCGTGAAGGGGTGACATAGTTTCGTAAATCGGTTGTAATACCGAAATACCGTTTCAATCCACACCCCCGTGAAGGGGTGACGGTAATATTGGGGTTAGGTAGTTATGACGGTTTCAGTTTCAATCCACACCCCCGTGAAGGGGTGACTCCAGATGCTCGACGCATGGGCCAAACCATTTCGTGTTTCAATCCACACCCCCGTGAAGGGGTGACAAAGGATTTAACGCCACCGGGGAAAGCGACATGCGTTTCAATCCACACCCCCGTGAAGGGGTGACTTGTCGAGCAGTAAGTGTACCATTTATGACAAAACGTTTCAATCCACACCCCCGTGAAGGGGTGACTGTCGATGCACAGCCGATCCGGTAATTTAAAGTTATGTTTCAATCCACACCCCCGTGAAGGGGTGACCACTTATATTGCCCGTAACAAGTGATGGTTCCAGGGTTTCAATCCACACCCCCGTGAAGGGGTGACTATCGATTTTATAATACCCGTAAACTTGTATGATTGTTTCAATCCACACCCCCGTGAAGGGGTGACTAATCCACACTAAGTGGTATCCCCATTCAATTTCTGTTTCAATCCACACCCCCGTGAAGGGGTGACTCCCAATGTGTAGCATCGCGCCACCATTGGGCAAAAACTATATTTTCTGCGAACCTATACGGATAGATAGTTCGAAAAAAATACAGACTTTCAAAAAATACTATATTCCTTTGTGTTTTCAAAGAGTAATAATGTGTTGCGAATAACAGGGGGATTTGATGGGTGTTGTATATTCGCAGCAGCAATTAAACTAAGAGTACGCCATCCATATCCGTAGCTTCTTTAGCCCCAATATGCTCCACTTTATGTTTCCAGTTGGAGCCAAGAAAATAAAAACGTAAACTATCTTCTAAAGGATCTATTTCGTCAATTAATCTTTGGCGTAACGTCGTCCATTGTGCAGGATCTATAAGGCATTCAAAGACAGAGTATTGCACCCGCTGGCCATAATCTTTGCAGGCTTTGGCTACTCGGCGTAGTCTTTTTGAACCGCCGGGCTCACTGGTTTTAACATCATATGTAACAAGAACCAACATAGTATTATCTCCAGATCATAGGTGGATAGCCGTCCATGTCACCACGAAAAAATCTGGACAGGAGTAATGCCTGGGTATGAAACAAAAGTCCGGTGGGCATTTTTTCATCAATGAAAGGGTGAGTAAGAATTTCCTGTTTCTTTTTCTGATAGACTGTCAGGACAGTTTTTCTGGTTTCGTCATCCATTCGGACACCTCCTCCTGCACTAATTTTAAATCCTTTGCTTTTAACCTGACTACGATTGACGAGAGACAGCGCAATCCGATCAACCCATGGGCGAAATTCTTCCATCATATCCAATGCCAAACCAAATCTTCCAGGTCTGTCTCGATGCAGGTAGCCAACCGCCGGGTCAAGTCCTACGCTTTCAAGGGCTGAGCGAATATCATTCATCAGCATCATATATAGGAATGAAAGCAGACAATTAATTCTGTCTAGTGGTGGTCGTCGTGATCTGGTGGTAAAATAGAAGTCTTTTTTATTCTGTAAAATCAGATTGTCGAAGAATTGAAAGTAAACATGGCTGGCGTCACCTTCGACTCCACGAATTGTATCAAGATCAAGATTTCTTTTTAAGCGATCCAGAGAATGATTAAGTCTGGAAATGGCCTCTTTCAAGGACTTTCTGTCTAACCGATCTGCATGGTCACGTCCCATCCGTTTGAGATTGTGGCGAGAGTTTGCAATTTTGGCTGTAATGAATGATGATGCCAGTTGTGCTGAAAATTTCATGTCATCGGCAAAGCGGTACTGTTGGCGGCGAAGCAAGACATTGCCGGAAACAGCTCCCTGCACCCTTGCCAGAAACTTGCCATATTCAGTATGGAAACTAAAGCTCACTCCTCGTTCTCCACAAAAACCAAGTAAGAATGGACTCGCACCAATATTGCCAAAACAGACGATGGATTCCAGAGTGTGAATGGGAAGTTGCAAGCGGACTTTTCTCTCTATTTTGACCACGACAGTTTCACCTTCTTTGGCCAAGTATGCACCTTGGGTGGTCACAAACAGAGTATTTAGGTGCTTTTTCATGCTAACATCCTCGACAGGTAGTTTTTCACTGTTCGCTTTTTTACCAAAGTAGATGGCAGACATATTTCTTCAAAAGAACAATTATGACATTTCTTAGAGTATTCGGGCATGGGAGTGATAGCTGAGGCGATAAGTTGGTGTAGCCTGGTGACGCTTTTTATTGTCACCCGGCGTAGTTTGTTGTCAAAGAGTATTTCTGTTCGTCGATGATTTTTTCCGTAATATAAAGCGCCAGTCTGGATGGTGGCGTTTGTCATCTCTTCTATGCACATGGCCTGGGCGCAAAGCTGGACGACATCAGAATGATCCTGTTTGGGTTTACCTCTTTTGTATTCCACCGGATAGGGAATCCAGTCGCCACCAATTTTATAAAATTCAACCACATCAGCTCGTCCAGTTATTCCAAGTTTCATGGAACGGAGCGGCAAATCGTATTCGATACGTTTTTTACTCCGAGATTCTGAGCCAGCCCTGTGGACACGATCATGCATTATTCTGCCCTCAGCGGTGAGTCTGTTTTCAAGCCATAATTGTTCGATGTGAATAAGGGCACACTGTCTGGGGCAGAAAAGTAAATGTTGCAAGGCAGAAATCATTAACAAGTCATCTTCCTGAAATATAAATTCGCTCATTTCTTTTTCTGACTCAGTCGTCTTTGACGTTCCGGTTCCGTTAGATAATTCTTAGAACTGATAACGTCAGAGCCTGTTTCGAGTTCGAGGTTTTTTCGGGCATCCCCAGCTATGGTACCGCCTTTATTGGAGGCAACCTTATTTTTAACAAATCCTTGAGCATCTTGCTTACGGGCAATCTCTGTGGTGGCGGCTTCACCAAGCATGGAAAAAATGAGTTCAAGGTCGGTCATGTGATCCCGAAGGTTTTGACGGTTCAATCCTTTGTGTCGTTTGTACTCGGCAGGAGTCATACCAAAGGCGGCCTTTGAAATTTCTGCGGTCAAAATGGTATATTCGGGCGATTCTTTTACTCCACGATCTGTCCACTCATCGGTGAGCTCTGCCCGAATGGCAATGCCCCGCATTCTCTTTTCAATCCAGTTTTCAGAATAGCCTTTGGCACGATAGATTTCTTTTGTACGTTTACTGGCAAGCTCAGGATCTTCAATCTCCTGAACCCGTTCGTAACCTACTTTTGCCAGCCAGCGTTTGAATGGTTCTGCCTTTGGAGAGGGGATAGACTGGATAATACGGAAAACGCCTTCGGTGTTGGCACAGTTGATTTTTCGTGTCTTACCATCTTGAGTTCGCAAAGGAAGGGGGGTACAAATTGTACCCCAGTAGGAGTTCAATTCGCTATCTCGTTGGCGCATCTTTTTTACATATTGTTTAGGGTCGGCACTTACGGTTAAAGTTGCAACAATGTCCACAACAGCGAACCACCATTCATCGCTGTGGAGGGTGCGCCTGATTTCGCTGCCTTTAAATATGGCTAGTTTGGTTTCCATAAGATAAACCCTTTTTTTGAGGACATATTCCATGTAATCAGTAGCCAGAAGAAATGAGCTACTGATTTTTCAGTTTTCAGACGTTACAGTACTGTTATTCCATTAGGCAGATCCCCAACCACTTCAATATCGGTATATTCAGAAAACGCTCTGGCTGGTTTTTCAGGATTTTTCAGGATTGGATTAGCAACCATCTCAAAGAGTTGTTGAGCTGAGGCATTCCCAAGAGCAGAGTCATGCTTAAAAATAATCAGTTTTCTTGTCCCCATCAGCCCACGTGCTGCGGAACGATCATGGTCAAACATGTCTCGTAGAGCATGCCAGAAGAGATCGAGATCCTCTTCTGAAAATCCTGTTTGACTGGCTAAGTGGGGAGAGATAAAGCCGTGGGCACGATAAAGGGCATAAGGTACAGTGTATTTGCGTCCCATTGTTCGATTGTCACCCTTCTGCTTTTCGGCATCAGCTTCTGTGGTCACAGCCATTCTGGTGATTGAATGTTCAGTAGCTATGATCGGGTCAACTGATCTTGAAAAAGTAAGTTGAACCGGTCCTCGTACCTGTCCGGCATTTTTCCCTGTACTCATCACTGCCCCAAAGGTTCTTATATCATAGTAATTAGAACACATCCATTGCCGTGCAGACTCAACTTTGTCAGCAGGTTTCTTCTGTTTTTTAACTTCTTCGGTTTCATACGATTTATCAATTAGAGTGTTAAGAACCGCTTTTTCTTTCACAAAAATATCAAATGGACTTTTTGCTTCCTTAACTAGATGGACAAAGTTTCTTACCTTTCTTTTCAAGCAGACGTCCGTTACAAGTCCGTATCCTGTTTCGGCATCCATTCGTGGTAAATTACCTGCATCAGGATCACCATTGGGGTTACCATCTTGAACATCAAAAAACAGCACAAAGTCGTAACGATTTTTTATAACTTCAGACATAACTCTCTCCTTTTATTTTTTATCTTCTTTTTTAGTAAATAAATCCTGACGCTGATGATAATATCCCACTGCAAAACGGGCCTGAGCCTCAAGGGGTAAATGGGAAGGGATTTCCTCGATACCGCTGAATATTTCAGCCAGCAGTGTTTCAAAATAGATACCGGCACCACCTTTTAGTTTGGCAAGATGGTGATTTTTTAATTTTAATAATTGGGGAAATACCGAGACTGGGGAGCTTGATGCTGCACCATAAAATCGTTCACGAATAGTTTCCTTACCCTGCGCCCGCTGTTGGATATTCTCAAGGACAGCAAACAAACGCCCCAACCTGTAGGCTGGGTTTATATTATCTTTATCAAGTGACACGGAGATCTCCTCTTTAGTTACTTTCTTGTAATAACGATTTTTACGATTTATATAGGCTTTCAGGATGGCGGCCCGAATGCGGTTCACCCGCCGTTCAGCCCGAATCCGACGCATACATTGCTGAAATAGAGTGGCCGGATATGGTTTGCCTGCAAGAATTGCCTGCATAACAGCACCTGGTAAATTGGGTGGAACATTACTGATCTTAAAATCAAAAGCGGTATGGGATAACAACCTATGGAGAGAAAAAAATTCTTTATCTTTATCCGAACGCACAATCTCCAGATCATCAAAATGGCTTTTAATCTTTTCCGCAAACTGGAGAACTGTTCCTTGTGACCAAAAACGCACTGAGATTCGGGCGGCATTGGGGGAAAGCCCCAGAACATAGAAGGGAATTTCATTTTCAGACGCAAGACTTCCTGAAAGAATACTTTCATACAGGGCGCGGACAGCTTTGATTCCAACATCTGGGTCGTCACAATCCTTTGGCGGCTCACTAAAAAAGAGATTGAAATTAGATTCAATAGGGGTAGTCTTCCCAGCCCAGAAAACGGTGGTTGAATCACCGACAAAAATACGGTTTTCGCTATTGATAAGCGTTGACAACGCTGTGGTGTAGGCCGCCTGGGCATATTTTCCAACAGGAGCATTAAACCCTTGTTCCTTGCCGTAAGAGTCATAACCGGATGACTTCTGAAAACTGACAAGGCCAGCCGTACTCTTTCCTCCAGGAATAGCCGTAGCGGTATGAAGTCGTTGGATCGGCTGTTTTTTTCCAGTCACCAGACAATATGATTCGTAACTCTCTGTTTCATCAGGAACTAGAGCCACTGATTTCTGATAGGCAATTACGGTCGCCCGTTCAGGAACCACACCCGCCTCACCATCAAGGCGAAAGGTTAAGTTGCAGCCATTAATCTCACGACAATCACGCCAGGAGTCAAAGGTAAACACCTTCTTGTATTCAGATGTCTCATAAAATGAGACAACTGCGGCAACACCCTCGTCTTTCAATACTTCTGGTGGAAGTGTGGCTATTTTTTTTTGAAAAGTGCCCAGCTGCTTGCTGGCCATTTCCTGCTCTTTTTGGTAGGTTGTCGTAGCTGTTGAGATCTCCGTGGCTAATTGCAGGTATTCAGGCAGCTTCAAAAGAAGTTTTCGAAATGAACCTAAGTTCCGCATGGTTGACTCAGGATTATCATCAAAACTCTCACAAAAACTCACAACGTCTACAATAGCCTTATCCTGTTTTTTCTCCCCGGAAAGCAGTTCGAATTGCTTGCGAACCTGCTTTATTGATTTAATGGTATCTTTTTTGCTTTCACCCTTGGAATGCCCCAAAACATAGCCAAAATGATCCCATAATAAACAAGCTGTGGCCCAGGAATTTTTACCACTTCGTCCTTCAACCTTGGGAAGTAAAAACCTCCTCCCCACAAGCTTTTTCCCAATTTTTTCCCGAGTATCCTGCAAATCAACCATTCGGCCTTGCCGATCAAGGATAATTACAAAGGGAATTTCTTTCCAGGCAAAACCGATGGGGGCAATTTTCGAGTTTGGTTCTGCGGCTCTCCGTTCATAATATTCACAAAGTGCTTGTAATATCATTTGCGAACCTCCTCGCTTTCCCAGTCAGGGACAGCAATTCGCCCATTAACGAGTTTCGGACGATAAAAGGCCGGAGTCGGATTTTCAGGATCACTAAAATCTAGATCATAGAGCATAAAGCCAAGATCACGACTGTCCTGGACAGGTCTGGCCTTTTCCTGATCAGGATGATCAACCAATCGAAAAAAAGCAGAAAACTCCCGACACCCCAGATAAGGTTGGGTAAAACATTGGCCTTTACGTGCCCGACGTTCAAACATGGCCAGATATTTCCCGGGATTTTCATCTCTACCATTCTGCCAGGCCGTGAGGGTTTCACCTATCTGTTCCTTTTCCCCCTCATCCCAAAGTTGAACCGGAACCTGACAATAACTTTTCTTCCGTTTACGAACCGGGATATACTCAAGCCAGGCATGAATTCGATAATGCACATCACGCAGGAACAAACTGGCCCGTTGTTGTCTGTTTGATTCAATAAAGATTTCTTTTGCCCGTTTAGAGGCTAGCGCTCCAACCTCATTACGACGCACAGAAATCCAGTTAATGGGGGTTAGCACCTCTATTTCCCGAATATGCCACCTGATTGCTGGTTTCCAGAAAATCGCCTCAAAAATAGCCCGAGCTGAAGAGGGTGTGATCACATCATAACTCACCCGTTCAACCTTCATCTCTGGTCGGGTAAAGCAGGCATAATCACCCCACACCTCCAAACAGAATGTTTTTTCTTTTTTTGACATAGGCATTGCCTCCATTATATACAGATTGCACCATCATTGGGATTCATATCTAACCCCACAAAGCCGAGGGTTTCATCATAGGCATAATCCACTGCTTGACACCAAATACCGTGGATTTCTTCCATCATACTCTCCTTAACATCTAAGAATTTTCTTTCAGGAACCGTGACCGTAAATCGTTGTAATTTACGAAACAATTTTCGACTCGGGCCATTTTTTTTTAATTGGCCAATAAGCTGCTGTCCACTTGTCTTTTTCCCCTGATGCCACACCACCATTGTCACCTGATTCTGGTCGTCGATGAGTTTAAATTTCCGGGCGGCAGTTCTAAATTGAAATTCCTGCTGTCTTGCATCTTTGCCAAGTAATGACTGGATATTCTTTTGATCAAAACTTGTTACGCCGTTGCCGTAAAAAATCTCAAAATAACGCTGGAAAATATCTGCGCTTAGATTTTTGCACCCTTCCGGGGCAATTCGTAAGAGTTCTGCGCCGGCATCTGCCCCTTTCCTGAGGAAGCCTGGAGGTGCTGGCTTTGGGGGGTGAAACACCATCACCTGGCCTTTGATCTTTTTGCCATCCTTTTTTAATTTCCCCTCACGATTACAACGTCCGGCCGCTTGGGCAATGGAGTCAAACCCGGCCATGGCCCGGTAAACCACAGGGAAATCAATGTCTACGCCAGCCTCCACCAATTGGGTACTGATAACTCGAACAGGTTTGTTGTTTTTTAAGGCTATCTTCATATTGGCAATGATCGTGCTACGATGCTCACCGCAAAGATTTGCTGAGAGCAATATGGAACCTTCCGGCATAAGGGCATGAAGATCCAGACAGTCCTTTCTAGTATTCACCACACAAAGAACCTGTGAATATGTGGCAAGATCACCCGCTAATCTCTCCCAGTCCTCATATTTCCCGACATTATCAACAACAACTCGCTGCATATTTTGACCGAGCAGGTCAGGTTTTTTAATGATTTCCCGTACCTTATCCGGGGGGATCGCCGTAAATTTCGTCAGGCTAGAACCAATTTCACCAGTTAGGACTGGTTGCGTAGCAGTGCATAAGACAATGGAGACTTTGAAATAATCAACAAGCCCTTGCATGGAGGAAAGGATTGGTTGAAGATATTCTGGCGGCAACATCTGGGCTTCATCACAGATTATAACTGAATTAACAATGTTATGGAGTTTCCTGCATTTTGAAGTTTTAGCGGCAAAGAGAGATTCAAACAGCTGAACATTTGTTGTTACAATGATAGAGGCATCCCAATTTTCACTGGCAAGCCTTGCCTCGGTTGTTTCTTTATCAGGATCAAGACTAGAATGATGTTCAAGCACATTTTCTTCACCAAATATTTTTTTATACTCTTCAGCCGTCTGCTCAATGATTGAGGTGTAAGGAATCACGACTATTATCCGGTTTTTATCGTATCGAATGGCATGTTTCAGGGCAAAGGCCATTCCAGACAGTGTTTTCCCTCCGCCGGTTGGCACTGTTAAACTAAAAAAACCAGGGGGTAACTCTGCTGCCTCTAAACAATCCTGCAAGATTTCCTGTCGTAAAGTATTGACTTTAGTTGTTTCTACTCTGGGCCCTAAGGCTGTCATGTAGGCATCAAATTTTGCTTGCAGTTGTGAGATTGAGGTCTGGTTGGTGCGACAATCATGTTTACCTCTATCCATAAATTTTTCAGTATCAAGAAAGTCTGCATCCACCAGACACGAAAAAAGCATTCTCACCCACAGGTGAAAGGTCTCTGTATTGATTCCCCCCTCACACGGAATAGTTTTTGGAAAAATTAAATGCTTGGTGGTTTTTCCTACCCAGCCCGATGCCAGCTTTGGAAGTTTGCCAACCTCACCATCGGTAAGACGATTACTCAAACAACCACCGCCACCGATCTCATTATGCCAGTCAGGTAGCCCCGCATGATGTCCTGCAATGAGGTAAGCCAGAACCTTGCCCACCCCCGCCATATTTTTATTAGCCCAAACAGCCCCATGGCTTGAATGATTTGGCCCGCGAGATGGGGCGTCACCAATAACGCCCTGAACCTCAAATCCGGTCACTTTACAAATGAATTCTTGAAATTCAGCCGAACCTTTACCTAAATCATGCAGTAAGCCAGCAGCCATTCCCCAATCGGCATTTGAAAATGATTCTGCAAACTTTTCAGCCATATTTGCAACACCTTGCAAATGCTCTTTTAAGGGATGAGGTAGTATCTTCTTGTGTTTTTCATTGTAGACGGCATGTGCAATTTTCACAAATTCTCTTTTATTACGTTTTTTTCAACATCTTTTCAGTTTATTGTTGATCATTTCTTTACCATAACACACCAGGGTACTCATATAGTGAGCACCCTGGTTCTTAAATTAACAAAAAGATATACCATGGATGTGCTCGTTAGGGAATTGAAAAATATGCGGAAATACAGAGTGATATGCCGTGTGTCCGTTTTGGTTTTTTGCTAGTAGTTTAAAAAAAGTTGGGTGCATAAATGAGTACTTATTGTAGGAGTGGGAAAGGAGGAAGGTTGTGGATGTAATAAATTACACAACATTTCGGAAAAAATTGGCGATTGATCAGGTAAATGACAATTACAATCCGATTCTTATTACTCGTTAAAGTGGAAAGCCTGCTGTCGTTATGTTCATTGAAGATTATAATTCTTTTGAAGAAACCACCTATCTGGTAACCCGGAACCTCTGTAAAATGATTGAGCCGGTTGCTGGTCTGGTGGGATCAATAGAAGAAGACTGTGTGGTGTATAAACCGCAAATAAACACACTGTTTACTGCCCAATGCCGGCATTGTTGTTGAGTGTTGTTGACATCCGTGTCAAATTGGAAGAAAAACGGAATGTCAACAACGGATAAGACTTACGTCAACTGTCAACTACGATCCAGATAGTCCCGTATCTTCTGGCTCCAGAGTGCAGGGCCTGTTTTGTGAACGGATTCACCTTTGCTGTCAACAGCGACCGTAACCGGCATGTCTTCTACTTCAAATTCGTAGATTGCTTCCATACCAAGATCTTTAAAGGCTACAACACGTGCTTTTTTGATGGCCTTGGAAACAAGATAGGCCGCTCCACCCACAGCCATGAGATAAACAGCCTTGTGCTCTTTGATTGACTGAATAGTATCATCTCCTCGTTCAGATTTGCCGATCATACCGATAAGCCCTGTTTGATCCAGCATCATATCTGTATATTTATCCATTCTGGTGGAGGTCGTGGGGCCGGCGGGGCCTACAGCCTCATCATTTACGGGATCAACAGGTCCCACGTAATAGATGAATTTACCCTTAAAATCGACCCCGTCCGGCATTTTGTCACCTTTTTCCAAAAGGCTTTGAATCCTGCGATGGGCGGCGTCACGGCCCGTGAGGATGGTTCCGTTTAGGAGTAAGGTTTCGCCGGGTTTCCAGGAGGCAATTTCTTCTTTACTGATCCCGTCCAGTTGGACTCGTTTGACAGACTCGCCAACTTCCCATTCAATTTTCGGCCAATCTTCCAGGCGTGGCGGAGCAAAGTGTGCAGGGCCACTGCCATCTAAAATGAAATGGATGTGGCGAGTTGCCGCACAGTTAGGGATCATGGCAACGGGTAATGAGGCGGCGTGGGTTGGACAGTCGAAAATTTTCACATCCAACACTGTTGTGAGCCCTCCCAGGCCCTGTGCTCCGATGCCCAGTTCATTTACTCGCTCGTATATCTCAAGCCGTAATGCTTCAATGGAATTTTCTGGGCCTTTTTCCTGTAATTCTTGCATGTTGATTGGTTCCATCAGTGACTCTTTGGCAAGTACCATGGCTTTGTCAACGGTACCGCCAATACCAATGCCTAGAATCCCGGGAGGGCACCAGCCAGCGCCCATGGTGGGGGCTGTTTTTACAACCCAGTCTACAATAGAATCATTGGGATTCAGGGTTACAAAACGGCTCTTATTTTCAGAGCCGCCCCCTTTTGCAGCAATACGAATATCCAATGCAGAGCCGGCCACTAGTTCTGTATAGATTACAGCTGGAGTATTATCCTTGGTATTTATTCGTTTTCCGGCAGGGTCAGCCACAACAGAGGCACGCAGAGGATTCTTGGCATTGTTATATGCAAGACGAACACCTTCATCCACAAGCTCTTGGATGGGGATGAAGGTGTCAAAGCGGCATTCCATTCCAATGCGTAAAAAGACGGTTACAATCCCGGTATCCTGACAGATGGGGCGCTGTCCCATGGCTGCCATACGTGAATTGATAAGAATTTGGGCCATGGCATCTTTTGCAGCCGGGCTCTTTTCGTTTTCGTAGGCTCTGGTCATGGCCTGGACAAAATCACGGGGATGGGTGTAGGAAATATATTGCAGGCTGTCCGCAATTGAATTGATAAAGTCTTTACTGTTTATAGTAGTCATAATGTTCCTGTTGTTGGCTATGTTGAAGCGTAATTATCGAATAATGTTTCTGGGCTTATGGTAGCCGGATGGCGCAGTGGTATTGGGCATAAGGATGCCACCTTTGCCAATTATGGTACCGGGATTTGTCACAGAGTTGCATCCCGTTTGTGCCTCATCGCCTAAAATAGCCCCGAATTTACGTCGTCCGGTATCTACCATACCATCCTCAGTACGGATAGATACGTTACCACCAAGGAATTTAAGGTTGGCAAATTTGGTACCGGCACCAAGATTAGCGTCACGTCCCAGGATAGAGTCTCCAAGATAGGCAAAGTGACCGGCCTTAGCGTTGTTGAGAAAAATAGAGTGTTTTACTTCTGTGGTGTGGCCCACAACGCAACTTTTGCCGGTGAGGCAGTAGCCACGAATATACGCCCCCTGGCGTACCTCGGTACAATCTCCAATGATTGTGGGCGATTTAACAGTTGCGCCTCCCTCGACTAACGCTCCTTTCCCAATATCAATGCGTCCTCCGATGAGTATTGCACCCGCCATAAGAACTGCTGCTCCCACAAGTTCTTCATTATCATCTTTTCGATACACTTTGAGCATCCCTTTTGTGGTGTCGCCATGCTCAATAATATGGCCATCACTGGAAAAGATTTCTCCTTGATGTATAATGAGGGAATGAGGAAGAGGTTCGCCATCTGTGCAGAGTTCGGAATATAGATTCGGATAGTGATGTTCGTCCATATATGTTTTTAGTGTGTTCAACGCCTCCCATACCGGTTTGTCTGCGTCGAAAAGGGCAGAGTGGGAGAAGTCGGACAGGTCAAAAAAAGATCGTGTGGTCAGCATGTTGGGCTCCAGAATGGGGTGAGGCTGTGACTGCTTGGTAGTGCTGCACAAAAGGTATACAGTATGGAGGAAAACAGTAAAATTTTCAAGAAAAAACCAAGGAAGCAGGTAGGATACTGATTGCTGGCTTGACTTCAATATGTGCAGTGTTTAGATTTTGGCTCACTTTTAACGAACACTCTTATAATAAAATAGATTCGCTTTTTTGATTTCCGGAGGTTTTTTGTGGAATTTAATGACTCTTTAGCAATGGGCATGGATGATTTTACCGACCATGAGGATATGGTTATCCCAGATGAGTTGCCGATGATGGCAGTTCGGGATGTTGTTGTTTTTAATTATATGATTATCCCGCTTTTTGTGGGACGCCCCAGTTCTGTGGAGGCCGTCAATGCAGCGCTTGAGGGTGATAAGTTGTTGATGCTGCTTACCCAGAAAGATGCCACCGCCGATGATCCTGAACCAAAAGACCTCTATGATGTGGGAATGGTGTGCATGGTTATGCGTACCCTGAAACTTCCCGATGGCAGGTTGAAGGTTCTGGTGCAGGCCGTTTCCAAAGCAAAGGTAAAAAAATATACCCAGACAGAGCCTTTTTATCAGGTGAAAATCAAAGCGCTTCCAGAGGTTGAAACTGAAAGCAGTGATGTTGCCACCGAAGCTTTGATGCGGACTGTGCGTGAGCAGACTGAAAAAATCATGTCGCTTCGAGGCATCCTCTCAGCAGATCTTATGATGATCATTAATAACATCGAAGATCCCGGTCGTCTGGCAGATCTGGTTGGGTCTAATCTTCGCCTGAAGATTCCAGAATCACAGGCTATTCTTGAAGAAAATGATCCGAAAAAACGTCTGCAGCTTGTAAATGACCTGCTTACCAAAGAACTTGAGGTCTCAACGGTTCAGGCTAAAATTCAGTCTGATGCTAAAGAAGAGATGTCAAAATCGCAGCGTGAATATTATCTGCGTGAACAGTTACATGCCTTGCAGAAGGAGCTTGGTGACGGGGATGAACGGGGACAGGAAATTGATGACCTGTTGCGTAAGCTCAAAAAAACCAAGATGCCCAAAAAAGTACGCAAAGAGGCAAAAAAACAGATTGAACGTATGGATATGATGCATCCGGATTCCTCCGAAGCTACCATTATTCGTACTTATATCGACTGGATTCTTGATATGCCATGGAAAAAAGGCACCAAGGATCGGCTGGACCTCAAGGCTGCTAAAGTGATACTTGATGAAGACCATTTCGGTCTTGATAAGGTTAAAGAGCGCATCCTCGAATATCTTGCAGTACGGAAATTAAATAGTGAAACCAAAGGTCCGATCATCTGTTTTGTGGGCCCTCCCGGTGTGGGTAAAACCTCCCTTGGTAAATCCATAGCACGAGCTATGGGGCGTCAGTTCTACAGACTTTCCCTGGGTGGTATGCGTGATGAAGCTGAGATCCGTGGACATCGCCGGACTTATATTGGTGCCATGCCTGGCAGGATTTTGCAGGGTTTAAAAACAGTTGAGTCTAATAATCCTATTTTTATGATGGATGAGATCGACAAAATTGGTTCCGACTATCGAGGTGATCCTTCTTCAGCTCTTTTGGAAGTGCTTGACCCGGAACAGAACTTTGAGTTCTCAGATCACTATATGAATATGCCCTTTGATCTTTCAAAGGTAATGTTTATAACAACTGCCAACCGTAGCGATACTATTCCCGGCCCTTTGCTGGACAGAATGGAAATTATCCATCTTTCCGGTTACACCCTGGAAGAGAAGGTGGTTATTGCCAGAAAGTATCTGCTTCCCAGGCAGATTAAAGAAAATGGAATTAAAACAAGGCACCTGCGTCTGGACGATGATGCACTACAGTATATTGTCAGTTATTACACCCATGAAGCGGGCCTGAGAGGCATTGAACGGGAGATTGGGAAAATCTGCCGCAAACTTGCAAGAAAAATTGCAGAAGGTGGAAAAGGTCCTTATTCGATCACTCGAAATACCATACACCGCTACCTTGGGCCTCCGAAAATTATTCCCGAATCAGAGATTGAACGTCTGCATCAGCCGGGTCTGGTAACAGGCCTTGCCTGGACTGAGGTTGGTGGCGAAATTCTGCAAATCGAAGTGAATTTTATGCCTGGTAAGGGCAAGATGTTGCTCACCGGACAACTGGGTGATGTGATGAAGGAATCTGTACAGGCAGCACTTACCTACATTCGCAGCCGTTGCCAGGATCTTGGGATTGCAGACGATTATTTTGACAAGCATGATATCCACGTACATGTGCCGGCGGGTGCTATTCCAAAAGACGGACCTTCAGCTGGGATCACCATGGCAACAGCGATCTATTCCGCTATCAGCGGTAAGAAAGTACATAAAAGACTGGCCATGACAGGTGAAGTTACCCTGCGCGGTCGGGTACTTCCCATTGGTGGTTTGAAAGAGAAGGCGCTGGCTGCCGTACGTGCCGGGATCAATAAGGTGATTATTCCTGATCAGAACGAAAAAGATCTGATTGAGATTCCTGCCGAGATCCGGAAAACCATGACCTTCTATCCCGTAAAGGATATGGATGAGGTCGTTGCGCTGGCGTTTAACCGTAGTAAAAAGAAGAAGTAACGTTATTGATTCAGCAAAACATCGGTGAATAGTAAAATGCTATTGAGTATAAAAAGGATCGCCTTCGGGCTGGTCCTTTTTCTTTTTGTAAGCGCTGTCGCCCTGGCTGTTTGGTTTTTTCAGTTCACAGAAGACGTGGCGGAAGGAGACAAGGAGCAAAGTGTTACGGTGATTATCGCCAAAGGCTCTACTGTCCAGGAAATCAACAGTCTCCTGGCAGAAAAGAATCTGGTGGAAGAGGATATCCGTTTTCTGTTGCTTGCCCGCTATCTGGGAATTGCCACCAAACTTCAGGCTGGAGAATTTGCATTACATCAGGGACAGACTCCTAAAGAATTGCTCCTTGAACTCAGCAGTGCAAAACCCATTCAACATCCTGTAACCATCCCTGAAGGACTTGTCATTGACGATATCGCTGCAATATTTGCAGCGGGTGGCTGGTGTGATCAGGATACCTATAATCGTTTGGCCCATGATCCAGATTTCTTGAAAAGCCTCGGTTTTAGTGAGCGTGAAAATCTGGAAGGGTATCTCTACCCTGATACCTACTATCTGACACGTCAAGGGCATGACGCCGCAGATCTTATCCGCATGCAGATTAAACGTTTTTTCTCTGTCTGGGAAGAAGTTGCAGAGGGGAAGCAAACAGAATTGTCTCCATTTGAAGTCTTGATTCTGGCATCCATGGTGGAGAAAGAAGCGGGTGTAGCAGTGGAGCGACCCATTATTGCCGGAGTTTTTTTGAATCGTCTACAGAAGGGAATGCGTCTGCAATCTGACCCTACGGTGATGTATGGTATCGAGGGCTTTTCAGGCCCCATAACAAAAACAAATCTGCGGACACCCACACCTTACAACACCTATACCCTGAAACGTTTGCCGGCAGGTCCTATCTGTAACCCTGGTATAGATGCGCTGCATGCGGTGCTGGTACCTGAAACAACAGATTTCTTCTACTTTGTGTCTAAAGGAAAAGGCAGGCACTATTTTTCGAAAACTCTGCGGGAGCATAATCGGGCAGTGTATAAATATTTACGTGCTCCAAAAAAGAAGAAAAAATAAAGGGTACTGGTAGTTAGTTGTTCGATAGTGTGTTTTACACTTTTACAGATAATACAGAAGTGATGGCATCGTTCAGTTCTTTCAAATCAAAAGGTTTGGCAATGGCAGCACAAAACCCATATTTTTTATAATCTGCCATAACTGGATCGTTAGAATAGCCAGAGGCAACGATAAGTTTTGCTTCAGGATCGATTGCAAGGAGTTTTTCGGCTGCTTCCCGCCCTCCTATTCCTCCTGGAATAGTAAGATCCATAATGATAATATCGACGGGTGTTTTTTTGTCTTGAAGTTCCTGGTACTTATCGATGGCCTGTCTTCCATTTGAAACCATGACAGGTTCATGCCCTAAATTTTCAAGTTGTGCTTGAGCGACGTCGCGAATCATTTTGTCGTCATCCATTATCATTATTCTGCACGCTTTTGTTGCTGTGGGTTTATTCGGTTTGCGTGTAGTTGTACTCCCTGTGACGGGTACGGCAGGTAAGTACAATGTAAATGTAGTTCCCTGTCCTGGTAGAGAGTCAACAGTGATAAAGCCTTCGTGTTTATTTATAATTGAATGGCAAATCGCAAGTCCCAAGCCACTTCCACGCTGTTTTGTCGAAAAATACGGGTCAAATATTTTATCTATGATTTTTTTGGAAATGCCAACGCCTGTATCTTTGATGGTCACTCGGACATAATCGCCATTGTCGATACTCAAGTGTGCTTCACTGGCAGCATCATGAATGTTACTGCATTCAATTGCAATCAACCCACCTTCCGGCATGGCATGTTGAGCATTTATTATGATATTTTGAATGACTTGACCTAGCTGACCACTGTCCACATCAACCTTCCAGAGGTCATCCGGTGAGTTGTAGGTACAAGAAACCTGACTGCCGTGGAGAACAAAGTCTGCTGAGTCTGCAATTAACTCGGGCAATGCTATTATTCCCCTGACAGGTTCTCCACCCTTGGCAAAGGTCAGCAGTTGCTGTGTCAGTTTTGTCGCTCTTCGAGTTGCTTTTTTGGCATCACTGAGAAGAGAGATTGTTTTACTGTCTTCCTGGTCGATTCTGTAGCTGACCAGTTCGATGTTGCCGAGGATGGCGGCAAGAATATTGTTGAAATCATGGGCAATACCGCCTGCCAGGACACCGATGGATTCGAGCTTCTTGATTTTGAGCAGCTCTTCTTCTATTCTCCGCTCATGGCTGACATCGCGAAATACGATTACAACACCAACTATTTCACTTGCTAAGTTACGTATTGGAGCACCACTATCGGCTATGCTGCGTATTGTTCCATCCTTGGCAATAATGGCAGTGTGGTTGGCAAGGCCTATAATCCTGCCAGTTTCAAGAACCCTTTGTACCGGGCTAGCACATTTTTGACCTGTTTTTTCATTGATAATATTGAAAACTGTAGAGGACGGCTTCCCCTGAGCTCTTTCGCTGCTCCAGCCGGTAATTTCTTCAGCTCCTCTGTTTATAAAAACAATCTTACCGTCGGTATCAGTGGCAATAACACCTTCACTAATGGAACGCAGGATAACTGTCAGCCATTCCTGCTGGGCGGCAAGGTTTTTTTCGGCTTCTTTTTTCTCAGAGATATCCTGTACAGTGGCATAGATGACCTCATTACTACCGAAGAGAATTCTCTCCAGATTTACCAGCACCTCGAAGGTCGATCCATCATGGGGTCGACGAGCAATCCATTCAAATTGCTGTGCTTCGCCTTTAGCAGCTTTATCCCAGTATTCTGTGAGTATCTTTAATGGATTCTCGGGAGCAGAGTAATCATCGGTTATGGATAAATGTAACCCTTCTTCCTTTTCTACACCAAACATCACCTGCATGGTTCTGTTGATATTAATGATGTTCCCTTCCATGTCATGTATGAAAATGGCAGCAGGAGAAGAGTCGAATGTCATTTGCAATTCACTTGTCTTCACAGCGACTTGTCTTTTTAAAAACAGAGAAATAAGTAGAACGACAAGAAATAGTCCACCGCCAGCTAGTAGTGTGGGCATAATCCACTGCGGAATAGTAGTAGCATGACTTCCTTGAAACCACTTTTCAAGAGACCGGTAATAAATAGAATTCTTGTCTTCTCGTAATTCTTTGAGGTGGTGGTCTATGGCTCGTAACAGATCACCATTTTGTCCTTTAGGAGTTGCATAACGAACTTCGATGGGGTTGAAAATCATGGGTGTTGCTTTTACCTGGAATTGATGTGCATTTTGCATCGCATACATTCGGTTCACAACACCGACATCTACTTTTCCACTGGCAACCTGCTGAAGAACAGCATCATAATTGTTTACAGGAACTATTGTTACAGCCTTGTTGAATTTATCCATGAGGTCCAGAAAAACTTTTGCATGAATATCTTTTTGTAGCAGTGCAACAGCTTTTCCATCAAGTTCGAGAAGCGATGAAACGGAGGCGTCAGGGTGACGATAAAGCCTTCCCCAGTTAGTAATTAATGTTTGCTGAGAGTAGTCAAATATTTCTTTTCGCTCATCAGATACTGCGATGGCAACCTGGAGGTCTATTTCTCCAGCTTTAAGCCTTTGCAAACATTCTGGCCAGCTGCCCTCTATAAACTGTAGTTTCCACCCCTCCTGCTTGGCGATATGGCGCAGGACATCAACGGTAAGTCCCTGGAATGTTCCTTGCTCGTCTTGAAAGGCGAGGGGCTTGTTACTGTATATGCCGACTTTGATGGTTTTGCCAAACGATTGACTTGATAAGAAAAAGATAGAAAAAAAGATGAGCAGGAAACTCGGTAGTTGATTCCTGAAATGTTGCAGACAATAGTTGAAAAGCATTCGTAACTCCTGGAAGCACAGTTTGTTTTTTCATTCGTTTAGAATCAATAAGGATTCTTCAAGCATGTCTCAATACACTGTCTTCTGTCAGGCGATCCTAGCTGGTATTAATGTTTTCGAAGTTAGCGCTAATAAAAAAGACTAATGTTACATAATGTTTATGGTGCTTTGCCCGTGAGGTCTTCTTCTCAAAAAAAATCTAGGAATATACCTCGAATGAGTACACCACTCAGGAAATCACGGTGGTTGATTCGAGTGTTTTTGCCAGATTGTTATATTCGATGTATTTAGGGCTCGACAGTCTGGCACTGACGGTTGACTATAACCATAGTCCTAAGCTGTTTTACTCATGGTATCTTGATTTTTTGGGGGAAGAAAAAGTTATATCGTAATAATGGTAAATTATAACAATATAATAGGAAAAATGGAATGTAAAATATCGGCTAACTGTCTGTAGTTACGCCTTCGGAGAGAGTGGGTGTCTCTGCCTGTCGTGATATCGGTCTGTTCACCTGATTCTAACAGTGTATTTTTTTTGTTTTACTTATTCCCGTAGAGTGTCAGCACTTGGACAACGACAAGGAATATGGTAGAAGAATTGTATGAATAGACACCTTTTTTTGTAGGCTCTCCCTGCAATGACCAAAGAAATATAGTTTTATGAAATCTCTATGAAAATAGCACTGGTTCAGATAAATCCCATAATTGGTGATTTTACATATAATAGTCGAAAAATTATTACAGCTTGTATCGAAGCCGAAAAGGCAGGTTGCGGGCTCGTTATCTTTCCGGAGTTGGTTCTTTCCGGCTATCCTCCTCACGACCTGTTGGAGCGAAATGCATTTCTTGTAGCCCATGATGAGGCCCTCGCTTCTCTTTGTCATGCATTTCCGGATATCGATGTTGTTTTGGGTTGTCTTGAAGCAAGGGCCACTGCCAGTGATGGAAAAAAGTTATTTAACAGTGCTTTTGTTGTCCAGCGTGGGAAAATTGTACAAAAAATACGAAAACAGCTGTTGCCAACCTACGATGTCTTTGATGAGAAACGATGGTTTGCGCCAGGAAACGAGTCAGAAGTGTTCGAGTGGCAAGGAATACGTTTTGGGATCACCATCTGTGAAGATATATGGCATTCTGAAATCAGGGAATATCAAAAAGATCCTGTGGCTGGTTTTTTTGCAGAAGGACGGCGGATTGATTGCCTCATAAATATTTCTGCATCACCTTTTCAGCGTGATAAAGAGGCTACCAGACATAGACTTTTCCAGGCAATCTGCAGAACTCATTCTGTACCCTTGTTGTATGCCAATCAGGTTGGGGGACAGGATTCTCTGCTTTTTGATGGTCGCAGTCTTGTTATGGATGCAAAAGGAGAAATATGTGCCAAGGCCAAGGGCTTTGAGGAAGATATGCTCCTGGTCGATACTGAAAGCTGGTGTGGAGCAATGCACGGAGAGCTACAGGAAGATGAGGTAGCAGCAGTTCATGACGCTCTGGTTATGGGCATCAATGATTATGTGTGTAAAAGTGGTTTTCGCTCTGTGGTCCTTGGACTGTCTGGTGGCATTGATTCGGCGTTAACTGCGGCTCTGGCAGTAAGAGCACTGGGTGCTGAAAACGTTTTGGGAGTGGCTCTGCCTTCGCCTTACAGTTCCAATGATTCCATGGAGGATGCTCAAGGCCTTGCTCTGAATATGGGGTTTCGCTTTGAAGTGTTGCGTATAAGCAATCTTTTTGCCGGATTCAAAGAGACTTTGCAACCGCTTTTTGCAGGTCTTGAAGAAGATCTCACCGAACAGAATCTGCAAGCACGTATTCGTGGGAATCTACTGATGGCCCTGTCGAATAAATTTGGTCATCTTCTGCTTTCCACGGGCAATAAAAGTGAGATGGCAGTTGGGTACTGTACATTGTATGGTGACATGAGTGGTGGGCTTGCCGTTATTTCTGATGTTCCGAAACAATTGGTGTATGAGTTGTCCCGCTATATCAACCGTGATAAAGAGATAATTCCAGATCGTACCATTACAAAAGCACCGACAGCAGAATTAAAACCAGACCAGTGCGATCAGGACGATCTGCCGGACTATGCAATTTTAGACCAGATCCTTGAATTACATCTTGAAGCGCATCTTGATGTGGAGAAAATAACAGCACAGGGTTTTGCAAAAGAACTGGTTACGGATGTGTTGCGTCGTGTACGCTTGAACGAGTATAAACGAAAACAGGCTCCCATGGGGCTAAAGGTCACCAGTAAGGCTTTCGGTTGCGGCCGCAGGTATCCAAATGTACAGAACTTTAATAACTAAGTAATGAGTAAAAAATCTAAAAAATCGGTATTCCTGTTGCTGCTCATCCTTGTTGCGGCGCTGGTTATTTACCGTGAATTGTTGGTGAAACGTCCGGATCAGGTGTATGTCACCACCAGCGGTCGTATTGATATGTGCCTCTCCTGTCACAAAACTGAGAAACTCGACCCCGCCCATGATCCGCGTGTCATTGGTTGCGCTTCCTGCCATTTGGGGGACGCCCTGGCCCTTGATGAGGAAACAGCTCATAAAGGTATGGTGATAAATCCCGGGGATCTGAGGGTCGTGGAAAAAACCTGTGGTGTCGAAGGGTGTCATCCAACGGATGTGGAAAAGGTGATGAATTCCCTTATGGCTACAAACCGTGGAATAATTGGTACGCTTCTCTATTATTGGGGAGAATCCGATTCGCAGGATACGGATCTCACAGTAAAACAGCTTATTGACAGTGGTGAAACTTCTTTGGCACTGGATTATTTTAGAAAACTCTGTGCTACCTGCCATCTCTGGAAGCAGAAGAATGATCTGCCGGGCGCACCCGACTTTTTTAATGAAAAGGGTGGCGGTTGTTCAGCTTGTCACTATCTTCTGCCGGAAGGTTCTGAGCGTCAGGGGGTTGCCGGATTTGATGATGCAACTAAGGCAGAAAAGAAAAAGATTCATCCTCATATTATCAAAAAAGTAGCAGAAGAAAACTGCATTCGCTGCCATAATCGTTCCGGGCGGATTGGTATTTCCTACACTGGTGTTTTTGAGTCTGAGGGCTATGGTACACCCTATGAACATGGCGGCATGAGCTCGAAGCAGTTGCCGGGGCAGCGTTTTTACCTCGAGATTGCTGAAGATATTCACCATCAAAAAGAGATGGCTTGTATCGATTGTCATACCCGAAATGAGATCATGGGAGATGGTACCAGTTATGCTCACTACGAGGATCAGCTCGAGATAAGTTGTGAAATGTGTCATTCTGGAAATCCTGGAAAGACGCGTAAGGGAGACGATGTTTCTAATATTTACATGAAAGATGGCCAGTTTGTGATGACGGGTCGGGTAAATGATAGAGTCTACCCTCTGGCTGCTCCCAAAAAGGATGTGTGTGAAATCGACTTCCATAAGCGGGTAACCTGTGAAGCATGTCACTCCACCTGGGTTCCACAATGTTATGGTTGTCATGCAAAACGAGATGCTACCGAGAAACATCTTGATAAACTGACTCTTAAGGAAACTGCAGGCATGTGGGAAGAGGGGCGCTCATACATCCGCTACGAGAAACCCATGCTGGCAGTATGGGCCGATGAAGTGGTAATCGTCACTCCAGGTTGCCAGGATATTGTTACTTTGATCGATGAAGAGGGAAATGTCGAGGGCGGTTTTAACCGCTTTACCATGGCTGCCATTAGCCCTCACACCACCCAGGCCAAGGGAAGAAGTTGCAGTGATTGTCATCAGTCCACAAAAACGGTGGGCCTGGGAGAAGGCACCGTATCTATAGATGAAAAGGGCAAGTGGTCGTTTACGGCCCTTGATCAGGGGGTGGACACATTATCCGGGCAGACTGTGCCTTTTGATGCCTTTGTCAATATTGAGGGGGAGGCTTTGCAGCACAGTTCACGGCCAGATCTTCGTCCCTTTAATAAAGTAGAGTTACAAAATATACTTCGGATTGGGCAGTGCGTTGGCTGCCATGATACTTACGCTGATCCGGTGTGGAAGAAGTATGACCGAAAGGCGGAATGCGTGCGACGTGAATAAGCTGCGTATATTGAAATGCTGAAAAGCAACAGGGGGGAAATAGTCATGCAAAAGAAAAAAATTCGTGATGCGATTTTCACAGTCACAGAAGAACGCTCCTGTCCCATCTACAATGTCGGAGATGAATTACGAGTTGAAGACCTCTGTGTCGTTGTCCCTGATGCCAAGCCGGTGTGCATGGTTCTTGTGGGGAAGCTCATTGAAGTTACGATGAAGAAAGAGAGCTTTGAGCGTTTCTCGCAGCTTGGCTCGCAACACCTTAAATTCGATTGCGGCGGTTGTGAGGGGAAAATCATCTTTCAGTATAAAAAACAGAAGGGTTTCTCAACGGTGCAGATGAAGCTTCTGTCTGAAGCGGAAGAACGCAGACGCAAGCAGCACTTGGCAATATTTTTTGACAGACTTCGTGAATTTCAGCTTTTTGAATCTCTTGATGACGATGCACTTCTTGATCTGGCAGGACTCCTTGAACATAAAAAATACAAGAAAGATAAAGTTGTTTTGAAAGCCGGAGACCCCGGAAGGCACCTCTTTATACTCTTGTCGGGGCAGGTAGGCGTTATCGCCCATGATGGTGAGAGACTCGCTTCCATGGGGAGTGGTGAAATCTTTGGTGAAATGAGTTTGCTGTCTGGCGAGCCTGTTTCCTGTTCCATTCATTCGCTGGCTGAAACGGAAGCTGCGCTGCTCAGTGTGAAAAATTTCAAACATGTGTTGAAAAAAAATCCTGTCCTGCAACTGTTTCTTTTAAAAATGTTGGTAGATCGGGCCCAGGCCATGGCTCTTCGTTCCGGGAATATAACTTCTGGTATGTCGGGCGAGCTAAGTGAAATCAGTGCAGTAGAACTCCTTCAGTTAATAAATTCAAGTCAAAAAACAGGGCATGTTGAGTTGATTCTTAGCGATGCCAAGGGCAGTATCTTCTTCTCCGAAGGCGAAATTATTCATGTTCGCTACAAAACCCTTCGAGATAAAGAGGCTCTTTTTGAGTTGCTTGCTAAAAAAGAGGGGCATTTCACCTACGCCAAGGGAGTTCCGATGGAGTTGACACATTTGGAGCCTTTGGGCGGTTTTATGGGGCTTATAATGGAAGGTGTGCAGTATATTGATGAGCAGGAGTATGGCCCCTGATCAGTATACTTTTTTTGTGAAACCTAACGGGTTATAGATAACTACAAACTACAGTACCCGCATGGTAAGATTCCCAATTCCCTGCTTCACGAGAGAGAGTTTTTGGGCAAGTCCGTAAGAGAGGTCAACATCTCGCCCTTCTATGTATGGGCCTCGGTCTGTGACAACAGCTCTCACCATCTCCCCCGTTGCAGTATTCTTTAATTCAACTTTTGTACCAAGGGGCATTTCCTTATGGGCAATTGTTGCCGCATGCATATCGTATATGGCGCCGTTAGCCATGGGTCTGCCATGGAAGGCTTTACCATACCAACTGGCAACAACAGGCTCTTCTCCAGTGCTTTGCGGTAGGCGAATTGTTATTTGCTGACCAATTTGAAGCGTTTTTGGGTCTGTGATGCCATTCTCTTTCATGATGTCTTTGACGTGGACATGATATTTGTTGATTGCCAGATCCCAGAGAGTCTCTCCGGCTTTGATGGTGTGGGTGATGCTCTCTTCTTTATTTGTTGCAGGCATTGAGGGCAGAACCTGTTCGTGCTTGGCATTGATGCTGTGCATGAGTTTTGTTTGCTGTTGAGAAATGTGAATTGGTTCCTGGGAGACAGGTGAAGTTTTCGTTGCCTGTGCTTTTAGCAGGGACTTGTCAAAAGAATTTTCTGTGGTGATTGTGGCACCTTCTTTTAAGAACCAGTTGCCATTCTTCGCCTTGCCAATACTCTGGGGATTGTTTTTTTGAAGTGCTTCCCAGTTTGTGTTCAGTCTGCTGGTAACTCCTGCAATGGTATCGCCTTTTTGTACGTGGTATTCAATCATCTATTGTCTCCTGTTTGTATCATGAGATATAGCAATTATTGTGCCAGTTCTGTATTTTGCTGAAAGAACGATGTTGTTACTGTTCGTGGTGGCCGTCTTCTCCCTCTTTTCTTTCTTCTCGTCATGTTTTTGACATTTGTTGAGAACTAATTGTATCAAGTGGAATTGTGACGTGAATTGAACGGGCTATGCTGGCTCTGAAGTACAGAGATGTTACCAGAGTGGGCAGTTTTATTTGAAGCTCAGGGAAGAATGCGTAGTGAAGGGGCTTGCTTTTAAATGCTCCCCCAAATTTACCATTATCAATTTGTTGCTCTGCGTCTGCGTTGTTCTTTTCGCTGTTCCCCTCTCATTTGCAATTATAGCCAACTGTCAACACAAGTGGGCTGCTGTGCAAGTACCAGAATTGTAAAAGCGCTAATCGGCCAAAAAAAAGTTCTTTCTTTAATTCGATAAATAGGGTAATATTTCATGTTTTTCTGGTTTGATATGTAAGAAATTTTGTGGCGAAATGCATAATCTCCTGATTTGTATGGGGTTTTGTTTTCGTCTTGTTTTATTTGTGAAATAGGGAGTTGCAGTAAGCTGTGGCTCCTTATTTTTTTATTTCATAGGAAGCTCTTTTTGAGCTACGTCGGGTTTGCCGACAGAAAGAATCTGTAGAGGGTAGTCATGAGTGTAGATTTAAGCCACGTGCGAAATATCGGGATCAGCGCCCATATTGATTCAGGGAAAACAACCCTGACCGAGCGCATCCTGTTTTATACCGACAGAATCCATGCCATCCATGATGTTCGTGGAAAAGATGGTGTCGGTGCCAAGATGGATTCCATGGAGCTTGAAAGAGAGCGTGGAATCACCATCCAGTCAGCTGCCACCTATTGTAACTGGAAGGGAAATGATATCAACATTATTGATACTCCCGGCCATGTTGATTTTACCGTGGAAGTTGAGCGTGCTCTGCGTGTTCTTGATGGGGCAGTTCTTATTCTCTGCTCCGTTGGTGGCGTGCAGTCGCAGTCCATCACCGTAAACAGACAGATGGATCGATATAATGTTCCCCGTATCTCTTTTATCAACAAATGTGATCGTACCGGTGCCAATCCTGAACGTGTTACCGGTCAGCTCCAGGAGAAACTGGGACTGAACGCACATATGATGCAATTGCCTATCGGTCTTGAAAATGATCTTGAAGGTGTGATTGATCTGGTTACCATGAAGGCTATTTATTTTGATGGCGAAAATGGAGAGACCATACGTGAAGAAGAGATTCCTGCAGATCTGTTGGATAAGGCTGAGGAAAAACGTGAAGAACTGCTTGATGCAGTTTCCATGTTCTCTGAAGAGCTGATGGAAGTTATGCTTGAAGAACAGGAGATCGATCCACAGCTTGTGAAAGACGCTGTTCGTGCCGGTACCCTTGCCCTTGACTTCTCTCCAGTTTTTATCGGTTCAGCCTATAAAAACAAGGCAGTTCAACCTCTGCTTGACGCCGTAGAATACTATTTGCCATGTCCCACCGATGTTGAAAATATTGGCCTGGATCTGGATAATGATGAAGAGGAGTTCCCGGTAACAAACGATGCGGCTGATCCTCTTATCATGCTTGCCTTCAAACTGGAAGATGGACGTTATGGTCAGCTCACTTATGTTCGTACCTATCAGGGCACATTGAAGAAAGGTGACAGTGTTATTAACGTTCGTACCGGTAAAAAAGTAAAAGTCGGTCGCCTGGTGCGTATGCACTCCGATGAGATGAAGGATATCGACTCTTGTGGGGCTGGTGATATCGTGGCCTTGTTTGGGGTTGATTGTGCTTCCGGTGATACTTTCACCGATGGTAAAATAACCTGTTCAATGAGTTCCATGTATATCCCCGAGCCTGTTATTTCACTGGCTGTTCTTCCGAAGGATAATAAAGCGCAGATTAATATGTCCAAAGCGCTTAACCGTTTCACCAAGGAAGATCCAACATTTAAAACATTTGTTGATCATGAGACCAGTGAGACCATTATTTCCGGTATGGGCGAGCTGCATCTGGAAGTGTATATCGAGCGTATGAAACGTGAGTATGACGCTGAAGTTGAAGTCGGTGCACCTCAGGTAGCTTATCGTGAGACCATTTCCCAGCGCGCTGAGTTTAACTACACGCACAAGAAACAGACTGGTGGTTCTGGTCAATTTGGCCGTGTTTCCGGGTATATGGAGCCTTGCGAAGACGAAGATTACGAGTTTATTGATAAAATTGTGGGTGGTTCTATCCCACGGGAGTTTATCTCTTCTTGTGATAAAGGTTTTACAAAAAGTATGGCAAAAGGAACTCTTTGTGGTTCTCCTGTTACTGGTGTACGATGCGTTATCAATGATGGTGCATTCCATGCGGTGGATTCGTCGGATGTGGCTTTCCAGCTTGCGGCAGTCGGTGCGTTTAAAGAAGGATACGCAAAAGCCAAGCCCACTATTATGGAGCCCATTATGAAGGTTGCTGTTGAAGGGCCTTCCGAGTTTCAGGGATCAGTCATGGGAAGTATCAACCAGCGTCGTGGTATGATTATTGGTACCACCGAGGAAGGAAGTTACACTGTGGTTGAGGCTGAGGTTCCACTCTCTGAGATGTTTGGCTATTCCACCACTCTTCGTTCCCTTACTCAGGGTAAGGCCGAATTCACCATGGAATTTGCCAGTTTTAAGGCAGTTCCAAAGAGTGTTAGTGAAGAGCTGGTTAAAAAGTATCAGGAAGAGAAAAACAAATAATATAAGTTACTTTGATGGCGGCTTTTTGAGGTCGCCGCAAATGATAACGTGCACTGGTAAGTGGCAGGTGAGGCGAGTATAAGTGCCTTGTTGCTGTTTACCAATATTTTATTTACTTTGCTCTTATGAAGCCTGTTCGTATTTCAGGCTTTATAAAGTAAGGCACTAAAGAGAGGTACTACCATGGGAAAAGAAGACCTGGTATCAAATAATCCGTTACGGGCCCTTGGCCTTGAAAAAGAAGAAGGTGCAGGAAGCCGCCGCGTTGGTCTTGTTATGGCACGCGCAGGACTCGGCAAAACTGCCATTCTTGTTCAGATCGCCATGGATTCCATGCTTCGTGACAATAAAGTTCTGCACGTGGCCATAGGTGAAGATCTGGAGAAAACCAGAACCTGGTACACTGATATTCTTGCTCTGATGGATCAGGAGAAGAAAGTTGAGAACTTCCAGGAAGTTGTTGGCGAGATCATGAAAAATCGCATGATTATGACCTTCAAGGAAAACAGTTTTGATACTGCCAAACTTGGAGAGCGAATGGAAGACCTGGCTCAGCAGGGTATCTTCAAAGCAGACTGTCTGGTTATTGACGGATTTGATTTTACAGCAAAAGATAGTGCCGCAGCCCTTGGCGGATTGAAAATATTTATGGAAACAAGCGATTTGAAAATGATCTGGTTTTCAGCGCTGAGCCACCGCGACGATGATCGTGTGAGCGCCAATGGAGTGCCAGCACCTTGCCATGAGGTTGATGAAGCTTTTGATACTGTACTGCTTATCTCCCCTGAAGATAATGGAATGAAGTTGAAAACATTGAAGTGTTCAGATGCATGTTCCGTTGATGCTGGAAAGGCGCTGATTCTTGATCCAGCAACTATGCTTATTAAAAAAGCATAATGTGGGATTAGCAGTCTTTATGGCTGTCGTTGAAATGAAATGGGCTGATGTCTCCGTAAGGAGATATCAGCCTTTTTTTTCGAGTACGAAAGTTAACATCTTTTTGTGGAGTACGATAATCCACCAATAATTAATAGTAACACAAAATCCCTATGCAATTTAGACCCTGTATAGATCTTCATGATGGTAAGGTAAAACAGATAGTCGGCTCAACATTAAAAGATGATGATCCTGGCAGCCTGCAAACCAATTTCACAGCGGAACTTCCTTCTTCCTGGTTTGCAAAGTTATATCAAAAGGATAATCTTACCGGTGGACATATTATAAAGCTCGGTCCTGGAAATGAGGATGCTGCCACGGAGGCACTTGCCGCATGGCCCGGTGGTATGCAGATTGGTGGTGGTATAACAGCTGACAACGGAAAGCAATGGCTGGACAAGGGAGCATCCCATGTGATTGTAACTTCCTATGTTTTTCGAGGTGGTCAGATTAATCACGATAATCTGCAAAAACTTGTGCAATCAGTGGGGAAAGAACGTCTGGTACTTGACCTTAGCTGTCGAAAGAAAGGTGATGATTACTATATCGTGACTGATCGCTGGCAAAAATTTACCGATGTCATTGTCAGTCCTGCTGTGATAGATGGGTTTGCAAAACTTTGTGATGAGTTTCTGGTGCACGCGGCCGATGTGGAAGGGCAGTGTCGAGGTATTGCAGCAGATCTTGTAGAGAAACTCGGTAAGTGGAGTCCTATCCCTACAACGTATGCCGGTGGAGTGAAAGACCTTGCCGATATTGAGTTGATTAAGAAACTTGGAGACAATAGGTTGCATGCAACGGTGGGTAGTGCCCTGGATATCTTTGGCGGCTCCACCATGACCTACAAAGAGGTTGTTAATTTCCACAAAAATTCCTGCTAATCATGGTAGACAAGACGCATCTGCAAGTAAACAACATGGATGACTTAATAGAATTGAAACTTAAAATTCCTGAGGATCTGTATCGTGCCTATCAGCGTTGTTCCTGGATCATTACCCATGAAACTGGAAGAAGCCAACTTGCTATTATGGAAGAAATGGTGCATGATTTTCTTGTGAAAAATCAGTGCTAAATCGCTAATAATAACGGGAACTACTGTGCAAAAGAATCCATTTACTAGTGAAATAGCCCATAAATGTCGTGGGGTTGGTGTTATCATTGGTGGCTCTGGGTTAATTGGCGGTGCCCTTGTCTATTATTTCAAAAACAGGGTTTCTGAAGTAGAAGTACTCGCTCCCAACTCCAAAAAGCTTAATCTTGCCAATCCAGAAGATATTCGACTCTACTTTCGGCAATATCGTCCTGATTTTATCATTAACAGTGCAATCGCTTCAATCAATTGTACAGCTGAACTGGCCTATGAGGTGAACTATCTTGGGGCTCTTAATTTGGCAAATATCGCCCTTGAACATAATGTTCCTTATATCCATATTAGTTCGGCAGCAACCATGCCTGCAGGCGAAAACCTGACTGAAAATGCCCGGCTTGCTCTGCGTGCGGACCTCCCTAACTATTCAAAATCAAAAATTATGGCTGAAATGAGTCTTGAGCATTTGGCAAAGACTCGTGGCCTTGATTACACTGTTGTGCGTCTGGCGATAGTATATGGTAAGCACGATCATAAAATTCAGGGTTTTCATCGCTTACTCTTCTCTATTGCTGACCGGGCAATGCCTGTTCTGCTCACTAAAAAAGGAGCTATGCACTCTTATAGCAACGTGCGGAAAATTGCACCTTTTGTACACCATGCACTGAAAAACAGGCAGGAATTCTCCGGGCAAAGCTATAACTTTGCAGATTCTGACCCTGTTGAACTTGGACGTCTTATCCTCATCATAAAGGCACTTATGAACCTGAAAACGCCCCATGCGCTTTACCTTCCGTTCGTGTTCGCAAAAGCAGGCAAAGCAATTATTTACTGGTTAATTGCAAAATTAAACAGGATAGGGATTGAAGCCAGGATGCCAGGTGAGATACAGTTTCTCGAAAGTTTTTATGAAACACAGACCCTTAACGTAAAGAAAGTACAGAACTCCAGTTTTCACGATGCAAATCCGGAAGAAACTGTTTTCTCATTGTTGCCTAAACTTATAGAGTATTATATCACCCGCTGGGAAGGTCTGAATTTGATCCACACCTTTAATAAAGAATTTTATGTTTCGGAAAAACACAGAATTGATGAATTTCGAGTAACTCCAGGCGAACTCCTGGAAAAAATCCATTCAGAGAATGAAAAGTCAAAAAAAAGTTTTCATGAGCGTTCTGTAAATATTTAAAACATTCAATTCAGTTGTTTTTTCTACCTTATGTGGTTAGATTACTGACAATTAGAATCCTTCAATTCTATTGGAGACGGAAGAATGGAGCATCGAAAATACCCTCGCCTTACCACAATTGGTATGGAAGTCAGTATTGCTGACAAAGTTGGATTTAGTACCGGATCCATCAAAGATATTTCTCGTTCTGGTGTCTGCATTACTGACCTACCAAGACAGTTACAGCCCGCAAATAATAGTATAACCGTTGTCATCTCGGCCAAGGACAAGCAGTTCAGGCTGCTCCTTGAACCACAATGGGTAAAACAAGAGGGCTTGACCACGGTCACAGGAATGATCATCAATGACGTACCACAGAGTTGGACCGCAATGGTTATACAACTGGAACATCAAAGTAATGGTGCTCTGGCAAAAAAATCGTTTGTCGCTCCCCAAAAACGTAGTTTTGTAAAAAAACTACGCAGAGGAGTTGTTATTCTGAAGAAGAGCTCCAGGGGAGATGTTTGATAAGTACTGTGTTCGTTGTTGTGAATTGTATTAGTTCCTAGCCTACCAAATTATTTGGTCTCTGATCCACCTTTTAAAACTGCTGCACGATTGCCTGGATGGTATTGTTGAATTTTGGAAGAAGTCCAGCGCATCTCATAATAAAGATGAGAAAAGTAAGCTTGGTTTTCTGTGCAGTGTCCGTACTGAGTAAAGAATAGATTTTTCTAAAACACCAATGTAAGCCAGGCAACGATAACAAGGGTGCAGTGGCGTTGGTCATGATAAAAACAGGGGCGCATCTTTTGGGAAATTTGGAATGCAGGATTTTATTAGTTGATGATGAAGAGACGTTTTTGGAAGCGCTATCTCAGCGTCTTGAAATTCGTGGATTGACGGTATGCTCCGTGGCAAGTGGCGAAGAGGCCCTCGCTCAGGTTGAAGAACAGAATTTTGATGTTATTGTTTTGGATTTGTGCATGCCGGGTATTGATGGAATTGAAACCCTTAAGCATCTTAAAGAGGAAGATCCTGATGCCGAAATCATTATACTGACCGGGCATGCCTCTGTAACTAGTGGTATCAAGGCGATGAAGCTTGGAGCTGAAGATTTTTTGACAAAACCGGTGGATATTGGGGTATTACTAGAAACAATCACCGTAGCCAAAGAGAAAAAAATGCTTGTGTTGGAAAAGAAGTCTCAGGAGGAAATTAGAAAAATAATTATAAACAAGGGATGGTAACTTTTAAATAATTTACAGCTGACTCATGACCTACTCTGATCTGGTTTCTCTAAATTTGGATGAAAGGTGCCAGTGAAAAAATTTTTCGAATACCAAGCGTACCATTTTTTGTTACTTGCCTTGATCATTATTGTTGTCTATTTATGTGTCACTGTGAATCCTGAGACACTAACAGGGGCTATATGGGGTATTGACACGGTGGTATGGTTCTGGCTCGCGATAGCTGTTCCTGTCCTTCACCAAATGTATGTTTGGATTGTCTGGCGACTTGAGCTTTACCAAAGGACTTTTACAAAGCAGTTTGGTTTAGAACGAGCATTTAAAATGTATGCCATCGGGTTTTCAATACTCTTTGGCGGTAGGCTTATCACGATAATTATTCTTGCCGTTAGCAACAGTAATACATTGGGTGTATATCCTGTGGTGGCCTATTCGTTATCTTTAGTCATGGCATGTCCGGTAATATATCTTTTTTACTCGGTTAAAAAGTATTTCACTGTAGAGAGAGCCTATGGGATTGACCATTTCGACAGTAAATATAGGAAACCATTTGAAAAGAAAGGGATTTTTAAATATACCGATAATGGTATGTATGTTTTCGGGCTAATGATCCTATACTTTCCAGGTTTGTTGTTTTTGTCTAAGGCGGCTATTTTAGCAGCACTCTTTAACCATGTATACATTTGGGTTCATTATTATTTTACAGAACGTCCCGATATGATAGAAATATATGGTAATGCTCCATAACAACCACCATGCATAATCAAACACACCTTATTTCGTAAAAGAAGAATGACGGATACACTGATGGGTTTACTCCTTATGAATTACCTTTTTTTTCGTCTCCCCTTCTTCTTTTTTCAGCACTTCTTCCTCACTCTTTGTTTCTTCAGTATCTTCCAATATGGTAACAGCTTTGTCTTTAACCGTCTCGATCGCATACTCCGCAGACTGCGTTACTTCATCCATTACCTTTTCTGCCTGGTCGCAAGCAGTCAAGCCTGCAAAAAGCAACACTGCCAATAACACTAGAATCATCTTTGTACTCAAAATCATCGATCCCATTTTGCATGGTGTCTTTCCCATTAGCCAGCTCCTTTGTTAAAATTTTGTGTTTCTAATTTGTTACAAAAGAGTAATCACCAGAATAGTTGTGACAATTAGATAAGAACTGCGCAAATCACGACGTTTGAAGAAGCTCTGGAGGTAAAACTTCTGCAGCGAGTTGGTCGAAATATTGAACCGACTGAAATGGGACAACTGGTATTCCAGTGTGCTGATGAAATATTTTCGATGGGAAAGGAGTTAATGAATACTGTTCGTGCTACTCCGACGTTGGTCGAATTCCTCTGCGGGTTGGGGGCGTGGATGCGCTCCCTAAAATGATTGTCCGGGATCTTTTAGATCCGGTATTCAAGATGGAAGAGCCAATACGGCTTGTCTGTTGTGAAAATAAAAAAGAGGCCCTGCTGGCAAAACTTGCCCTGCATGAACTGGACATCGTGCTCAGTGATTCGCCAATCGGAAATGGCCTAAATATCAAGGCCTTTAATCACTCTCTTGGAGAATGTGGGCTTACATTTTTTGCCGTGAACGAAATAAGTAAGCCTCTTCAACAAGACTTTCCTGATTCACTGGATGGAGCGCCCATGCTGCTGCCCTGCTTAAGGCCTTCGGCCAGAAAGGTGATGGTATCTTTATGGCACCAACCGTGATTGAGGATGAAATACGGCGTCAGTATGAAGTTTCCATCGTGGGAAGAACGGAAAAGGTCCAGTACATATTTTATGCAATCTCAATTGAAAAAATTCTAACGCACCCAGCTGTGTTGACCATATCAACAGCGGCTCGTCATAGTCTTTTTGCATAAATAGAACGATACCACTGGATAAAGCAAACGCATCACTTCGGTTTAATCGAACATACGGTGCAAGTACGCCAAACAGTAGAGCAATTATGGATAACGACTATGTGTCGCGAATCATTTTGAGGATGCTAAAAGGAATGACATGAATATGGCCTGCCTGTATTATACGGAAAATAAAAGTGTGTAATAAGTGCATTTTTTTGGAGGCATATAATGCTGAATTCCATGGGGAGATTAACTCCTCTTTTTCTTGTCTTTTTTACCCTCTGTTTTGTTGAGGCAGGCATCATGGCAGAATACTCAGATGCACGTTCTCGAGGTGGCGGACGCTCTTTTCGTTCCACACCAACAAAAAAAGCTCCTGTAACCCAGAACCAGAAATCCGGAATAAGTCGTGGATTGATGGGCGGCCTGATTGGCGGTGCAATTGGAGGAATGCTGCTTGGCAGCATGTTTGGAATGGGAGGCTCAGGTATGGGAATACTTCCTTTCCTCCTGCTCGGGGTTGTGGGCTACTTTATGTATAGAAGGTTTACTGCCGCCCGTTCTTCCGGCGGGACATCTCCTGGATTTAATATCCCGGCTTCGGGTGGTTTCACAGCTCCACCAGCCGTTCCTCTGAAAACAGGGGTGGAGGAAGGTCTGGATCAAATCCGTATTGGTGACTCAGGGTTTGATACAGATTATTTTATTCAGGTGGCATCGGATGTGTTCTTTAAAGTACAGGCTGGCTGGATGCGGCGTGATATAACTTCCTACACAAATCTGCTGAAAGAATATTCAACCACACATCATGCCTAGCTTTGAAATCTCAACAAGAAAATATCGGGCAAAAAAAAAGATATTTCATTATAATAGTTCCAGATTGCAAGAAATCATCTTGCTCACACTTTTAGTATAATATGCTTTAAGATAACCTACCGTTACCAAAAATAAAGAGGAACTATGAAAAAAATGTACAAAGCAGTATTGATAGGCTCAGCAATGGCTATTAGCACCATAACCTTAACAATCCCCCCTTCGATGGCAACGGCTGAGACCATGATCAAAGAAACGGGTGTGGAAAGCCGCAATGAAGCCTGGGCTCAACATTTTCCTCTTCAGTATGAGTCCTGGAAACTGACTGGTGAAAGTGAGCGAATTGATGATATGCTCATCAAGAAACCGCAACTTGCTGTCCTCTGGGCCGGATATGGGTTCTCCAAGGACTACAATGCTCCGCGCGGACATCTTTATGCCATTCAGGACAATGTCAACACTCTGCGTACCGGTGCCCCGGTGGGCCCGATAAGTGGTCCCATGCCGACTGCCTGCTGGAGCTGCAAATCTCCTGATGTGCCGCGCATGATGCAAAAGGACGGTGAACTAGAGTTCTTTACCGGTAAATGGGCCAAGTACGGAAGTGAAATTGTTAACCCTATCGGTTGTGCTGATTGTCACGACAGTCAAACCAGCGAATTGACCCTTTCTCGTCCTTTCCTCAAAAAAGGCCTGGAAGCGAGTGGAGTGGATCTTGAAAAGATCACCTCGGATGATATGCGTTCTCTAACCTGTGCTCAATGCCACGTAGAATACTACTTTGAGAAGACCCCCTGGACCGACAAGGAAGGCAATAAAAAGATTGCTGTTGTGGTTACTCTCCCCTGGGCAAAAGGAATGAGCGCCGAGGCTATGGAAGAGTATTATGACGAGATAAACTTTAAAGACTGGACTCACACAATCAGCAAGGCTCCCATGCTCAAGGCACAGCATCCCGGGTATGAGTTATACACCACCGGTATCCATGCAAAAAGTGGTGTCTCCTGTGCCGACTGTCATATGCCAAACATGAGCAAAGACGGGAAAGAGTACTCTGATCATAACCTCAAGAGTCCTATGGACGATATCGGAAACATCTGCCTCGGCTGTCATGATCAGACTGAAGAGGAGTTTCGATCTGTGGTTGAGAACAAGCTGCAGCGTAAGGAACAGTTGATGGAAATTGCCATGGACAATCTGGCCAAGGCCCATCTCGAGGCAGGTAAGGCCTGGGAACTGGGGGCCACCGAGCTTGAGATGGAGGACATCCTCAAGGATATAAGGCACGGTCAGTGGCGGTGGGATTATGCCATTGCCAGCCATGCCTCTTTTTTTCATGCCCCGGAAGAAACCCTTCGTCTGCTAGCCGTATCCAATGAAATTGCCCAGACTGCACGTCTTAAATTGGTCAAGGTTCTAGCTAAATATGGTGCTGTGGACTATATGGCTCCCGATTTCTCCAGTAAAGAGAAGGCTCAGGGACTTGGAGGTGTACCTTTGACCAAGCTGATCGCAGAGAAAAAGCAGTTTAAAACAACTCTGCTCCAGGAGTGGAACAAACAGGCAGTCAAAAATGGAAACCTGAATATGGATTCCCGTAAAGGTATGAGTGACAAGAGCTCCTACTCCAACTAACACATTTCTGTATTCCGCAAAACCGAATACAGTCAACAAGGATGGCGTGGTGAAAACTCTCCATCTCCTTCGTTGCTGCACATTTCCTATCATTACGACGTACTTTAGTATGCCGAAATGATAGGAAATATTTGCGATTCGGATAGGAAGTTTTCTACTTAGCCATCTAAGTTCTCAGTTTCACGAGTTTATCAATAAAGCCTCTACCGGGAAATAATTCCAGTAGGGGCTTTGTTTGTTTAACAGTTCCTGGCTCTTTGGTATGAAACAATAAGTGGTGGGAATGTGTTCTCCATCTGTAAAACTTGCTAGCAAATAAAGTGGAGATAACACGGTTCGTGATGGCAGTATCTGCAAGGAACAATGGTACCGCCTTTGTCGTGGCAGTACCATTGTTTTTGAGGTGTAATAGTAGTCTAAGCTTCTTTAATTCCTTCTAACTTCCAGTCCTGAGTACCTAAAGGACGAGCCCAACTCCACTCTTCGGCAAACTTAACTGGTTCTGTCATAGATCCGGAAAGAAGATCTCCACTCTTGTCGTCCACGGTGTAATCGAGAAGATTGGCTGTGAAAAGAACCGTTACAAAATCTTCACCACTTTCAGATCCAGCAGAGATAAGTTCAACACCACGGATGGAGATATTCTCCAACTTGTTGAGTTCTCCTTTGGCTTCCATTTCACTGAACTGAGTTTTGTATTCAGAAGCGAGTTGTTCTCCTAACAGATGTTCGTAGGATGTTATATCTCTACGCATCCAGCCAGCCTGAACTTTAAAAAATACGTCTGATGCGATTTCTACAAAATAGTCAGTATCAAAATCTGGATCTGCTATCTGAATGACAGATATGCCTTCTTCCAGACTGGATTGTACTGGCTCCAGAGGAGGGGGGGGAGGAGTCGATCCACCGGAGACAGCGTCATTATTGCCGCCAAAAGGAGAGTCGTTGCGTGGTGGTTGATATCCAGGAGAGGCACCTCTGGAGGGTTTTGCAGACATTCGTTTATAGAGAAAGTAGCCGGCAACACCAAGCAGCAGCAGGGGAAGGATTCCCATACCAGAGCCGCCCATGCCAAACATGGAACCAAGGAGCATGCCACCGATGGCACCGCCAAGCAAGCCACCCATTAATCCACGGCTTAATCCAGACTTCTGCTGGTTTTGGCCGGTCTGTTTTTTCTGGGCAACAGGGGCTTTTTTTACAGGTGTGGAACGTTTAAAAGATCTACCGCCACCTCGTGAGCGAGCATCTGAATAGTCTGCTAGAATACCAGCCTCAACAAAGCAGAGGGTGAAAAAGACGAGAAAAAATGGGGTGAGTTTCCTCATAAAGACGAGCATGGTTTTCCTCCGGAAAATTTAAGAATTAGGTTAATCATTATTGCTAATAAATTAGCAACAGTCTCAACTTTTGTCATCCTTTTTACAACTTGCAATGCAGAAAAAAAATGTGCGGAGAGGGGCAAAATATTATACGCCACCAGTAAATTGTGATAGTATGTGAAAAGTATTACCGTATCCAAAGCAACTTTCTGAGATTATATTTTAAGGATAAGAAATGTTACGAGATTTAGCGTTGGCAGCTAAGGCTGCTTGCAGCAAAGAGGATCAGGAATCATTGATCCCATTGATATTTTCCCTCAAAGAATTAGGTGCACAGGCCAAAAAGAGAGGATTTCTCTCACTGGAAGATAAGCTTGGAAGCATTAGTGACAACTTTCTTAAAATAGGCCTTCAACTTATTATTGATCAGACCAATCCTGATGTCGTCAGCGATATTCTTGACTCCGATATTTATTATAATGAGTCAAACGGAAGGGAGCTCCTCAGGAAAATAATCATCCGTGAAGGTCTACTCCGTATTCAGGCAGGGGATACATCCCGAAATATCTTTCTCTGTACCAGAACTTTTCTTGGGAAAATAGAAAACAGCGCGTTTTCCTGATATCCCTGAACTACTCCCGTGCTTCTGATATTCCCACCACTTGCCAAGGCATGCGAGCCACCTGGCGGTATTCCCCGAATTGCCGGATTTCTGCGCGGTAATAATCGGAAGTGTCACATGTGGGATGCGAATCTTGAAGGGCAGCTTTATCTACTGGAATTGAAACAATCTCCTGTGGGTACCTGGAGCAAAAGGGCCTGGAAGCATGTGCAAAGTAACCTGCAACTCCTTCGCAGTACTGCTCTTTATGAAAACAGTGACCGTTATCAGCGGGCCGTGCGTGATCTCAATCGTGCCATAAACCAAAGTTGCCATGCATCTGTTGCTAGTATCAGTCTTGCAGATTATCAGGATGGTCAGCTATCAACGCACCAGAGTCAGGATCTGCTCCTGGCTGCGGAAAAGTACCAGGAAAATATCTTCTTTTCCTTTTTCCAGAAACGGCTTAGTGAGCTTCTTGGCCAGAGTGAGCATCAATTTGTTGGTATTTCCCTTAACTATCTCAGTCAGGCTCTTCCAACTTTTATTCTTGCCGGTTTGTTGAAGAAAGAATATCCGGCAATTACAATTATTGTTGGTGGTGGTCTGGTCACGTCATGGATGCGGAGCCCAACATGGATAAATCCGTTTAGATCGGAA
>JAFLJS010000061.1 GCA_022712895.1 Desulfocapsa sp.
GTACACCGACCGACCTGATTAGTTCCCGGCACGCTGAAGCGTACACCGAGAACAAATCGCTCGAACGGTACCCAGCAACCTGGGTGCCGAAAGCAAGCTTTCAACAACCAGGCCGCTGGCTCCGCACAGCTCGGCCGTTAACTATAAAAATATATGGTCTTAAACACTATGAGTGTAATTGATAACTTCATAACACAATACGAAAGAGAGTATGATTTTTATAAACAATTAGCACAGCATGCTCATGACATCGTAGAAACTGAAATTATTAACCGTGGAATTAAGGCAATTGTCTCCCATAGAGCAAAAAGAGTTGATAGGCTAAGGGAAAAACTTGAAAAAAGAAATATAAATAAAGGCTACAAATCTAAACGAGCTATTGAAAAGGATATTATTGATTTTGCAGGTTTAAGAGTTTCACTATATTTCCCGTCAGAGAGAGCAATTCTTGATCAAGTTATAAGTGAATTATTTGAAATCGTAGAAAAAAAGGAATTTCCAGAAAGCTCTCACAAACCGAAGCACGACAAAAGATTTTCTGGTTATTGGGCTACTCACTATAGAGTGAAAATCAACAAAAATGATGCAATCGACAGTCGGTTTCGCAAGACTACTTTTGAAATTCAAGTAGCTTCTGTCTTAATGCATGCATGGTCAGAAGTTGAACATGATTTAGTATACAAACCCTTATCTGGGAAATTATCAGCAGATGAACTAGCAATATTAGATGAGATAAATGGTTTAGTACTTACTGGGGAAATTGCTCTTGAGAGGTTGCAAAAAGCTATCACAGAAAGAACTAAAAAACAAACGGAGATAACAGACAAATATGAACTAACTAATCTTTTGTTCAACAATATAAAAACTCATAAAATACCAAAAAATATAGCTCTAGGTAACACTCAGTATTTAGCTAATTATTTAAAAGCTGCAGAAAAAATTCAAACCTCAGATATGTCAAAATTTATAAATAACATTAATCTTGACAGTAATGAATCGATTACAGATCAAATATTAGGTGATTTTGTCACAGATGATAATTACAAAAATAATCTATTAAAATATCTCAGCCAATACACAAAGGATGAAAAACGTGCGTCTGATTTTGAATTATTCATAAAGGCATGGGTTCTTTTTGAAAAAGTGATTGTTAAAATCAATAGTGAAAGTGGTACTAAAAATAAAAGGAATTTTATTCCAAGTTTAGAGAGTTTACAAAAAGCAACAAATATGAACGATGAAGATATCCAAAATATTCACATGTTGAGAAATATGCGGAACAAATTGTTACATGGATACGATTCCCCTAGCGATCAAATGCTTAATAAGTCATACACAACATTAATGGAACTTACTGCAAGAGCTATTGAGATAATAAAAAACAAATCAGTCAAAAAACAATTAAAGAATGAATTAAAAAACATACAACAATAAAAAGTTAACAAAAAAATGCACCCGACTGGCTCACACGCGCGATCTTCAGATGTTATTCTAATATCTTGCTACGCATATAGTTGGCATATTAATCCAAGGCCAGCCGGTGATTTAGAACGTTAGGCCTCCAAATAAAATAAGTCATATATGAAATAATTATGGAAGAAAGTTATCACTATCCCCCTGAATTACTAAATCTCTTGGTGGATACAATTCCACTATTGTGTCGATCAAAGAATGATGTACTTGTCTTCTTTCGTGGTGGTGGCGTCCCAAATAGTCACCTTACTGATTTACGGTCTCGCGTTAGTACAGACAGAAAAAATATAAACAAATATGAAATAGCAAGAACCATTCTTCAACGAATTAACGAAGGTGGCGATTCTGAATTACGTACAAGACGTGAAATTTTGAAACGTGTTGTGGAATTTGAGAATTTTTCAACATGCTGGCCAGCGGATCAACTTAAAGCCAAAGGTTTAGTCTGCGAAATAAGAGATGTTGTTAATGTTAAAGATTCTTTTACGAGAATAAATAAAGAGCGTAAAAAAGAAAAAGATGAAAGAGTCAAGGAACAACGAATCAAACTACAGCAAGAACAGGACAAAAATACAAAATTATCTGAAATAAGAAACACTGTGTATTCCTTATTTGGCTTAGACGATCAGCCACACAAAAGGGGTAAACTACTTGAGTATGTATTAAATGATTTGTTTCGTACTTATGAAATTCTCATTCAGGAAGATTTTAAAAGAATTGATAGTGATGGCGCAGGAACTATAGAGCAAATTGATGGGGTAATTGAATTTGACGCTAGTATTTTCTTAGTTGAAATGAAGTGGCATAAAGATCCAATCGGTGTTGAAAAAATATCTCAACATCTTGTAAGGATATTTAATCGGCCTGATGCTAAAGGAATTTTCATATCATCAAGTAGGTTTGCAAAAACAGCAATCGCTCAATGTAAGGAAGCTTTATCTCAAAAAACAATTATATTATGTACACTTGAGGAATTAGTTTTTCTACTTGATAATAAAAGAGATTTGGTTGATTTCTTAAGACAAAAAATAAGGGCAGCAACAGTTGATAAAAATCCATTTTTAGAAATAAAATAGACATTAAATGCCCTAACAAATCAATTAACGTGGAAACCGAGCACGCCCATTTTCAGGCCACCATCCATGTAAATTGACTGTCTTTTCTTCGTTTGTAGTTCTGTGGTAATTCGCTCGGTTCCAGTTATTTCAAACGTTCTAGGATGCACTGCGTGCATCCTAGAACGGCCGAGCTGTACGGTACACCGACCGACCTGATTAGTTCCCGGCACGCTGAAGCGTACACCGAGAACAAATCGCTCGAACGGTACCCAGCAACCTGGTTGCCGAAAGCA
>JAFLJS010000057.1 GCA_022712895.1 Desulfocapsa sp.
TCGTAAAAACTCTTCATCTGCTTCGTTACTGAAATATTTCTATCATTACGACGTACCTTAGTACGCCGAAATGATAGAAATATTTCGTGCCTCGCATATGAAGTTTTTTACAACCCCATCCTGTTTCTGGGGTTTTTACGAATTTATCTTATTGATAAACTCGTAAAAACCCAGAATTTAGACAGTTAAGTATTTATGCACTTTGTTCGGGTGAAAAACTTCATATCATTCAAAACAACTCCTATACGGAGTGACTTATAAGTTATAGCCAACTTCACCATGAGCCGTAACATCAAGCCCCTGGGTTTCATCATCGTTACCAACACGCAAGCCAATGGTCATATCAATAGCCTTCAGAATTACAAATGTCAGCACTACTGAATAAGCAATGGCAGCACCAGCACCTATTGCCTGAATAGTTAACTGCCCTGCATTGCCAAAAAACAGGCCATCAGCTCCACCGGGATTTACAGCAGTTGAAGCAAAAAGCCCGGTGGCAAGCGCGCCCCAGAGCCCTCCCACCCCATGAATACCAACCACATCAAGGGAGTCGTCATAACCAAACCTGCTTTTGACAATAACGGCGGAATAACAGAGTACACCGGCAACACCCCCCATAACCAGAGCGGACATCGGGCTTACAAAACCAGCACCGGGAGTAATCGCCACCAGGCCAGCCAACGCTCCAGAGGCTGCACCCAGAACAGTGGGCTTCCCCTGAACCTTCCATTCCGCAAGAACCCATGCCAGTAAACCAGCACCCGAAGCCACCTGAGTGGTCATAAGCGCCAAAACGGCAACTGGCCCAGCGGACAGCGCAGAGCCCGCATTGAAACCAAACCAGCCAAACCAAAGCAATCCGGCGCCAAGAACGGTTAAAGGCAAGTTATGAGGATGCATGGCCTCACGGCCATAACCTTTTCGTTTGCCAAGCATAAGACAGGCCACAAGAGCTGCTGCGCCAGAGTTAATGTGAATTACGGTACCACCGGCAAAGTCAAGTGCTCCCATTTCTCCGAGCCAACCACCTTGCCCCCATACCCAATGACATATAGGAAAATAAACAAAAGTCGCCCAGAATACAATAAAAAGAAGATAGGCCGAAAACTTCATTCGCTCAGCTATTGCTCCAGTAATCAGGGCTGGAGTAATAACAGCAAACATCAACTGAAATGCGCAGAAAAGCAGATCTGGAATAGTATCGGAATAGGGCCCTGGTGTCAGACCAACATTTTTCAGCCCGGCATAATCAAAATTTCCGATAAAATGTCCGACATCCGGGCCAAAAGCCAGTGAATATCCGTACAATACCCAAATTACGGTAATAACTCCAAGACAAACAAAACTCTGCATGGTTGTGGACAATACATTTTTACTACGTACAAGCCCACTGTAAAAAAGTGCGAGTCCTGGCGTCATCAGCATTACCATAGCGGTTGCAATAAGTACAAATGCTGTATCTCCACTATCCATTTCTAACTCCGTTTTCTTAAATTATTAGCTGAAGAGCCAAACTGCCCCTCAACTACCATTCTCATTTAGCTGTTGTACGCAGTTTCTGAATGTTCAGAATAATCCAGACCTGCTACTTCAGCATCCTCAGTCACTCTCAGCCCTAAAGTACTGTGAACAATTTTCAACAAAATCCAACTCACAACCAGCGTGTACCCTCCAACTACTACCACCCCAAAAGCTTGCTTTCCAAGCTGTGCCATATTTCCAGCAATTAACCCGTCAACACCTGCCGGATTTACTGCTGTTGAGGCAAAAACACCGAGAGCAAGCGTTCCAACAACACCACCTACACCATGAATCCCGACAACGTCCAAAGAGTCATCAAGCTTCAAGCGTACCTTCAAATTGACCGCCCCGAAACAGGCCATCCCGGCTATACAACCGATGATAATTGCAGAATTTGGTCCGACAAATCCAGCCGCAGGAGTTATGGTTGCAAGCCCTGCAATGGCACCCGACATAGCACCAAGTGTGGTTGCCTTGCCAAGGGTTAGCCATTCCATAACAACCCACATCAACACACCAGCCATTCCGGCAAGATGCGTTGCCACAAAAGCAGTAGCCGCGACCTCATTAGCAGCAAGAGCAGAACCGCCATTAAAACCGAACCAGCCAAACCAAAGCAAACCTGTCCCGACAAAAGTCATAGGTAGACTGTGAGGTATAAAGCTCCGCTTTCCATAGCCACGCCTTGGACCGATAACAAGAATTGCCGCAAGAGCTGCTGCGCCACACGTCACATGCACAACCAGACCGCCTGCAAAATCCATCACACCCATATTGCCAAGCCACCCGCCTTTTCCCCACACCCAATGACAAACTGGGTTATAGACAAAAATAGCCCACAGCAAAGCAAAAACAAGGAACGGGACAAACCGCACCCGTTCAGCAAAAGCTCCTGTGATCAGGGCCGGCGTAATAACGGCAAACATACATTGATAAATCATAAAAACTATTTGCGGAATGGTGCTTGCGTAATCAGGGCTTGGCGCTGTTGTAACCCCATTCAGGGCAAACCAGGAGAGGTCTCCGATCACACCAGCAACATCCGGCCCAAAAGACATGGAATAACCAAGGTAAACCCATTCAATTGAGATGAGAGCTACCATAAAAAAACTCTGCATCAGGGTACCGAGCACATTCTTACTTCGAACCATACCAGCATAAAAAAGGGCCAGCCCCGGTGTCATCAGCAACACCAGACCCGCTGCCGCCAGCATAAAGGCGGTATCTGCAGCATTAATCATTTCTTCCTCCTCAGGATTACTCTAGCGGGATCTCCCATCCCGGCATAATATTCGTTCGCCTTTTCGCTTCTACTTCCTGTTCCCGTTAGAAAACGTGCCTCCTCAAGCAAAAGCTGAAGCGAAATTCACTACTCACCTAATACAACAGTTGTGCCAGAATGCAGGTGCCCCTTTTTTATTTAAGCATCTATTCCCAAAAACTATACAGCTCCATTCCATATACGAATATAGATCTTGTATTCACAGTAAGTTACAAGTACAAGGCCATGCCTACAATGCCATAAAAAGCAATTGACATTTGGTTGACAGCACATCTTTTTCAGTTACAATACATAAACAGCAGCAGTGAAATTTACATTTATGTTATACTTTCGGATTTTTTTTACACTTTCGTCACTTTTACAAGCCTAACACCCAAGCAACCACTATGAATATCCAGAACCAACACTATCGTACGATCTGGCCATCAACCGGCAACCTGCACGAAATCCTCATAATTGACCAGCGACAACTTCCGCATAAATTTGTCATTGAAACGCTCAGCTGCCTTGATGATGCCGTGACCGCAATCCGGGATATGCATGTGCGAGGTGCCGGGCTTATTGGTGCCACAGCAGGATTTGGCATGTATCTCGCTGCTGCAAACCATACAGGAGATGATTTTGATGGATGCCTGCAACGTGCCGCAAAACTCCTTGACGCGAGTCGCCCCACTGCGCGCAATCTAAAATGGGCAGTGGATCGTGTACTACTTGCTGTAGGCACAGGAAAAAGCGATGAAGAAAAGCTACAAATCTGCTTCCAGACCGCCTGTGATATTGCTGACGAAGATGCTACGTTCTGCAAATCATTGGGCCAGCATGGTTTAGAGATCATTAAAAAGATATCTAAAGCTAAAAAAGGAGAGACCGTAAACCTTCTCACCCACTGCAATGCCGGTTGGCTAGCTTTCGTGGATTATGGCAGTGCCACAGCACCTATCTATGCTGCCAGGGATGCTGGAATTGACATTCATGTATGGGTGGACGAGACACGCCCCTGGAATCAGGGCGCAAAACTGACAGCCTGGGAACTGCAGCAGGAAAATATCCCTTGTACACTGATCACCGATAATGCCGGTGGCCATCTTATGCAAAAAGGGATGGTGGATATGGTTATTGTGGGAACGGACCGCACCACCCATACCGGGGATGTGGCCAATAAGATTGGAACTTATTTAAAGGCCCTTGCAGCCAAAGACAATAACATTCCGTTTTACGTGGCTTTACCTTCTTCCACCTTTGACTGGGAGCTTGACGATGGGCACAAGATCCCCATTGAAGAACGCTCTGGAAAAGAGATCACCGATGTTAGCGGACTGACCAAGGACGGGAACCTAGCCACGGTACGACTTACCGCACCGGGAACCAGAACCTTAAACTACAGCTTCGATATCACTCCGGCACGGCTTGTGACAGGTTTAATTACTGAACGTGGTGTTGTTGAGGCAACCCGGGAAGCTATTCATGCTCTGTTTCCGGAAAAATAATAGCTACTCACTCCGCCCATACACATCTTCAAGACGAACAATATCGTCTTCACCAAGATAACTGCCGATTTGCACTTCTATAAGTTCAAGACTGATCACACCAGGATTCTCCAGACGATGGTTGACTCCGGCTGGAATATAGGTTGACTGATTTTCATAGAGCAGGAAAACATCCTCACCATTGGTGATTCTTGCAGTTCCGGAAACAACCACCCAATGTTCATGTCGATGATGATGCATCTGCAGAGAGAGTATTGCTCCAGGACTTACGGTAATCCGTTTAATCTGATAACGTTCCTGTACCTCAAGGACTGTATAGCTTCCCCACGGACGATATACCGTGCGGTGAACTTTAAATTCAGCACGCTTATGTTTCTTCAGGCTGTTTACAATCTTCTTCACATCCTGAGACCTGGACATGGGAGCCACCAATACCGCATCAGATGTCTCAATGACAAGGGTGTCCTCCAACCCCACAGTGGCCACCAGAGTATCCTCAGCACGAATGAGACAGTTTTTGGTGTCTTGCAGGATTACATCCCCGTGACTGACATTCCCATTGTCATCCTTTGCAGAAACTTCCCACAAAGCATGCCAGGAGCCAATATCACTCCAATCAAGGTCCGCAGCCACCACCGCTGCACGTGTGGTCTTTTCCATCAAAGCATAATCGATGGAATCACTGGGACTTCGTTCCATTGCTGCCTTATCAAGCCTGAAAAAGATATCGTCATTAACGCCTTCGGCCACCGAACTTTTCATGGCAGCAAACATTTCAGGGGCCAGAGTTTCCATTTCCTCTCGGAAGGTTTTAATGGAAAATGCAAACATACCGCTGTTCCAGAAGTAATTTCCCTGATCCAGATACGATTTTGCGGTCTCAAGATCAGGCTTCTCGCAAAAAGATTTAACAGCGCTACCCTCACCTCGCTCAATATAGCCATAACCGGTTTCAGGATGCTGTGGCTCTATTCCAAAAGTAACAATTTTCCCTTCTGCTGCCAGCTCCACCGCACGGTTCACAACATCCTGAAAAGCACCTTTGCGAAGAATCAGATGATCGGCAGGCAAAACCAATAGGACAGTATCTTCGTCTAAATCCAATGCACAATATTCAACTGCTGCGCAGATAGCCGGAGCAGTATTACGACCAACAGGCTCTAACAGTATCTTGCAAGACTCCTCAAGAGCAAGACCATCCACCTGACTTTTTGTTATAAAACGGTGTTCTTCCCCAACAACCAGCAACGGAGGAAGCACATCTATAAGCTGCGAGACGCGAAGCACTGTGGTTTGCAATAAAGACGTTTCATCGATCAGTTTCAACAACTGCTTTGGATAGAGTTCTCGGGATAAGGGCCATAATCTGGAGCCTGTACCGCCGGCCAGAATAACTGGTTGTATTTTTTTCATCTATGTTCCGTTTATTGTTTTATGATTTCGAGCAACTCTGCTGTTTTTTCTTCCATCAGGGCCACATCACCACGGCTCTCAACATTCAACCTGAGAAGTGGTTCAGTATTTGATTTTCTTACATTAAAGCGAAACGTAGGAAAAGACACGGAAAGACCGTCTGTATAGTCTTTTTCACCATCCTTAAATCGCTCTTCAATCCTGGCGATAACAGCATCTGGATTTTTAACAACGTTATTAATCTCTCCGGAAACGGGATATGCAGCCATGCGCTCAGTAACCAGGGAAGACAGTGTTACTTTTTTGCGACTGAGCAGGGATGCCACCAGCAACCAGGGAATCATACCGGAATCGCAGTAGCCAAAGCTTTTAAAATAGTGGTGGGCAGACATCTCGCCGCCATAAATTGCATCTTCCTGCCGCATACGTTCTTTAATAAACGCATGCCCGGTCTGAGCTAAAATGGGCTCACCACCAGCCTGTTTTACAAGCTCCCTCGTGTTCCAGGTAAGGCGAGGATCATGAAGGATCTTTGCTCCTGGATTTTGCTGCAAAAGCTCGATCCCCAGCAGACCGACCAGATAATACCCTTCAATAAAGTTCCCTTTTTCATCCCAGAAGAAACAGCGATCGAAATCACCATCCCAGGCAACTCCCATATCTGCCTTGTTTTCTCTTACAAGCCTTGCCGTTTCGTCACGTTTTTCAGGGAGTAAAGGATTGGGGACACCATTTGGAAAGGTGCCATCCGGTTCATGGTAGGCTTTAACAAAGCTAAAAGGCAGTTCTCTTTCCAGCAGATCCACCACGGGGGCTGCACAGCCATTCCCGTTATTAACCACAATTTTCAATGGTACCAGTTGCGATACATCCACATAACCGAGGAGGTGCCGGATATATTCATCTTTATTTGGAGCATTCGTTATCGTGCCGGATTTTACTACAGGTTGCGAAAGCTCACCCTTAACAATCAACTCTGCCATTTCCCGAAGGCCACCTTCTCCCGTTACAGGACGTGCACCTTTTGTCACAAACTTCATTCCATTATAATCAGCAGGATTATGGCTGGCTGTGACAATTATCCCACCGTCCACACCTTGCTCTTCCAGGCTGAATGCGGCATGATAAATCTCTTCCGTACCGCAAAGCCCAAGACGCAATACATTCACCCCGGATTCTAGCAGACCTGCAACCAGAGCGTCTGTCAGTTCAGGGCTTGAAAGACGGATATCATGCCCAACAGCAATTTTACGAGGCTGAAAAATACGGGCAAAAGCCCGCCCTATATTACGAGCAAGCCGGGGATTCAGTTCATCCGGCACCCTGCCGCGAATATCATACGCTTTAAAGCAGGCCGGGATTTCGATACTCATTTTTTTATCCTTTAAAAAGTGTCATTATTCGGGTAGAAACGAGGAACACAGACAGAAACAGCATATCAAAACCAGCTCAGGAATTCAACAAACGACTCATATGAAAGGTATTATTCTGGCCGGAGGTTCCGGCACACGACTCTACCCTTTGACCAGGGTACTCTCCAAACAACTGATTCCGGTTTACGACAAGCCTATGATTTATTACCCCCTGTCGGTTTTAATGCTGGCCGGAATCCAGGACATTCTGATTATCTCAACGCCCAGAGACTTACCACAATTCAAAGAACTCTTTGGTGATGGCTCCTGGCTAGGGATTTCTATCAGCTATGCCGAGCAGCCGAAACCTGAAGGACTGGCGCAGGCATTTATTATTGGCAAGAACTTTATTGGGGATGATAACGTGGCACTTATCCTTGGAGACAATATCTTTTTTGGCTCCGGGTTTTCCAAGATACTGGGTAATGCTTCAACACTGAACGATGGGGGTCTGATTTTCGGGTATCCAGTGAAAGACCCAGAGCGCTATGGTGTTGTTGAATTTGACGAGAACCATAAAGTTGTCGGGATTGACGAGAAGCCGGAGTTTCCTAAATCAAAATTTGCTGTTCCAGGGCTTTATTTTTACGACAATGATGTGATTGAAATTGCTGAGAACATCAAACCCTCTCCCCGGGGTGAGCTGGAGATCACCGACATCAACATGGAATACCTGAACCGTGGAAAACTGCTGGTACAACCACTCAGCCGTGGATTTTGCTGGCTGGATACCGGAACCCACGAATCTCTGCAACAGGCATCCAGTTACGTAGAAGCAGTCCAAAACAGACAAGGCCTGAAAGTTGCCTGCATCGAAGAAATTGCCTTCAACCTTGGGTATATCGATACCCAGCAGATGAAGGCACTTGCCAAGGATATGCTCAAAAATCAATATGGCCAGTATCTCATGGATATTGTGCAAGAGAAAGAAACAGGAAGTGCCTTTTCATGAAAATACTTATCAGCGGTGGCCACGGCCAGCTTGGCCATGATGTGACGATCCTACTTTCAAAAAACCACGAAGTGATTTCCTGCGACTCGAAAGAACTTGATATCGGCAACCGAAGGATGGTGGAACAGGTAGTTACCCAACACCAGCCCGAGGTTATTGTCAACTGCGCAGCCTATACAGCTGTGGATAATTGTGAAACAGAGAAAGAGCTTGCCTGGCGTGTTAATGCACTGGGCCCTGAAAACCTGGCAGTAAGTGCAGAAACTGTCGGTAGCAGACTGATCCATATTTCCACCGATTACGTTTTTGATGGAAAAAAAGCAACGGACACAAGTTACCTGGAAGATGACCAGGTCCAGCCACTTTCCGAATATGGAAAGAGTAAACTTGCCGGTGAAGACGCAATCATGCAATTTGCTTCAAACCCTCTGATTATGCGCACTGCCTGGCTTTACGGACACAAAGGACAGAACTTTCTGAAAACCATGCTTCGGCTGGCATTGGCCGATCCTACACGAGAGCTAAAGGTGGTGAATGACCAATACGGCTCCCTTACCTGGACCAATAGCCTGGCCAGACAGATAGAGAATGTTCTCAGTGCCGATATCAAAGGTATTGTCCACGCAACAGCCACGGGAGCATCCACATGGTACGAAGGGGCCTGCTATTTCCTGGATGCCATGAATGTTCCCTATACACTTACCCCCTGCACCACAGCGGAGTATCCTACCCCTGCCCACAGACCATCCAATTCAATCCTTAAGAATAAGCGACTTGACCAAGCTGGTTTGTCAGTTTTCCAGTCCTGGCAAGACGATATTGATTGTTTTGTAAAAGCACATGGAGCGGCCTTGCTACAGGAATTATCATAATCAAAATAAAAAAAGGAACTGCGCCTACAAATCTATCTTCACAAGCTCAACATCACCATAAGCGCCCATTAGTTCGTCGCAAATAACAACCACGCCACGAATTCCTTCAATTTCGCCAGCTTTATTCAGGGCGTTCCGCATCCCGGCTTTTCCCCCACCACCATGACCGACCTCATTCCCCAATCTTGTGGCTACAGCATCAGCCACAAGTGTTGAATCCGCTATAACCGTCACAGAATCAGCATCTCCAAAACTCAAGGAATGCCCAACCGTACCGGAAGAGGAGCAGACACCAACAGGCATATTCTTTGCCAACAAGCTAATACCCACCTTATAACTTAGGGGAGACTCCCCAGCAAAGATAGCAACAGAGCAGTCTTTTGTACGATGAAGGAATACATCACCTCCATTTTCCACCATCACCTCACGGCACCCACTTCCCAACAAAGCAAGACCGACATACTCGGCAAGAGCACCGGCCACGGCGGCCATGGGGCCCACACCTGCCCGTACACCAGCCCGCATCATATTACGCACCATTGAAGGCGCAAGCATGTCAACCTCAAGAGGATCAAGACTTGCTGAAAAACCAGGCTTTTTTAGAATATAATTTTCAAGTTGAGACCTGTACTGTAAGATAAGATCTGTAGCAGCGGTGGTCACATCACGGTCAGCAAGAATATGTAAATCTGTTTCTCCAATCCTCACCGTTGTGGAGGTAAGATCCGACACATTTGCCAGTTTACGATATGAACGATCTGTATAGGACTCTGGTTGTTTCTTCTTATACGCTTTCTTCATAGGATCTAGTACGTTGAATACTCTATGACAATTTCTTCCATAAATACGGTTCTTCTTTTTACACGTTATCCGCATCCTGGAAAATGTAAAACGCGACTCATTCCAGAATATAATGCCGAAGCCGCAGCAGGAATTCACCGGAAGCTGGTGTCTCATAGTCACAAAACAATACGCAGCTATCTGACACAACACAGGCACACAACATATCATATCTATTATACTGGCGCTTCTGTAAAGGAAATGAGGAAATGGCTTGGCACCCAGAGTTTCATTCGCCAACAGGGACAAAACCTTGGCGAGCGTATGGCCGAGGCGTTGATCACAACATTGCAAAACAGAGAGAGATGCCTGCTTATGGGCTCAGACTGCCCGGATATTACGCCGGATTTACTAGAGTTTTCCTTCTCGACGTTGCACAAAAATGACATTGTGTTAGGCCCAGCTTACGATGGTGGATATTATCTTGTGGGAATAAATAAAACACTCACCACTAAACAGATAACCCATCTCTTCAGCGATATTCCCTGGGGAAGTGAAAAAGTTTTACCAACAACCCTTGAACGCATAAAAGAACTGCAATTAACGTTTCAATTATTACCAAAACTCCATGACATTGACACCCCTGATGACCTCCAGTATTTCAATCATCATTCCTACGCTGAATGAAGCAGAGAATATTCCTGCCCTCAAACCACTCGTGCAGCAGGTAGCCGAGATCATCATAGTTGATGGTGGCAGCAGTGATACAACTGTACAACTTGCCACAGATCTTGGACTGTCCGTATTGCACACCGACAGGGGCCGAGGGGCACAGTTAAATCTTGGAGCCGGCAAGGCAACTTCTCAGATACTCTTATTTCTGCATGCCGATACTGTTCTACCGCAAGCATTCCCCAATCTGGTGAACAACTGCCTGGCGCAAAAGGAGATCATACTGGGCGCTTTTTCCCTTGGCATAGAATCGACATCTTTGCCACTGCGAATAATAAGTATCGGTGCGAATGTCCGCTCCAGGATTTTACAACTCCCTTATGGTGATCAGTCGTTATTTATACACAAAACTGATTTTGAGAAACTGGGAGGCTTCCCGGAAACTCCCATTATGGAAGACTACATCTTTGTGAACCTTGCGAAAAAAAAGGGAAAAGTAGAAACACTGCCGCAAACAGTTCTCACATCAGCAAGACGTTGGCAAAAGCTGGGGCCTGTCCGCACAACATGCATGAATCAGTTGATGATTCTGGGATATCGACTGGGAGTTACACCCGAAAAACTGGCATCATTTTACAGGGGGGGAAGTCTCTTCAGGAAATTTGGTAGGAACAAAAGGACGCACACCATCGACTGAGCGCTCCACTGCTTTCTCTGTTATGGCGGGTACCTGTTGGATAAAAGCCTTACGCATGGTGTCGTCTTTAATAATAGAACGGAATATCTTTGTCCCCTGCTCCAGGTATGGCGCAAGGTAACAATCACGGAGCATAGTATTTTCAGGGGCCAGAATCCCGGAAAGAATCATATTCAATAAAACTATAAGGATACCAGCTTTCACCACGCCCAGTGCCCCACCCAGTAACTTATCGAACCAGCCAGCAATGGTAAGCTCCACGACTTTCGCCAATCCTTTACCAAAGAGCATGGTAACCACATACGTTATTGCGAACAGGATCACATAGGAAGTCCAGAAAACGGCATGGGGATTATCGGTTACTCCTCGTAAAAAAGGAAAAAGTTTGTCATGATACTGACCAGCAATAACAAAACCAACCAGAAGGGCGACAAGGGTAGTAACCTGACCTAAAAAGCCAACCCACAAACCACGAAAGGTAAAGAGTACTAATATTCCGATGATGACAAAGTCAAAACCTGTCAAGTTCAACGAGCCGGTCATTGATCTCCTCCCAGAGAATAAAAAGCCAGTTATTTACGATGCTCTGCCTAATTTATTAATAAAAATAGTTGAAAATGCAAGGATATAATTAATGGCCCTAACCACTCATGCCGACAAACTGATTTTTGATTCTGCTCCCTTAAGCCTTCTCAGGCTCTGTGAGGAAGTTTTCCCAAAGTCAGAAATCTCTGTTGCCATCCTGCCATTGAGTAGTCTTGAAAACCAAAACGCAGAAACCATACAACCGTGGTTACACAAAAAAGAAGTTAGCCAGCACAGAAAATTTAGCCTTAAAAAACGTTCCCGTGAGTGGCTGGGTGGTAGAATTTGCGCAAAGCGGAGTGCTAATATTTTCTTTCGTGCTATGTATAATTCAACTTTTTGCCCTGGATATCAACAATATCGCGTACAATCTGAAGAGAGTGGCAGACCATATTTTTCCACAATCAGTGGTGTTGGCTTTGGTTTTCCAGAACTCTCCATCAGCCACTCTAAAGACTACGCTGCTGCCATGAGCAGTCTAGGCTTTTGCGGTATAGACATTCAATACACAGCAAGCACCCTCAACCGTGTACGGGAAAAATTTTGCACGTCTCACGAAAATCAGATTTTAGAAAAACAATTGCCAGGACTCCCCGCCATCTCAAGACTCACTACCTTGTGGAGTGCGAAGGAGGCTGCCAAAAAAATGCTTAGCCCCGGTGGAATCCCGGGATTTCATGAACTTAAACTTTACGCACCGAACGACCACAACAGGAACAGAAATATCCTCTCATTTTCCACGACAAATGGAACAACTCCCATTCAGGTGGTGACAACCATGTTCAGCGACGATTATGCCCTGGCTATCTGTTGTGCAAAACCTGAGAAACGGACTCACTGATGCCAGAGCTCCCTGAAGTCGAAGTCATCTGCCAGGGTTTACAACCCCATATCATTGGCAAACGTATCCGGAATATCCATTGCTCTGATAAACGCTTACGTGTACCTATTGATTGTGAAGGCATGCTCAGTGAACTCTGTAATCAGCAAATCCATAGCCTGACCCGACGTGCAAAATATCTAATTCTTAAAATGAAAAATGGAGCAGGCCTAATTATGCACCTTGGGATGACCGGTAACATAGGAATCTTCAACCAAGGAACAGTCCGAAAAAAGCATGACCATATTTGCTGGCTCCTCGATAACGACAAGGAAATGCGTTTTAACGATACCAGACGCTTTGGGGCTGCACACCTACTCCCCGCAAAAAATGCGCAAATTCTTGAAAATGCATTTTTTGCAGCCACGGGCCCAGAACCTTTTGCCCGCAACTGTACCGCTGGTTATCTTCACAAACTGGCCGCTAAGCGCAGTCAGGCTGTAAAAAACTTTATTATGGATAGTCATGTTATTGCAGGTATAGGAAATATTTACGCCAATGAATCACTGTTTCGGGCTGCTATTCATCCTGCAAGACCGGCATCCTCACTCAGTGAAAAGGAATGGCGGCGACTGCTGACAATTATCCGCAAGACATTAAGACATGCCATTCAGTGCGGCGGCTCTACCATAAGTGATTTTGTAAATGCTTCCGGAGATGGAGGATATTTCCAGATGAACTTTCAGATTTATGGGAAGAACGGAGAAGCTTGTGCTGTGTGTGAGAGGACAATCCAGAGGACTGTCCTAGGTGGCCGAGCCAGCTTCTTTTGTCCCACCTGTCAACGAATCTCAGATTGATAAGACACCGCACACTTTAGGAACTGCCTCCCATAGAAGGAATGCCTCTAACTAACCCGCAAACACTGATTCCAAGCAAGAAACAGTGAGATGGATTTCTACCATGTCACCTTTCTGGAAGGATTGTTTCTCTGGTAAACAGAATATATAGCAGTTGGACAACTCCCCTCTTTTGGCCGGACGGACAAGGCAAAACCCCTCATGTAACGAAAACACACCACTTTTCAAACGTAATAATCCACGTTTTGCCAGGGAAAAATCTTCTGTTAAAGTCGCCTGTATTTTTTGAGGCCTGCACTGTTGCAGCCCCTGCAATGCACAGAATGCTGGACGTAGTAACTCGTGGAATAGTAATTCTACTGCGGGAGGTGGCCCCGGTAAGCCAAAAAACAAAGTGTCCTTCAATTTACCAAAAAGTGTCGCTTTTCCGGGCCGCATGTTCAGGGAACGGTATATGGTTTCCCCACCACACTGGGCAAAGGCTTCTTCAATCAGATCAAATTTCCCCTGTCCCATGCCACCAGTGGAAATCAGAATATCACAGTCGTCCCCGGCCATACGCTCCATAAGAGCCATAACCTGGCTCGAATCATCAATCACCGTTTCCTGCTCCAGTAATTGACCTCCATACCTGTTTATCAACCCGGATAGCAGATGACTGTTTCCAGAAAAACGCTGTCCTGCCAACTTACCTGTGCTGGTATCTGTTAGCAATTCACTGCCAGTACAGAAAAAACTGACCTTCGGTTTTTTGACCACATCTACTGCGTTGTATCCACTACCGGCCAGTAATACCTGCTGTTCACTGTTTAGGCTGACACCTTTTTCAAGGATCACGCTGCCTTCTGCAATCTGGCTGCCCTTTTTGTGAATAAAAGTTCTTGGTTGCTGCAAAGGATGGATTGGAACTATGACCTTCTGCCCCTCAACACTGCAATCCTCTTGAGGAATAACAGCCTGACATCCTGCTGGAATCAGGCCACCAGTCATAATCCGTATGCTTTCCCCTGTGCCAACAGAAAGGCTTCTTGTATCTCCTGCTGCAACTTCATCAATAATGCGAAAGACCGCACAACCCGGATTGTTACTTTCAGCAGCTTTTCCTACTGCATATCCGTCTCTCAGAGATCCGTCATATCCGGGAAGAGCTTCTAGAGCTGTATGAGACTTTGCGGCAACTCGTCCCAGAGCATTAGAAAGCCCTTCCTCCTCGTGGGGAAGCACCGCACAACCCTGCACAATCCGCTTTTGGGCGGTTTCCAGATCAATATTTTCCATTGTATTCTTCAGCATACTCATTCCTGACAATTTATTCTGCCGCATCCAACCCGCATTTCTCATACATTGATGGCGTCGTATTTATGCCCGTAGTTAGGGTAAAACTCTCCATCTCCTTCGTTGCTGCACATTTCCTATCATTACGACGTACCTTAGTATGCCGTAATGATAGGAAATATTTACGCCTCGGATATGAAGTTTTTTTACTTAACCATCTAAGTTCTGGATTTTACGAGTTTATTATATATTCATTAACCAAAAAAAATCGCTTAAGTACCAAAAGGACTTAAGCGATTCTAAACTCCCAGGAGGGAATATCAAGTAAAACGTAGGTTACACCGTCAAATCTTCACGTACAACCTTGCGTGGTCCACCATGTCCAGAACTTGACCAGTCACGAATGGGCGCGATTACTTCCATCTGCGCAGACTTGTCAAAAGAACCCAGACGATCATGAATGGACTGCCACACACATTCCACATCACTGTGGATTTCACAGGTTCCATCAACAGACCCGCCGCAAGGGCCATTCATCAGGCTCTTAGCACAACGGGCAACTGGGCATAGGCCACCAGTGAGGTGCAGAACACAGTCGCCACAACCGGCACATTGCTCTGTCCATTCTCCCTGCTTAGCTGACCCGCCAAAGAAGGTTGTATTCAGTGCAGGATAAACCATTGTATCTTTTCGAAGGTTAGATATAAAGTTTACTCCAACACCGCAAGCAGTAGAAACGATAGCGTCATATCCATCATCTTTAAACTGGTCGATCTCATCAATGTACTCACGGTCGCACTGACGAACAAGACTGGCAGTTGCCACCTCAATAGATTTCCCAGCTTTTTTCATGCCCAAGCGAATAAGAGAAGAAAGAATCTCTGCCTCTCGCTCACCACCGGCTGAACAAACAGTAACACATCCACGACAGGCCAGTACCAGGATCTTTTTACAGTCCTGAACCATCTCTATGATTTCGCCCATGGGTTTTCGTTCTGCAACTATCATTTTTCTACTCCACGTATATCAGACAGAAACAAATTGTTTCTGTTGCAAACATTGTTTTTTAGTATCTTGTAAATTCTTTTCTTCTTTTTTTTAATTGGTGAAGATACTTATTCCGGCTTACCATCCAGCTTCGGTGTTTAGAATGGACTGGGGCCAAGACCACGAATACGGCTATCCATTTCTTTGCCCTTGGCAACAAACTCAGGATGCAGTCCACGTGGCAGATGATACATCTGAACACGTTCACCTTCCACACCAAGCTCTTCAAGAGCATCACGTACAGCAGCAACGCGCTTGGCAGCCCTGGCACTTCCCTTCACATTGTGACAACCATCTTCAGGACAGCCGACGACATAGACGCCATCAGCGCCATCTTCAAAAGCCTTTAACAGGGTAGTTACCTGAAGTTTACCAGTACAAGGTACCCGTACCAGATCAATACCAGCAGGAAAGCCTAACTGCTCCAGCTCTTTTCCACCCTCAGCACAACTCTGCTGAGAAGTATAATGACAACTGAACAGTGTAATTGCAGGATCAAAACTCATCTCTATCCTCTTCTATTTCTCAGACACCACAAGCTGCAATGAGCCGTTCATCTTCTGATTCGTTTAAAGTAATTGCATTGGCAGGACATTCTTCAACACAGATTCCACAGGCTCGACATTTTTCGACATCAATAGTGGCCACGCCACCTTCATCAATTTGTGGAATTTCCCAGGGGCATGTGCGAACACAGGTGAGACAGGCAACGCAAAGATCTCGTTCAACCTTTGCTGATTTCCCTTTCTCTATCAGTGTCTCTTCGGTGACATAACCTTCTTTTAAAGCAAGTTTGGCAGTAGCACTCATGATATCAGCAAAGCTAACATCCTGAGGACAGACAAAAACACAAGACCGGCAACCGGAACAGTACCACATCATGTCGGATGTAAGGAGACGTTCCTTCATTCCCATGCGGATCATATGGATAATTTTACGCGGATCGAACTCTGGAATTGCCTGACTGACAGGACAGATTCCACTACATGCACCGCAGGCAAAACAGCTATTGAGATGCTCTCCACCCGGAAGTGAAGTTACTTCTCCGTTAAACGCTGGATTGAGCGCTGTTAATGACTTTCCCATGGATCGACTCTTAACTTTTTAAAGGTTCAAGTGGCACATTTTTCTACTCACCACGTTTGCTGATACATTCCATCAATGAAACTTATAACCTACTTGAAGAGAATATTTTTGTCAATAGAATGAAAGCTTCACAGCTTTCCCTTGACTTTGCACGCAAGTTACACAATAACCTCTTCTATTATAACTTTTGAGAAAGCATATTCACCCATACCCACTACTCACAAAACACACAAAAGATCATGGAACCAATAGATAAAGAGCTGGTACTCAGCAGTAAAGAAATTCACGACCGCATCCAGGAACTCGGAAAAGAAATAGCAGAAGACTACCAGGGGAAACAACTCGTGGTAATCGGTGTTTTAAAAGGAGCCTTTGTCTTTATGGCAGATCTGGTCCGGGCCATTCCGCTCCCTTTGGCAACCGATTTTATTCAGGTTTCATCGTACGGCAGCGGCACTTCTTCTTCTGGCCAGATTACCCTTGTGGCAAGCCCGGCCCAACCCATTGCAGACCACCATATTCTACTTGTGGAAGATATTGTCGACACAGGCCTTACCATGCGTTGGCTGGCTAAGCACTTTAAAGAACAGGGCGCAGCATCTGTTCGCATCTGTTCACTAATTGACAAGTCTGAGCGACGCGAGCACTCGGTAACCATCGACTACCCCGGTTTCTCTATCTCGGAAGGATTTCTAATTGGATACGGCCTTGACTACAACGAACAGTATCGAAATCTACCAGCAATTTACCACCTTAACCTGTAGCCCATTTGACCTGTCGCTATGCCCACCAACAAAAAAAACATTGCCGTTATCCTTTCAGGTTCAGGCAACCAGGACGGTTCCGAGATCCATGAGGCGACACTAACCCTCTGGGCCATTCACAAAAATGGCGCTGAATACCAATGCTACGCTCCAGATATCCCACAGCACCACGTGCTGAACCATATTACCGGTAAAGAAATGGATGAGAGTCGCAATGTACTGATTGAATCAGCACGTATAGCGCGAGGAAATATCAAAAACCTTATGGAGTTTGACCAGGCAGAACATGACGCCCTTGTTATTCCCGGGGGACTAGGAGCTGCTAAGAACCTTTCGAGTTTTGCCCTTGATGGTACCAATTGTGAAATAAATACAGACGTGGAACGAGCAGTGCTACAGATGGTTCAGGCGCACAAGCCCATTGGCGCACTCTGTATCGCTCCCGTAATTCTTGCCAAGGTTATTGACGACGCATTGATCACAGTTGGCCAGAGCTCTGAAGTTATAGAAAAAATCAGCGCCATGGGCGCACACCATGAGACTACCATGCAAGGTGAAGTTGTCGTAGATTCAGCACGAAAGCTGGTTACCACTCCTTGTTATATGCTTGAGGCTAGGGTCGATCAGATTGGGGATAGTGCTGATACGCTTATTCAAGAAATTCTGAAGCTAACAACTACAGAATAAGAATTATTTGTTTATTTTCCTAAACAAAACTGCTCAAAAATAACATCCAGCACATCTTCTGTGGTGGTCACACCAACTATTGCGTTGAGCTGATCCAGGCATTCCTGCAAATCAATTGCCAGTAGATCGCTGGTTGTGAACATCTCAAGACCTTCTTGCAAAAGTGCTGCTGCTGCTACCGCACGCTGCAGAGCATCTTTATGCCGGACATTAGGAGCACACCCCTCTTCCTGCCACTGGTCTTTGCTGCCAACCACTATAGCAAATATTGTATCTTTGAGGGCATCAATGTTCTGATGTTGTTTGGCAGAAATCTGTAGAAAGGGGACGTCGTCACACTCTGCCACAAACTGCTCAACACTTTCCTGTTGATCTGCAATATCAGCTTTATTAGCAAGAAGCAGCAGAGGTTTATGACGCACTGACTCAAAGAGCTGCTTATCTTCTTCTTCAACTCCTCGTGCAGCATCGAGCATAAAGAGTATCAGATCTGCCTGCTCTATCTGTTTTCTCGCACGTTCAATACCCATGGCTTCAACTTCGTCAGCATTTTGCCGAATACCCGCAGTATCAACGATTCGCACCGGTACCCCATGAATATCAAGATATTCCTCTATGGTATCTCTGGTGGTTCCCGGAATGGCAGTAACCAATGCCCGTTCTTCTTGCAGCAGGGTATTTAAAAGACTGGACTTCCCGACGTTGGGAAGTCCGACAATAACCACAGAAATACCTTCACGAAAAATTTTCCCCTGATCCGCCTGTGCAAGTAACCGAGCAAGAGGGGAAGCAATCTCTTCGGAAAGCTGCGTAAGTAATGCAGGATGGTCTATAATATCAATGTCTTCATCCGGGAAATCTATAGCGACTTCCACAATGGCACGCATTCGTACAAGGGAGCCACGAATCAAATCAACGCGATCATAGAGACTCCCGCCCAATTGATCAAGGGCCATATCCATACCCTTTCGGGTTCTGGCTGAAAGAATATCTATCACCGCTTCCGCACGAGTCAGATCAATACGACCATTTAAAAAAGCAAGTTTAGTGAATTCGCCTGGTTCAGCAAGGCGTACTCCTAAAAAAAGCAGTAACTCAAGAATGGACTGTAGGCCAAGGTAATTCCCATGACAATGAATTTCAACTACATCTTCGCGGGTATAAGTTTTGGGAGCGGCCATATAAACGACCAGGACTTCGTCGAGAACTTTCCGTGACTCGGGATGAGCAATTTTCCCGTAATAGAGACGGTGAGAATCAAAAGAACAACTTCCAGCATGTGGTTGAAAGATAGCACGAAGATGTCTGAGTGAATCGCCACCACTGACCCGAACAATACCTATACCACCAGCTCCAGGTGGTGTCGAGATTGCGGCAATAGTATTAGCACGATCCATAATTCATCTCTCATTGAGGCATCAAAACATCCCGAAATAAGCAAAAACCCGGAAGCACTTGATTTACACAATCATTCGTCAGCAGACGGTTTTTCCTTACCCTTTTTGCTGTCACTCTTCTTTCCCTTACCTCGTCCACCACGCTTGTTAGCGCCGGGTTTCTTCCCTTTCCCTGGTTTGTAAATAAGAATCTTTTTAAACAAACCACCACCCACACTGCGGGAGCGGATATCCTTATCATCCTGAAGGGCAACATGTACAATACGTCTCTCGGATGGGTTCAACGGTGGAATGGCTTGTGTTTTGCCATCTTCTTTAACAAGGGCAGCTAACTCTATAGCTCGTTCCATAAGCTCAACTTTTCGCTTTTCACGAAACTGTCCAATATCTATGGAGAGCCTGATCTTCTCTTCTACTTTTCTGGCAACAAACTTGCGGAGCAGGTACTGCAAGGAATCAATAACTTTTCCATCCTGAGCAGTGAGAGCCTCTTCATGCTCATCACTCACCTGGCACCGTACTGTTGCCCCATCCACTTCAGCCGTAACATCAGAGGCAAAACCCATAAGAGCTAAAACCTCAGAAAGTTCATGCCGTACAAGCTCGGCACTTTCCTCAGTGATTGGCTCTACAGGTTTAGGTGGCGGACTACTCTTTTTCTTTGCCGGTTTCGCAACCTCTTTTACAGGTTTCGTAACCTCTTTCACCGGCTTCTCAACAGAATCTTCCGTCTCAACATCCGATACCACTTCTTCCACCTGTGCTTCAGGCTCTGGTATGACGACAGTCTCCTGCTCATCACCTATCACGGCAGCACGAATATGTGCCTTTTTCCTAATAAGCCCGAAAACCCCATTAGATCCTGTTTCCACAACTTCGATATCCAGATCTTCCTGAGCGGCACCCAGCGAATTGCAGGCCATCTCGATGGCCTCTGTCACTTCTTTTGCGTAAAAATCTTGTTTTCTTGAAGACATATTTCCTTCCTCTTGGGAATCCGGTTAGCTGAACTCAACTCGCAAGTAATATGGGTTGAGTTACCCCTTCTTCTGACGATTAATCATCTGCTGCTGGAAAATAGCCAACAAGTTGTTGACGAACCAATACAAGACCAGACCGGATGCAAAATTGATAAACATAAAGGTAAAGACCACTGGGAGGAACATCATGATTTTGGCTTGCATTGGATCTGCTGTGGTTGGTGTCATCTTCTGCTGCAAGAACATTGAACCACCCATGAGCAGGGTCAAAACTGGGATTCCACCAACATATGGAATATCAAAGCCAATGGGCAGACGATCAGGAGCAGAAAGATCGGTAATCCAGAATATAAACGGTGCATGGCGCAATTCAACACACATGAGTAGCACCTTGTACAGAGCAAAAAACACAGGAATCTGTAAAACCATGGGCAAACAACCACCAAGGGGATTTACCTTATAGGTTTTGTAGAGGTTCATCACCTCTTGATTCATCTTAGCGGGGTCATCTTTGTATTTCTCTTTGAGCTTGACCATCTTTGGCTGCAGTTTTTGCATATTTTTCATGGACTTCAAACCCTTCTGGGTAATGGGCCAGAAAACTGCCTTAAAAATGATGGTCACCAAAATAATGGCAATTCCGTAGTTTTTAAATATTCCGTAGAAAAAGTTAAGGAGAAACAGGGTGGGCTGAGCAATGACATCAAACCAGCCAAAGTTCACAGCTCTATCAAGATTGGAACCAACTGATTTGAGGATATCAAGCTTCTTGGGGCCAAAATAGAGTTGATAACTATATATTTTTTCTTCGCCGGGCTGCAACGTGTCAAGACTACCATTTACGGTCATCTTCACAATATCTTCACCAGCTGACTGCATGGTCAGGGACTGCATACTATCTGCCTTAGGGAGAATAGCATTCATAAAATAGGTGCCTTCGTAGGCTATCCAATCCATCAGAGCAGTAATAGTTTGTGGACCATTTTCAAAATCGTCCGAATCGACCTCCTCTAATGACTCAGCAGCGTAATAGGCTGGACCGGTAAACAGAAAACGATTGGCGGCAGTCGCCTCACGAAATGGCGTACCAGTTTGATGCAGCGCAGCAGCTCCCTGCAAGACACTGGAAGATACGTTCTTCACACGCACCACAAGATCCATCAGATAAGAATCTTTAGAAAAGCTGTAGTTTCGCTCGATTTCAAGGCCATTTCCATGGCCCGTCATCACAAGACTTGCCTTATTATTCTGGAATCGGACTCTGTCACTCTCGGTTGCGTAAAAAGTTGAAACAGGAGCAACACTTCCCCAGGAAAATTCCAGTGGATACCCTTGCGTGCCATCCACTTTAATCATTTGCATCCCAGGCGACTCAGCGTCATTGGTCTCTTTGTAATCTTTGAGTACGAAGCTGGTTAAGGTACCACCCTCTTCACTGAGCGTCGCTGTATAAAAATCTGTATCGATCAACAGATTACGGGCATCTCTTGCGGGACGTTCCATTGCCACCGCCCCTGCTGCCTGCGCTGTTGCACCAGTAGCGGGCACAGCAGCAAACTGAGCTCGAGCTGGTGTCGGAGTCGAAGGAGTTACAGTCTGTACCTGAGTAGTAACCTCTTCAACAGGAACTTCATTGGGGCCAAAACCCACAAAAAAGTACTGATATCCAATGAGAATCAAAAACGAGAGAATAATTGCTAAAAAAGTTCTATAAATATCCATTTATTTACCATATAAGGAAATAACAGTGCCTGTATACATGCGGCATTGAGTTTTTTCAGCCACCTTTAACAGGTGGTACAGGATCATAGCCCCCCTCACAAAAGGGGTGGCAACGTACAATTCGAGTAAGGGCCAGAAAGATCCCTTTTAATGGGCCATGAGAGGTAATGGCTTCTGCAGCATAACAAGAACAGGTTGGCGTAAAACGACAACTGGGGGGAAGAAGCGGAGAAATCAGATAGCGATACCCCTTGATAATTCCCAGACTGATCCACGTCACAAACGTACGAATCACTGAGAAAATATTCTGAATAATGAACCTGTTCTGTTGCAAATCACATATCCTTACTTGGTCAGATGGGCAACAGAGGAAGAGATCAAGGCAGGGCTGGTCATTGAAAAATCCGGACGAACTGCAAAGACAATATCAGCACATTCCGGATAGAAACGCCGCTCAAGACGAAACGATTCACGAATAATTCTTTTGATTCTGTTTCGCTTAACCGCCCCTTTGAGCTTTCTGTGGATGCTGATCCCGATCCGGTTATACCCCAACTCATTGGGGATAAAGATCAGAGAAAAACCATTACCACGACATCTTTTCCCCTGGTTGTAAACCTTATCAAACTCCCGTCCCTTGCGGAGCAAGGCAGTTTTCGGGAGTTTATAGCTCGACAAGATTATCAGGCAGAAAGACGCTTGCGTCCCTTAGCACGACGGGCATTTAAAATCGCACGACCGGCACGGGTGGACATACGAGAGCGGAATCCGTGGGTACGTGCACGCTTTATATTACTTGGTTGGAAGGTACGTTTACTCATTTCTTACTCCTTCCGCTATTAGTTGCGGAATATTCTTTATTTTTCATACCGATTTTCCACAGAGATTCGCCATGATAATCGGAATTTTAATTGCCCCACACAATCTGTGCGCTGAATCTCAACCATTCGCAGGGCGTAAAACCATCAGAACAGACAATATTAACCATATTCGAGATAGGGTGTCAAACATTTTCGGTTCAGGAGTTGCAGAAGCAATTTTGGTATGATATCTTTGTTCTCTATTATGCATCCAAAAATCACTTACAACGACATTGACTGGAAGATTCTCTGGCAAAATGCCAGGGAACAAAAATCCTGGACCGCGAAGGGGCCAAAAGACTGGGACAAAAAAGCACCTTCCTTTCTCAAAAGAAACAGTAAATCCCCTTTTGTTGACCTTGTTCTTAACAAACTTCCCCTGCAAAAAGAATTTACTGTGCTAGACGCCGGTTCAGGGCCAGGAACCTTATCGTTACCGCTGGCAAAGCTAGTGCGATCTGTCACAGCCCTCGACTATTCACAGGGCATGCTTGATGCCCTTGCAACAGAGGCCGCAAAACAGGGTACAGATAATATCCGCACCATCAATGCATCGTGGGCCGACGACTGGGAGCAATTCGACCTGGCTCAGCATGATATCTGCATTGCCTCCCGTTCTCTTAGTGTGCCGAATCTTCAAGCATCTCTGACCAAACTCAACAACTATAGTCGCGGTTATGTGTTTGTGGTGGACAGGATTGGCCACACCCCATTTGATCGTGGCGCATTTGAAGCAGTGGACAGACCCTTCCGTTCAGGACCTGACTATATCTATACCGTTAACACCCTCTACAGTATGGGTATCCATTGTTCCGTTGATATTATCAACCTGCCTTCTGAAACAATATATAAAGATTTAAAAACAGCAATGGAATCCTACTGCTGGATGTTCAAAGGACTAGACAAAGAAGAAGAAAACAATCTTCAACAATATATCTTAAGCAACAGCCGACAATCTGACGACGGACAATGCATTGTTAAACGTGCTACTCCACCACGTTGGGCAATTATTTCATGGAAGAAAGAAGCGTGACAGACTCATATGATATCGTAGTAATAGGCGCCGGCCACGCCGGCTGTGAAGCAGCATTGGCAGCAGCCAGAATGGGCTGCAAAACAATGGTAGCAGTAATCAATGTGGACACCATTGGCGCCATGTCCTGCAACCCCGCCATTGGTGGACTGGCTAAAGGCCACCTGGTCCGTGAGATTGATGCCCTGGGTGGTGAGATGGCAAAAAATATAGATGCCACCTCCATCCAGTTTCGGAAACTAAACACCTCTAAAGGCCCGGCTGTTCGTTCATCCCGCGCGCAGGCCGATCGTTTACTCTACCGATTACGCATGAAATCTGTGATGGAAGCCCAAGAAAATCTCGAAATCCGTCAAACCGTTGTTGATTCTTTTATAGTGAAAGAGGGACGCATTTGTGGAATCCGCACGTCACTTGACGAAGAGATACAGACGAAAGCTGTGGTGGTTGCCACAGGTACTTTCCTCAACGGGCTTATCCATATCGGCATGAAAAATTTCCCGGCCGGACGCATGGGAGATACACCTTCCACAAGTCTTGCCGCATGGTTTAAAGAAACAGGATTCAATATGGGCCGCATGAAAACCGGTACTGTGCCCAGAATTGATGCCAAATCCATCGATTATTCAGATCTGGAAGAACAACACAGCGACCAGCCACCAGCCCACTTTTCTTTCAGCAGCAGTGGAGACTATGTGCTGCCTCAACTCCCCTGCCATATCACGTACACCAACCCTCAAACGCACGAGACTATCCGGGCAGGCATTGACCAGTCGCCAATGTACGCTGGCATTATTGAAGGGATCGGTGCCAGATACTGTCCATCCATCGAAGATAAAGTAATGCGGTTTCCTGAGAAAGATCGACATCAGATTTTTCTTGAGCCGGAGGGACTGGACACCACCGAAATCTACCCCAATGGTCTGCCCACAAGTCTACCACTCAAAACCCAACTGGCAATGCTGCACACCATAAAAGGGCTTGAGAATGCAAAAATAGTCCGTCCCGGTTACGCCATTGAATATGACTATATTGACCCTCTGGAGCTTGGCCCCAACCTTGAGACAAAACGAGTTGAAGGGTTATTTCTGGCAGGACAGATTAACGGGACATCAGGATACGAAGAGGCAGCAGCCCAAGGGCTGATGGCTGCCATCAATGCAGCGCACAAGGTCAACGACAAAAAAGCCCTTATTCTTGATCGCGCCCAGGCTTATATCGGTGTATTGATTGATGATCTAGTTACCTGTGGCACCAAAGAACCTTATCGTTTATTCACCTCCCGCGCCGAATATCGTTTACTGCTCCGTGAAGATAACGCTGACAGTAGACTCTGTGAGATTGGTCACAATATCGGACTGCTTTCCAACGAAGAATTCAGCGTTTTTGAAGAGAAACAAAAAAAACTGGAAGCGGGTACTGCACTACTGGACACTATTTACGTAAAACCCAACCAGCAGACCAACGAAATTTTAGAAGCCGAGGGTTCCACGGCTCTGAAACAAAAATGCAGCCTGGCAGATCTTTTGCGCAGACCTGAGATCACCATACAAAAACTGTGTCAGCTACCCGTTGACCCGGTGGAGAAACTGGATGGTGTAAAAGCTCTGTTGCTTTCCAATGTTTGTGATGAGGTCCAGCTTAAAATCAAATTTGCAGGCTACCTCAAACGTCAGGAAGAGCAGGTCAAACGCTTCAAAAAAATGGAAAAGATGAGCCTACCTGAAGATATTGACTACAAAAAGCTCTCTGGGCTCTCCAACGAAGCAGTTGAAAAATTAAGCGCAGTGCGACCCCGGTCCCTTGGCCAGGCATCCCGTATTTCAGGAGTCACCCCAGCTGCAATTTCAGTCCTTCAAGTACACTTAAAAAGACGGCAATGACATTTCCCACTATCGATCCCATTATTTTTTCATTAGGCCCTCTGCATGTACGCTGGTATGGACTCATGTACGTGCTTGGCTTTGCTGCCTGTTACTTCCTTGTCCAGAAACAGATAGAAAAATTTTCATATAAGGAACTTGAGCCCCATTTTGAGAATCTCAATCTGGTCCTCATCATATCAGTGGTTATTGGTGGGCGTCTGGGCTACGTATTTTTCTATAATTTCTCTTACTACATGGCACACCCCCTTGAGATTCCAGCCACCTGGACTGGTGGCATGTCTTTTCACGGTGCCACCATCGGCTGCCTTGTCGGGGGATTTCTCTTCACCAAAATCAAGAAACTGGACTTCTGGACTTGCGCAGATTTTTATGTGGTCACCATTCCCATAGGCCTTGGTTTAGGCCGAATAGGAAATTTTATAAACGGTGAACTCTTCGGCAGAACAAGCGATGTTTCCTGGGCCATGGTTTTCCCAGGTGGTGGCCCGCTGGCACGGCACCCATCCCAACTATACGAAGCATTTCTGGAAGGCTTCCTTCTCTTCACATTCCTCTGGATTCTAAAAGAAAAACCATGGTCAGCAAAGAAATACTGGCCCCACGGCTGTATGCTCAGTCTCTTTCTGATTGGCTATGGCATACTGCGAATGTTTGTGGAGTTATTCCGAGAACCGGACACACAGATAGGATTTATCTTTGGATTAATGACCATGGGCCAGTTACTCAGTCTGCTGATGATTGTTGGCGGAACATTGCTTTGGTGGATAAGAATCAAACAGGCGCAGCTGCGTTCCTCAAACTAAGTAAACGGTTTAAGATCTGCCTAAATACAGCCAAGTGAACAGCCAAGAACCTCAGCCACTCCTGGCCCACAACAAGTAAGCATAAAGGCAAATTGGATGTTCTTTGAAAAACAGGAAGTAAAAAGAGGACAGAGAAAAGAAGAAGGAGGAACTTCTGGGGAATTCTTTCCTCTGTCCCAGGTGGGATAATGCCTCTTTTTACTGCACTCGTCCGTACAGCGTTTTACCAGGTTTAAACTTTACTGCATTGTGTGCCGGAATGATAATATCCTGACCGGTCTGTGGATTGCGCCCTTTCTTCTCGACACGCTCAACTACACTGAATGTACCGAAACCAAGCAGACTTACTTTTTCACCATCTTTCATTGTTTTCACCATATTCTCAAGAACACTATTCAAAACCATTTCCGCTTTAACCTTTGTAACATTTGCTGACTTTGCCACAGACGAAACAAGTTCGGCCTTATTCATTTTTCCCTCTCCATTTTCTTTCATTCGTATCTGTTCATTTAATTTCCGACAACATCCCCGGAGGCACCAAATGATAGACTTGTTATGTGAACAGTGATTCAAAGTTTATGCTTTTTTAAAGACCATAGGACGGAAAAAAAAACAATTGTGAGAAATACGGATACAGCTCTAGGTAGATTTACTAGGAAAGGGATCTTTGGTTAGGAATAACAAAAAGATAGACAATCAGTAGTTGATTGCTAAAAAAGGATCTTTTTGAAAAAAAAATGAAAAAAACCACGAATAAGGAGAGATAACCGACCAAAACCTGCAAAATCACTACCCCGTTGGAGTTACAAAACCGTTACGCACTGCAAAATTGACAAGGTCAACACTGTTCTTCATATCAAATTTTCGAAGCAGGTTGGCCCGATGATGATCAATGGTTCGTGGACTTAAGTGTAACATTTCTGCCATGATTTTACTGGTGTGCCCTTCGACCACCAGATTAAGCACTTCCCGTTCACGTTTAGTCAGTGTTTCGAAAGGTGAGCTACGATTATTACGATAAGCCGAAATCACATCATCGGCAAAATCCTGTGACAGAAACGGTGATAGATACGATTTCCCATCTTGAATACGTTTAATGGCAAGCAGGAGTTCTTCGTCGGAATCATCTTTCATTAGATATCCATCAGCACCCGCAGACATGGCATGGTAGAAATACTGTTTATTCTTATGCATGGTCAACATAAGAATTTTGATTGCAGGATAAAGCTTTTTCACCTTACTCACAGCTTCAATACCAGTGAGCTTTGGCATGGAAATATCGAGAATCAACAGATCGGGGATATTAGTCTTTAGGAATTCCAGGAGTTCTTCACCGTCACCCACCTCACCGATAACCTCCAGAGCTGGATTATTACTGATAAGATTTCTGATACCGTGCCGGATGAGCGCATGGTCATCTGCCAGCAATATGCGGTAGTGCGATTTTGTTCCACTCATTTTTTATCCTCAAAGAAGTAAATAACAGCGGCGCTGAACCAACAAGCAACAACCTGCCTTACACGATCAGCTACAAAAAATTTACCTGAATTATTCCAAGAAATCAAGTACAACTGGACAATGATCAGAGCCATGAATACCTTGTAGAATCTCAACGTCGATGATTTTCTGTACAGAATTTCCGTCAACACAGTGATAATCAAGGCGCCATCCAATATTTCTGTCTCGTGCTCGACTGCGATAACTCCACCAGGAATATTGTTCAGGAGATTTATTTTTTTCCCGAAAACTATCAATCCATCCCGCAGCAATAAAATTATCCATCCAGGAGCGTTCTTCGGGAGTAAACCCTGCATTTTTCACATTTTGCTTTGGATTGGCAAGATCAATCTCTTTATGTGCCACGTTATAATCCCCGCAAACAACCACCGATTTTGTTTTGGCAAGATCCTCAGAAAAGTTTTGTAACATCACATTAAAATCATGCTTAAAGTCAAGCCGGGACAGATCTCCTTTTGCATTGGGGAAATAACAGTTTACAAAATAAAACGAATCAAATTCCAGGGTGAGCACTCGCCCCTCATCATCAAACCTGGCATCTCCAATTCCTTCTATCACTCGTATAGCTTTCTTTTTGGCGTAAATAGCCACGCCGGAATACCCTTTACGCTGCGCACTGTAAAAATAGCCGTTATAGCCTTGCAAATCCTGCAATGCTTCAGGCAGCTGCTCCTTCATGGCTTTGATTTCCTGTAAACCCAGAACATCTGGAGCCATCTCGCGAAGACTCTCCATAAATCCTTTTTTGTATGCTGCACGTAACCCATTTACATTCCAGGAAACCAGGCGTTGTACATTGCCCTTTGCACTTTTCTTTTTCAGCTTCCGGGGGGTGACTCCAATCTGAGGACAATCTTCTACCAGCAAACAGCGATCGCAATGAGGGCCAATAGGGCGACATGTGCCCTGGCCAAAGGCTACTAATAACGAATTGACAGGAATCCAATATTTTTGAGGAAGTTTTTCACGAAGTGCCATCTCAGTCTGCAGAGGATTACTGGTATCCACATAACCCCAGATATTCATAATTCTATGCACATGGGTATCCACACAGATTGCTGGAATCGCAAAAGCTTGAGCAAGAACGAGGTTAGCTGTTTTTCTGCCCACTCCGGGAAGGGTGAGCAATGCATCCATGCTCTCCGGGACTTTTGCTGCGAAATCTCGAGTTAATACTGCTGGCAAGGCCGCAAGATATCGGGCCTTATTCTTGTAGAAACCAACCGGAAAGATAAGCTTCTGCAACTGCTTTTCATCAAGTTTCGCCAATTTTTGTATAGACCCCGCCTTGGCGAAGAGTCGTTCAGATGCCTTGGCGGTCACTTCATCCTTTGTCCTGGCGGATAAAATCGTTGCAACCAGCACCCTGAAAGGATCTTTTGTCTGCACCGCAATAAGATCCACCACCGGCACCTGATAATCTTTTACTTCCTTCTTCAGAAGGGAAAGAAATGTATCTATATTTACTGCCATAATCACAACGGCCTCACCCAAGTTTGTATTCAGGAACCCGAAATCACAGCCACATCACTTATTTTTTTGACACATGAGGCGATACTTTCTCGAACCATCAGTTTCTTCAAAAATCCATCAATACTTAACAATAGTGCTTTTTCTCAGAAAATGGTACCGCTATATCCTGCCATATCTAGGGGCTATGAGAGTGGCCGATTATTGACAAGTAGAAACCGATGCGAGGCACGAGCGTAGACATTTGACAGTAACAAGTCACGCCCCTTGTGCAACATAGTACTTCCTTCATCAGTTCATTATACATTTGCAGATTCTATCAGTCATTCGTATGATAGAATCATGAAAAAAAACAATCCCCACATTCCACTACCAGTAAACATACAAGAATGTAAAGTCCGTGGCTGGCAGCAACTGGACATCATCCTTGTCACCGGCGACGCTTATGTGGATCACCCATCATTTGGGGTGGCTCTGATCGGCAGACTTCTGGAAAGTAAAGGCTACAAAGTTGCCATTCTGGCACAGCCTCGTTACGACAACAATAAAGACTTCAAACAGTTTGGCAAACCACGCCTATTCTGGGGCATTACCGGCGGCAATCTTGACTCAATCGTTGCAAATTATACAGGAAACGGAAAAGTCCGTGATAAAGACGCTTATTCGCCGGATGGCAATCCTTGGCGTGGAAAAACTAGAGATAAAAACAATAGGCGCAGGCCTGATCGTGCGTCCATGCTCTATACTAACCTTGCCAGAGCGGCATTTAAGGATGTTCCCGTAGTACTGGGTGGCGTTGAAGCTTCCCTTCGCCGTTTCGTTCATTATGATTACAAACAGGGTAAACTCAGGGGGTCACTGTTGAGTGATGCCAAGGCTGATATTATCGTGTATGGCATGGGTGAGCGCGCCATCGTTGAAATTGCAGGACGATTGAGCAATGGACAGGACTTACACAACATTGCCGGGACCTGCGAACGTTTAAGCGGCAAAGCATTCGAGGAGCGTTTTGATACCGAAGAACAGCAAAACATCCTCCTTCCTTCCTGGAATGCGATTCAGAAAGAGAAAGGACTCTTTTTGGATGCCGAAAAAAAAGTGGATGCACAGGCAAGAAGTTACGCAGATAAAACACTGATTCAGCATCAGCAAAGTGCTTGGATTATTCAGCATCCGCAACCTGCGCAACTGAGTAGCAAAGAGATGGACGCTCTTTACGAACTACCTTATACAAGAGAAGAACATCCCGCATTCCCCAATGTTCCGGCCGCCAGAATGATCCAGCATTCCATAACCACAGTACGTGGCTGTTGTGGCAACTGCTCTTTTTGTGCAATCACCAGACATCAGGGACCTGCAATTACTAGTCGTAGCCAGGAATCTTTAGTCCGGGAAATAACTGCTTTGAGCAAAATGAAGCACTTCACTGGCACCATTAGTGACCTTGGTGGCCCCACGGCCAATCTTTTTGCTGTATCCTGTCGTATTGGCTCCTGTCAAAAACATGACTGCCTGTATCCTAACGTGTGTAAAAACCTACAAATCGATGAACAGGCCTTCCTCTCTCTCCTGCGCAAAATTTCTTCGTTGCCAAACGTGCAGCACGTTTTTATTGCCTCCGGATTGCGTTTGGAACTTCTCCGCAAAACACCAAAACTATTTAAACAAATCATACGTTCTCATACGCCAGGTGCACTTAAAATAGCACCAGAACACACAGAAAAAGAAGTACTGGACTGTATGCATAAAGAGTCCCACGAGCAGCTGAAAGAACTGCTCAAACTTGGCCGTACTTTCGCCAGGGAACTCAAAAAAAATATTCAGTTTACTCCCTATATCATTTCAGCCCATCCCGGTTGCACAGCCTCGCACACTTCGAATATGGCAAAAACACTTCAGCAACTTGGGCTGGAATTACGACAGTTTCAGGATTTCACCCCTACCCCAGGAACGCTGGCCACGGCGATGTATGTTACCGGATTGCACAGAGATACGGGAAAACCCATCTATGTAGCAAGAGACAAGAATGAACGCATGAAGCAACGACGAATTTTAGAGAGGCTCCTCCCGGGCCAAAAGAAAAAACAAAAAAAAGGCCGGTCATGACAGAGTCACAACCGACCTTCTCTACTTCAACAACAATAAGTGCGACCGCACTTAGGTATTAACCACTTCAGCCACTGGAAGCTGGATTTTTCTTAGTATCGTCATGGGCGCTACCTGCGCCATCTTTGCTTCCGCCTCAGCCACTGCCAGCAGGATCATCTTTCTTATTCATTTTCTTTTTGAGCTTATCGGCAGCCTCATCAATCTTACCATCTGCCGCTCCACCCATACCGACTTTTTCTTTTGCTGTGCCAGCGGCTCCATCAATCACTTTGTCCGTAGCGCTACCTGCGCTATCTTTTGTGCCACCTCAGCCGCTTGTCCCGGTTTCACTTGCAACAGCGATATTTCCGCTGGCAAGCAGACCCACGACACCGACTCCGACAAGGATCTTTTTCAGTTCCTTTGTATCCATGGTTAAATCTCCCAAGTAAAAAACACGCTTCTTTCCCAATGAAAAAAACGCTCAAAACACAGCGAGTTCTCACTGTGTTCTTTTAACGATAATGAATATTATCATACTTTAACGTCTATTGTCAAAAGGATTATGTTTTATTTTCCTCTTACATATCGAGTTCTTCAGGAGGGAATGGGACAATTTCCTGTAAATTGCTACTGCCTGCAAAAAGCATCAAGAGCCTATCAAGTCCCATGGCAATTCCAGCCGCTTCATCAAGTTGCCCAAGGGATGTCAAAAACTGTTCTGGCATTGTTTGATGCCCGCATCCCATTGCAGAATATTCTGCCAGGAATCGCTCACGCTGGATTTTCGGATCTGTCAATTCAGAGAATCCATTGGCTAACTCCACACCTTCAATATACAGTTCAAATCGTTCAGCCAGTTCAGGCTCTTCTCTTTTCTGTCTGGCCAGAGAAGCCAGTTCAAGGGGGTAATCGTAGAGAAATGTCGGGCACGTCCTCCCCAATTGTGGTTCCACATCTTCAACCAGTAATTCATCAAAGCAATCCCTTTGCAAAGCCTCACCAGCAGACAAGGAACTGTACTTAGTAAATGCGTCTCCAACCGTCAGATATTCCCAGGGTTGGTCTACGTTCAGTGGAAAACTATGATTTGTAAGTGTTACGCACAGAAAACGTATCAATTGTTCACAATCACGCATGAGCTCTATATAATCGGCGTCTTTACGATACCATTCAAGCATCACGAATTCTTCAAGGTGTAATCGTCCACGCTCACCATAACGAAAACAGCGACAAACCTGATAGATCTGTTCACAACCGCCGATTGCCAGCAAGCGTTTCATATACAATTCAGGGGAAGACTGGAGAAAACAATCACTACTGGGGATATGGGAAATATTCTGCTCAGGGATAACCAGTGGCTGACGGATGGGAGTATCCACCTCAAGAAAGGCATGGCTGTCAAAAAAGGAACGAACTTCCCGAAAAAAGGCTGCACGAAAATGCAGCCCTTTTAGGTCAAGCATGGAATGCTACTCTTTAACCCGGGTCACATAAGCCCCGGTTCGGGTGTCAATTTGGATTTTATCCCCTTCAACCACAAAAGGAGGAACCTGCAACATATAACCACTATCAACGGTTACAGGTTTGGTATCATTACCAGAGGTATCCCCTTTAGCCCAGGGCTCGGCAATAGTTACCACAAGATTAACAAAAATCGGTAAGGTAACATCAATTGGTTTTTCGTCAAAGAAGAGGACAGCGAGCTCCATATTATCCTGTAGAAACTTTATATTGTCGCCAAGCTGCTCAGCAGTGATAAACGTCTGCTCATAACTCTCTGTATCCATGAAATGGTATTCGTCACCCTGGTTGTAAAGATACTGCATCTTCCGTTCACTAAGAGCCGGTTTTTCAAACTTTTCATTCGACCGATAAGTCTGAGACTGCTGGTTACCGTTAATCATATTGCGTAATTTACACCGATACAATGCCTGACCTTTGCCCGGTTTTGAAAACTCAAAATGGGTGATAATATAGGGGGCACCATCAATCTGGATTTTCAACCCTTTACGAAGATCGGAAGCAGCAAACATAGTAATTCTCCATCAATTCCGTTATTAAAACTTGTTTTACCCCTGAAGAGCAGGTATTTTCTTGTTTTTTGAAAAACGTTCTGGCTCAGGCCTGACTAGAGCAGCCCCTTAGGCGCTCACACTATAGCAACTCATGCGCTTTTTTGGCAAGGCATAATACAACAATGAACACACAAGGCAGTCCCACTCCGGCACAATCTGACCCACCTCCAAACCCCTGGTTTAGAGATGGTGTACTTGCATCCTGGCCCATCTGTTTTGGGTATATCCCCATTGGCCTTGCCATGGGGGTACTGGCGAGCCAGGCGAATATTCCTGTCTGGGCGGTGGCTATGATGTCTGTTATGGTCTTCGCCGGTTCTGCACAGTTTATATGTGTGGCCATGCTGGCCGCCGGTGCATCTATCTGGTCAATTGTCATTACCACCTTTGTCGTCAATCTACGCCATTTCCTGATGAGTTCTGCAATGGCTGTCCATTTATATGGATTGCGACGCCGATTCTTAAGCATGTTTGCCTATGGTATTACTGATGAGACCTTTGCAGTAAACATGACCCATTTCAGAAAGGGTAACTGGGATCCCATGCGGGCGATCACCGTTAACCAGACCTCCAATGGCGCATGGGTGCTCTCCACCATCAGTGGCGCATTACTTGGACAATTTATTCCAACCGGAGCCTTTGGCACTGATTATGCCTTAACCGCCATGTTTCTGGCTTTACTTCTCTTCCAGCTGCATGATATTGTCTACGTTCTTACAGGACTTTTGGCTCTTATCATTGGAACTGCCTGGTTCCTGCTGATCCCGGGGGACAGTTACATTATTGCTGCTTCCATTTCTGCTGCTACCATCGGATATTTCTTCAAACAATACAGGGAAACAAAAAGATGAGTTTTACGGAATATTTAATTCTTTTTGGTGGCATGGGACTTGTTACGTATATTCCCCGCTGGCTTCCTCTCTTTTTTTTGGCACAGCGAAAACTGCCCCAGTGGTTTATTGACTGGTTGAGTTTGATTCCAGTGGCCATTCTCTGTGCACTGCTAGCACCTATTCTTTTCACTGACCAACCACTACGAACACTGGATCTTGGGAAGACCGAATTTTTGGTGGCTGTCCCAACGCTTCTTTTTGCCGTTAAGACAAGAAGTTTGGGCGGAACTATTCTGGTGGGGATGGGACTGTTCTGGTTGGCAAACACAGTTCTATAGCAACAGTTTTATTTCCTACGAAAGTATTACAACACGCAAACATAACAATTGACTCAATTGAACCATCACCGATCAAAACGATTTTAGAAGCTGTTCGCCATATTCAAGCGCCTCTAGATATGCCGCCCCAAGTTCCTTCTCGGAAATACCACGATTCTGTAAAGAGTTAATGCATCTTTCAGTTTCCCCACGTTCATACTTCGCTACCGCCTCAAGGATTATAGCATAGGGACCAGTTCGCAAAACCAGGCAATTTTTCACATCGTCCGACAGTGGCATTTGCTCCATCAATTCTTTCATAGTCTTATCAAGCATGGCATCAACAAGGGAAAAGAGCCCTACCAGAAACAACTCACTAGCTTCTTCTTTACCTGCTTTTTTATCTACCAACAGTTCACAAAAACGTGCCCGGACTACGGCTAAGCGCACCAGCTCTTCCGGCTTTTCTGTCGCCAATTCGGAGATTATGGCAAGAAGCACAAACTGCCGAAATCTTTTCGCACCCAGGAATGCGATGGCCCTACTCACCGAGACTACTTTTTCCAACAGATAAAAATGTGCCGAATTCAAATAGCGAAGCAGCTTATAGGTAAGGGCCACATCTGATGAGACAATTGCTTCCACCTGGTCAATAGTAGTTTTTTTCTTTGTCACTTCCGCAAGGAGACGCAGCAGATTTATCTTCACTGAGCTGAGTTCCTGTAAACATATTTTCTCGGGCCTGCTGAAAAAGAACCCCTGAAAATAATGGAATCCAAGTTTTACAGATTTTTCAAATTCATCATAACTTTCCACTTTTTCTGCCAACAATTTCAGATGCTCAAAACGGGATAGCTTGCGTAACAGTATATGAAGTGAATCAACCGGACTCTGGATAAAATCAATCTTAACGATATCAACGATGGCAAGCAGGGGATCGAAACGAGGGTGATACAGGAAATCATCCAGGGCAAGGAGGTATCCCTGTTCTTTCAACTCGGTACAGGCGTCCAGAATTGCAGATGTTGGTTCAACATCTTCCAGAATTTCTACAACCAGACGATTTTGAGGGAAGGCCATCGCAATCTTCTGCAACAGCAGTTTTTCTGTAAAATTAACAAAACAGAGTTTCGAGCCGGCAATCCGCTCAATTCCCTCTGTGAGAAACGTGGAAGAAAGCAGCGATGTGGTTGCTTTATCCCCTGCTAAATGTTTCGGATAATCGTCCTGCCCACCACGAAAAAGAAGTTCATAGGCATATAGCTTTTTATGAACTGAAAAAATGGGTTGCCTGGCGATACAGATATCCATACATATTCACCTGAGCTAAGTTTTTTTTACAACATCATCAATGGTCACGGATCTTCCGCAACACCCCAACCACCAGCAGATACAACGCTGTAGCAATCATTATGATTACCGGTCCGCTGGGTAAATCGTAACTGTAACTCAACCAGAGCCCGGAGAATACAAACAAGGCACAAAAAACAATCGCCAGCAACATCATTTGCCACAGATTCCGGGCAAAGTTCCCTGCAATTGCCGCCGGCAGGGTAAGAAGAGCAATCACCATCACAATACCCACAACCCGAACCAGCAAAACAACGGTCAAAGCGGTGAGGCAAAGCAACGCCAGATAAAGAAGTCCAGTATTCAAACCTCGTAACCGGGCATATTCTTCATCAAAACAAAGCGCCAGAAACTTATTATAAAAAATGGTCACAACAGTTACGACAACAATATCCAGAATGGATATAAAATAGAGATCACTTTTTCCAATAAGTAAAATATTACCAAAGAGGTAACTCATGGGATCGTTATAGCCTGGAGTTTTGGCAATAAACAGCAAACCAATGGCCATACCCGCTGCCCACAGAGCACCAATCACGCTGTCTTCTCTCTGTTTTGCGTGAAGACTAACTACTGTTAAAATAACAGCCGCAAGCAGTGCCGCCAGGATAGCACCGATAAAGGGTGTAAACCAGGCAATACCTACCGCCTGTTGAAGATATAGACCTAGACCGACACCTGCAAGTACACAATGAGAAATGGCTCCGGCAATATAGCTAATCCTTCGCACAACCACGAAACTGCCAATAATACCAAAAGGAATGGAGGCCAGCAGGCCACTTATCAATGCATAACGTAAAAAGGGGAGATTCGGGTCTGCGAGGGCTTGGAAAAAATCAGTCATGGCTATGCCCACCCTCCCCGCAACGATGATCATGTCGTATCATTTGCAAATCACCACCATACATATTCTGAATCAACTCACCGGTCAGTTCACTGGTTGGATGAATCACGACTTTATTATTTACACAGGCAATTCGTTTAAAGAACGTGGAGGCAAAACCCACGTCATGGGTCACCATGAGAATGGTCATCTTTTCATTAAAACCTGATAACAGATCAAAAAACCGGGTTTCTGCTGTGTGGTCAATATTGGCAGTGGGTTCATCTAAAATGAGAAGATCACATCCAGTGGCCAGCGCCCTTGCAATAAGTACCCGCTGTCGTTGCCCCCCGGAAAGTGCAGCAAAAGAATGTGCAGCATATTTTAGTAAATCAACCTTTTCAAGGGCTGCTGTTGCCAGCTCTTTATCACGCGTTGAGTATTTCCCACTGATCGACCCTCCTAGCCTTCCCATGCAGACCACTTCCATTACTGATATGGGGAAATAGGGGTCAAAACTTGCGTACTGGGGGACATACCCCATCCGCAGATGTGCCTGTTCAGGACTTCCACCAAACACCGTAACTGTCCCCTGATCTGGAGTGAGTAGACCAAGGATACATTTTATCAAGGTTGTTTTTCCGCCACCATTTGGCCCAACAATACAGATTGAATCCAAATTATGAATAGTAAGATTCACATCTGTCAGGATCGAATTCTGTTCATAACTGAAACTTAGATTATCGATCTGTACAATTGGCGTGACCGGGTCAATTCTCTGCATAATTATTTAACGGCTCATTCCGGAACGAATATTGGCCGCCATGATTTTCAAATTTTCCATCACATTTTCAGCAAGTGGGTTCAGAGGCAACACTTCTCCACATATAGCTTGTGCCACTGCAGTTGCACTTCGGGGATCAAACTGAGCCTGTACAAAAATCACTTTAACTTGTTCTTTTCTGGCTTTTGTAATGAGCGCCCTTAACTGTTTTGGCGTGGGTGCCTTTCCTTCCACCTCCACAGCTTCCTGATGCAAATGATACCTTCTCGCAAAATAGGCAAAAGAAGGATGAAATACATAGAAAGACGATCCGGCAAAAGGTGCCAGCTCTGCCTGTATATTTTTATCCAGAGCCTCAAGCTCTTTTTTGAGTTTCAATAGGTTAGCATTATAAAAGTGCACATTATCAGGATCGACTTTTCCCATCGCTTGAACCATTGTAGCAGCAATGCGAATCAAATTTGGCGGAGAAAGCCAGACATGGGGATCAAGCCCAATGTGACTCCTCTCTGCATGACCATGTTCTTGCAAGGGAAGCTTTTCTATGCCACGCACACTATTGACCACCAACAAAGAAGACGAATTCCGTGTAAGTTTCGCCAAGAGCACCCTTTCGAACTCCATGTCCATGGCAAAAAACAGTTTCGCCCGGGAAAGGGCCACAATCTGTCTGCTCGTTGGCTGAAACAGGTGAGGGCTCTTCCCTTCGCCGATCAGTACCTGGCTGTTTACATGCTCTCCACCCAGGCGATCAACCAGGTATTTTTGCGGTGGAATAGAAACAAACAACTCAAGCGATTTGGCAAGGAGCGATTCTGGGTTAAGTATTAAAAGACAAAGCAGAAGCATCAAAACCTTGCCAATAGAGGCGCTCCTCTTCCGAAAAATAACACCCTGTGTTTTTTTAATTTTGTTCATAGTATCCTGTACTTCAAATGGTTATAACACATTTTTTATTCCCAGCCCACAAAGGTCAATGAAAAAAACGACAAGATACCTTATACTTTGTGAAAGGATAATAAATTCATTCAATGCTACAATCTATTTACCCACACGTTTAGGGACATGCCATGGCCATTATTGCAGTATACAACATTAAGGGTGGAGTCGGAAAAACCGCGACAAGCGTTAATCTTGCTTACCTCGCAGCACAGGCAAACCATTCGACTCTGATTTGTGATATGGACCCACAAGGTTCTGCAAGCTACTATTTTCGTGCGCAAACCAAAAAGAAGAAGTTCTCTGCTGCCGACCTGCTAAAAGGTGGCAAGGGCATCAGGAGAAGCATCATAGGCACTGATTACCCAAACCTCGACCTGCTACCTGCAGACTTCACTTATAGAAACCTTGATCTCGCCCTGGACAATTACAAGAATTCCACTCGGCGTATTGACAAAGTCCTGCAACCATTAAAAGAAGAATATCAGCATATTTTCCTTGATTGCCCACCCAATATCACACTGCTCTCAGAAAATATTTTTGAGGCCGCAGATGTTCTGTTAATCCCATTTATCCCTACCACACTGTCCATGCTTTCCTTTAACAAGCTGGTGGAATTCTTCAAACAGACAGGAATCAAACGAAAGAAATTGTTTCTCTTCTTTTCCATGGTGCAGAAACAAAAAACCATGCACATGGATATGATGAAACAATTTTCAGGAAAGAAACGAGTATTGCGAAATCATATCCCCTTTTTGGCTGATGTTGAGAAAATGGGACTCCATAGAGAACCGGTTCTGGTATCGGCGCCAAGCTCACCAGCATCTCATGCTTACCGGGCACTGTGGCTGGAAATTGACCTTATACTGAGAAAGATGAAGTAAGAAAGCAATGAACTAAACATGTGCACTTGTTAACATGGCAATAAAGGCATAACGGCCAAATTTCCCGATAGAAACAAGAACGAGAAAGAGCAGTGGCTGTAGACGTAAGATCCCGGCAACCAAGCATAATGGGTCTCCAATGATCGGAAGCCAGGCAAAGAGCAGGGAGGCTGTCCCGTACCGTTGATACAATGCCATTGCTCTGGCCGACTGTTTCTCATCAACTCGAAGAATTTTTTCCATTAATAAACCAGAACCCCATATTCCGATTCCGTAAGTGACAAAAGCACCCAAAACATTGCCCAGGGTGGCAACAACAACAACCTGTGTCACAGAAAACCCTTGAAGGATCAAGGTGACCAGTAGCCATTCTGAGCCCATGGGCAGGAGTGTGGCAGCCAGCAGACTGAGCAGAAAGAGGGACAAGAGGCCATGATCTATGAGGAAACTCTCCATTTGCAAGCTACCGGTGACCAGATACTCGTTGCTCAGGAAACATCTTCAAACAAACCAGCGCCCACATTCTTTTGCGTTCTGGCAGGATCGAAGACACGACCATTCATAACAACATAAACGCCTGCTGCAAGTGTTTGCACAGCGATAACTGCACAGCCGACATTGAACACAGCATCAGTCTCGCGAAAACGAGCAGGTTCCATGGAGCCCGTTAAAACAATCGTTCGTCCCGGAAAATTCTCAAGATATTTTGCCGTTTCGATCATCGTATCGGTCCCGTGTGTTATCAGAAAGCACTTTGCAGCAGAGCCTTCTATGGCTCGACGGATCTCCGCACGATCTTCGTCGGTCATCTCCAGACTGTCTTTACGTACGACAGACTCGACCTCATAGTCAAGACTCACGTTAGAGTCTCGGAGAATCGTCAGAATCTGAGGCTCACCAACTTCGTATTCCGATTTTGCATCGAAATAAATTTTATCAATGGTTCCACCGCAAGCAAGGATTTTTATTTGGGGATTACTCATTTCATTTCCAGGTATATACAGTCTTCAACTTTTGTAGATGATCTCACACCATTTCCGACAGCCTCGTCGCCTCTGGGGCTGCACCGCAGCAGACTATTGCCCGCACATTGCAAGAACCATGAAAATGTATATTTATATAACTGTAGCTGTGGTAATTTTTTGTGTAAACCTACTCTCTACCACTCCTTTTAGCAATAGCAGGTTCCTATACAAAAGAAGAGCAAAGCACGCAAGACAGCAGATTTTATTATGATAAAAGTTGATAAACTCGTAAAAACTCAGATTTTAGGTGGTTAAGTATTTATGCCATCAAAGGCATTGCCACCATCAGTTGCCATAAATGGAACAGAAATCTACATATTGGTACTGTTTTTTTCGCTCAATGGTCTTTTTTTTCAATTCCCTCCCCAAAAATAAGCTCAGTAATTCCAGCAACAACAAGCCTGATATAGGTAAATATACCTATACTTTCTGTGGTACCTATTGCAACTATATAGTTAAAATACTTATTGATTAACAGAATAAAACGCCATACAGTTGAATTATAATAGTTAGCACTTCGATACAGGCTATCAATTCACCTGCACACGCGTCTGCGTAACCGTGACGCAACTGAATAAGGTAAAATAGTATGAGCAAAAAGATTATTATTCGAGTGATTAATAACAGAATACAATTTAAGTGTTCTTCCTGCGCTGCAAAAAGAAACTATCCTGTGCAACCGAATGTACGATGTAAAAACATACGGTGCCAGAAATGTCACACCATCACCAGTTGCACACTCAATCGACGCCTTACCCCAAGAGAACTCTCCAGTGGAAACGCCATTTTGATTACAAATGAGGGAAAGACCTTAGAGGTATTTATTCACGACGTTTCAACAAATGGTGGAATTGGTCTTGATATACCTATTGGGGCAGCTCGCGCACGAACGGTAAAAATAGGAACAGAAGTTCGTTTCAACTGTAAATGGAACCCCCGCATGCTGGGCAGTGGACGTTTTAAAGTGATCAACAGCAAGGGACAACGGATCGGTATTAAAAAAGTGATCTGAAAATCTGTAATTCCTTTATATACTCCCCGAGTTCTTCTTCCTGGCGATTCATTTTTTATCTCTTATATGATGGCGTCGTATTCATGCCCGTAGTTAGGGCAAAACTCTCCATCTCCTTCGTTGCTGCACATTTTCAATCGTTACGACGTACCTTAGTACGCAGAAATGATAGAAAACATATTTGCCTCGGATATGAAGTTTTTCACCCGAACAAAGGGCATAAATACTTAACCATCTAAATTCTGGGTTTTTACGAGTTTATCTTATTTGAAAAACAGACAATTAGAGGTTACTATATTCTAGAAGATCTTTGGTTGTTCAGTCAGCAACTCTCCCCGTTATCTCCAGACACAAGGGCCAAATGCAATGAAATGTTCAGCACTCTCCTTAAGCATCCTCTTCCTGTTATTATCCAGCCTGCCAGCTATTGCCCAGGAATATACGGCAGGACAGGCGATTTTCACAAAGAAAAAATGTCAGCGCTGTCACGTATCGGGGGACCTGAAAAAGAAAGGGCCATCGCTAGAGGTGATAGCAAAAGCCTACCAGGATGGAGCAAAGCTCCTTTCTTATTTTAGGGGGGATATGGAACCGATTGTCGAACCAGAACGGGCAAATCTCATGAAAATGCGGCGAAAACAGTTAAAAAAGCTCACTAACCAGCAGCAAAAGGATCTGAGCCAGTATATGATGAGCTTCAAAGAATAGCGCTACGAAAAAAAACTGAGGTCAAAGTCTACCTTGCGCAAATACTTCGCCTCCTGCTCCAAACTGGCCAACTGTAAAGGATGATTAAGCAGTTCATCTTTTGCAAAAAGTAAAGTCAAACTGTGTTCACCGGGGATTATTTTCTCTATAACTGCGGTTTCTTCTTTACGGGAACGATGGAGCAGCGTGGCAAGGCGCAACAGTACCACGAGCCGTAAGGCTATTTTTTGATCTTTATAGGGCAGGTCACTGAACAGTTTATTTGATATTTTTTTCCGGTGACAACGAACGAGAAGACTCATCCATGACTGCTCTTCATAGGAAAACCCAGGTAAATCTGCATTGTCCAGTAGATAGGCCCCATGTTTCTGATAGCCACTCAAAGAAACAGCCAGGCCAATTTCATGAAGACTGCATGCCCAATGTAATATTTCCTGATAGTCCAGACCTATCTCCCACTCCTTTTCACAGGCAGTCAGAAACTGATTGGCCTTTTTACTTACTCTTCGAGCATGTTTCTGGCTAATCTGAAAACGGTGCTGCACACTGCTAACGGTTTTCAAACGAGTATCTTCACTTTGAATCCGTCCCAGACGCTCGTACAACAGCCCTTCACGCAGCGCACCATCTGAAACCTGCATGGATTCAATCTTCAATGCTTCAAATGTTGCAATAAGAACCGCCAGCCCGCCGGCAAAAACAGGCTTTCGGTCTGCCTTCAACCCTGGCAGGTCAAGATCGTTCACATGACCGGCATCGATCATTTTCTCCCGAATCTTATGCAGACTATCCAGGGTAATATCATACGATTCAAGGCCAAGCCCCTGGACAACCTTGCCAACAGCCTTTATTGTTCCGGAAGCACCCGTGGCTGAATTATAATCAACTTTTTGAAAATGACGTCTCACCGGCCGCAACAGCAAATGGGCACCGAGTCCCGCCTTTATCCAGTTCTTTTTCTTCAATCGGCCATGTTTAAAAAAAGCCCGACTCATGCTGACACAGCCCATTTCAAGGCTACGCAGGTGAAGTGGTTCAAAATTCTCACCTATAATCAGCTCAGTTGAACCACCGCCGATATCCATAACAAATCGTTTCCCGTCTTCATCAACCAGAGAATGGGAAACCCCGAGGTATACGAGGCGTGCCTCTTCCTTCCCTGCAATAACTGCAATTGGATGCCCAAGAGCTTCATGGGCTTCATTGAGAAAATGACGGCTATTTTTGGCCTGTCGCAGCGTGTTGGTACCTACTGCCGCTACACTGCCAGGGGATAAATCGGTAACTCGTTCCCCAAAACGCTTGAGACATTGAAGCGCACGATCACGCGCCTCTTCAGATAAGCGGCCCTTTTTATCAAGCCCCGCCCCCAGCCGCACCATTTCTTTCAGATTATCAAGAATATGAATATGACCGTCTTCAATACGGGCAACAACCATATGAAAGCTATTGGATCCTAAATCAACTGCAGCCAGATGTTGTGGTGTTAGCTGTTTTACGGGCATCGCTCATCCTTGACAGGTCACACTCTTCACTGTGTGAGCCTTATCAGTAAGTCTTGAAGGCTATAGCTATTCTTTATTTCGAATTAATTCCGGGGTCCAGAAAATCACATCTTTTTCCTCTATTTCCTGCCAGAAACTCTCTCCAGCCCATTCTCTGGATTGATCATGATAGCCATTATGCATAATCCGCAGGATTATTTTATCAGCATCTTCCAGCTGATCTTCATCAAACTGTTGCACACCCTGCAATGGTGTATTGCCAAGATAAACCCACTTTCCTTGACAAGGCATATCTCCGCCTTGTACCTGGTAAAGGACATGGGCCCCCTTGGGCACAGAATTTATTTTAAAACGAACACTTTTACTATCGGCACAACCACTCAACAAAGTCAGGCCAAACAGAAAAGTGAAGAGGGACAAAGTGTTGCGTGATATTGGACAAAATCGGCTCTTACTTGGCATGAATCAATTCCTTTTTTTGAGTTCAATTGTAACTGGCTGCGGATCCTGAGTAGCATCTTCTGCGGTCTCATAGCGCATCTTCACCCAAAAAGCGGTGATCTTTTCCACATAACCTTCCTTACGAAGTTCTATGGTTGCATGCCTTATACTACCGTCATCCCCTTCCCAGGTAACAAAAAGCGGTGTCCTGCCCAAATGGGTGTCATCTTTCAGATCGATCACCTCTGCACCTGTGGGGATGGATTCAATTTTGGCCACACCGTATGAAGTTTTGCCGCAGGCGCTGAGAATTACCAACAGCAGCAAGGCTAGGTTGTACAGGAAAAAAGTTCTAACAGGTCGACTTGTCATATTATATACGTTCCATGGTTAATGAGATAGTTCTCTAGAATGAAATACTTACACTAAGAAGATATCTTCTTCTCCGGTTTGTGTCTATAATAAAACAAAACTACTTGTTTCTTGGTTGGAGAGCTTCCCAATCAGCCTTCAGCGCTGCGATAAACACCAAAACAATAAAGAAAACATTCCACTCCTATGAAATATCTAACACTTCACGTGTTGTTCTTTTTACTGCTTAACGTCTACCCTCTCCACGCTGAAGAAACACCTGCAGACATTGCCCAAAGAGCCTATCTGGCAAATATCAATACGCTGATGGTTTTCACATCACAGGACGGTCTCAATACCGGGCATTATCGTTTTAGTAATATCGGTATCAAGATGGATATTTACCACTTGCCATTCCTTTACCAGCTTGATATCGGAAACGAAACAATCAACATGTTTGCCATGGGCAACGTCGGCTATAGTCGAGCCAGCGTTAACGAAAACATCACTCTTCCTGATCATATCACCTTATCTCACGAGAACCAGATGAGCACCTACACAGGAGGGGCAGGTCTTGGTGTACGATTTAAAACAGCCTGGAAAATTGATATCCTGACAGGACTCGAACTCATCTATTCACGATCCGGAGTCACAGTACACAATCCCGACGGTGATATTGGCAACGCCATAGAGGATTTTTTTACAGGGAAATATAACGACAACCTGACCTACAAGTTCCTTCTGCAGCTTGAGCACCAGCGGGAGATCAATGGCTATAAATTGCACGCTAAACTCAATCATAAACTGTATGAGACCAAAGCCGATTTCAATTTTAGTGCACTGACTTCATTTACCACTCAGGCCAGTGTTACATCACTGGGAGTAGGCATTGAAACTCCAGCCCTATTCACCTGGAAAGGGATGTACCTCACTCTGGAAGGCTATCTCTACGGACACTATATGGGTGGAGATATTGTCGATATCATCGGTTTTGACACCTACAGCACAGTCGGTGTAGTAGCATATTGGTACACAGAAGATAAACCGGACTGGATTGAACGATTTTTTATTGAACTGAGCAGTGTCAACTCTGACGGACTGGAGGGCTACAATCTTGGGATTGGTTTTACCATCGACTTTTAGTACTTTACAGACTAATTTCTTATTTTTTCAAAGCAAATATTCTGATAAGGTACTTATCAGGTTCCACGTGGTTAGTACCTTCCCAGCGTCCACCACCAGTGCTGGACTTTCTACTTAATATGTTGTAAGTAGAGGATATCTTGAAATATTACCTACTGGCTTCATGACAGGTAGTGAGCGACCTTTTAAGGCAACCTTCATTAAAAACCATGGAGAAAAAACAAATGAAAAGAATTTTTCTATCAATACTGGTCATAACAGCATTCCTACTCTACACCCAACAATGCTTTGCTACTAAAAGTGGCAATCAGCTAATATTACAACACGGAATTGTTCAATCAGCAAACGTGGTCAAACTGGACTCGGATGCCGCAAAAGGTGCCCTGCTCGGTGGAGCCATCGGATTATGGTCAGCAAATGGAAAGAAAAAGTCCAAAAAGTGGCGAAATACACTGGCCGGTGCAGCAGCAGGTGGTGTACTCAGGGCACATTCTGAAGGAGACAGACGTGGCATGGAATATGTAGTGGTCGTCAACTCCGGCACTACTATTCGAATTATTTCAGATCAGAGTGAAATCAGAGTTGGAGATTGTGTTACCGTTGAACAAGATGGGAAAACAGCTAATATTCGTCGAGAAGCCAGCACAACATGCCAAGCAAAATCACGGGAAGTCGTACAGAGTTTGCAACAGGAGTTTGAGGAGGAGGCCAACGAGTGCCTTACTGCTAAAAGACAATTACTTGATGCCAAATCGGACAAGGAAGTGGATACTGCCCTGCGAAAGGTGCAAATTCTTTGTGATAACTAACTGATATTGAGCACAAAACTATTTACAGAACAACCCACAAACAATATAAGCAGAGGCACATCATGACCAAAAAGATTCTTTCAACTATCTGTTCGATAAGTACTCTTATTCTACTTGCAGGATTTACTACAGCCCCCCCTGCATGGTCTGCTCCCGGTGACAAAAAACCTTCGGTTCAGAAACCTGCGGACAAAGGCAGCAAAGAACTTGGCGAACGAAAAGACGGAGACAAAGGAAAAAAATCGGTGAAGAAAAAGCTAGTTAAGAAAGCCGGCACAGCAGCAGTAGCAGGTGTAGCGATAACGAAGGTAAAAACCGGTGCAAAAGACGCGGTAAAAAAAGTAGCGGAGTAATGTCCCTTGCTAAGCTATCAACACCACAGCCCAAACCAGCAATACCAACAGAAGAGAAAGCAAGACTGCTGCCGAGCCCTGATCCTTGGCTCTGCCCGACAGCTCGTTTTGTTCAGAGCCAAAGCGATCCACCACACTCTCAATGGCAGAGTTCATGACTTCGACGATAAGCACAAGTACTACACTGCCAACGAGCAACACCTTTTCAACAGATGTTGCTCCAAGATACAGCCCCAAAGGAAAAAGTACAAATGCAAGCAAGACTTCGACCCGAAAGGCTTCTTCCTTTTGAAACGTCGCCCGTAAGCCCTGGAGGGAATACTTGTAACTTTTGACGATCCTTCTCTGAAAGATATTACTGATATGTTTTTCCATTATATTTCAACCACCCATCAACGTGCTGTCCACTGGAATCCAGATGTGTCCAGTGGATAACGCCACCTTTTGCCGTCCACTCGTACTCTCCATAGAATTCGACACTGTCACCTTCTCTTAACCCTGACAGACGTGGTGCCACATCGATATTATGAGCAACCAGCACTGTATGCTCGGAACTGATCTCTAGAATAAACTTCTGGTGCCGCAGACCTTCGGTATCATCCCGCAACACTTTTTCAACACGCCCCTTCCCCTGAATCTGAACATTGGATTGCTGGTTGACAAAGGCTTTCTGAACCGTTGTTCCCGGAGGAATATACTCAAGGGGAGCATTATTAAAATTCATATCTCCCTTCTGGGCAAGAATATAGATTACCGCTGCAAAGAGTAGCAAAAGTAAATTCTTACTTTTCCTGCCGAGACTCATGCTTTAGTCTCCGTAAATGCTGAAAGCAGAATTTTTGCCACCTGGTCATATTTGCTGGCAAAATGTATGGTCAAACCCTCTCTGATATGGTCTGGCAGGCTCTCCACATCTCCTCTGTTGGCTTCCGGCAGAATAAGTTCATTTATATTATTTCGTTTAGCCGAGATAACTTTCTCTTTTATTCCTCCAACCGGCAACACTTTTCCTGTGAGAGTCAGTTCCCCTGTCATCGCAAGATTACGCTTGATTTTCTTGCCAAGCCCTAAACTTAACAGGGCAGAAGTCATGGTGATACCGGCACTGGGTCCATCTTTTGGCGTGGCACCTTCCGGTACATGGAGGTGAATTAAATGGCTCTGATAGAAATCTGCTTTAACACCATAACGTTTGGCATTAGAGAGTAAAAAGCTATAGGCAATTTCAGCAGATTCCCGCATCACATCACCGAGCTGGCCAGTCTGTTTAAAGCCACCAGCTTTTCGTTTCACAGCCGCCGCTTCAACGGCAAGGGTAACGCCACCAAGAGCTGTCCAGGCGAGACCTGTAACGACACCCACACCTGTAATAAGTGATTCTTTTCTAAAGAATGGTTTCCCTAAATACTTTTCCAGATTCTTGACGCTCACAGACATCTTTGCCTCTGGTTCTTCCAGCAACTTAACAACCGTCTTACGCACAATTTTCCGGAGCTGTTTCTCAGTCTTTCTCACTCCTGCTTCCCTTGCATAACCTTCAATTAATACTTTCAGTGCAGCATCACTTATTTTGAGCTGCCCCTTTTTCAAGCCTGCTCGTTTCAGGGCTTTGGGCCAGAGATGATTCCTGGCAATCTCCAATTTTTCTTCTGTAATATAACCGGAAAGACGGATTATCTCCATACGATCAAGGAGCGGATCAGGAATGGTATCCAGCTGATTTGCTGTGCAGATAAAGAGAACCTTAGATAGATCAACCCGCAAATCAAGGTAATGATCGAGGAAATCAGCATTCTGCTCAGGATCAAGAACCTCCAGCAATGCCGAGGCCGGATCCCCTCGATACGAAGCACCAATCTTATCAATCTCATCCAGCATAATCACTGGATTTGCAGTTTTCACCTCTTTTAACGCCTGCACAAATTTGCCTGGCATGGAGCCTATATATGTCCGCCTGTGGCCTTTGATCTCCGCTTCATCCCGCATACCACCAAGACTGAAACGATAAAATTCACGCCCCATGGCATCGGCCACTGAATGACCAATGGATGTTTTACCAACTCCTGGAGGACCGACCAGCAGCATGATGGATCCAGCGACCTCTTTTTTATAGACACCAACTGCAAGAAATTCGATTATTCGTTCTTTCACATCATCCAAACCATCATGATCATGATCAAGGATCTCTCTCGCTTCTTTTATCCCCAGCTTATCTTCTGAATAGACACCCCAAGGCACGGAACTCATCCAGTCCAGATAATTTCTGGTTACCGCATATTCCTGGGATCCTTTTTCAAGAAAACCGAGCTTTTTCAACTCATCATCGATCCGTTCAGCAACGGGTTCTGGAGGCTGGAGCTTTTCGAGCCGTTTTGCAAACTCTTCAGCATCTGACTTCCGATCATCTTTGGTGATTCCGAGTTCTTTCTGGATGGTTTTCAACTGTTCACGAAGGAAAAATGTCCTCTGCCGTTTGTTGATCTTTGTATTCACATCCTTACTGATTTCACTATGTAACTTCGTTATTTCCACTTCTTTATTGAGCAGTTGAAAAACACGCTGCATTCGCTTCAGGATTGGCAGGGTTTCAAGCACTTTCTGCAAGTCATCCCCACTTGCGGTTGTGAGCGTTACTGCAAAATCGGTGAGCGGAGCTGGTTCATTGGGAGAAAAATATTGCAAAGCTTGCTTTAATTCTTCTCCGTACAGCGGATTAGCCTGCACAAGCTCTTTTACTGCAGAAATAATAGAAAGTGCATACGCCCGTGTTTCCGTATCATTCATGGAAATATCTGCATCATCTACATTGGGATATTCCACTTCAACCAGAAATGGTACTGTTTGACTCAACCATCGACGAATTCGAAAACGCTCCAGTCCCTGGCAAACAAAATGTATATTTGCCTCTTCTTTGGTGGGTTTGAGAATTTTCCCCATACAGCCAATGGGGGAAAAATCGTCAGGTGACGTTTCCTGGGCTGGAATATTATTGGTGTAAACCAACCCCACCAGTTTCTGATCGGTTTCCCCAATCTTCTGTATGGTTTCCTGCCAGTAGTCACCGGAAAGGACAATAGGTTGTACCTGCCCTGGGAAAAATGGCCGTGAGGCAATGGGAATCAAGTAGAGAAACTTTGGATATATTGGACTGGGAAGTGCAATATTACTTTGTGTATCATCACCGCTTATCACTTCAACTTCTGCGTGAATTGCTTCTTTTACACGTTTATCTGTCATGGGTCCTTACTCCTCTGTGCTGAAATACTTTTTGCTTAGGCATTTCTACTATATAGTGACAGTGTATCAGCTGTTGGTCACAGAACAAAAAGAAAAATAATTTTTCATGTGCTTAGCGCTCTGCTTCTCGTTATAATAATCACAGTTTACAGACACACAAGGTGTCTTCCCCCATTCACTTCTTGAGAAAAGTATTGCATGACTCATATCGGTATCCTTTCTGACACCCATATTACCAGCCCTCAGCCATGGTACATCCAGCAGGTTGAGGCCGCATTCCAGGATTGCTCTATCATCTTTCATGCCGGTGATTTGACAGATGTATCAATACTGGACATCTTCACAGACAAAAAGATCCATGCAGTACATGGCAACATGTGCGAACTCTCCTCAAGGCAAAATTTGCCATCCAGCAAGCTAATCACTATTGACGGATACCATATCGGACTCTGCCACGGAGCAGGTACCCGTCATAATATTGAAGAACGTATGTGGGGGCTTTTCCCTAATGTCGATTGTATTGTTTACGGACATACCCATATTGCAGTAAATCATCGTTTTGGCAAAACACTTTTCGTCAACCCCGGCTCTTTCCAGTCAACCGGCCGTTACGGTGCTTCTGGAAGTTATGCAATACTGAACATTGATAAAAACGGCCTGAGTGCTAAACTGTACGAATTTAGACAAAACTAAGAGCAACTGACTCTCCACCTATACCTTTCAGATTCCAACTCAAATGAGCACATCCCCAAAAATAACTCCCATGCTCCGGCAATACCTGGACATTAAAGAAGAACACAAAGACACCATTCTTTTCTACCGTATGGGGGATTTTTATGAGATGTTTTTTGAGGATGCTGTCATTGCATCAAAGATATTGGGGATCACACTCACCTCACGCAATAAAAAAGATGATGTGAATAAGGTCCCCATGTGTGGCATTCCCTATCATGCTGCAACCGGATATCTTGCAAAGCTCGTAAAAGCAGGCAAACGTGTTGCCATCTGCGAACAGACTGAAGATCCAAGTGAGGCAAAAGGCATCGTACGCCGAGAAGTTGTGCGTGTGATCTCACCAGGAGTTGTCACTGACGATCAGCTGCTGGATGATAAAGATAATCTTTATGTAGCTGCCATTTGCTGTAAAGAGAAAAACGATGGTAATATCTTTGGGATAAGTTTTCTTGACCTTTCCACAGGCAGTTTTCACCTCGGTGAATTTATCGATAATGAAGGAAGCGGTGAAGTAATCCTTGACCAGCTTACTCGTATGACACCGGCTGAACTGTTGATCAGTGTGGAAGACAGTGAGCTTTTATCTGAGATTGTAACAACTGCCACAACACTGCTTCCCGGCCTTTGTGTCACCAATCGTCCTGCCACAAGTTTTCACTTTTCCAGTTGTCAGGAACTACTCTGCGACCATTTTCAGGTAACCAGCCTTGCAGGATTTGGCTGTGAAAATCGTAAAGAAGGCATCCGCAGTGCCGGAGCGCTGCTTGAATATATTCAGGATACTCAGAAAACTGAACTCGGTCATATTGAAAAGCTAACGCCCATAGATCTTGAGCAGATATTACAGATTGATGAGTCCTCACGACGAAACCTGGAACTGACCCTGACCATCATTGGCTCCCAGCGAGAAGGCTCGCTACTGTCCATTATGGATCACACCTGTACCCCGATGGGAGCAAGACTTTTAAAACAGGAAATCCTCTTCCCTCTACAGGACGTTGAACGTATTAATGAGAGACTTGCAGCAGTACAATTCCTTTTTAAAAATGCAGCTGTTCGTCGAAATTTCCGTGAACTACTGGATGCCATATACGACGTTGAACGCTTAAACAGCCGTATGGTTCTTGGCAATGGCAATGGTCGGGATATGTTAGCATTGAAACTTTCACTTGCCAGACTACCTGCTATTAAAGATCTCCTGCAAAGCTGCGACGCACCACGAATCCAACGTTTATGTTCAGATCTTGACACCTTAAACGATCTCTATCAATTGATAGAATTAGCCATACATGAAGAAGCACCCATTACACTTCGCGAAGGACGGCTGATTAAAGAAGGCTATAACGAAGAGCTGGATGAACTGGTGCATATCCAGCGCCATGGGAAACAGCTTATTCTTGACCTTGAAGCTCAGGAACGCGCTGCCACTGGTATCAGCAAACTGAAAGTTGGATTCAACAAGGTTTTCGGTTATTTCATTGAAGTCAGTAGGCTCAACTCCGATAAAGTTCCAGAAACATATATTAGAAAACAGACACTTGTTAACGCCGAACGTTTTATCACTCCTGAACTCAAAGAATTTGAAACAAAAGTTCTTGGTGCACAGGAGAGAAGACTTGAGCTTGAATACCAACTATTCACCGATATTCGAAAAACTCTCGCGGCTGAATCTTCTCGCCTTCTGCAAAGTGCTGCCCTACTTGCAAAAATTGATTTCCTGGTTAACCTCGCAGAAATTGCCCACCGATATCACTATCAACGTCCGGTGGTGGATGCAGGAGACAGTATCGACATCGTTGAAGGACGTCATCCCGTAATTGAACGATCACTTCCCAGCGGAAAGTTTGTCCCCAACGATGTGCATCTTGATCAGGAAAGGGAAGAAGTGCTGATTATTACCGGCCCCAATATGGCCGGAAAATCTACAATTCTGCGCCAGACCGCACTGATAGTTCTTATGGCTCAGATGGGATCTTTTGTCCCGGCAGAATCTGCAACCATAGGTGTCGTAGACAGAATTTTTACCCGAGTTGGCGCCATGGACGACCTTAGACGTGGCCAATCTACCTTTATGGTGGAAATGAATGAAACCGCCAACATTTTGAATAATGCGACAGAGAAAAGTCTGGTTATCTTGGATGAAATTGGACGGGGCACCTCAACTTTTGATGGTTTGTCCATAGCCTGGGCAGTAGCAGAAGATCTTGTGCAGAAGAATGACAAGGGTGTTAAAACACTCTTTGCTACCCACTACCACGAGCTAACAGATCTTGCGAAGACTGAGGATCGTGTCCGTAACTACTCCATTGCGGTCCGTGAGTGGAACGATTCAATTATTTTTCTCCATAAACTGGTCAAAGGTGGAACGAACAGATCCTATGGTATTCAGGTTGCTGGGCTTGCCGGAGTTCCTGATCGTGTCGTTAAACGGGCCAGTGAAATTCTCAAGAATATTGAACAAGGTGAGTTTGGTATGGACGGCACGCCTAACATTGCCAAAAGTAGTACCAGCAAAAAATCACGCAGAAAAACCCACCCTAATCAGCTTTCACTCTTCCCATCTTCTGAAAGTGATGCTCTAAGAAGACAGCTGCAAACAATAGATGCTGACAACCTCACTCCCCGGCAAGCTCTTGACGAAATTTACGAGCTCCTGAAGCTCTTGAATTGACACATTTCTTCACATTTTCCTGACAAATTTTATTCTTTGCTCTTTTACAGCTTGTTTACACTATTTTCTTTTGCCTATCGAGCCTCTTTTATGTATACTTTCCTGAGCATGGTGTTAAAAAAACTCTTAGGAAGATACTCTGCAAGTTCGTGTAGTGTGCTTCTGTAGTGCAATTCTATAACAAGGTGTAATGCTTCGACTCTTCCCCATTTTTTTCCTCTTTATCATGCTTATTTCTCCGTTTTCTGATGCCCATGGAAATGAGCTTCAAAATACGCAAGATATCGACCCAGTTGCTCTTGAAAAAAGTTATCAGCAAGCAAAATTTTATTATAACGAACTGCATACCAATACTAATTTAGGAAAATCTCGCGATAACTGGCTAAACGGTGTTCGTAATTTCAGAAAGATTTATCTGACCAGTCCTAAATCTGAATATGCTGCTGCAAGTCTCTATATGCTTGGCCGCATGTATTCAAAAATGTACAGACAGTTTTCCACAGAAATAGATTTGCAAGAATCCATTTCGTATTACCGTGACGTAACCGACTTGTTTCCTGATAATCGACTTGCAGATGACGCCTTATACGCCTCTGGCAAAATCTTCCTCAAGGAAAAGAACGATCCCAAAAAAGCCGCAAATAGTTTCAACCACATTATTGCAGATTATCGCAATGGCGATATGTATGCCCATGCCGCTGATGCCCTGAAGAGGCTTTCAAAAGAACACAGTATTCCTTTACCTGCAGCAATGCTCAGCTATAATGACATTTCCAACCTCTCCTATGTGCTTCCTGTAAAGTACTGGTCATCTAACAATTATACCCGTGTGGTTATAAAGGCCTCTGGTCCTGTAACTTATCGCGAAACACTCCTTGAGAAACAGGGAGAACATCCTCGCAGACTATATATCGATTTTCAAAACTCGTACATTGAACCTAAGTACAGAGCACCAGTACCCATTGAAGACGGTCTGCTCAAACAGATACGTACAGGACAGAACACTCCAGAAACGGTACGCGTCGTTCTGGACATTGAAAGTATTTCAAACTACAAAATATTCAGTCTGCCAGACCCTTTTCGTGTGGTTATTGACGTACGAGGCGAAGGTAAAAAAACTGCCGATTTGTCCAAGACATCCCCACAACCACCGCCACTTGTTTCTTCCAATTCAACTACTCCTGTTCCAGAAAAGCTACCTGCCCCAGAACCTGACTTAATTGTCCTTGATCAGCAGAAAAAAACTTTGGTCAATAGTGTAACAGAAATCACCGATGGCGACCTTAACGTAGAGATGCAAGCCATGGAATTCTCTCTGGCGCAACAACTTGGCCTTGGTATTCGCAAAATCGTGGTTGACCCCGGTCATGGAGGGAAAGATCCAGGTGCATCAGCCTTTGGTCTGAAAGAAAAAGATATCGTGTTGCAAATTGCCAAGAAGCTTGCCCCGATTTTAGCAGAAGAAACTGGGGCAGAGGTTATTCTTACCCGTGATACCGATGTGTTTATCCCCCTTGAGGAACGGACTGCAATTGCCAATACACAAGCTGCTGACCTCTTTATCTCACTGCATATCAATGCCCATCCGTCACCAAAAGTACATGGCCTTGAAACCTACTACCTTAACCTTTCTACCAATGCCGAAGCCATGCGGGTTGCCGCCTTCGAGAATGCCACATCTACCCACCAGATGAGTGATTTACAAGATATTCTTTCAGATATTATGAAAAATTCTAAGATTAACGAATCTTCTAGATTGGCTGGATTTGTTCACAACGCACTGTCCAACGGGATTAAAGAGATACAGAAAACTCAATTTAAAAATCTCGGAGTAAAACAGGCACCCTTTTATGTATTAATTGGTGCGCAGATGCCAGCGATATTAATTGAAATAGCCTTTATTACAAACCCTGAAGATTCAAAACATTTAGCCAACGACCAGTTTCTGGACACGATTGTTGAGGAAATTGCGGAAGGCGTGCAGCATTATATTCATTCTACGACTGCCAGCTTATCAGCTTACTAGCAACTCTCGCCCAAACGCCTACCTTATTACGTTATTCTAGTAAACTATCATTGCCACCTTGTTGTTCCTACTCAACTTGCAATATTAATGTATTCGAATATGTCGCAATCATGCGAAAGACCAGGTCTCGCTCACCATGAAAGGTTTAGAAACCACCCTGTATGCACTTAAGGATAGTGGAACGTATGAGTAAAAAGACAGCTGTCTGAAGAAAAAGTGGCATGTCATTCAATATTCGAATTACAGGCCACATACCACTAGCTATTGTCGACTAGATTACCAATCAATCTGGTCACACAAAAACTCACGGTCTTCTTTTAAATCCTGACCATTCAAAAATCGTTCTATGGATTCGGCAGCAACTTTCCCCTGATAAACCGCCTTCGCAACAGTTTGCGGACCAAGAACACTGTCACCGCCAGCGAAAATATCTGCAACAGATGTCTGTAAAGTTCTGGCATCAGTATTATACGTTCCCCAGGACATAAGATCGACATCCACACCACCATCAGCTGTATGATCAACATTCTGGCTAATTGCTGGGATGAGCGAATCGGCGTCAATCATAAAGTTTGAGCCCTCTTGAACAACAGGGCGACGACGTCCTGAATCATCAGGCTCACCAAGTTCCATACGTATACATTCAACTTTGGTCAGCTTTCCATTTTGTGAATGAATCTTCACAGGAGCTGCCAAGAATTCAATGCGAACACCCTCTTCTTCAAGATGGTGTATTTCAGCAGCGGATGCAGGCATCTCTTCTCTTGATCTTCTGTACAGAATAAATACTTTACTCGAACCAAGGCGAAGAGAAGTCCTGGCGACATCAATAGCCACATTGCCCCCACCTACAACCACTACATTATCTCCAAGGTTGAGATCTTCTCCAAGATTTATACGTCGCAAATAATCGACACCATGCAACACGCCCTCAGTAGTCTCTTCATCATCGAGACCAAGCTTTCGGCTCGCATGGGCGCCAACACCGTTAAAGATAGCACCAAAACCTTCCGCTCGAAGATCATCAATGGACTTATCTTTTCCTATAACAATATTGGTTTCCAGGGTCACACCACAATGTTTGAGAGCATCGATCTCTGCATGGATAACATTACGAGGAAGTCTAAAAGGTGGAATACCAACGGTAAGCATCCCTCCATATACGGGTAACGCCTCAAAGATTGTGCAAGGAATGCCTTTGTGAGACAGATGAAAGGCAACTGTCATCCCTGCTGGACCTGAACCAATAATTGCAACTTTCTTATCACCAGGGAGTGCACAGGAGTTGTACATTGGCTTTTTATTTTCAACCATCCAGTCAACAAGGAAACGTTCGAGCATTCCGATTGATACTGACTGACCTTTCCCTTTCCCTCTCACACACTGTCCTTCACATTGAAATTCATGGGGACAGACTCTGGAACATACGGCAGGCATGGATGAAGTCTCACGGATTGCCCAATACGCTTCTTCAAACTGTTTTTCACGAAGAAGCCGTATAAATTCAGGGATATTGTTATGAATTGGGCATCCTATACGACAAGTTGGTTTCTTACATTGCAAACAACGTTCGGCCTCTAAAATGGCTGTAAACTCGCTAAAGCCCTCTACAATCTCATCGAAATTTTTAACACGTTCTTCAGGAGTCTTCTCAACCGCCATCTGCCTCGCTATGGCCATACGCTCTTTCGCCTTCATACATGTACCTCAGAATAATAGATTGAAAACATCAAATATACTTATGTGAAAAAGTAAAAAAAAAGGCCGCCCATAAAAAAATGGACGACCTTTACACCTTACTACGAATTACTTAATCAGGCAACTTTAGATGCCTTGATACGTGCAAGTGAGCGCTGTAGAGCAGCTTCTGCCCGTACCTGATTAAATTTATCGTCATGTGCAGCCGCCTTAGCGAGACGTTTTTCTGCACGTTCTTTAGCTTTCATTGCTCTGTCTACATCAATATCTTTTCCAAACTCAACACTCTCAACAAGAAAGGTGATTTTATTATTGGAAACTTCAGAAAATCCACCACTGATCATAAGGCTGCTACGTTCCTTATTCTGCTCATAGGTAAGCATTCCGATTTTAATAGTAGAAAGAAACGGAGCATGGTTAGCCAATACACCAAAATCACCACCATATCCGGGTGCATTAACGATATCAACATCCTCGCTAACCACAGCTCCAGCTGGAGTAACTACTTCTAAATGTATTTGTTGCGCCATTTTGTAATCCTCAATTTTCAGGTAATCAGCAGTTCAGGCCAGGCAGTCAGGAAAAGCTGACTGCCTATAACCCTTCAGCCTATCGACCTATTTACACTTTTGCCTTTGCTTCTTTCTCAAGAGCTTCTGCAATACTACCTACCATGTATACTGAGTTCTCAGACATGTCGTCATGCTTTCCTTCAAGGATTTCTTTGAAACCCGCAACGGTATCTTCAACAGAAACAAACTTTCCAGCCATACCGGTGAAAACTTCAGCAACGGTGAAAGGCTGAGAGAGGAAACGCTGAATCTTACGAGCACGTCCAACAAGTTCCTGATCTTCTTCTGAAAGTTCATCCATACCAAGAATAGCGATGATATCCTGAAGATCTTTATACTTCTGTAGAGCAATCTGTACACCACGGGCAACATCATAATGTTCCTGACCAACAACGTTTGGATCAAGAATACGAGAAGTTGAATCAAGTGGATCAACCGCAGGATAAATTCCAAGCTCTGCAATTTGACGAGAAAGAACAACAGTACCGTCAAGGTGAGCAAATGTGGTAGCAGGAGCAGGATCGGTAAGATCATCTGCAGGTACGTAAACGCACTGTACTGCTGTAATGGAACCTTTGTTTGTGGAAGTAATACGTTCCTGCAATCCACCAAGATCTGTGGCAAGTGTTGGCTGGTAACCAACTGCCGATGGAATACGACCAAGAAGCGATGAAATCTCAGAACCAGCTTGGGTAAAACGGAAGATATTATCTACGAAGAAAAGAACATCCTGTCCCTCTTCATCACGGAAGTACTCAGCAGCGGTAAGGCCGGTAAGTGCAACACGAGAACGGGCTCCCGGAGGTTCAGTCATCTGACCATAAACCAGTGCGGCTTTTGGAAGTACGCCGGATTCTTTCATTTCGTTGTAAAGATCGTTTCCTTCACGAGTACGCTCTCCAACACCGCAGAATACTGAAATTCCACCATGATGCATGGCGATATTGTTAACCATCTCCATCATAATAACGGTCTTACCACAACCAGCACCACCGAACAGACCCATTTTACCACCCATTGGGAATGGTACGAGAAGGTCGATTACTTTAATGCCTGTTGCAAGCACTCGTACTTCAGTGTTCTGGTCTGTAAAAGCAGGAGCCGATCGATGAATAGGAGCGGTTTTTGCGTCATCAATTGGACCCATTCCATCAACTGCACGACCAACAACATTCATGATGCGCCCAAGTGCTGGTTCACCAACTGGGATGGTAATTGGCTGTGAACTGTCACGAGCTTCCATACCACGAACCAGACCATCAGTCGCATCCATAGCAATACAACGTACACAGTTGTCACCAAGATGCAGGGCTACTTCAACAACAAGGTTGTCAGCTTCATCGGAGATACCTGGGTTTGAAATAAAAAGTGCATCCAGAATGCTTGGCAACTTGCCGGCCTCGAATTCAACATCGATAACGGGACCGATTACTTTAGTTATTTTTCCTACGTTTTGTTCACTCATCGGGATAGCTCCCTCCTCAAAGTATTATAAAAAATATTAGCGTTTGGTATTATCCTTTCAGCGCTTCAGCGCCACCAACGATATCCAGCAGTTCACTTGTAACAGATGCCTGTCTTGCCTTATTAAAGACAAGAGTAAGGTCATCAACAATATCCTTACATGCATTGGTTGCGTTATCCATGGACGTCATTCGAGCAGCCTGCTCGGATGCACCAACCTGGAGCATTGCATTGTAAATAGTTACATTCAGATACAGTGGCTGCATTACATCCATGATCTCTTCAGTTGAAGGCTCATAGATATAATCACCTGACTGCTTTTCTGTATCTGCTGGGTCTTCTTCACCTTTAATAGGTGTGATCGGTAACATGTCCACTGCAACAGGGCGCTGAACTGCTACTGATTTGAAATGACCATAAATCACTTCAACTTTATCAGCTGCACCGTTAGTAAAATTAAGCGCTGCATCCTGCGCGATCTCTCTCGCATTGAACATCTGAAAGTCACCCATAATGTCAAGATACTGGACCCTGACTTTACCGGTTTTTTTCAACGCCTGATGTCCTTTTTTACCTACACAGAGAAAACTGACTTCTTTCCCCTCAGCTTCATAGGCTCGCATTTTCTTCATTGCAAGCTTGATGATATTTGAGTTGAACGAACCACAAAGTCCACGATCAGAAGTACAAACAACCAGCTCGATACTCTTTACTTCCTCTCTTACTTCCATAAGAGGGAATGAGTCTGTATTGGCACCATCGGAAATATTGGACATTGCTTCGTTAAACTTATTCGCATAAGGTTCGAAGTTTTCCATCTTTTCCTGAGCACCACGCAGCTTGGCCGATGCAACCATGTTCATGGCCGATGTGATCTGTGATGTCTTTTTGACACCAACGATCTTATCTTGAACGTCTTTTAAACTTGGCATATCAAGTCTCCCCTAATTATTTGAGACCCTTGGTAGCCTTAAAGGTTTCACCGAACGCATCAAGTGCTTTGTTCAGTTTCTCTTTAATAGCGTCAGTGAATTCTTCCTGCTCTTTAAGATCTGCAAATATTGAGGCATCGTTCGCTTCAATATAGCTAAACATCTCATCTTCGTAGTCTCTCATGGTCTCTACTGGGAGAGGATCAAGATATCCATTGGCTCCAGCATAAAGGATGGTAACCATCTTTTCCATTGGCAGTGGCGCATACTGTGGCTGCTTCAGAATTTCAACAAGACGCTCACCACGAGTAAGCTGTGCCTGAGTTGCCACGTCAAGATCAGATCCAAACGCTGCAAACGCTGCAAGCTCACGATACTGGGCAAGATCAAGGCGAAGTGTACCGGCAACCTGCTTCATGGCCTTAACCTGAGCAGCACCACCAACACGACTTACAGACAGACCGACGTTAATCGCTGGACGAACACCGGAGAAGAACAGATTAGGTTCAAGATAAACCTGACCATCAGTAATTGAAATAACGTTCGTTGGAATAAATGCAGAAACGTCACCAGCCTGAGTCTCAATGATTGGAAGTGCAGTAAGAGAACCAGCACCAAGCTCATCAGATACCTTCGAGGAACGCTCAAGGAGACGAGAGTGGTTGAAGAAAATATCACCAGGATATGCTTCACGTCCTGGTGGACGACGAAGAAGAAGAGAGAGCTCACGATAAGCAACAGCCTGCTTGGAAAGATCATCATATACGATCAGCGCGTGCTGGCCGTTATCACGAAAATACTCACCCATTGAGGTTCCGGCAAATGGTGCAATGTACTGCATTGGTGCAGGATCAGAGGCACAAGCAGCAACAACTGTTGTGTATTCCATAGCGCCATGCTTTTTCAGTGCTTCTACGATCAAGGCAACGGTTGATTTTTTCTGTCCAACTGCAACATAAATACAATGTACGTCAGTATCTTTCTGAGCGATAATTGCATCAACACAAAGTGCAGTTTTACCAATCTGGCGATCGCCAATGATAAGCTCACGCTGTCCACGTCCAACTGGAGTCATAGCATCAACTGCTTTGGCACCTGTGTAACATGGTTCATGAACACCTTTACGCTCAATAACACCGGGAGCAAGAACCTCAATTTTTGCAGTTTCTTTGGCATTGATTGCACCCTGGCCATCAATTGGAAAACCGATTCCATCAACGACACGACCTTCCATCTCAGGTCCAACTGGAACCTCAGCAATATTTCCGGTACGTTTTACGAGATCGCCTTCTTTAATTTTAGCTACTGAACCAAGGATAGCACAACCAACGTTGTCTTCCTCAAGGTTCAGGGCAAGACCCATTACGCCACCGGGGAACTCAAGGAGCTCCATGGCCATACAGTTCTGAACACCATAGACACGGGCAATACCATCACCAACGGAGATAACAGTTCCGGTCTCATTAAGGTCAATACTTGTTTCGTAATCACCAATCTGATCCTTAATGATCTGACTGATTTCTTCAGCTTTGATTTGCATTTCTACTCTCTCCCCTTAATGGAATCTTTTAAACTCGCAAGTTGTGTTTTTATACTGCCATTCAGTTCAAGATCGCCAACCTTGGCAATGATTCCGCCAATAATTGAAGGATCTACACTGGCGGTCAGCTCCACCTTCTTGCCAGTAATTTTTTCTAGTGTTGCCTGCACCTTGGCCTGCAATTCTTTACTCAATTCAACTGCCGAGACCACGGTACCGTGACTGACATTTTTTTCCGCGTCAACCATGATCTGATATTCATCCGCAATATCTGGAAGAACATCAGCACGTTTTTTCTCGACCAGCAGGCTGAGAAAATTCGCCATAACTTTATCTACGCCAATGGAGGCGACAACACCTTCCATTACTTTTTCTCTTACATCCACGGGATAGAGTGGATTGGTCAATGAGTCTGCCAGATCGGTATCAGCGTATAACTGAGCCATTCCCTGGAGATTGTCACTATATTCCTCAAACTTCCCGTCTTCTTTGCCAACAGCAAACAGTGCCTTGGCATATCGTCTTGCTAGGATTATCTGTTTCACTGGACGGCTCCTACTTTATCAAGGTAATCTTCGACAATCTTGACCTGATCGTCAGCTGTCAGATTCTTAATGATTAACTCCTCAGCCATAACTGCTGCCTGGTCGGTGACACTCACTTTAAGATCACGCTTAGCAGCGGTTATCTCGTTGGCAATTGCACTTTCAGCAGAACGCTTAATATCCGCAGCTGATTGCTCGGCTGCCTCAAGAATCCTGGCCTTTTCGATTTCGGCCTGCGCAACAGCTTTCTCGACGATGGTATCAACATCTTTTTCAACAGACTCTAGTTTAAGAGAAAAATCTTTGTAATCCTGCTCAGCCTTCACTTTCTTGGCCTCAAGATCTTCAAGCTCATCTCTGATCTGCTGACGGCGACTCCCCAAGCTTTCAGCAATGGGTTTCGCACCAAATTTTACAAGGATGATAAGCAGGACGATAAAGTTCATCACCCTGAAACCAAGATCCTTTAACTTTGCCGGCGACAAACTGTCAGGGGCGCCATGTGCGCCTCCAGCTGTTTCACCATGCCCTGCGTCAGCTACCGCATGGCCAGCGTCTACTGCTGCTCCATGTGTGTCGGCGGCGACAGCATGTGCATCTACAGACGCCGCTTGTTCCGTTCCGTGGTCAGAAGCCCAGACACTTCCTGCTGCCAGGGCGAACCACAGAACCAGCGCTACCAATGCACTTTTTCCGAATGTTCCCTTCATTCCCCTCATAACTTTACAAACTCCTTCCCAAAATTTTTCCAGCCATGGCATTTGCAAAACCTTCAATTCCGGCTTCAAGCTCTGTCTTAGCAGCTGCAACCTGAGATCTTATATCTGCCAGTTGTTTATCTTTGTCAGCATCCGCTTCGGCTTTAATGGCAGCGAGTTTTTCCTCACCAGCAGCCTTGGCTCCTGCACGGGCGGTATCAATTGCAGATTTGGCCTGGAGGGAAGCTTTATGCATCTTCTTATCCACTTCCTCCTGTCGTCTGCGAGCATTGTCTTCAAACTTAACTACATCGTTTTGCATGCCTTGCAGCTTTTCCTTCCTTTCCTTCAGTATCTTCAGTACCGGCTTGTAGATGATCCCATTTAGGAAGTACATCAGTACAAATGCGTTGATGATCTGAAGAAACAGGGTGATGTCCATTGAAACCATTTTCTCTGCTCCTGATTAGTTAAGATAATTCAAAAAATAAACACCAAAAATGAATGGTGATTCACACTAGGAAATCGGTTGTACTTCATACATGGTGCGATGTCAACTTTTTTATGAAATAGGTCTTGGAACAGTGTGGTGATAGGTGGGCGATATACTGTGCAATCTTGTCGGCATTTCGATGAATTACAATTCAGTTTTTATTGATTACTAGGCAAAAGTACGTACAAAAAATTGATTAGATTAATTCTAATTTAAAGATTGAACGACAAGCGCGGAATCTCACAAACTCGCCCATGAGATTCCGTATTTGATTTTGTCCCTTAACATACTTGTTGACGATACTCATACCACCGCTTACACGGCAATACTTCTGACACAAGCAGATTCCCAAAATTCTTTTTCAAAAAGCAGGAAAAAAGCTATTAAGGTGACAACAAATTCTGCACATGACCATCCACAGAAGCAATGGCCTCGTTCAATTTATCCGGCATTGAGCCACCAGCCTGCGCCATATCAGGTCGTCCTCCGCCTTTTCCGCCTACAATGGCAGCAACTTTATTTACAATATCACCAGCCTTTATCCTTTTAGTGAGATCCTTGGAAACAATGGCAAGCAAAGCTGCTTTTCCATTAATTTCACCCCCAAGAACCGCCACTCCGCTTCCCATATCATCTCGGAGTTTATCACCTACTTCACGCAGCGTTTTCGGGGAATCCAGTGGGATAACAGCAGCAACTACTTTTATACCCTCTATCTCACTGGCATCTGACAGCAGATCGCCAAGGTCGGAAGATGCCAACTGTGTGGAAAGGATGGACACCTGTTTTTCCAGATCTTTATTGCTTGCAGCCATACTCTCAAGCTTGGATGCTACGTTATCAGGAGTTACGCTCAGCATATCACAGATCTGCTGTTCACGTTTTGTCTGGCGTTGCAAATGCTCAAGGGCTGCACGCCCGGTTAATGCCTCTATACGTCTCACCCCTGCGGCAATACCACCTTCGCTGAGAATCTGAAAAAGACCTATACAGCCCGTTGCAGAGACATGGGTTCCACCGCACAGTTCTTTTGAATAGTCGGACAAACTCACCACCCTGACACTGTCTCCATACTTTTCACCAAACAGAGCTGTCGCACCCTGCTCTATCGCCTGCTCACGATCAAGCAATACTGTTTCGGTACTGATATTTGTACGGATTTTTTCATTAACTCGTTTTTCGATGTTTTCACGTTCTTGCTGCGTTAGCGGGGAGAAATGAGTGAAGTCAAAACGTAAACGATCAGGTGTTACTTGAGAACCTGCTTGTTTGACATGATCCCCAAGCAGCTCTTTTAAGGCAGCCTGTAAGAGATGGGTTGCTGTATGGTTTGCTGCGCTGTCTGCTCGTTCGCTGATCGTAACCTGTAAGCGAACTGTCTCAGAGTTCGTTAAGCTTCCTTCTGTTACCTGAACCGCATGAAGAATAATACCTTCACCTTCTGTCACTGTAGCCGTGATGTTTCCTTTACCACCCTGCCAGTTGACCTCACCTCTATCCCCTGCCTGTCCACCCGATTCCGCATAAAATGGGGTGACTGCCACAAAGAGTTGCCCGCTGTTACCAGCCGCAATGGTCTCGCACACATTTCCTTCCTGATCCAGTAGCCCAAAAACAGGAGATTCCGCCTGCAACTGCTCGTAACCTACAAACTCACTTTTTTTACCGTTTGCAATCAATTCCTGCACACCTTTGCCAAGAATTCTGACACTGTCTCCTTTCTGGGCGGCCCGAGACTGGGTGCGCTGACTCTCCATGGCAGACTCAAAACCCGCTGCATCAAACTCGACACCACGCTCAAGGGAGATATCCCGTACAATGTCCACTGGAAAACCAAACGTATCATACAACTTGAAGATAAAATCCCCTTGAATCATCTTCTGCTTTTCATTCTGTAGACGTTCAATCTCTTCGTCCAGTAGATTCAATCCATTTTCAAGGGTTTCGCTGAAACGTATTTCCTCATTAACTACGACTTTACTGAGAAGATCCGCATTACCAGCCAAATGGGAATGAGCATCTTTCATGGATTCTGTAACTTCTTTGGTAACGACATCCATAAAAGGTTTTACAAGACCAAGACTTCTACCATAGCGGATAGCACGACGCATAACCCTGCGCAACACATAACCACGCCCCTCATTGGAAGGCAACACACCATCAGCGACAAGAAAGGTGGTGGCACGTGCATGATCTGCGATAACCCTCATGGCTACAGTATCCGCCTCATTGGCAAGATATTTCTTACCGGAGAGAACTTCGAGTTTTTGTATAACTGGCTGAAACAAATCGGTATCGTAGTTATTTAACTTGCCCTGCAAAACTGCGGCCACACGCTCAAGCCCCATGCCGGTATCGATACTGGGCTTTGGCAGTGGTGTCATGGTGCCATCCTCAGATCGGTTAAACTGCATAAATACTAAGTTCCACAGCTCAAGAAAGCGGTCACAATCACACCCTACAGCACAATCAGGACGGTCACAGCCCGCTTCGCGCCCCTGATCAATATGAATTTCAGAGCATGGTCCACAGGGACCAGTGTCTCCCATGGCCCAGAAGTTATCCTTCTCGCCAAGGCGGACAATTCGTCCCTTTGGCAGACCTTCTACCTTCTCCCACAGCTCAAAGGCTTCATCGTCATCATCAAAAACTGAAATCCACATCTGTTCCGCCGGTAAACCCAATTCTTTAATCAGGAATTCCCAGGCATATCTAATGGCATCCTCTTTAAAATAGTCTCCAAAAGAGAAATTCCCCAGCATCTCAAAAAAGGTATGATGCCTCGCAGTATAACCAACATTTTCCAGATCGTTATGTTTGCCACCTGCACGCACACAGCGTTGAGAAGTCGTAGCACGATTATAGTCCCGTTTGTCTTCGCCCATAAAAACAGTTTTAAACTGTACCATTCCAGCATTTACAAAAAGCAGGGTCGGATCATCCTTAGGAACCATGGATGAACTTTCAACGATGGTGTGCTTACGTGACTCAAAATATTCTAAAAAACGTTTCCGTATTTCTGTTCCTTTCATAACGATATTTTTACTCTGATTTTATAGGATATGTGGAAGTACTGCTTTAAATTGAGCAGTTCCAGCTTTTCCAAGTAACTCGTAAATAATCATTTCAGCAGGCCCAACTGCTGCGCCAATGCTTTGCAGACGGGCAAGTCCCAAATTTGAATTTGTGTCACTTCGTGAAGAAACACCATCTGCTACAATCCATGGAGTAATACCCAAGTTCTTCAAACCAATGGCTGTTTGGTAGATGCAGATATGCGTTTCCACGCCAACGAGTATGGCGGTATTTACTACTGTTGGCAGATTATTGATCAATCCCTTTGTTGCAGAATTATCCACTGCATTAAATTCTATTTTATCAGGTCTTGGGATATCATTCATCAATGCTTCAAGTTCTGGAACATACGATCCCAAACCTTTCTTATACTGCGTATTGGCGATAATAGGTAATTCCAAAATCTTCGCACAATGCACCATTTTCATTATGGTATCAACCACCCTCTCCGCCTCATAGATCTGGCTCATGAGACGTTCCTGAGGATCAATTATATGAAGATAACAATTTTCTGGCTTTAACATTTCAGACAAAATCCTTAAAAATTCTTATAAACAGCAACTTGAAGTCAGGAGACCTTCTTTCCTTAAACCAAAAAAACGCATCCGTAAAGCTACGGATGCGTTTTTTACCTGCACAACGCAGATATACTTCTTTACTGCTTAGTGATCCACGGCACCTTTAGATCTCATTGGAACACGAATGTCCTCAACAAGATGCTGAATGTGCTCTGGTGGAGGTGCGGTAAAGCTGGACACAGTGAGGGCAACAATAAAGTTGATCAATGCGCCAATTGCACCAAAGGAACTTGGAGCAATTCCAAAAATCCAATTAGCCTCGATATCTGCGGCCATTGGAGCTCCCATAAAAAACCAACCCTTAAACCAGAAGATATATACAAGGGTAGTTCCAAGACCTGCAAGCATACCACATACTGCACCGATATTATTCACACGTTTTGCAAAAATCCCCATCATCAATGCTGGAAAAATTGAGGAAGCAGCAAGTCCAAAAGCAAGCGCCACAACCTGAGCCGCAAATCCGGGAGGATGCATCCCGAGATACCCCGCCACGCAAATGGCACCAGCCATGGCAATACGACCAGCCATAAGCTCGCCTTTATCACTAATATCCTTTGCAACAATTCCCTTAATAATATCATGAGAAATAGCAGAGGAGATAGCAAGTAGCAGACCAGCAGCAGTTGAAAGAGCAGCAGCAATTCCACCAGCAGCAACAAGTGCAATTACCCAGTTTGGAAGTTGCGCAATTTCAGGGTTAGCAAGAACCATGATGTCACGATCAACCTTAACCATCTCATTTACAACGATATCACCGTTTGCATCAACGCCTTTGTAATTCGGGCCAACATACTGAATACGTCCATCACCGTTTTTATCTTCATATTTCAGAAGCCCGGTTTTTTCCCAGTTGGTAAACCATGCTGGAAGAGAATCGATCTTCAGATTCTGAGTAGTATCAGGAGCAATGGAATCAGCCTGAATGGTGTTGATAAGGTTCAAACGAGCCATGGCACCAACCGCAGGAGCGGTGGTATACAGAAGTGCAATAAACACAAGAGACCAGCCAGCAGTTGAACGTGCATCTCTTACCTTAGGAACGGTGAAGAAACGGGTAATAACGTGGGGAAGCCCTGCGGTACCAATCATAAGAGACAGGGTAAGCAAGAACATATTAATAGTACTTCCCTTTTGCGCCGTGTAGGCCGCAAACCCCAGATCCGTCAGGGTTTGATCCATTTTCTCAAGCAGATGCACACCGGAACCATCAGCCATAACAGAGCCAAGGCCAAGTTGTGGGATTGCATTACCGGTAAGAGAAAGTGAAATAAATACAGCGGGAACAGTATATGCAAAAATCAATACACAGTACTGAGCAATCTGGGTGTATGTAACACCTTTCATACCACCAAGAACAGCGTAGATAAACACGATACCCATACCAACCATCAGACCGGTTTGAAAATCCATTTCAAGGAAACGGGAAAATGCAACGCCGATTCCCTTCATCTGGCCAATAACATAGGTCAGAGAAGCTACGATGAGACAGATAACTGCGACAACACGAGCAGTCTGAGAGTAAAAACGATCACCAATAAACTCAGGTACAGTAAATTTACCATACTTTCTGAGATACGGTGCAAGGAGCATGGCAAGGAGGCAGTAACCACCTGTCCAGCCCATCAGATAAACAGAAGCATCATAGCCCTTGAAGGCAATGAGACCGGCCATTGAAATAAATGACGCGGCAGACATCCAGTCAGCACCGGTTGCCATACCATTGAGCACAGGGTGTACACCTTTACCGGCAACGTAAAACTCACCGGTGGTTGTAGCACGAGCCTTAATGGCAATAAAAATATAAAGCAGAAAGGTTGCCCCAACCACTGCATACGTCCACATTTGTAAATTAGTCATTTTCTGATCTCCTTAGTCTTCGCTGACGCCAAATTTATGGTCAAGCTGTCCCATACGCCAAGCGTAAAAAAAGATCAGAGCCACAAAGGTGTAAATGGAACCCTGCTGGGCAAACCAAAAACCTAGTGGATAACCACCTAAAATAGTAATACTGTTCAGTTGATGGACAAACAAAATGCCAGCACCGAACGATACCGAAAACCAGACGACAAGACATCCGATAACGAGTCGGATATTCGCCTGCCAATACTTCTGAGCATCAGTCATAATTTTTTCTCCTCCATATGGATAATATGATAAAACTTCTCCTCTTGGTCATGGTATGTACCATAACTTCCCAATCAGTTCAACCCCTTAGCTGCACAGAGCCGGTGCCCTCCAACAAAACCGTTCTACCGTGCAATTAGAAATTAGAACCAAACTTAATTATTTTCTTTTTAATATCTGAAGCTTCCGACCCTACCTGCCTGAAAGATGTCTTTTAAGGTGACTAAACCTCCCTTACGGAATTTTTTTATCAAATAAAGAAACAGATAGGCAGTTTGCAACGCATCTTCCAAGGCGTCATGGGGTTTAAAGACGGGCAGGCCGTACTCCTTACCCAAATCATCGAGATTGTAGCTTGTTTCCCTTGGATTATGTTCATGATAATGACCAAGGCGCACCCGGTTATAACCTTGTGCCATACGCATGGTATCAACGCCAGGGTTAGACAGGCTGCCACCCATGATTTCCCTGGCAACTTTATTCAAAAAATGCATATCAAGCATCAAGTGGTGCCCCACCAACAGACTGCCATGAATATAATCCAGAAATTTCGGCAGAATCTTTTCGGCAGGTTCTGCCTTTGCAAGCTGCTCAGGTGTAATACGATGCACCAGTGTCGCCTGCGTATGTGCCATCTCCTTAGGCTGGATAAACTGATGAAACATCGACGACAGGTCGATCTGTAAATTTGAAATCTTGACTGCGCCGATGGAGATTAACTCATCTTTTTTCTTATTTAATCCTGTAAGCTCAGTATCAACGACCACAAAACTGAATTCAGCAAGAGGTCTACCCTGATCAAAATCGGCAAAAAACTTTTTATTTGCCACCAGCTTGGGATTCGGATTCCCGAACCAGCTTGCAGGATTCAAAAGATCAATCATCAGGCTGTGGGGTACATCTTATCAAGGACAGAATAGAACTTCTCAATGACTGCGAAGGCCTCTTTCAGCATCCTTCGTTCCAAGTCCGACAAGTGTTCCGGATCAATATGGTTGTCCGGTAAAATTCCTTTTTCCATTTGCCACAACTGATGGATCAGCCGCTGTTGCATCTGTAGCTCATATGCATCTGTGGCGGAATTCCACATCTCGTGCGCCAGAAGATCTGCATCGTGCAGAGCCTTCAACCGGGCCAGAGTATTCGTTTCACTGATGCCATGCTTCAGTGCCAGAACACGTGCAAAATTAACAAAAGGTGTGAGCCCCTTCTGTTTTATATCCAGCCGATGTTTATGTTCACCATCTTTATCCACAATAAAATTCTTAAAAAAGGATAACGGAATAGGAGTGGACAGACATTGCCGTGCCAGATGAAAGAGAAAGATATCTTGTTTAGTTGCTTCACTATTCAGATGTTGGCGTAACTCTCTGGCCAATGAATGCTCACCAAATCCTGAGCGAAAATCAAAAAATATTGTGGCATGCAACAGCTCTTGCGGATCGGGCAATGTGATCCATCTTGTGAAATACCTTTTCCATACAGAAAGTGGCTGGCACCATTTGGGATTGGTGGCCATTATCTCTCCGGGACACAAAGGATATCCGCAATTCACCAGATGACCAATGGCCTTCTCGGCAAAGGTTTTAAAATAACTCTCTGCTGTCTTTTTTTCCTTATCATTCTTCGGATCTGCGTAGAGAATTGCATTATCCTGATCAGTTTTGAAGGTCTGCTCTCTCCGTCCTTCGCTACCCATAAGTAACCAGCAATACGCAACTGGCGGTGGCCCCAGTTCTTCTTCCAACAGCGTGAGCATCCTCTCCAAAATATGATCGTTGAGAATGGCTATCATCTGTGTTATATTACCAGCCTTGGCTCCTTCCTTGATCAAGCCACGAATAACTTCAGGGATTTTCTTGGCCAGCTCATAAAGGCCACTGATTTTCTGCTGACCACGAATCTCTTTAAAGAGATAATACGGTGAATGGCCCTGCAAGAGCATAATATCATGGGAGGTGACAACGCCGATGAGTTGCCCTCTTCTCTCCACAGCAAGATGATGAATACCGGTTGTCATCATATGCAACAGGACATCAAAACAAAGCGTCTGCGACAAGACACTCTGCACAGGTCCCGTCATAATATCTTTCACCGGCAGATTATAATCAAGGCCAGCGGCCACAACCTTGCTACGCAAATCACGGTCAGTGATGATACCTATGATATTCTCTTCATTATCCGGTTCATGAATAAGCAGACTCCCCACTCGAAACTCAGCCATGGCAACTGCCGCACTCTGGATGCTTAAGTTGCTGGACACTTTTCGCAACGTTTTCACCAGATCTCCGACACGTACGGAAAAGAGATACAAATCATCACCACTTCTCCTGGAAACCTTATGATGCCGTAACTCGTTATACGCAGTGGTTACTATCTTTTCCGAAAAGCTTTTCAGATAGAAATGGGCAAAGGCGGGTCGCTCTTCCACCAGTTCCAGAAATATTTCACGGGGCAGTAAAAAACAGAAAGTGTCTTCAACAGTCTCAATATTGAGGTTTGCCAGAGTTCCACGAATAATGCCAAGAGCCCCGACATATGCTCCTTCACCACGGATATCCTTAAGGGTCACCTCTCCCTGGTCATCCTCAATAAATGCTTTTACTCCACCGCGCTGTATCAGGTAGAGATGGGTGATTTCTGTCTCACCAGCAGTTAACAGGCGGGTACCTTTGGGATAAAAATCAACACGACAATGATTAGCAATGCGGTGCAACGATACATCATCCAACGCATTAAAAGGCATAATCTCTTTAAAAAAAGAAATTGCCATTTCCGGTGCTACTTTATGGACGTCTTCGCTTGGGGACACAGTTTGTCTTTTTGTTTATTATTTAAGTATTAACAACGGGGAAAGGTAGTAAAAAATAAATATCAAACAGCAATATTCAACTTACATATAGTACAAACAGAGTGGAATCTCACACTGGGGAGAGATCCCACTTTTCAAACCTAACAGTTGAAAAAAATCTATTTACTATCCAACGATTTTTTGCCATTGATCAGATCTTCAACAACAGAGGGATCAGCAAGTGTTGAGGTATCGCCAAAATCCTCAAAATCGTTGGCTGCAATCTTACGAAGAACGCGGCGCATGATTTTACCACTACGGGTTTTAGGCAAACCTGGAGCATACTGAATTGCATCAGGTGTGGCTATGGGTCCGATCTCTTTACGAACATGCAGTCTCAGTTCCGCAAGCAACTCATCGGTCTGCTCAACACCAGTATTGGGTGTAACAAAGGCGTATACGGCCTGACCTTTTATCTTGTGAGGCATACCAACAACTGCTGCTTCTGCAATCTGTGGATGGGAAACGAGAGCAGACTCAATTTCTGCAGTACCCAGACGATGTCCAGAAACATTGACAACATCATCAAGACGACCCATGATCCAGAAATAGCCATCCTCATCTTTACGGGCTCCATCTTCAGCGTCGTAGGTGTTGTCATAACGACTGAAATACGCGCTTTTGTACCGTGCAGAATCACCAAACACGCCACGAAGCATTCCGGGCCATGGCTTACGGATAACAAGATGACCACCTTCGTTGGCTCCTGCCTCTTTGCCTTCTTCATCAAAAATGGCAACATCAACTCCTGGCAACGGGTAACTGGCAGAGCCAGGCTTGGTTGGGGTTGCATATGGAAGAGAGGATATCATGATGCCACCGGTCTCGGTCTGCCACCAGGTATCAACGATGGGCAGCTTTTCATTACCGATATTCACATGGTACCACATCCAGGCTTCAGGATTAATTGGTTCACCAACCGACCCAAGAATACGGAGACTGGAAAGGTCGTAACGCTTGGTAGGACCGTCACCATCACGCATAAGTGCTCGAATAACGGTGGGTGCGGTGTAGAAAGTATTCACCTGGAATTTTTCTACGATCTTCCAGAAACGATCTGGCCCCGGATAGGTTGGGACGCCTTCAAACATAACAGAGGTAGCACCAAGTCCAAGAGGTCCGTAAAGAATATAGGAGTGGCCTGTTACCCAACCGATATCAGCTGTACACCAGTACACATCATCATCCTTCATATCAAAAACATACTGACAGGTGTGCATGGCGTAGGTGAGATATCCGCCAGTTGTATGTACAACCCCCTTTGGCTTTCCGGTGGAACCAGAGGTATAAAGGATAAAAAGAATATCTTCGGCATCCATGGACTCTGGCTCGCAGGTCGAAGCAATACCTTCAGCAGTTACTTCGTCTTGCCACCAGCTGTCACGACCTTCAGTCATGTTCACATCATTTCCACCACGTTTTACGACGATGCAGCTTTCGATGGTCTCGCATTCTTCCAGCGCTTCATCAGCGTTTGGCTTTAATGGGATGGTTTTTCCAGCACGAAGTACAGCATCAGCAGTAACCAGAACTTTGGCTTCGCAATCATTAATTCGACTCTGCAGTGCAACGGAAGAGAATCCAGCAAAGACGACTGAGTGCATGGCACCAATACGAGCACAAGCAAGAAGTGAGATGGCCAGCTCAGGAATCATGGGCAGGTAAATAGCAACACGATCTCCTTTCTTAACACCCTTCTTCCGTAACACATTAGCAAAACGACACACTTCAGTATGTAGCATCTGATAGGTGTAGACCTTTACATCTTCCTCAGGCTCACCCTGCCAGATTAGAGCAGCTTTATTACGGCGTCCATTTTCGAGATGACGATCAAGACAGTTGTAAGACACATTCAGCTTACCGCCTTTGAACCAGCTAAACTCAGGCTTATCGTAATCGGCTTCTACAACAGAGTCCCATTTCTTATCCCAGGTGACCAGCTCTTCAGCACGATCGGCCCAATAGCCAGCAGGATCTTCCATGGAACGTTTGTACTCGGCCTCATAGTCAGCCATGCTACCGATTTTTGCACTATCAGCGCCTTTTGTAGGAGGCTGAAAGGTATGCCCTTCACTTAATAAACTTTCAATTTTGTCGTCACTTGAACTCATTCGTTAATTCTCCATTCGTTATCGATTACGGTTGTTGCGAAACAATTACTATTTATCACAAATACTTACAGGGGATTTAAACCAATACATGGAGTCGATCCGTCTGTGTCGGTTTATATTTTGGCATTATATCTCAGGATGGCTCTACCTTTCACATATTTCCTACCCTTTTGTCAAATAAATAAAACTTATCATCATATCATTTTTACTTATATTAGAAGTTCATATTTTTCTTTTCTTTCTCATAAAAAACCAGTATTCCTAGAGTAAATGTTATACACTATCAGGCTTTGCTGCACACTTTAGGAAAACTTTCGTCACAAAAAATGAAAACTTGCCAAATGCTTTTGCTCTCAAGAGTCGAACGTTAGAACAACCGATTATTCACCGTCGGTGTCAGGAAAAAATGCGAAACCCATTAGAAATAGAAATCAAGTATCGGCTAGGACAACGGCAGAGCAAAAAGAATATCTTTGCAAAGCTCAGTGCCGACCACAACAAAGATAGTCTTCAGCACATGCTCAATAATTTGCCTACCCACGAGCGTAACAGAAAGATGCTGCCCTTACGGCTACTCATGTTTACTCTTCTGATATTGCTCACTATCAAGCAATTTCTTTTTGTTTACCTGCACGAAGCGTCAAGCGTTGATCTTATGCTGGGCCTCATCGGCCCTCTTATTCATATTTACATTTTGCGGGAACTCTTTCGAAACCACCGGCTTGGCTACCAGATACTTCCACTGCTTTCCCTCCTTGCTCTCTTGCGTCCGGAAAATAGAGGCGATATTTACTTATATATTGGAATGGCCATACTTTCTGGTTTCCTATTCTTCTTTCTCTTTCCGAAAAAAGAACGGATAGAATACTAACCACTCACTACCATTTTTTCTTACACGAGGCTTCCACCATGGAAAATGAACAAATCGATGCAATGTCCAAACTTTTAAAATCAATGTCTCACCCTATTCGCCTGAAAATCCTCTGTCTGCTACAGGACAAAGAGTTATCTGTTGGCGATATCAGAGAAGAGGTGAAAACTACCAATGCCAATGTTTCCCAACACTTAAACATTCTTCGCAGCCAAGGCATCATAGATTACCGCAAAGATGCAAATTTTATCTACAATCGCATCCATGACCCACGTATCATCGAGCTCATGGGGAAAATGCAGACCTTGTTTTGCCCAAGCGTCAAATAGACACTTCCCGGTTCTTCTGAAAACAGCCGCAAATCAATCTCCCTGATTTTTTTTGCTACATACATTGCGAATATAGAGTATCCTTTTGCCAAGAATAAAAACTATTGCTACACCCTTCCGAACCCCCTATAAACACGTTCATTTCCCGGAGGAATCCCTGTGCCCCGAAACATCCCCAACAATATCTATCACCATATGCACCTGCGAACTGTAATTTTACTGCTCTGTTTTTTCGTCTTCAGTGGGTGCAGCAAAGAAGAAGTAGTGGAAGAAGTTACCGTAATTAGACCGGTGAAAATTATGCATGTTCAAACCAGTAGCGATGCTATACAGCGTAGCCTGCCTGGTACCGTACGTGCTGCCAAACGATCAGAACTCTCTTTTGAGGTTTCAGGGCCCTTGGTGGACCTTCCCATTGAAGAAGGTCAGCATGTCAAAAAAGGTGCGGTTGTTGCCCAAATCCAACAACGGGACTTTCTAACAGCCGTTAATGAGGCAAAGGCTCGCAACCTTGAAGCCGAGAAACAGTTCAATCGTTACAAAGAACTCTACGCCAGAAAACAGGTGTCACAAGCGGATTACGATTCCTATCGTGCAGCAAGAGATGTTGCCCGCGCACAACTTGAAGACGCACGAAACAGGCTACAGGACACCACTTTAACGGCTCCTTTTGACGGCATTATCTCTAAACGATTTGTGGAAAACCACCAGAAGGTGCAGGCTAAAGAGGCCATCGCCAACCTGCAAGATATCACCCGCATTGAGATTCTGGTAGATATCCCCGAGCTCATGATGGCAGCTTTACGAGAGAACCAAAAGCCTGTTATCAAAGCAACATTTGAGGCTATCCCCGGCAAATCCTACTCACTCGGTATCAAGGAATATTCCACACAGGCCGATCCAACCACTCAAACCTACCAGGCTGTTCTCATCATGGATCAACCCAAGGAAGCCGAAATCCTTCCCGGTATGACGGCCATGGTTGAAGCGAACCTTGCAGATAGTGGCAGTGCTGCGACTCCTACCATTCTTATTCCTGCCATTGCCGTTATGAATGGAGCAGGCGATAAAACCTATGTTTGGCTTCTTGACAAAGATCTGAAAACGGTTCATCAACAATATATTTCAGTGGGACGCCTGCAAGGCAATAAAAACATCATCATACGTGACGGCCTGCATGGTGGAGACATTGTTATTGTCGCAGGGCTTACGCAACTTGCAGAAGGAATGCAGGTGCGGCCATGGGAAAAACAGCGAGAAGGAAAATAGGAAACCACTATGAATATCGCTGAACTATCCATAAAAAAATCTGTCATCACCTGGACCATAACTGTGGTCATGCTGGTTCTTGGCTACCTCTCTTATATGGATCTTCCACGCCTGGAAGATCCAGAGTTTGCCATTAAAAATGCCGTTATTATTACGCCTTATCCTGGAGCATCTCCATCAGAAGTGGAAGAGGAAGTAACGGAACTGATTGAAAAAGCATGCCAGGAACTGGGTCAGCTGGAACGAGTTGAATCGTACTCTGCCCGTGGGCTTTCAATAGTTAAACTTGAAATCAAAGATCGCTATGACCTGAAGGCATTGCCCGCTGTCTGGGATGAATTACGCCGTAAAATTCTTGATGTGACCCCTTTCCTTCCCCCTGGTGCCGGACCTCCCATCATTAACGATGATTTTGGCGATGTCTTTGGCGTCTATTTTGGGCTCACCGGGGAGGGCTACACATTTGCTGAGATGAAGGATGTTGCTGAACTCCTGAAACGCGAGCTTCTCACCGTCCAGGATGTAAAAAAAGTAACCTTTTTTGGTGAGCAGAGCGAAGCCATCTACGTAGAAATATCTCGCGCCAAGATGTCTGTTTTAGGTATTACCCAACATGAAATATTTGATGCGCTCAGTGCCAAGAATCTCCCCGTTGATTCCGGCAAGATAAAGATTGGCTCAGAATACATGGCGATCAATCCAAGTGGAGAGTTCAAATCGGAAAAAGACTTTGGCGGACTCTTTATTGCTGCCAAGGGTGGCCGTCTTATCTATTTGAAAGATGTGGCTACCATATCCCGTGACTATGTTGATCCTCCAAAGAAGATTTTACGCGTCAATGGAGTGCCGGCAATTGGTATCGCCGTGTCTACTGTTCAAGGCGGTAATGCTGTAACCATGGGAAATGGTGTTATTGAGCGCATTGGAGAACTTATGAATCAGGTTCCCCTGGGAATGGAACTGGTTGAAATATCCATGCAATCCAAGTCCGTAACCAAAGCAATCAATGGTTTTGTAGTCAACCTCCTTGAAGCTGTCGCCATCGTTATCGTTATCCTGCTCATTTTTATGGGCTTACGTTCAGCGCTCATCATCGGTTTTATCCTGGTACTCACCATTGCAGCGACCTTTGTTGTTATGGGCTATTACCAGATAACCCTGGAACGCATCTCCCTTGGCGCACTGATCATCGCCCTTGGTATGCTTGTGGACAACGCCATTGTTGTTGTTGATTCCATGAAGGTGCGAATGCAGAAAGGTATGGATGGCCTTGAAGCCGCAAAAGTGGTAATTGGGCAGAACTCAACACCACTTCTGGGAGCGACAGCTGTTGCAGTACTCGCTTTTGCATCCATTGGCGGCATGACAAACTCCACAGGTGAATACACCAGATCACTCTATTACGTTATCCTGATTTCCCTTTCTCTTTCTTGGCTCACAGCAGTAACCATTACACCGCTGATAACCAAACAGTTTATTCTGAGTAAAAAAGACAAACAGGCAAAAAAAGGAGAAGTGAAAGACCCGTATGATTCTAAGTTTTACAGGGCATATAGAGCAATTTTAAACAGCGCCATAAAAGCCAGGTGGCTGACTATTGCAATTGTGGTGGGCATGTTTGCCACCTCTCTTTATGGCTTTGGGTTTATTGATTCGCTCTTTTTCCCTTCATCCACAAGCCCCATGTTTCAGGTGGAGGTACAGTTCAGGGAAGGCAACCATATCCGTGAAACGGAATCAGAAGTCAAAATAATCGAAGAGTACTTACTGGGTATCGACGGAGTACAGCAGGTTGCAGCCGCTATTGGCGGAGGCCATCCCCGCTTTATTCTTACATACGATACACCGGTTGAAGCTGCAGATCAGTATACAAATATACTGGTCACGGTTGATGATTACCGGATCATTAACACCATTCAGCAACAGGCTCAAAACGATCTGGAAGAGTTGCTTCCCGACGCAATCGTGAACGTCAAAAAATTCAATCTGGGTCCTGCCCTTGGCGGTAAAATTCAGCTGCGAATCAACGGCCCTGATCCTGAAGTTATCCGGGGAATGGCTGACCAGGCCATGGCAATTTTGCGGGAAGAAGGTGCCAAGGCAGTCCGTACGGAATGGGGGGCAAAAGTTAAAGTCCCTCAACCTCAACTTGCCGAAGACAGGGCCAGAAATCTTGGTATCACACGCCCCATGCTGGCCACAGCCATGCAGGCTAACTTTTCAGGCACAACCACCGGACTGTACCGTGAAGGAATTGACCTGATCCCGATCATTGCACGAGCACCAATCGATGAACGAAGCAGTATTGAGGATATTGAGGAGCTGCAGATATTCTCCCCATCGGCTGGCCAAAATGTACCGGTTATGCAGGTGATGAATGGAGTAAGCACAGAATGGGAAAATGCCCGGGTCTCACGCTGGCACAGACGCCCCATGATTAAGGTGCATGCCGATCCACGTACGGAACTTCCTGCCCAACTATTCGAACGAATAAAACCACGAATCGAACAGCTTTTAGGTGTTGATGTGGCAGCTTATCGTGGTTCTCCATTGCAGGAAGGGGAGATACACACAGCCTCAACCATTTCTCTTAAGTATGACGATATCCTGCCCATTAAAGGGAAACCCGGATATTTTCTGGCCTGGGGTGGTGAGCTTGAAGATTCAGCAGATTCAACCCAACAACTGGCTGCCAACATTCCACTCTATTTTGGAATGATGATTCTGGCTGTTATCTTTCTCTTTAACGCCTTCAGACAACCCCTTATTATCTGGCTCACTGTGCCTCTGTCACTGATTGGTGTTGTTGCTGGTCTTCTCCTGCTTAATCAGCCCTTTGGTTTTATGGCGCTGCTAGGCCTTATGAGTTTATCCGGTATGTTAATCAAGAATGCCATCGTACTTATTGACCAGATCGATCTCAATATCAGGGAAGGCATGGACGGCTTGGAGGCAATACTTGAATCTGGCGTTTCTCGATTACAACCGGTTATGATGGCGGCACTTACAACCATGATGGGTATGCTGCCTCTTTTTGGTGATGCATTTTTCGTGGCCATGGCTGTTACCATCGTCTTCGGGCTGGGCTTTGCCTCCGTCCTGACGCTGGTATTTGTGCCAGTTCTATATGCCACTTTTTTTAAGATCAGATAGCTTTTCAGGGAGTATTCCATGGGAATTTCATTTTTCAAGCTCTGCACCATATTTTTTATCTGTCTACTGCCCTCTTCTGTATTTGGCACCGACAATATCCCCAGTTATGACATCGGCATCGTAACCGACGGTAACAGCGAAGAAGACTTACGCATACTTTCTGTTTTTCAAAAAGAGTTACAGACACTTGCCGATGGAGAGTATACGATTAACTTTCCAGATTCTGCGACCCTGTCCGGCAACAACAGCCGGCAGGGGGTTGAGAGTGCAATAAACAAGCTCTATCAAAATCCTGATGTGGATCTTGTTATAACGCTGGGCTACATTTCCTCCTACCTTGCCTACCATGGTCAAAACCCACCTAAGCCGGTAATCGCACCCTATATTTTTGACAGTTTGATTCGTGAACATCTAGCTCCGGAAGCTATGATGACTCATTCCAATCTGGCCCCCATTGACACTATGTTTTCCCTTGATCGGGACCTGTTAATCTTCCAGAAAATTGTTCCCGCACAGCATCTGGCCATTATCATTGATAGTCGCCTTCTGAAAGCAGTCCCCGAATTCAATTTATTTACGAAATATCTTTCCAATGAAAACTCCATTGAGGTCAGCATGATAGCGGCTTTCAATTCAGCAGATGCCGTACTTGATGCCCTGCCCCCAGGCACTGATTCCGTGATGCTTGGTACGCTATACCAGTTCTCAGATTCAGAAACAGCAAAACTACTTCAGGGCTTTATTGACAGAAAGCTGCCAGGTTATGCAATTTGGGATCGCTCACTGGTGAGTGCTGGACTTTTGATGGGAGAGGTGCCCGAGGATATGCAAGACAACCTCGCCAGAAGAACTGCCATAGCGGTACAGGATATTTTACTTGGTGAAACGGCTGGTTCACTGAACATTCAGATGGACAGTGGTCATGAACTGACTATCAATATGGCAACTGCTCGTGCCATGGATATCTTTCCGGGTCTTGCCATTATGACGGGTGCAAACCTGCTACACCAAGAACGCACTGACATTAAACGCCGTTTAAACCTACAACAGGTTGTGGAAGAAGCACTGGAAGTCAATCTCGATTTTTTATCTGCTGACCAAACTGTTCTTGCCGGAATCCATGCTGTCAGTGAAACACGCTCCCCCCTATTGCCGCAAATAGGTATTGCCACAGGTGCCCGTGCCATTGATAATGACCGGGCAGACCTTAGCCAGGGCAGCAGTCCTGAACGTGCATGGACTGGTATAGCCACTGCATCACAGCAGATCTATTCAGAACGAAGTTGGGCTAGGTATTCCATTGAACAGCATCTGCAAACCGGACGAGAAATGGATCGAGACAGTGTCCGCCTTGACACTATTTATGCAGCTTCTGTTGCATACTTTAATGTGCTGCGTGCAAAAACCATTGAACAGCTTGAAAAAGACAACTTAAAACTCACCCACGCTAATCTCAAACGGGCCCGCATTCGCTTGTCCACGGGAGTTGCAGGACCTGATGAGGTATATCGCTGGGAGACAAAAAATGCGGGAGACAGCAGATCGGTTCTTGAAAGAGAATCGGAAAGTCTTGACGCCATGGAAAACCTGAACAGAATCTTAAACCGACCTCTCCAGGAGTTGTTTATCGCAGAAGAAACTGATCTGAGTGATCCGTTGCTGATTGGCGGCAATCAATTTTTCCTGAGAATGATGGATAACCCAAGATACCTGCTTAAGTTTACCAACATAGCAATCCGTGAAGCACTCAGCCAGCGTCCTGAGTTGAAATCCCTTGATGCCACCATTGCTGCCAAAGAGCGACAAACGACATCTTCAAAACGTGAATTCTGGATACCTGATTTCACCCTTGAAGGCATGGTAGAACAGTATTTTGCAGAAGATGGCAACGGTCAACGGGGCGATTATCAAGGTGGCCTCGACGACACCGACTGGCAGGTTGGTGTGTATGCACGCTTACCACTCTTTGAGGGTGGCAGGAAATCAGCAGCCCTCAGTAGAAACCAGGTAGAGTTACAAAAGCTTAAAATTGACAGACGCTCACTGGCTGAACGGGTAACTCAGGATATGCTGCGTAGTTTGAACAGAACACGTGCTTCCTACCCTGGAATCAGCCTGGCCAGGGATGGGGCAGACTCTGCAAAGCGTAATCTTGACCTTATCACAGACTCCTACACCCAGGGAATAAAATCGATTATTGAACTCCTTGATGCACAAAACCAAGCCCTCACCGCAGACCAGGCGGCAGCTAATGCCGTTTATAATTTCCTTACAGATATGATGGGAGTACAGCGTTCCATGGGCACCTTTGTGACTTTTCAGCCTGAGCCTGAGCGAAGTGTATGGATTAAACGAACCGAAGGATTACTGGAACAATAATAAACTAGTGGCTGGACAAAGCTGGAAAGGTATATTAGGATAATATTAAATAGTACCAATTCCCAACAATTAAAATGAGGCTTTGTACATGATTATTACAGACTGGGTTCACACTATTGCCGGTTTTTTTATCCTACTCTCCATGGCACTTGGCGTTGACTGCGGCAGCAACCCACTTTTCGTTCACAAATACTTTCTCTTTGTCACGGCATTTGTGGGCCTGAATCTTTTCCAATACGGATTTACTAAGTTCTGTCCTCTGGCCATGACCCTGAAAGTCATTGGTGTACCGGAAAATCGGTAGAGGATAAGGCCAGCGCTTCAGTTTCTAAAACGATAGAAAATGGTAATATCGACATTTTCTATCGTTATTTCAAAAGCAAAAAAAGAAATATCCAAAGTTCCCTCTTCAGGAAATTACTCAATCCTGAATTCCAAGATATTGCCAGTGCCACGCTTCCCACGGAGTTTTTCTTTTGGGATACTGGGGTAAGGTCTCAAAAAAACCATATTTTTTTGCATGCATCTGTAGCCATGTATAAGTGGAAGTCCCGGCAAAACGCCAGTTGCTTGGCGTAAAGTCAACCACCGTTCCCAGGGCATGTTCAGAATAACCAGGTGGCGCTACATATCTGATGATATCTTCGAACTCACGCCCCTCTCTCATCATACGCATAAATATTTTTTTCTGATACCAACTGCTGCGATAAGAAGAGTCTATCTGAAAGTGAACATTCTCCTTCTCAGCTTCGTCGGCCATTGCTATCAAGGCCAGACATGCATCTTTTAACAAGTATAATTTACTTTCATTTTCAGTGAGATTTACTGGAATTTTCATCAGTGGCGGAACGGTTAAGGACGGTGCATCCAGCTTGTGACCTTGCCACGGAGGAGGAACCGGGTACCTGACGTCACTAATCACTACAATTTCTTCCTGAACCTCATCAATGGCTGCCCATAAATCAGTTGAGGGAGCAAAAAAAACTACAAAAATAAGGAAAAGTTTTGTTATGGCTTGCATGGCTACAGTGAGAAGTCTTTTAGTGTTTGAGATAATTCACTTCTAGGCTACGTTGTAAAACTAAGCGAACAAGTGTAACACAAAAAACTGATACAGCTATGATGATTTTTTCTCTTTTCCACACGAATCTCCAAGACAGAAGCAGACTGCTCTCTGTGTGGCTGATAACACTACTGCTTATCCCTTTTCTTTCCCTCTATGGTCGTTCGCTGCAACGTCTTCTCCTCGCCTACTTTTCAGTGGAAACAATGGGGCTGTTTCTCGGGCTACTGCTGGCGGGCATCATCAGTGGGTATGCCATTCTCCTTGTCCGATCTGGACTGCATCCCCACGTCTATCATCTCCTGTGGATCACAGTTCTGCTCTTTCTGCTCTTTCAGCACATTCACGCCGTAGAAAAAATGCACATCGCAACTTTTGGACTCTTGGGTTTTCTCTCCCGCAAGATTTTCAGTCTTAAGATGACAATTGTTTGCTGTGTGCTGGTATCGCTCCTGGATGAGATCTTTCAACATTTTCTAGCCAATAGAGTTGGTGATTTGCGTGATGTTGGTATAAATATTTTCTCCTCATTTCTAGGATTGTTCCTCGCATTTCTACTTCTGGAAAGTGAACGAAGAAATCATTCGCGCAGACAAGATCAATCATGAGCAAACCACTCTTCTTCTCTGCGCTCTTTTCCATCCTCCTGACTGCCAACAATTGCAATGCGGCGCTCAAGGTAGTCATGCTTGATGTGGGAAGTGGACAAAGTATACTGCTGGTTGAAAATAACCGTGGAATTTTAATTGATACAGGACTGCCTTCTTACACAGATCATATCAGTCAGCGGATGACGGAGATTGGCGTAAAACATCTTGATTATCTACTTCTCAGCCACCTGCACCCGGATCATGCAGGCGGATATTGCCAGCTCCGTGACACATGGCCCGAGACTCCCGTTTTGGATAATTGCCATGTCTCTCCTGTACTGCAGCCCAGTGAAAAAGATTTCTTCGTGCAAACCAGGCAAAAATTAAGCAACGATCCTCTGCATAACTGTTTGCAGAACCGAGACGCTCTTTCCTGGCAGGGACACACACTAACAGTCTTATGGCCTGAGCATTTGCAATCAACAACAGATCTCAACACACACAGCCTTGTCATACTGCTCACCGCCAGACAGGGTGCTACAGTTCTGCTAATGGGAGATATCAATCATGAGATTGAGAAATATATCATCCCAATGCTTCGTCCACTACTGAACGATTCAAGAGTGGATCTCTATATGGCTAGCCATCACGGAGCAATCGACACCGGGGCACCTGAATTTCTGCAAATGATTCGTCCAAAAGTCTCCCTGATATCCGTGGGCCAGAAGAATACATCCGGCTATCCGGCTACAAACACAGTACGCCTACTCACAAAATACAGCGGGACTGTGTTGCGTACAGACCAGGATGGAGAAATCTGTTTTCAGACAGACGGTGATACTCTTGTTCCATGCGGCCCCCGGACGAAATAATGAAAATCAGAATCAGCTTACAACCTCAAACTGCCCCATCATTCCATTATCCTCATGTTCCAGTAGATGGCAGTGGTACATATAGATACCGGTATAATCTTCAAATTTCGCAATAATGCGAACAGTTTCTCCGGGTTGAATCAAAACTGTGTCTTTCCTCCCTCTTTCTTCTGGGGAGGGCGCTCGCCCATTACGATCGAGGATCTGAAACTGCACATCATGCAGGTGCATTGAATGGGGCAATCGCATCATCATACCTGAGGGATTACTGATCTCCCAAATCTCGGTGGTCCCAAGCTTGACCTGTTCGTCAATGCGATAAATACTCATATTTTTTCCGTTGATAGTCAATCGCCCACCTCCACCACTCATCATTCCCATACGTCCACCGCCCATGCTCTCCATAACAAACTTCCGGGTCTTCACCGACTCATTTTCCTGTAGCCAGTCAATGGTGGTAAGTGATTCTGGTACTGCAATCGAAGTAGATGAAGCAGTGGCCACTGTAAATTGCATGGCTTCAAATCGATTTCCAGCATACTGGTCTACCAGCAGTGAAATCTTCGCCCCTTGAGAATCACCCGCAAAATCGACGAGTATCTCTGCTCGCTCTCCAGCTGACAAAAACAGCGATGTGAGCTTCACAGGTTTTTCCTGAAAACCGCCATCAGTCGCAATCTGATAAAAAGTGCGATCATCCCTAAAACCGATCCGATAGATAGAGGAGTTAGACCCATTGAGAATCCGCAACCGTACCATTCCTTGCGGCACCTCAAGGTTAGGCCACAAGCTGCCATTCACGAAAAGATGGTTGCCAACGACTCCATGGACAATATCCATCATGTTCTGGGCGTAAGCAAAACTACCATCTTGAAAAAAACGGCGATCCTGAATGACCAGAGGAAAGTCATCAACCCCATATGTCTTTGGGATATTGAGTTTATCTGTGACTTCGTCTTCTATGATAAAGAGCCCGGCCAATCCCTGATATACCTGTGCCCCCGTCAAACCCATGGCATGGGGATGGTACCAGAGCGTTGCCGCCTGTTGTTTGATTGTAAACTCAGGGTGCCAGCTGCCACCTCCTTCAATAAGTTGCCGTGGCCCACCATCCCACTCCGCCGGAACATGGAGCCCGTGCCAATGTACGGTGGTAGGTTCGTTCAGGTCATTTTGAACGTTCACCTTAAACTGCTGCCCGTTACGGACCTTAATTGTAGGGCCAAGAAAATTCCCATTATAGCCCATAGTTGGCGTAACCAGACCGGGGAGCAACTCCAGTGAACCTCGCTGAACCTGAAGAGCAAAAGTTGCCTCATCAACACCTGTGGACAAATTCTCGAGAACAGGGGGCACTGGTAAAGGATCAACAAATCCATTACGAGGGCCGGCATAACTGATGCCGGAAGAATGAAGTACACCGTAAGAACTCAATGCTGTAAAACCTAACGCGGCCAGCCCACCTTTGACAAAAGTCCTGCGTTTCATCTGTATCTCCTTTATTGCCATTGTCTGCAATAACCTGTTTTTCCAGTTAAGATGTTCCAGGAAGTCAAAAAAAGAATAAAACATCATCTAGTGTTACTAAGTACTAAGCAGGAAGCGTGCCACGTAGTGGTACAGGATGGACAGCCAAACATAACAAGCTAAATTTAGGGCATAAAAGAGATTTATCGTTAGAGAGGGACGACAGACAAGGGCAAACAGATGCACAGAATTTAGACACAGGCAAAGCAATTCAACAATACAAGTGTCCACAAACAAGACAGTTCCAATAACTCCCGCAAAATGTCACGCTTTCAGATAAGTGGACTGCGGTAAGTGCCGGCCTTAATATTCTGTAGAGCAACTCGAAAATTTTCCGGCGTTCGTGCCCCAAAAATAACTTCATCACCTGCAAAAACAAAAGCTGGAATGGATCGAATACCTAAACGTCTGGCTTCCGCTGCGGCGGTATGCAAGCAGTCTTCATAACGTCTGTCAGCAAAGGCCTTCGCCAACTCTTCAGGATTAAGCCCGGAGCCTGTGGCAATGTTAAGGAGAATATCCGGCTCACCAATATCTTTCAGGTCTGTAAAAAATGCCTTGAAGAGCTTCTCATGAAACACTTCAAAGAGCCCGGCCTCCTGTGCAAACTGACCTGCCACAAGTGCCAAATGAGAGTTAGAAGATCTGTCACGATCATTAAAGACCATCCCGTAACGTTTGCCTCGCTGCCTGAGATGTTCAAACATGGCTGTTATTTCATGGACTTGAAACTTATCTGTTAACAGTCTGCCCTCAGATGGCGTCTCCGGTTGAAGTTCAAACGGAACCCACTCATCCTCAAGACTTAAAACATCCTTGAATTCGTCGACAAGTCCCTTGCCGATCCAGCAGAATGGTCAGATATAATCTGAAAATATTCGAATTTTCATAATTTTTAACACCTCCTTATAAAGACTATATACTTTTCCCGACAGGAATATATCGATTTTTTTACAATCACTGTTTTTTCCTGTTCAACACAGAACAATGGATTTCTACCCTCAGGAAGGATTTCCCTTCAGTTTGATGTGATGTTATAGTTTTGCAAAGAAACTGTACCGAAGATTAGTCATAGAAAATTATACGACCCCTCTCATCTTATGAATCCATTTAAAACTTTTCCCAAAGAAACCAGACAACAAATCCGTTATGTCCTCACGGATATTGATGACACGCTAACCCTTGATGGAAAACTACCAGCAGTTGCATACGGTGCCATGGAGCGTTTACAACAAAATGGTATCAAAGTTATTCCAATAACGGGCAGGCCGGCAGGCTGGTGTGATCATATTGCCCGGATGTGGCCAGTGGATGGACTGGTTGGAGAGAATGGCGCATTCTATTTTTATTACGATGAAAAGCAGCGAAAGATGGCGCGCCGATACTGGCGAGACGCCAAACAGAGAAAAAGTGACACTGTGAAACTGGATGCATTGGCAATACAGATTTTACAGAAAGTTCCAGGATGCATGATTTCTGCCGATCAGTCTTACAGAGAAGCTGATCTCGCCATTGATTTCTGTGAAGATGTTCAACCACTTGCAATGGCAGAAGTAAAAAAAATAGTCTCACTTTTCGAAGAGGCTGGGGCGGTGGCCAAGATTAGCTCAATCCACGTGAATGGTTGGTTTGGCGATTACGACAAGCTGGCAATGACCAAGAAACTTTTTGAAGAAATCTTCAGTATTTCTCTGGAAAACAACAAACATGAGATTCTCTACTCTGGTGATTCGCCAAATGACGCCCCCATGTTTGCTTTCTTTCAAAACAGTGTGGGAGTCGCCAATATTCTCGACTTCACTGATGAGATAACGCATGAACCAACTTGGGTTACACAAAAAGAAGGCGGCTACGGTTTTGCGGAGATGGTTGATATCCTCTTAATGCCATAACTATTTTTTATCACGTATTTTTGGAGTTCACAGGAAAATATAATTAGCATTTGCCGGTAGTGAATCCTTACAGGATTGAAGCGGATAATAGACTGTTTGACAAGTGGATTATCGAGTTTGTACAACAGAAGAGTTGATTATCTATTGAGCAGATTTTGAGGCCAGTCTGTTATCACTCCTGCTCCCCAACGCATAAATTCCTGTGCACGCTCCATATCGTTCACAATCCAGCAGTTTACCCTGAAGCCTGCATCCCGCAATTGGACTATCAGGTCTCTGTCACAAATACGGTAATTCGGATGATATGCTACGGTAGGAAAGGATCGTAGATACTGGAGCAGATCGGCAGGATGCTGATCTCTTACCAAGACAGCCACACTCACATCTCTGTTTAACTCTCGGGCATAGTGCAGAAATTCGTGTCTAAACGAGGAGAGAAGGACGAGATCCATGGTTCCTGTCTCCACGAGCATCTCCACAATCTTGTCTACGATGCTGAAATCTTCAGGAGCAGTTTCAAGTTCCTTAATCTCTAGATTAACAGGAAATGAGTGGCGTTTAGTAAAATCAAGAATCTCACGAACCGATGGAATTTGCAGCTTCTTTATTATTGTATACTCTTCAACCTTCACAGCACCACTGGCAACAGTTGCAAAGGGATCATCGCTCAAAAACCAGGAGCCTGCATCCAGTTTACTTAACTCCTCTTTTGTAAATTGACTAATACGATAATCTGAACAGTTTTTGAATGCCTCATTTGTGACAATATCCGTGGTGCGCTCAAGGGTTGCATCGTGAAATATAACGAGCTCACCATCTTTGCTCATTCGGATATCGGCTTCCCAGCAAGGCACACCACTTTCCATTGCCCTCTTCATAGACAAAATCGTATTCTCTGGAACGATGGAACGTGCACCGCGGTGGCCGAGAATCAGCCCCTGTTGTGGCAAATGATCAAAGAACATACACGCCCCTGTTAATCCTCTTTTTTACTGAAGTAAAGGTTGAACAGAGCAAGGATGGACGTCCCGCTGATTAACAGCAGTGAGATGGAATTGATCACAGGAGTGGAACCGTCACGTACCTGGAGATACAGGTTAATAGGCAGTGTCGGCTCCGACCCGACAAGGAACAAGGTCGTATTGAAATTTTCAAAACTCATCAGAAAGGCCACGGCTGCTGCGCCAATAACCGCTGGTCGCAGATACCTCAAGGTGACAAACCAGATCGCCTCAAGCCTCGTGGCACCCAGAATCATTGCAGCCTCTTCAAGACTGTTATCAAATTTTTTCAACCGTGCTGAAACCACCAGAGTAACAAAGGTAGTGATAAAAGAAAACTGGCCCAAGACCACCAGCCAAAAACTGGGTCGAAAGATCCCAACATCAATACCAAAACTCTCCTCAAAAAAGGTGCCGGCAGTATTGGCTGCAAGGAGCAGTGAGATACCCAAAATAACTCCCGGAATAACCAGAGGAGCAAGCATCAGAAAATAGAGGCTTTTTTTAAAGGGAAACTCTTCTTGCTCAAACAGAAATGCAGAACAGGTTCCCACAACAGTACTCAAGATGGCAACATAAAATGCAGTCTGAAAGCTAGTCCATATAGAGCGCAGATTCTGATCATCATGGAAGATACCCACCCGCTCAGGCCCAGGCGAGGTGAACCAGTCCAGGGAAAACCCGTTCCAGGGCATGGATGGAAAGTTTGAATCATTAAAAGCGAGGATACAGGTCACTGCCAGTGGAGCAAAAAGAAAAGTAAAATAGGCAATGATAAAGAGATTAAATGACCATGTATAGGGCTTGGAGTTGGGTAAAGAACGGATCATGAGGCGACCTCCCCAAGGTTTTGCCTGGTTACTTTCAGGCCGACCCAGATAATCACTGAACTGAGCACCAGAAGCAAAAAGCCAAAAGCAGCACCCTGATTCCAGTTAAAACTTGCGATAAATTGATTGTAAATCTGCTCCGTGAACCAGAGTGAATTTTTTCCACCCATCAGATTCGGGGTCAGATAATTACCAAGAGCCAGCATAAATACCACGATGGAACCGGAGGTAATACCAGGTTTACAGTGTGGAATAATAATGGTGCGCAGAATATCAAAGCGTGACGCCTCAAGGTCATGTGCCGCTTCAATCAGAGAATCATCGAGGCTCTCCATCACCGAAATGAGGGGTACCACCATAAAAAGCATGGAGGTGTAAACAAGTCCCATAATCATGGTGATATCGTTATAGAGCATCTCAATGGGCTGGTCAATAATCCCCATCTTCAACATAAAGTAATTAAACACACCTGATTCCCGGAGCAGAATCATCCAGCCGTAAACTCGAACCAATTCACTAACCCAGAAAGGCAACAGCAGCAGCACGGTGAGAAAACCTCTGGTTCTGGGTCTTGCCAGTTTCACAATATAAAACGAAACGGGCAGCGCCAGAATAAAGGTGCAGAACGTGGTGATCATCGCATAGAGTGCCGTCCTGAGAAAAGTGTACCAGTAGATGGGTTCAATAAAGAAATTTTTGTAATTCTGCAATGTCCAGATGGGATCGCCCATATCACTCTCCCCTCTGAAACTAAGGAGCAGAAGATCTATATGAGGGATGACGATGAGTAAAAACAGCCAGAGCAGTACGGGTGACAGAAATAACCAGAAAGTGATTCGAAATCCATTTCCCATCATTACACCTTAAAGCAGAGTCCTGAGTCTGGATGCCAGCCAAGAGTAATGGATGCGCCGGGCTCAATATGGTCAAACTGACGGTTTTGGGGCAAGTTAACCAGGAGTTCATGGCCACCAGGCATCACGGTCAATAAGCGGCTGTTGGCGCCATCAAAAAGAATGGCTTTAACACTCACCTTAAAAGTATTCAGGCCTGTTAAATCTTTGGGCTCAATGCGCAGTGCTTCGGGACGCAGAAAGAGATCGACACGGGTTCCACTTTTGTAAGAGCGATGGCTCCTTGCCCTGAAATGAAGCCCTTCGCTGGTACAGATTGTTGTATATTCCGCACTCTCCTCTACCTCACCGGACCAGCTATTGTTATCTCCTACAAATCTTGCCACAAAGGGAGTTCGAGGATCGTTATATAACTCTCTTGGAGAGCCGACCTGCTCAAAACGCCCTTCGTTCATCACTGCAATACGGTCAGACATGACAAGCGCCTCGGACTGATCATGGGTGATATAGATAAAGGTTGTTCCAACATTGGCCTGTAGCTTTTTCAGCTCCACCTTCATCTGCTCCCGCAGTTTCAGGTCAAGTGCGCCAAGCGGCTCATCAAGAAGAAGTACTGAGGGTTCCATGACCAGACAACGGGCAATGGCAACCCGTTGTTTCTGACCACCAGAAAGTTGATCAATTCGTTTTTTGCCATATCCCGGCAAATCAACCCGCTCAAGAATAGCTACGCAACGCTTACTTATCTCTGCGCTGCTCATTCCTCTACGCTTCAGCCCAAAGCCGATATTCTCCACAACATTCATCATGGGAAACAGAGCCAGATGCTGAAAAACCAGATTGACCGGGCGTTTATTGGGCGGTACCCCCCTCATGTCCTGATCACGAATGGTCAGGGTTCCTGCGGTGGGTTCATCAAAGCCAGCAATCATACGCAACAGCGTTGTTTTCCCACAACCGGAAGGCCCGAGTATGGAAAAGAAAGAGCCTTGGGGAACATCAAAAGAGACATCATCTACTGCGGTGAAGTCTCCAAATTTTCGAACAATATTACGGACAGAGAGATCGTTGGTCATGGCACAGAGAAAGAAAGGTTTTAGAATACTAAAAGTGCGTTGAAACGTACCGAAAGGTACGCCTTGCTAGGAAAACAGCCTCAGGATGGCTTGGCTGTCTACGCAACCGAGTCATCCTGAGAGTTATGACTATTTATTTAGCAGCCTTGATTTTGTCTAAAATCTTTCCTTCCATAACTTCAAGCTTTGCTGGTACCGGTGGATACCACTTGATGTTGTCAATGGTCTCTTGCGGGAAGGAACGCTCAAAGTTGGCACGAACTTCAGCAGAAACAAAGGCGTTGGCCCCCTGTGAAGCTGTGGGCACTTTCTCCTGAGTGGTAAAGTAGGCAGCATTTTCAGGAGCCATTATGAAATTGATCCACTTGTAAGCGGCATCAACATTTTTAGCCTTTGATGGAATGGCAAAGGTATCAATCCAACCAAGAGCACCTTTTTTAGGTGCCTTAAAATCGATGGCCTTATTTTCATCATGGAGTTTCCAACCACCGCTATCCCATGCCATGGCAACAAAAACTTCACTGGAACGCATGGATTCAAGCAATCCATCACCGTTAGCCCAGTAATTCTTAACAAGTGGTTTGGTATTAATAAGAGCTTCCGCAACCTTATCAAGCATCTCCTTATATCCTACAGCATCACTGTACAGAGCAAAGGGATCATAGCCAAGAGCAAAACCCACGGCGATCAGTGTTGGACGTTTCAGACGGTAGCTGATACGACCTTTAAATTCGGGATCCATAAGAGCATTCCAGTCATCTGCCTTGGCTGCTTTGTCACTGTTTACGATGAGGCCTGAGGTTCCCCAGCAAAAAGGAACCGCGTAGGAATTGTCTCCTACTTTGGTATTACTCTTCACAGCGTCAAGCATTGATGGGATGAAGAGCTTGGTATCAATCCTAGAGTAATCGACTGCCTGGTAAATTTTAAATTTTTCCTGAACAGAAGAGATACGATCCTGACTGGGCTGCGCCAGGTCAAAACCTGCGCCACGGGTTGCGCGCAACTTTGCAATCATCTCCTCATTATTGGAGAAAGTCGCTTCAACTTTAATTCCGGTATCTTTTTCAAATTTTTCAATAAGTACCCTTGGGGCATAGCCTTTCCAGGTAAGGATCTTTAATGTTTCCGCCTGAACTGCGGTTGCCATAAAAAAACAACATGCGGCCGCAAGTAAAGTGACTTTCTTCATTGTTTTCTCCAAAGTTTTAAGCGCAGGAAATCTGCAATATAAAGAGCTACATCCAAGTGCAAATGAAAATAGTTAATCATCTACAAGCTTACACTAAAATTAGTAATCTGGGAACAGAATAGCCCCTTAGGATACTACAAGATTTTATTCAATCAAATCTGAACAACCACAGAACCTATTGCTACTTAAATAATACGCTTTCTGATATTGGTCACAAAAATTTCTGCCACAACCACCACAGCAAAAATACTCAGCAGTATCACTGAAACTCTATCCCAGTGGAACAGATTTAAAGCGGTATCCAACACCATTCCGATTCCACCGGCACCAACCAGGCCAATGACAGCGGATTCGCGAACATTGATATCCCAACGAAAGAGGAATATTCCCCAGAACGACGGTGCAACTTGAGGCCAGTAACCTTTAAGAAAGATACTTATCCATGGAGCACCAGCTGCCGTTAAGGCCTCAATGGGGCCAGGATCGGTCTCTTCCAGTGCTTCGGCAAAAAGCTTCCCCACAAAACCAACGGATCTGAAACCGATACAAACAGTTCCGGCAAGGGCACCAGGGCCAAAAATGGCCACAAACAACAGCGCCCACACCAGCGAATTAACTGATCGTGATGACACCAGAATAAGTTTTGCCAGCCAGTTCAGAATCGGTATGCGAACAATATTATTCGCCCCCATAATACCTACGGGAATGGCCATGGTGATTGCAAGCAGCGTTCCAAGACTAGCAATATGCAAAGTCTCCACCATGGCTTCATGGATACCTTGTGGATAGTAAGCTAGATCCATGGGCCACATGCGCGTGAGAAGATCTGCAACCTGAATATGCGCATCGTATAGAAATTCAGGAATAACCTGAACGGTGCCGACAGAAACAGAAAAAGCCACTGCAAAACCTAAGAATACTGTAAAACGGGCCATCTGTTCTTTGAAGGTGAATCGCTGCCATTTATGCACAGTTTGCGGGCTCATTGAAAGACCCCTTTAATGCGCAGGGATATGAACTCACTCACCATGACAAGAGCAATAATAGAAACCAGAATTGCAGCCAGGAAATCATAATCAAAACGTTGGAATGCGGCAAATAATGTGCCGCCGATACCACCGGCGCCAACTATACCGACCATGGTTGAGTTTCGCAGATTGGCATCAAACTGATACGATGAAAAACCGATAAACCGGTTCTGTACCTGCGGAAGGACTCCATACAGAATAACACTGATAAATGGTGCCCCGGATGCTTGCAGTGCCTCAACGGGTTTTAGTGAGATTTCCTCAATTGCCTCGGCAAAAAGTTTTCCGACAAAGCCAATGGAGGCGAAAATCAGGGTTAAGATTCCGGCAAGGGGACCAAAGCCAACTGCCTTTACAAAGAGGATGGCGAAAATTACCGGGTGAAAAGACCGGCAGAGAACAATAAACAACCGGGCCGGCCAGGTGAGCCAGGGCGGCATCAGGTTCCTTGCCGCCAAAAGGCCAATAGGGAGTGAAAAAAATATACCAAACGCTGAAGCAATGATTGCAATTTCTACTGTTTCCAGCAAATTACCTACCAAAAGTCGCCAACGCGAAAAATTAAGAGGTACCATCTCAGCCAGAAATTCAGCTCCGTTCCCAATCCCTGCAATAAAACGTGGCAGTGAAACATTAAGGTAATTTGCGGCGTATAGGGTATAAGCAAAAACAAGTAACCAGCCAGCCCTGACCCACCAGTTCACTTTGAATGGGTTCCCGTAATCAC